>CBDAFS010000040.1:0-96790 GCA_965195285.1 uncultured Aminicenantes bacterium | reverse complement strand
GCCAGCCAGTGTTCTCCTGCATAGTCACCGCTGGAGATATTATTCAGGGCATCGGTGGCGTGTTTGATAGCCGATTGAATGAGAATTTTTCGAATAGGGTGGTTTTCGGGGAAAACCCCTGCAATGTGTTTCATGCACCAGGCACGGCTCAGATTTACACCATCCAGGTGAACCAGTTTACCATCACTCCGGTCAGTGACAATGGCAGGTTCGAGAAGAATTCTGGGTTTGCTGTTAATCATATCCGGTAAAAATTCCTGAAACCATTTGATAAACATACGCGGCTCCAGGATTCGCCTCATCAGGTCGGCTTCCATCAGACATGGGGAGAAAAAATCCTCGCCGCCGGGTTCCCAGGAAGCCGGACAGTTTTTGTCATGATTAAAGTAGGTTTTGCTTCTTTCAATGATTAAGGTTTCCAATTCATGGTTTTTTAGCTGCCTGGCGTAATCCAGAGCAAAGGATAGTCCGAATGCTGTGTTGGGGTGAACACCGGTACGGATCGGATAGGTTTGTTTGGGAAAAAATTCAAGATACAGGTTAATGATTTCTTTTTCAAGAGGTATCAAATTGTGTCGCCATATTTTTGCCTGCTTATCATTCCAGCCATCCAGTTCTTCTACCAATTTAAGTAACCATGCCCAGCCATAGGTCCGTTCAAAGGATTTTCTGCCTTCTTGTTGAAAATATTCAACTTCTTTGAGAATTTTATTCTTCTGCAAATTCCGATTCAGCGCATTTCTGATTTTCTGGCTGCCCACCAGATCCGGGAATCTCTTCAGGAGACGAATTAACATCCAATGTCCGTGTACAGCTGAATGCCAGTCAAAACATCCGTAAAAAACCGGATGCATAATTCTGGGATTCCATACTTCTTTTTCATTGTTCATCACATGCGACGGTTTGTTGGGATACTCTTTTTCAATACATCTCAAAGCCATGGATGCAAATTTGGAGGCGATTTCCCGGTTCATGGTTAATTGATGGAATTTTCCATTATTCGATTCTAAATAAGGGAGTGTGAAAAAAATAAAAAGAATGAAAAGCCCCCAAGATATAGTTTTTTTGTACATGTTCCACTCCAGTTGAATAACTTGAATATTTAATTTATAAGTGAAAGGATAGATATTGTCAAGGATAAGGGGTTATTGTAAATCAGGTGTGGTCTGTTATACTGGTTAAATGAGGAGAAAAGGATATATTCAGGTTTATACTGGAGATGGGAAGGGGAAAACCACTGCTGCAATCGGTCTTGCCATCCGGGCAGCAGGCAGAGGGAAAAAAAGTTATATTGCCCAGTTTATGAAAAAGGGAGAATACGGGGAATTGATTGTCATCCGAAAATATTTGTCCCATTATATTAATATTCAACAATTCGGGTTACCTGATTTTCATTTTAAGGGAGATCCGGTGACCGATAAAGAGAGAATGGCTGCACTGGAAGGCCTTGATGCTGTGAAAAGTGTGTTGAAATCAGGAGAATACGACATCATTATCCTGGATGAAATTAACATTTTACTTAATTTTAAAATTATTGATATAGGTCTGGTGCTTGAAATATTGGATGCCAAACCCGATGATATTGAATTGATCTTGACCGGGCGAAATGCCCCTGAAGAAATATTAAAACGGGCTCATCTCATCACCGATATGAAAAATGTCAAGCACTACTATGATAAACAGGTTTCGGCCCGATTGGGTATTGAAAAATAGCTGCTATAAAAAGTATAGTTGAAAATGGTTGAGGGTTCAGGTGATTAATCGGGATTCCCGGGAATAACAATATTTTGTGCTTTTAATGACAGAATTTGTCAACATGTTTCCTGGGTTTTGTTGAAATCGCATTATATCAACATTTAAAATTGGCATGAAAATTGTATACATTATTACCAGAGTACCAATTTGGAGATTATAGTGAAACCAACCGGCTTTACACTGGTGGAATTATTAATAGTTGTGGCGATAATCGGAATCATTGCCGCTCTGGCAATTCCCAATTTGATGATTGCCATTCAAAAAGGCAAGCAAAAAACAACCATGGCGGACATGAAACTGGTGGGGACTGCCATTGAGGCGTATATTATCGATCTATCTATTGCACCCAATATTTCCAATAATATTTCAAACCTGAATGTGGACTGGTTTGTGCCATTTTATATGAAAAAAATCCCCTTCAGGGATGGGTGGGGTAATATATTTGCTTATACCCACGGTACCGGAGAGGACGGGGATTCTTATTCACTCGGATCCGGCGGACAACATGGGGACGGAACCGTGAACTGGTCACAAAATGGAGTTTATGATGTGACTTCTTTGAATCATTTTGAGAATGATATCATTTTTTCAAACGGTCTATTTACCTATGGTCCAAGGATCAAGGAAGCTAAATAGTGCTTTTTTGACTGTATTTAGATCCTCGCATCCCTTTTGATTTTCCTATCATATTTTAGGTCCTGAAAATCCCTTCGGGTTTATTGAAGGGCCCATTTGTGTTAAAATTGAGAGTAGGTAAACATGTTTGATAATTTAAGCGGAAAATTTACCAGTGTCTTTAAATATCTTAAAGGTGAAGTAAAAGTCACAGAAGATAATATAAAACAGGCCTTACGGGAAATAAAACTGTCATTGTTAGAGGCCGATGTAAATTTTAAAGTCGTAAAAGAATTTATTGAAAATATCCGGGAAAAGTCTCTGGGGAAAGAAGTACAGGAAAGTTTAACTCCCTATCAGCAAGTTATAAAGATAGTCAGAACGGAATTGGAGACATTACTCGGTTCTGAATTCAAAGAATTAAATCAATCTGCCTTAAAGCCATCCATTATCATGCTGGTGGGGCTGCAGGGCACGGGAAAGACCACAACAGCCGGAAAACTATCTCTCCATTTGAAGGAAGCAGGAAGCTCTTCTCTTTTGTGTTCGCTTGATTTGAAGAGGTTTGCCGCAGGAGAACAACTTGAAACAATTGCTCGGGATGTTGGGGTGAATTACTTCAAGACTGAAGGGGATAAAATAAAAAAAATTGTTAAAAAACTGCTTTCTGTCTCCAGAGAATATGGATATGATTATGTAATCGCCGATACTGCCGGAAGGCTTCATGTCGATGATGACCTGATGACTGAATTGAAGATGATTAAGCGGGATTTAAATCCAACTGAAGTGATATTTGTGGCTGATTCTCTGACCGGTCAGGATGCAGTAAATTCTGCTCTTGTTTTTGCGGAAGAAATAGGAATTGATTCCATTATACTAACCAAGCTGGATGCAGACTCCCGTGGTGGTGCAGCCTTATCGATCGTGAAGGTTACCGGAAAACCGATAAAATTTGTGGGTATAGGTGAAAAAAACAGTGATTTCCAAAAATTTTATCCCGATAGAATAGCTTCAAAAATTCTGGGAATGGGCGATGTGTTAACCCTGATTGAGAAAGCGGAAGATAAATTCGACCAGAAACAAGCTGAAATAACAGCTCGAAAAATGTTGAGAGATGAATTTACCCTGGATGATTTTCTGTCTCAGTTGAAGCAGGTTCAAAAGCTTGGATCCATGAGTGATATCATGGGTATGTTGCCGAATATGGCCCCTAATTTGGGAATGAATACGGGGCAAAGCAACCCCCAGATTGATGATAACAAAATCAAGTACTTGATTGCCATCATTAGCTCAATGACGAAAAAAGAGAAGGAAAAACCTAAGATTGTTAATGGAAGAAGACGATTGCGAATAGCCAGGGGCTCGGGCCGCACGGTTCAGGAAGTGAATCAACTGCTGAAACAATATGTTGAGATGAAGAAGTATATGAAAAAGCCGTTTTTTAGAAAGATGCTGAGAAAATTTGACTTTTTATCAAAAATGATGTAGATTTCTACCTGCAATGGGTCTTTTTTGATGAAATCAGAAGGGAGTGTTGCAGTATTGGTTTTTAAGGAGATAACAATTAATGGTTGTGATTAGATTGACAAGACGAGGAACCAAGCGCAGGCCTTTTTACAGGATTGTGGCAATGGACAAGGAAAAACCCAGAGAGTCGAGATATATTGAATTAATCGGACATTATAATCCCATGACCGATCCCGTGGAAATAAAGATTGATGTCGACAAATATGATGAATGGATAAAAAAAGGAGCAAAAGCATCTCAAACAGTTAAGTCCTTATTGAAGAAAGTTAAAACGGATAATTAAGGAGGACAGCGTGAAACAGCTCGTGGAAACAGTATGCAAATCATTGGTTGACAATCCTGATCAGGTAAAGGTAACTCAGATTGATGGAGAACAGACAACTATTCTGGAACTACATGTGGCGCCCTCTGATCTCGGTAAGGTAATTGGAAAACAAGGGAGAACTGCCAGAGCTATTAGAACTATCCTTGCTGCTTCCGGGATGAAGCATAGAAGAAGATATAATCTTGAAATTATCGAAAATTACGATCAATAATTCTATTTGATTTCTTTTGGAAAAATCTTAAAAATTAAAGGCAATAAAGGGGAAATTGTCATTGGGCTTGAACCTTATTGTGATAACTTAAGTTTAAAAAAGGATCAGGTCGTCATCCTGAAATCGGAGAAATATATAAAAAAACAAAAGATTGAATACAGTAAACGGATAAACAGCAAATTCATTCTGAAATTTTATGATGTCAATACCATAGAAGAGGCTTACAAATTAATCGGATATTCGGTTTTCATTTTAGATAAGATAATTCAGGAAGAAGATAAGTCCATGATTCACTTTTTGGTAAGAGATATTCATGAAAAATTGTGGGGAACAGTCCGGGACATAAAGCAATTTGGCCTGAATAAGGTGTTTGAAATTTCCAATAACGAAGAAATTATCTATATTCCCTTCAGTGATGAAATCATCCATGAGATAAGAATGAATGAAGGGTTAATCATCATCGATCCTCCCGAGGGATTATGGGATTTGAATAAATGAAGTTTTCAATTATTTCCATATTCCCTGATTTAATAAAAAGTTTTGCAAAATATGGTTTGGTTTCCAAAGCCATTGAAGAGAATATCATTCAGCTGGACACATACGATTTAAGAATATTTACTCGGGATAAACATAAAAAAGTGGATGACCGGCCTTTTGCTGGCGGAGCCGGAATGGTTATGATGCCCGAACCTCTGTTTAATGCCATTGAGCATGTGACCCAAAAGAATAATGGCAAAGTCATTCTTTTTTCTGCTTATGGAAATCTTTTAAATCAAAAAAAAATAAAAGAGTTAGCACAAGAACAGCATTTAATATGCATTTGCGGCCGGTATGAAGGTGTTGATCAGCGGGTTATCGATACGTTGGTCGATGAGGAAATCTCCATCGGCGAATATGTGTTAATGGGTGGAGAAGTTGCCGCTGAGGTATTGATTGAGAGCGTAAGCAGAATGTTGGCCGGAGTGGTGGGAAATCCGAGGTCTCTGGAGACCGATTCTTTCTTTTATCCGGATCAATATGCATTTCCTCAGTATACCCAGCCCAGAGAGATCAGGGGATTAAAAGTCCCAGAGATATTATTGTCGGGGAATCACAAAGAAATCGATTCCTGGAGAAAGAAAAATCAAAAAAAAAGAGAAAAATCTTGAGGAGGTATGAATGGAAAAAATAGTTGAATGTGTTCCGAACTTTTCAGAAGGCAGAGATATGTCCATCATCAACCAGATCACAGGTGAGATAGAAAAAGTAGAAAATGTAATGCTTTTGGATGTAGATCCGGGCAAGGATACCAATCGGACTGTGGTTACGATGGCAGGATCTCCCGAAGGCGTTCTGGAAGCTGCTTTTCAAGCCATAAAAAAGGCATCAGAACTTATTGACATGGCCATTCATAGCGGCGAACACCCCCGAATGGGGGCAACGGATGTATGTCCGTTTGTACCGGTTTCGGGAGTAACCATGGAGGACTGTGTGGCCATAGCCAAAAGCTTGGCTGAAAGAGTGGCAGAAGAATTGAATATTCCGGTTTATCTGTATGAAGAAGCGGCCCTATCTGAAGAGAGAAGAAGCCTGGCATTTATCAGGGAAGGAGAGTATGAAGCGCTACCTGAAAAATTAAAAACTGAAAAATATAAACCGGATTATGGTAAACCGGTCTTTAATAAAAAAGCCGGTGCTACTGTGATTGGGGCCAGGGAATTTCTGATTGCTTACAATGTTAATTTAAATACCAGAGATGTAAAAATCGCCAGAAAAATAGCCAACCGAATAAGAGAAAAGGGAAGAATGGTGAAAAATAAAGAGACCGGGAAAAAGGAGCGAATTCCCGGCACCCTGAAGGCAGTCAGAGGAGTTGGTTGGTATATAGATGAATACAATATGGCCCAGATTTCGATTAACCTCCTGAATTATAAAATCACACCTCTGTATCGGGTTTTTGAGGAGGCAGAAAAGTTCGCCCATACCTTTGGGGTTCGGGTTACCGGGAGCGAGCTGGTAGGATTAATACCTTTCGAGGCCATTTTGGAAGTGGGAAGGCATTTTTTAAAAAAGCAGGGTTCATCAACTGGAGTCGCTCAAAAGGAATTGGTAAGAATAGCGGTTCAATCCCTGGGTA
Organism: uncultured Aminicenantes bacterium; assembly: GCA_965195285.1. Classification (GTDB taxonomy): domain Bacteria; phylum Acidobacteriota; class Aminicenantia; order UBA2199; family UBA2199; genus CAZOWT01. The sequence goes on along the minus strand of CBDAFS010000040.1, from coordinate 90,241 downwards.
TGGAAGATGTGGCTGAGTTCAATCCTCAGCATAAAATAATCGAGTACCGCTTTAAAAAACCAGGCAGGTTGGCTTCCATGAACAGTTATGAATTTATGGATGAACTGGCCTCTGATTCACCTGCACCGGGCGGAGGTAGTGTGGCTGCAGTTAACGGAGCCCTTTGTTCTGGTTTGAGCGCCATGGTTGGAAATCTGACCTATAACAAGAAAGAGTACAAAGACATTCGCGATGAAATGATATCGGTAGCAGAAAAAGCACAACAACTCAAAGATTTTTTTGTTGAGGCCATTGATAAAGATACAGAAGCTTTCAATAAGATTATGGATTGTTTCTCCTTGCCTAAAAAAACCGACCAAGAAATTGACTACAGAAACAATCAAATTCTGGAAGCCACCAAAGCAGCTACCTTGGTTCCACTTTCGGTCTTGGAAAAATCAAAGAATGCAGCTGATTTGGCCTTAATGGTTACTGAAAAGGGGAACAGGAATTCTCTGTCCGATGCTGGTGTTGCCGGATTAACAGCTTCCGCTGCAGCAGAAGCGGCGCTTTACAATGTCATGATAAATCTTAAAGGCATCGAAGATGAGGGTTTTAAAACAAAAATAAGCAGTCAGGCTTCTCAGTTGAACAAACAGGTCCAGAATGTAGTGGGAAAAATAAAAAAAATATTGAATAAAGAATTGAATATCGTGGATTAATTCTTCTTTTTTCCGAAGATGGAACCGATTGATATTCTTTTTGATGAGCTCTTGTTAATTTCATCAAGCTTTTTTTTGGCGATTTTATTTTCCGGATTTATGGATAATGCTTTTCGGAAAAATGTTTCGGCTCTTTTTTTCAATCCTTCATAAAGAAAGAGTTTTCCCATGGCGATTAAAGGTTCGGAATTCCATGGTTCCAGTTCAATTGCCTTCTGCAAGTTCTTTTCCGCCATTCTTCTCAAGGTGTCGGTATTCATTTGACTGAGACCCAGCAATAAGATATAAGCCGGTTTGTTGTTGTCTATCTTAACTGCTTCATCAAGCAGTGATGCGGCTTCCCAGTACTGTTTTTTGTTGTAGAGTGTTTTTGCCTTCAAAAATAAAATCCGGGCTTTTTCTTTCAGGTTTACCTGTTTGGAGTCTTCCTGATCACTTTCCTTGTATCCTTTGGAATCGTATTCTTCTTTTCTGTTTTCATTACTCAGGGTGTCATAGGCCTTGTTGATAGTAGCGAATACGAAATTGGCCTTTTCTTTTATTTCCGAACCTACTGAATTGTTTATCCGGTCAGGATGAAATTTCTTGGCTAATGAGAAATATGCTTCCTTGATTTCATTTACCTGGCTGGAATTTTTTATGCCGAGCAATTCATAGTAATCCGTTTTTTTAAATCTTATTTTATCATAATATTTCAGCAACTCTTCGACGTTCTTGTCAATGGTTTTCTCTAATTGGATTTCCTTGAAATCAATGATATCGAGAAGGTATAAAATTATCATTTTTCTCCAAAAAATACCCTCAGAAATTTTTAGATGAGTCATCAACTTTTCAGATGAGGTGTTTTTGTGATCGGACAAGATTTGTAGGATATTCATATCCTCTGCAGTGAGCATATCCTTATGGCTGGGATGAAGATTGATGACATAAGGAGAAAATGATTTAAATTTATTTGTGTAAAATGACAAATTATTGACTTTGTTCATCCCCTCAACGATGATTGAAGGGAGTTCGATATTAAAGCTTAGATCCCCGGGCACATCGGGAATTTTTTCCTGGAATTCCCATTGCCCGGACTCCAGTTCAAATATTGAGAGCGCGATAATTCGGAACTGGGAAACCAGTCCAAAAAAGACGTCCTTCTGGGTAATAATATTCTTTTGAACCAGAATTTTACCGATTTTATCTGTTTCACCTTCCAAAAGTTTATGAATATTCCAGAATTGGGTTTGGTTTATTTTCCCGATTTTAAATAAAATTTCCCCCAATCTTTCTTGTTTGATATTGGATTGTGCAAACTTAAGAATGCCCTGGGAGAAGAATAATTTTTTCGAATGTTGGGTCAGGGTTATAGTCAATTCTCCGCTGACTTTTCCTTTTAAAATATTTTTTAACATGAGGGGGATTGGATTTTCTGCAATACTTTTGGTCATTTCTATTTCACATCAATTCGGCAAAAATAATACATGTCTATTTTTACTATAAAACCACGTTGCTGTCAATTTTAATTTCGCGACATCCGGGAGGTTTTTTATAAACGTATGCATTTAATTGATTGAGCAACATATGGAAATAAACTTGACAAAATCCTTATTTTGTTTTATTAAATAAAGTGTAATGCTTATGTTTAAGTTGTTTTTCGGGAATTTTTCCGGGGAGTTAGTATTTTTTTACAATAGGAGAGAACAATGAAAAAATTTTTTGTTGCATTTTTGGTTATGGTTTTTTGCCTTGCCCTTTTTTCACAAGATGAACAGAAAGTTTTTAGTCTAACAAAGAGTTACTCATTTAAACCCGCATCTACTTTAATCTCTGAAAGCGATCTGTATTGTTCTTTTTTTATCGGTAAAAAAATCATCCGGGATGTGGTTATTATCGGTGCAGAAGAGATGTTTTTGAATAAAAGTGCTTATGCTGACGGAGATAAACTTTTTATTAATAGGGGCTCGGTTGATGGTATTAAAGAAGGAGATATGTGGATCGTACTTGAGCAGGGTAAGCGGATTTCCAATCCCTTTTCATTAAAATCGTTGGGAATTTACTATTTAAAAAAATCTCTGGCAGAAGTAACGTGTGTATATGAAGATAGAGCGGTTATTACCTTGAGAAAAGGTTGTGACATGGTTCATCTTGATGATATTTTATTGCCATTCAAACCAGAAGACACGGTTTTTAAGAAAAAAATTGATTATCAGGAATGTCGATTACCTGAGTCACCCTTTGAGGGGAGAGTGGTTTACAGTGATCTGATAATTGGGGTTGAAAGAGAAATTGCCGGTACTTCCAATTTTGTGGCGGTTGATCTTGGCAAAGCCCTGGTGGCCAAAGGAGATTTCCTTTTGTTTTTCAAGATAATCAAAAATGACCTGCCGCCGGTTATAACAGGACTCGGCATTGTAGTCAATCCCCAGAATACCAATTCAACCGTAAAAATTTTAGATTCCACCTACGCCATAGGAATTGGAAACCGGGTGGTCTTGATTTCTGAGGAACCTGAAGAAACGCTGGAAGATGTTGAAAAAATTCCGATTGTTGAAGCCTTGAAATCTGGAAAATTACCGGATGAAATCCAAAAAGTTGAAATCAGTATTTTGTTTGATCTGGATAGCAAGAGCATTGATCCCAGTTATGAGATTGAGTTTGGAAGAATAAAGGAATTTATCAAATCTAAATCTGAATTTGTTGTTATACTGAAAGGATATGCCTGCGGTATTGGCGGCCTCGAATACAACCTGAAAATTTCAAAAGAAAGGGTAGATCGGGTTCGGGAGATGTTAATCAATAAATATGACATCGCGGAGAATTTCATTGAAAGCTATTTTTATGGAGAAAAAGAGTCGCCATTTGACAATACCAGTGAAGAGCAGAGAAGAAAAAACAGGTTGGTTCATATTCAGGTGATTGGAAAATGAGGAGTTTGATACTGGTTGTTCTTTCTTTTTTTATAATAAGTATTTTCACTCCTTGTGTTTTCCCCGATACCGTGGATTTGGTGAAATTAAAAAAAGAAGAGGAAAAAAGAAGAAAAAAAATACAAAAATCAAAATATAAACTCACCAATTATAATCTGGCTTCCATCAAAGTCCCTGAAATAAATTACGGGTTTGTCCAATTCACGGGAGAGGTGGAAACCTTGGATCAAGAAGAAAAGCAAGTGGAAAATAGCACTGTTCAAAAGAAAGATCCCCAGAAAGAAAGGAAATACTGGAGCGATCTAAAAAATAAGCTGGAAAAACAAGTTGCGGAATTAAATAAAAAAGTTGAAGCGGATCAGCTAGTCTTTAATCAAATGGTAACCGACCATCTTTCTATGAATCTCCCCCTCCAAAAAATTGACCTGAAAAATCAAATTGACAAATTTACTGTAGAACATAATAAGAATAAATTGAAACTGGAGAGTCTACAAAATCAGTTGAGTGATTTATCTGAAAAGGCAAGAAAAGCGGGAGTCCCCCCGGGTTGGGTGAGGTAAGTTTTTTTCTAAATATCATTTGTAAAGAATTCCCCAAGGAGAATTAATGTATCCAGCCATTGAGTGGAATAATGATAGGGTATATATGCTGGACCAGCGTCTTCTTCCGGAAAAGGAAGAAATGATGATTCATCATGATTACAGAGATATTGTTAGGAGCATTAAAGATATGGCGATCAGAGGAGCTCCGGCCATTGGAGTTGCGGCAGCCATGGGTATTGCACTGGCTGTGGTAAAAGGAGAGGCCTCCGATGAACATGAATTTAAAAAAATAATCAATGTGTTTGCCCAAACCCGCCCCACGGCTGTAAACTTGGTTTGGGCTCTGGATAGAATGGAGCGTGTGTATCACCGTTACCGGCATGATTCAGATGCCTTAAGGGAGAATATTGTCAAGGAGGCATTAAAAATCGATAGGGAAGATGTTTCCATCAATCGAAAAATTGGCAAGAATGGGCAGCGTTTAATAAAATCCGGACAAACAATTCTCACTTATTGCAATGCGGGATCATTGGCAACGGCTGGCTATGGTACGGCCCTGGGAGTTATCCGGTCTGCTGTTGAAAATAAAAAGCAGATCTGTGTAATTGCCGCTGAAACCAGACCCTACCTTCAGGGTGCCCGATTGACAGTTTGGGAGTTGCAAAAGGATGGAATTCCGGTGAAACTGGTCACGGATAATTCGGTGGGGTACCTGATGTCAAAGGGAATGATTGATGGAGTAATTGTTGGGGCAGATCGAATCGTTCAGAATGGAGATACCGCCAATAAAATCGGGACCTATTCAATTGCGGTTCTGGCGGACTATCATCAAATACCATTTTATGTGGCGGCCCCTATTTCAACCTTTGATTTTACCTTGGATACTGGCAGTGAAATACCAATCGAAGAAAGAGGAAAGGAAGAAATTATTTATTTCAGAAATCAGATCATTGCCGATCCGGAAACAGAAGTGATTCATCCTGCCTTTGATATTACTCCCAATAGATTTATTACTGCAATCATAACCGAAGAAAAGGTGATCTATCCGGACTATAAAGAGCAGATTCGAAAATTAAAAAAATAATGATGTTATCTGAAATCTAACTGAATATAATCATTTTCCTTGCAAACCTTTTGGGTATTACCTGCGTTATCTATTTAGAAAGAAGGTGAAAACAGAGGGTCTTCAATGATCAACAAAATGTTAATTTGGCTTTTCATATTTTTACTGATGGTGTTTTTAACAATTGGATCAATCAAATCCGGGATTGAATCGGATCCGGATTGTCCCGTAATTGGAATGCAGAGGTTTTAACCGTTGTTGGGTATGGTGATGATTGAAAAGACTGGCAGAGACTTTTTTTATGAAGTTTCAGAAGAGAGAGATCTTATTCAACGGGTCAAAAAGGGTGATCGACAGGCCTTTAACGGGATCGTTACCCTGTACCGGAAAAGAATTTTCCGGCTGGCTTATGGTTTTTTTCATGATAGAGATGATGCCATGGAAATAGTGCAGGAAACATTTATTCGGATTTTTGAAAAAATAGATGATTTTAATGAACATACCCATTTCAGAAACTGGATTTATCGTATATCTTTAAATTTATGCATTGATTATTATCGAAAGTTCAAGAAAAAAAATCAAAATCAGGAAAATTTATATCGAATCTTTCAACATCAAGCAAAAATAGCAATGAATCCGGAAGATCATATGTTCATCTTGAAACAAAAACAAATTCTGAGACGATCCATATCCTTACTTCCAAAACGTCAGAAATTAATATTTGTATTAAAGCATTATGGTCATTATAAATATAAAGAGATTGCTGATATTTTGAATATTTCAATTGGGGGCGTCAAATCTTCACACCATCGCTCGATTAATAAGATAAAAAAAGGTTTTGTAGGGATGAGGTAATAATATGAACGATTGTAAAAGGGTAAAGAAATTATTGGTGGCTTATTTTTCCGATGAACTTGGAACCATGGAAGTAGACCAAGTTAAAGCCCATGTGGAAAAATGTCAATCCTGTCAAATCAAATACCATCAGATCCAGGAAACATTCAGGGGTATTGGGTATCTTCAGGAGGATTGTAACCAGGCAGTGAAGGCCAAGGATTGGGGGAGTGAAGCAGTTCGATTGAATAGACCCCCGGTTTCATCAAAGCCGGCGGGCCGCTCTTATTTTCCATTTCATCTATCCAGATGGAAGGTGCCCTCATTTGCCTTGACCACCGTTTTCATTCTGGGATTGATGGCCGGGTTTTATTTATTTCATTCAACCGATTTGAAATTAAAGAAGTCTGTAAATTTCAAGGGTGCTCTGAATCGGATTGAAACCACTTTATCCAGAAGGCAAATTCTTGATTATTTTAGAAAGACCCAGCTGATATTGACCGGGTTTATGGAACAATGCCATATTCAATCCGGGATTCCCTTGAATAAACGGTCTAGTACAGAACAAATTAAAATACTGCTGGTAATGAACCGATATTTTTCCCAGGATTTAAACGATCCGCAACTGATGAGCTCCAAGAACCTGTTACGCAAAATTGAATTGATACTGTATGAAATGCTTATTATGAAGGAAGAAATTACCTGTGAGCAAATCCAGCGTTTGCAGCGACTTATTCACCAGGAGAGACTTTTATTAAAGATTCGTTTAATAGAAAAAGAATTATCATCTTATGAGGTTTAAAATGAAAAAAAGAATTTTAATCTTTGTCTTGTTAATTTGTGTTCTTTCCAGTTTTGCTATTTTGTGGGCTGGTGAAGTGGAATTGTTGGAACGGGCAAAACTTTTGCTTTTCGACAAGCAATGGGACAGTGCCTTGTCTGTTCTGAATGAGTTCATTGAAAAATTTCCCGAGAGCGATCATCTTTCTCTGGCTATCCTCTATAAAAGCAAATGCCTGGAAGAAAAAAAACAGTACAAAAAAGCCCTTCTTAATTACATGCTTTTTTTGGACATTTCACTTAATGAGAATCTCCGAGAGGAAGCAATCATTTCCATCATTGATTTGTATTTCGATCTTTACCAGAATAAAGACAAGTCCTACTTAAATAAAATTTTACCTTATCTGAAATATAAAAAACTCACCATAAAATATTATGCGGCATTCAAGCTGAGTTATGCCAAAGATAAGAGAATATCGGTCAAAGCTGTTCCGGTATTGAAGCAAATGATTCAGAGAGGAATAGATGAAGAACTCCGGGACCGGGCTAAAATCGCTCTGATGCGCATTGATCCGGATTTATTGAAAGAAATTTCAGCAGAAAGAGAGTCCGAAGCCAAACTCTTGCACATACAGGTCTATGATAAGAAATTGAAAAAAGTAACCTTTTCCTTATCCATCCCTCTCATGTTTGGCAAGCTGGCTCTGGAATCCATTCCTAAAAAAGAGAAATCAGCATTGAAGAAAGAAGGATATGATATCGACCTTTTGCTTAAAAAACTGATGAAGAAAGGGGAGATCTTAAAAGTTGATGACGAGGAATCAATCTTTAAGTTATGGATCGAATGAATGTCATGAAAGTCAATTGTTTTTATTTGCTATAGGTCAGGAAAATGCATGCATGCAAAATTAAATTAGATTGAAGGAGGCTAAAATGAAAAAGCAAGTAATGATTCTCTTCGCTATGGTTTTCTTGTTGATGTTTATAGGAGCTGATTTGAATGGGAATTCCGCAGATGATTATAAGGTTATCAAAAAAGCGGTAAAAAGTAAAAAAATCAGTAAAGATGTGACCTATTTTAAAATCTTGGTGAAGGATAATTTCAACCAAAAGGTAAAAGTTCGGATTACCCTTCCCATAACTCTGGTTGAAATGATTTCAGAGTGTTCGGATGATTCGTTTAAAATCAGGAACCGTTGCCGGATTGATTTGAAGACCATTTTGAAGGAATTGAAAAAAATGGGTCCTCATTGTTTGATTGAAATTAATGAAGGGGATGAAACGGTTAAGATCTGGTTTGAGTAAAAAAAAGCCCTGCTCCCTTTAGGGGGCAGGGCTTTTCAAATCATCGGTTGCTTATTTGTCCGGGGTGTTATCCGGAATCGATTGATCATGTTTTTGCAGACCCTCTATTCTTAACGTGTTATCCAGACGCGATTTATAACGGGTGATATGTTCCCGTCCCAGATCAAATGATTTTGCCGCTTTTTCAATATGGTCTCCCATATTCAGGTATTGTTTAAAGAAAAAATCAAAAGATTTTTCAATTGCTGACAAACCCTCCTGTAATTGCCGGGCGCTTTTAATGATTTCCAGGTTTCGAATGCCAATCACAATGACCTGAAGAAATGCATAAAAAGTATTGGGGCTTACCGGAATCACTTTATTCTGTTGACAATATTCGTAGATTTTAGATGGTTTCCCCAGATAATTTTTTTCAGCAATGGTTTCATAATAAATCGCCTCCGAGGGGATGAACATCAGGGCAAAATCTGAGGTTCCCTTTTCCGGTTTGATGTATTTAGTGCTGATTTCCTTTACTTGCCTTTTTACATCCGTTTCATGGGCCTTCCAGTATTTTTCCTTTTCTTCCAGGCTGGATGATTCGAGGTATCTCTGGTAATTATCCCGGGAGAATTTGGCATCAATGGGAATTACAATCCCCTTCATCTTAACCACGGCATCCACCTGTTTTTGCTCATCAATGGTATACTGAGATTCCCATATGTCTTTGGGCAATACCCGTTCCAGCATTTCTTCCAAAATGGTTTCCCCGTAATTTCCTCTCAATTTGGGAGCCTGTAATAGGTCTCTTAGTGACTGACCGAATTTTTGGGCTTCCTCCTGCTGCTGGGTGATTTTATTAATGGTTTCTCCCATATCTTTTATGGTTTCCAGTGTTTTGATTGTGTATTTGGAAATAATGTCTTTTGATAAACTGACTTCCTGCCGGGTGGAATTCAGTTCATTATGGATTCGGGTCTGGAAATCCAGGAATTGTTCCTTCAGCAGTTTGTTAATACTTTCCGAAGTACTGGATATATTTTTTTTTAACAATGATATGATGATTAAAACAATGACAATGATTAAAGCGGCGAAGATTCCCCATTCCAGAAAGTGCATTTATCTATCCTCCCTATTCAATTTCTCAGCCAATCAGAATATATGTTCAATTGCTAAAAGTAGAATTTGTTACCGATTTATTCAGTATAGGTCTTGATTATTTGCACAATGGCTGATTCGCAAACCCGGCAATATGGTTTTTTACCCCTGGTAAACATGATGCAGTCCACCATGGGGCGGTATAATCCCTCTGATGAATAACCCGCTCCCTGAAAAGCACCGACTTTCCCATTGAATCGGCTCTGTTTTAAAAACCCATCAACCCTTCGGGCATTTTCCTTTGAAAGTCGTTCCGATTCCTCTTGAATTTTTTTTATTTCGGCACTGGGAATACCCCGGCGTGACATTTTGGCAATCTTGTTGTTGATTTTCTTTCGTTTGGCTTGATATTCACTTTGCATCCGGTCGAAATCCTGTTTTTCCCAGGAAGTTGGAATTTGAATTTTCTTACTGAGCAGGTTTTTCCATTTCAGATTTTCAATATTCACCAAAGCGGTTATATTGAGTTCCAACGGTTCAATCCCTTTGGGGTAAAAGTCATTATAGGCTGTTGAAGATGAATAATATTCATCGGCCAATCCGGCGAATGAATGTCCGAATTCGTGGAGTAAAAGATAGGGGTGCCATTGATTGTCAACCGTAAAGGTACAATAAAAATTATATATCCCTCCCCCACCGTATCTTTTGCTGTTTATCATGATGATTAAGGCATCGTAGGGTACATGAGCAGCAATATCTCTCAATGCCCGGTTGTCTTCGGTTAGCAGGTAGCGTTCCGAACCCAGTGAATTAAAGGATGAACCAATACTGGTATTTTTAAAGATCAATCTTCTGGGTTCATCGCAGCCGCTCTGCCGGGAGGGCTTGAATACCCCATAAATATTGAATCGATCTTGAAAATGTTTGTAGGGCTCCTGCTGGAAGAAGATCCGTTTAACCCGGTTCAGGTCAGCTTTCAGTTTATCTGTTTCTTTTTGAGTATATCCCTCGGCAATAATGGCCAGATCAACCTTATGATGCGGGGGGCCGTTCTTCAGAATCTCAAAGACTTTTACCCCGCCTGTTAAACTTTCCCGGTGAATTTCAAGGGAATCGGGCTTTATTTTCCTTTCAAAGAGAGATTCTAGCTGATTTTTACGATCTCTTATCTCGATTCTGAAACGGATTTTGTTTTTGGGATATGGAATTAATGCGGTTTCGTGAAAGGTTTTTTTTATCCCCTTTATTGCCAGTCCTGTGGTCTTGTATTCACCAAAATAGCTGTCAAATCCTTTTGAAAATATAAGGGTTCCTGATTTTTTATCATAAACCTTAATAAAATAACGTCCGTTGTTAAATGTGTTGACCAACTGCTTGGGATTCCCTGCCCAGGCTCCCTGCTTGTGTATTTTGTCGATTGAGATGAACTCCTGAGTGCTATCTCCAGTATGATAATAATCGATTCTCATGGTATGGTCGGTAAAGTATTCCTCAAAAACCGGTTGTTGCTGGGAGAAAACCGGAATCAAAAGCATAAAAATGATTGAGGTATAAATAAAAAACTTTTTCATCGCAGCCTCCGGAGAGCTCAACATAATTGCCTTATAAAGCCCTTCAATGGTTATCATTAACAGAGCCGGTGATTTTTGTCAAGCTGATGAAAAATTTAAATGAATTGATATAAATTAATCAAAACTTAACTTTTCTTTTATATAAGCTTAACATATTTCATTTACCATATCTCCATTAAAAAAGGAGGTTGTCATGAAAATTTTTTTGGTTACTTTTTTGGTTGCTTTTATGGCATTCAATGTGTCACCCCTGAATGCCGAGAAAAAAATTGTGATTGATGGTTCAACCACTGTCGGGCCAATTGCCAAGGCCTTTGCCGAGTATTACATGAACCTGAACAATGATGTGAATATCACAGTTAGTGAATCCGGTAGTGGTAATGGTGCCAAAAGTTTAATCAATGGCGCCTGTGATATTGCCAACATGTCCCGTTTCATGAAGGACAAAGAATTTAAGGCTGCAGCTGAAAAGGGAATTTTCCCGGTTGCCCATGTGGTTGCCCTGGATGGTATTGCCATGATTGTTCATCCCGGTAATCCCTTAAAGGAAATTACCACAGATCAGATCATGGATATCTACATGGGAAAAATCACCAACTGGAAACAGTTAGGCGGTCCCAACAGAAACATCGTCATGATCAGCCGTGATACCAATAGCGGTACCTATGAAACCTTTGCAAAACTGGTCATGAAGAAGGCAAAGATTGTTAAGGGTTGTGAATATGTGGGCAGTAATGGCGCCGTGAGAGGCCGGGTACAGAGTACTCCAACTGCGATTGGTTATGTGGGACTGGGCTTTTTGGATAAGACCGTAAAGGGTTTGAAAGTAAACGGGGTTTATCCCGGCAATAAAACTATTTCTTCCGGCACCTATCCCATTGCCCGTCCTCTGTTTATGTTTACCAATGGTTATCCAAAAATGGGGAGTGTTGTATATCAATTTGTTACTCTTTATCTGACTCAAAAGGGACAGGAGATTGTTAAGAGAATCGGTTTTGTTCCCTGCACCAATTATTAATTGTATGTTGTGAAAGAAATAGCAAAAACAGGTATATTAATCAGTAAAGGAACCAGCCGCCTGAGGCGGCTGGTTTCTTTTTCAATTGAAGGGTTTTTATTCCTGGTTACGTCTATATCAACCATTGCTGTTATTTTTATTATACTCTACATTGCCCGTGACGCCCTGCCCTTTTTTGAGTTGAGGGGAATCAAAGAGTTTTTTACCAGTATTCGCTGGTATCCGTCCGGTTCTCCACCGGAGTTTGGTGCCCTGGCCATCATATTCGGCAGTATGATGGTTACTTTTTTTGCAGTAGTGATTGCTGTTCCCCTGGCTATTTTTTCAGCTGTGAGTCTCAGCGATATACTTCCCTTCTCAGTCCGGCAGGTTGTCAAACCCATCATAGAAATCATTGCAGCGATTCCGTCAGTGGCCTATGGTTTTTTTGCCCTGGTGGTTTTGGCACCGCTGCTGCAGAAAAGCGGGGGGCATTTATTAGGGATCATGGTGTGGATGTTAGGTATACCGATTTCTTTTCTGGTTGTTTATATTTTAAGTGATATTTTAGCTGAAAAAACATCCGGATTGGGCACCATGATTTTTAGAGAATCATTGCATTTGTATCGGTTTTTATTGGCTTTTATTATGGGTGGTTTTTCAATATACGGCCTTTTTGAATTATTCAAAACGGTTTCGCATATTACCATTAACAGCGGAACCAATGCTCTGAATGTATCCATTATTTTAAGCATCATGGCCTTGCCCACCATTGTCAGTGTGTCAGAGGATTCCCTGCAGGCAGTTGGCAGGGAACTCAGAGAGGGGAGTTATGCGGTGGGTGCTACCCGGGCAGAGACCATGTTAAAAGTAGTGATTCCGGCTGCCCGATCAGGAATTGTTGCCGCCATTATTCTGGGAGTCATGCGGGCGATTGGAGAGACCATGGTGGTATGGATGGCCTCGGGAAATGCCTCCCAGATACCCAAACCCTGGTATAATATTCTGCAACCCATACGAACCTTAACTGCCACCATTGCCGGGGACATGGGGGAAGCGGATCATGTGACCGGTTCCGCACGCTATCATGTGTTGTTTGCCATGGCGTTGCTATTATTATTGATTTCTTTTATAAGCAATTTTGTCAGTGAATGGATTGTCATGCGTTCCAAAAAGAAGTGGGGTGTGTAAAAAATGAAAATACAGACGCGGAAGCTCCTGGATAAATCCTTCAGCGGAATGGGATTTTTTTCAATTTTTTTGTTGTTCGCCTCACTGATTGTTGTGCTGGCTCCGATTTTTGCCAGAGGTCTGGGAGCATTTTTCTTCAGAGGGACCGTTGAATTCCGATGTTTGAACTTCGAACAGTTTAACCGGGGAAGCAAAGAGAGAATTGATCATGAGAAAAAAATTTCAATATCCAGCCGACAGGTGGTTTATGACCTGATTGCTGATTTTGAGAAGCAGATCGAAAATCAGGATATTCCGGATGGTTATAAATATGAACCAAAACTGGATGAGTTGAAAAAATTATTAAAAGAGTTACTGGGACCCTTTCCCGGAGAATCATCTCCGGTCATGATGAGGGATCAGTATGGTATTACCCGCTGGGATAAAGTCTTATTGAAACTTGATGAGATCATGATGATTGAAACCTGGGATTATTCCGATCCCGATGCCATGGGCAAAAAGGTTCTGGTACCCCGTATCAATCAATTCAAAAACACATCTGTAGAGAAATTATTTCCTTATCTGGAGTGCAACCTGGACCGGATGATGTTGCCACGATTCACTTTTTACTGGCAGTTTTTATTTGATAAGTCCTTTGACTCCCATTTTTTTGGGGGAATCTGGGTTGAATTATTAGGCACTTTTTATTTGATCCTGGGGACCATGATTTTTGCCATACCCATGGGAGTTATTGCTGCTGTTTACCTAACCGAATTTGCCCGGGAAGGAAAGTTAATCAGTTTATTACGAATATTTATCTCCACGCTGGCGGGTGTCCCCAGCATTGTATTTGGACTGTTCGGTCTGGCGTTTTTTATCAACACCATGAAAATATCAGATAGTAAGAGTGTCCTCGCTGGTTCACTGACTCTGGCATTGCTTGTTTTACCCACAATAATCAGAGCTTCGGAGGAAGCTATCAAGGCGGTTCCCAGAACTTATAAAGAAGCGGCCTTCAGTCTGGGTGCCAGCAAACTCAAAACCGTCGCTACCGTTATTCTGCCAGCCGCACTTCCCGGGATATTGACCGGAATTGTTATCAGTATGGGACGGGCTGCCGGTGAAACCGCACCCATCATTTTTACAGCAGCCGTGAGCGTGGGCAAACCCCTGAAATTACTTGAAACCCTGAATCAACCGACCCCGGCACTCCCCTGGAACATTTACAATCTGGTCACCGAGCATGAGGCCGTCGATCAAATTCGCCACGTTCAATTTGGAATGGTATTCACGCTGGTTTTACTGGTGTTGTTGTTGAATCTGGTTGCCATCATTATGAGAGCCAGAATCTCCAAGAAGTTAAGAGGATAGGTATGAGAAACAAGAAAAAATTGGATATACCTGAATTAAAGCAAAAACCGGTTTTTTCCATATATTCGGAAAAAGCCCATTTGCAGTCAAAGGATTTTTCGGTTTTTTACGGAACAAATGAAGCCATCGTTAAAACCAGCCTGGTCATACCCGAAAAAAAGGTGACGGCTATCATCGGACCCAGTGGTTGTGGTAAGAGCACGTTCCTCAGGGCCATCAACCGGATGAATGATTTGATCCCCGGATGTCATGCCAAAGGAAATTTGATTTTTGACGATGTGGATGTTTATAGCACTTATGTGGATGTGGTTCAACTTAGAAAACGCATTGGGATGGTTTTTCAAAAACCGAATCCATTTCCCAAATCCATTTTTGACAATATTGCCTATGGGCCTCGATTGCATGGTCTAAAAAAGAAAGAAAACTTGTCCGGTCTGGTTGAGATCAGCCTGAAGAGAGCCGTGCTCTGGGATGAAGTCAAGGATCGGTTGAATGATAATGCCCTGGGGCTTTCCGGGGGGCAGCAGCAACGATTATGTATTGCCAGGGCCCTGGCCGTGGAACCTGAAATCCTGTTGATGGATGAGCCTACCTCTGCACTGGATCCCAGAGCCACCTCCAGTATCGAGGAATTGATCGGAGAGTTGCGGGGAAGATATACCATTATTATTGTTACCCACAACATGCAGCAGGCAGCCCGGGTATCTGACTATACTGCTTTTTTTTATGAAGGGGTGTTGATTGAATTTTCACCCACTGCGGAATTATTTACCACACCTAAAGAAAGAAAGACCGAAGCGTATATTACCGGTCGATTCGGATAAGGAGGTTTGATTAGGATGCCAAAACATTTACAGAAAGCCATTGAAAATTTAGTCAAACGGTTGGTTTCTCTGAGTGCCAAAGTAGAAGAGAATGTTAAACTGGCATTAAATGCCCTGGAAGAGAAGGATGAAACCCTGGCCAACAGGGTCATTGAAATCGATGAGGAGATTGATAGAGAGGAAATTGATATTGAAGAAGAGTGTTTGAAGATTTTAGCTCTTCATCAACCGGTGGCCATTGATCTGAGGTATATTGTTGCTGCATTGAAGATAAACAATGATCTGGAGCGAATCGGAGACCTGGCAATGGCAATTGCCAAACATGTGCTGCGGATTCTGAGTAAACCGCAGTCTCCCCATCGGTTTGAATTAAATCTCATTTTTGAAAAAGTATCTCTAATGTTGAAAAAAAGCCTGGATTCGATTGTGAACCTCAATCCGGAGCTGGCAACGGAAGTTTTGATAGCGGATGATGAAGTGGACATATTGAATAAGCAGTTTGAAAAAACTGTTTTGGAAAAGGTTAAAGAAGATCCGGAACAGATCTATGTGTTACTTCAATATATTTATATTTCCAGAAGACTGGAGCGAATTGCAGATCATGCCACCAATATTGCCGAGGATGTGATTTATCTGGTGAAGGGCGACATTGTCCGCCATGGTGAAGAAGTATAGCCAAATGAACACATGATCAAACCTTCTACTTCTTTTCCCACCGTGGTATTTGCGTAGGTCTCGTTTATTCCGATTACTCTGCTTAAAATGAAAAGATGATCTGGCTGACCAATCGGGTTTCCTTTTCACAGTGAGTGAACTCCTTTATGATCCCGCGTCTTTCAATGCCTTCCAGCGATAACTGGAGTTTTACCGGTATCTTTGAAAACGAATAACCCACACTGAGCCGGTATAAAAACCGGGAATCTCTTACCGTACAATCATCTTCCAAATCATGCTGATACCGGTCACGCCCTTCAACGGAATCAAAATAATGGTACCCCAATTTTCCCTCGATACCGACATTTCTATAGGACATCTCAATACCACTGGAAATGGTGAAACCCAACGCATAATAATAACCATAATAGGATAAAGTTGTCTTCATTCTCTGTTCGTAAAGGTCATGATCCACCGTATATTCATTCAATGCAATGGCATTCACCAGAGCAAAATCCAGGTAGGCCCCCACACGAAAGGCAAATTTAAATGATGAGTCCTGAACACAAATATCAAAAACAGGTCCAAATAAATTTAGTATCGCATATTTATCGGTAAATTCGGTGGGTTGATCCAGGGTTACGTCAGAAGTAAAATCAAAATGAAACGCACCTTTATCATAGGGAGCAGTACTTCTTTTCTTGAAAAAATCGAATCCAGTTCCCAATCCTAAAAAGAGACTGTATCCCTTGTTATTTAATGGAGACTCCTGGTTCAATTTTTGATCAAAATATCCGAATAAAACAGATCCGACATATATACTATACTCTTCAACACCTTCAGACCCAAAGGAAAGATCAAACATTACTTGGTTTAGCATCGTATCTTTGACAAATCCGCTGGTTTTTCCGGAGGCGCCATAATCAACAATGGTATTGAATTGGGTTTCAAATCCAACATTGATAAGGCTGGATACGGGATTTTCAATGCCTTCATAAGTGACCTCTTTGTTCCCGACATACAATTTCGAACAAGGTTTTGAAGAAGTCGATGGTTTATATCCGGGATCTTTTTTTTTGCCTCCCAATAGATTATTGAGTGTGATAATCGGATTAAAGATAGTTTGGAGAACTTTATTAAAAAAACCAGGTCGATGGTTGTAGTAACTGGCAATTTGGAAAAGTGGTTCTCCCAATATTAGGCCGCCTATCCCGCTGAAAATGTTATCGTTTATGGAGATAACTTCCCGCCATTCGGTGACATACTCCCAAAACAGGGAACATCCGGTACTGAAAAGTGTAGACTCCAGCCTGTTTAATCGATAGTATCGGGCAAAACTATAGTAACAACCACCGGGGATAATATGACTCCAGTTGGTGATATAGGGGTTGGAATCGAACCGATTGGCTTCGAGGCTAAAAAACCGAATTTTTTGATCCTTCCAACTCAGTTTGTACTGCCAATCCTCCACCCATTCGGCCTCGATCCAATAACGGATGGAATCCAGGAGGATAAAAGTCGAGGTGATAATAAGAGCCCGGCTGAACCTTTTTTTATTCTTTTTTGGGTGGTTCTGGGTCCTTATTGCCTGTTTGCTGGATTTCTCCGATGACCCATCAGATGGCACCAATGTTGAGGAATCTTTAATGTTATGAGGATCCTCCGGAATTGCATCCAGGCTTAAATGAAAATCTTTTATGAAAATATCCACTATAAAAAGGTTCTTTTTCAATATGGATTCATCCAGAGGGCTGCCGATCACTGCAGCGGCAAAGAGGGCAAAAACCAAGAACAATTTAGGAATTCTTTTATCCACCTTTAACCTGTGGAAAATAGCCCAACTCTTTTTCTATTTTTCAGCCTATCCATAGATCTATAGAAAACCATTTTTTTTATACCAGTCTGCAGTAATCTGGACACCTTTTTCCAGCGGGTAGCGGGCCTGAAAACCAAAGTCTTTTTCTGATTCCTGGGTATTAAAGCGCCAGTAAGGATGCTTACAATAGGATGCCAGCTCATCCCTGCTGAAAATTGGAACGGTATTTTTAAATTTTCCATATAGTTCCAACAGATAGGCAAGGGAATAGCTCAGAAAATAGGGAACTTTGATTTTGATCGACCGTTTCCCCATAATTTTAGAAACGATCTTGTAAATCTGAGGAATGGAATAAATGTTATTTTCCCCGAGAAAATAGGTTTTGCCAATCGCATTCTCATTTTCAGCTGCCCGAATCATTCCGTTTACAGCATCATCTACAAAACAGACATTGGTTTCACCATAGCCCAAATCAATTTGAATCCGTTTTTTTGCTAATTTAAACATGATGTATATGCCCCCCTGACTCCTGGGCCCATATACCAAAGGCAATCTTACGATGGTAACAGGCAAGCTGTCACAGAGGGAGTCAAGATAATTTTCTGCGCATAATTTACTCTTACCGTACGCGGTTAATGGGTTGCATGGTGCCGTCTCATCCAACAACTCATTTTTATCCGTAGGGCCCACTGCAGCTGTACTTGATACGAATAAAAACCGCTTAATAGGTAATTTTTTTTCCAGACAGACCTCTGCCAGGTTTTTGGTACCCACAAAATTTGTCTTAAACATGGTGTCGGAATCATGGCTACCCAACACCGCTGCCAGGTGAAAGATATATTCAACATCTGGTATGGTTTCTACCAGGGATTTTTTTTCAATAATATCTCCGAAAACAATTTCACACTTTATATCCTCAAATAGATCGATACTTTCCCCAGGACGAACAAGGCAGATTGTCTTGCATCCTCTCTCTGCCAATTCCTTCACAAGGTTACTTCCTACAAACCCTGTTGCGCCCGTTACCAGTACCCGGTTTTTCTTAATCATCATTACATATCTAGATTTAACCCATCAGCCATCAAAGAACATGAAATTATGATTTTACTAAAAATAATTATTAATATCAACGAAGAGATTACCATCTAGGGATTATTAGAAGTTTTGGAAGATCCCTGGGAATTATAGACCTGTTGTAGACATCCAAAATCAATTTTTTTTTGATATTTTTCTCATATTTCAATAAAATATATACCGATGTTTATTAATAGTTAACTGTGAAAATGATATACTGCGAATGCGCCACAGACGATTTTGATAAATTACTGCTGTTGGTTTGCGATGTTATACTTTTTAAGAAAGGAGAATTGCTGTGGCAAAACATATCGGAATCGTAGCATGTAGTGCAGAAGGGGCAGCCCTCTGTTATCGATCTATATGCGCAGAAGCCCCGCTTCAAATGGGTAAACACATGCACCCCGAAATAAGCATGCATACTCATCCACTTGGGGAATACATGGTGCATATCCGTGCCGGCAACTGGAAAGACGTTGCTGAACTCATGTTATCATCGGTCAAAAAAGTTTTCGAAATAGGAGCAAAATTTGCTATTTGCCCCGACAACACTATCCATCAAGCCTTTGAATTCGTCACCGAAAAGTCGCCTATACCTTGGCTGCATATTGCTGAAGCGGTGGCTGAAGAAGCCCAAAAGAATGGATTTTCAAAACTTGCCATCTTGGGAACAAAATATCTGATGGTTGGGCCTGTCTATCCAAGGACTTTGGACAAATTAGACATTTCATATGAAATACCAGGTGAAAATGATCGAGAACAGATTGATAAGATCATATTTAATGAACTTGTAAACCGTATATTAACTGAAAAATCCAGACGATATTTTAATGAAGTCATACAAAAGCTTAAAGAACGCGGATGTGATGCGGCTATTCTTGGATGTACGGAAATTCCGTTAATAGTCAATCCAGATGATTGCCCCTTGCCAACATTGGATTCTACTCGGCTGCTTGCACGAGCGGCATTAAGAATTGCAATTGAAAAAGTATAACAATGGGATCAAAAAGGGGGACTGTGCATTTTCTTAAAATTAATAAATTAACAATCTGTCCTTAATTTTGTACACAATCAATTTTATTTGATATTTCTCTCTTATTTTAATAAAATATATATTGATGTTTATTAATAGTTAGACCTCAATTTATAGGCGGAAATGATCATGCACGATTTTGTACACTCTCCCGTCTTCACCTGGGCGATTGTTCCACTTCTCATCTGTCTTGCAAGAATTATCGATGTGTCCTTAGGCACGTTGCGCATCATTTTTGTTTCCAGGAGTATGAAAGTAGTTGCTCCAATCCTCGGATTCTTCGAAATCATGCTTTGGTTGCTTGCAATTGGCCAGGTCATGCAGAATCTAACCAATGTTGCGAACTATTTCGCCTACGCACTTGGCTTTGCCATAGGCAACTACATTGGTATTACCCTTGAGCAGAAACTTGCCATGGGTAAGGTTTTAGTCCAAGTGATTACACATCGCGATGCCTCAAAGTTGATCGTCTTCCTGAGAAACGAGAACTTTAGTGTCACCGTGGTCAATGCAGAGGGTTCTAGTGGCCCAGTGCATTTGCTATTTACCGTAATCAGGCGTTCCCAATTGCCTTTCGTGACTAACCATATCAGACGCTTTAATCCCCGAGCATTCTACACAGTCGAGGATATCCGCTTCGTTTCTGGGGGTATCTTCTCTTCTACTGATAATCGGTGGCGACCAAGACTCTCTGCACTGATTGGAGCTAGAAAGGCGAAATAGCCTGGGGTTCTTCCTGTATACTACTGCTGGTATCGGGTATGGAATCCTGATTGAATGGCTTTCGACCAATGTGTTTAAGGCGCCAATGAAGGCCAAATAAGCTAATAGGGGAAGAAATTGAATAATAAAAAAGGGAGGATGAAAGCATCCTCCCTTTTTGTTACTTATTCGGAATGATTATAACTTGCTTTCGAACTTGATTTTTCCGGTCAGGTTGATATAAAAATCAGAACCCGGTTTTTCAACACCGGCTTCGACAGGATCGCCGTAAAAAGCATACTTGATGTTGGGACCGAATTGAAACCATTTGTTGATCTTGATATCGATCCCGGCGATTAGAAAACGGGCAGGAGCAATGGTGGATGCAAAGGGAATATAACCGGTGGCTTCTTTGAGGTTTACATCCAGGAAATGGTCGTAGCGGAGTACGATAGTGGTTTTTTTACTGATTTTGACGTGACCGAAGGCTGAAATCAAACTGGTGTTTTTGTCATCTTTTTCTTTTTCAGCCTGGTTCTTGTAGGCGTAATTAAGGCCAACATTACCCCACTTACCCTTGATTCCGGCAAAACCCTGGAACAGGGTATAATCTTTGGAACCATCGGCAGCAATGAAACCATTGGCCTCCAGATAGAGGGTATCGGTTTTGTAACCAAGACGACCGAAGAAACCCTTGCCCTCGTTATCCTCTCCTTTATTGGAACCGAAATTGGCATACATGATGGTATAGATGAAATTTTTTCCACCACTAATCCCAATACCGGTGTCGCGGGAGGAAACCAGCTTGAAGAGATCGAGAGCGGTTTTTTCGATGTGGCGATATCCCCAGAATTTTTCGATCTTATCAAAGCTGGGGGGAGAATAGATTCCTAACTGCAGGGTGTTGCTATCTCCGATTTTTTTCTTTAGGTAGAGATCTTTTACAAAGGGACCCACCGTACTCTCTTCAAAAGCAGGGCTGTTGCCTTCTAATCTTACCCGGAAGGTGTAGCCATCGAATTTGAAGTCGTACCCCAGGTACACCCTTCTGAACCAGAAACCATGCTGTCCGGTGATGTCTCCTTCTTCAGCACCATCGGTGTGATGGCCTCCGACATAGTAATACTCGGGAATGGCATACCCGTGAATTTTACCACTGGTTGTGCTTTCTTCGGCGTAGGCGACATTCGACAGTGTCCAGACAATGAGCAATAAAGACAGAACAAATTTTCTAAGATTTTTAATCATTTTACCTCCTGATTTGGTATGGTGGTAGTTTATTGCATAATTATTAATTGAGAATAAAAATTGTGTTAATTCTTGGTTAATTTGAATGGTTCGATTCCGAATAATAATCTTGATTTTTCTTGGTATACTTTGTTTTTAACTGAGTTTTCATACTTTTTAAACCGATGTCAGGATATCGGCAAACGAATGGTAAAGGTGGTTCCTTTATTGACCGTACTGCTGACTTCAATGGTTCCCTTATGCATCAGGACAATGTGCTTGACAATGGAAAGACCGAGCCCGGTACCACCGGTTGTTTTTGACCGTGAGGGATCCAGGACAAAGAACCGTTCGAAGATTCGGTCAAGATGTTTTCCCGGGATGCCTATTCCGGTGTCCTTGATATCACAGCGAAGCCACTGCTCTTCTGTTGAAAGCCGGATGGTAATACCGCCCTTTTCGGTATACTTGATGGCATTATCCAGCAGGTTGACAAACATATCTTCTAATTTGAAGGCATCTCCCTGTATGGAAGGCAGTCCTTCAGCAGCGTTAAGAGTGAAATCCAGATTTTTCTTTTTTAGCATGGGTTCAAAAAGAGGTATAATGGAATCCAATAAATGCTTGATATTAACGTTCTGTTTCTCCTTGCTTAAAACCTTATCCTCAAGGCGGGTTAACAGCAGCAGGTCATTAACAATATTGATCAATCGGTCGGTATTTCTTTTTATTATGGTCAGGTATTTCTGGTTGTTTTCACTGCTCTCCGCTTCCAGTGTTTCCACAAATCCCTTTATAGAGGTAAGGGGTGTTTTCAGTTCATGAGAAACATTGGTGATAAAGTCTCTCTTTATGGTTTCAAGCTGCTTAATTTCAGATATATCATGAAAGGTGATGACCACTCTTTGAAGTGAAATCAAAAAGTTAAAACTGGTTATGTAGGTTTTGCCATTGATCTCAAGCTGTCCGGTGGTATTGGTTTTTTCCACGATGGATTTCTGCATAAAATCATAAAAATCAGTATTCCGGCAGACTTCCCAGTATTTTTTACCTTCGGGGTGTGTGGTTCCTGTTATTTGATCGAAACTTTTATTGGTTAACAGGATTTTTCCTTCCTGATCCACAACCAGCAATCCTTCCTTGATGGAACCGACAATGGTTTGAAGTTCCTCCCGGCTATTGGAAATTTTGGTGAATAATTGCTGTTGACGCTTCACCATCTCGTTAAAGCTCTGGGTCAGTTCTCCGATTTCCCCTTTGTCCTTGCTGAAAACCCGGACATTATAATCTCCCTGCGATACCTTTCTGGATGCTTCCACTATTTTGCTTATGGGTGTGGAAATTGATTTTGACACCAGGAATATAACGACTAACGAGAGTAGTAGCATGATGGCAGCCATACCGAAAATTTGGTTTCGGATATTCCGGCTGAGTGATCTGATATCCTGAACAAACATACTGGTCCTCAATACACCAACAATGGTATCCTCCTGCTTCAGAGGGATGGCCAGATAGAGCATATTGGATCTCAAGGTTGAGCTGAATCGAAAATTCTTGAACTTCAATCCCTGAAGGGCTTTGATGATTTCAGGTCTGTCGCTGTGGTTTTCCATGGATTCCGGATCTGACAGTGAATCCGCCATTACCTTTCCGTCCGGTGCAATAACCGTAATCCGGACTTCAAGGTCATGTCCCGAATTTTTTATAAAAAGATCCAGTTGGTCGTTCTGTTGATAAATGTACTGCTGGATGGAGGGCTTTAACGACAGGGCGATTTTATGAAGTTCTTCAGTGAGGGTTTGCTCGTTCCATTTCTTGATCACATTGACGGAATAGAAAACAATGATCAGTGAAACCACAATGGTGATGAGTAAAAACCACCAGAAGGATTTGAAAAAAATGGATTTCTTCACGGTTCCAGTTTATACCCTACTCCCCTGATGCTCTTGATCCATGAACCTGCATCCTCCAGCTTATCCCGCAGGTTTTTGATATGAACATCTATGGTTCTGTCGATGATAAACTTTTCATCTCCCCACAGGAGTGTCATTAATTTTTCTCTGGAGTAGACCCAGCCGATTTTTTTAGCCAGGGCGGTTAATATGGTAAACTCGGTTTTAGTCAGCAAAACCTGTTTATCTCTGACAAAAACTTCATGGCGATCGGCATCAATGCTTAAAATGTCATTGATGATGATTTTGTTGGTTTTCGGTGATCCCGGGTCTTCATTTCTTCTGAGTATGGCTTTTACCCGGGCAAGTAATTCTTTGACTGAGAAAGGTTTAACCATGTAGTCGTCAGCCCCCAATTCAAGACCCAGTACCACATCGGTTTCATCACCGAGGGCGGTTAACATGAGTATGGGAATCTGACGCCATTCGGAATTTTGTTTCAATATTTTGCAGACCTCCAGCCCTTGTATATCGGGAAGCATGAGATCCAGTATAATCAGATCAGGTGTGTTGGTTTTTAAGAAATTAAAAAATGGCTGAGCAGCCAAAAATGTTTCCTTGCTGAATCCGCCTTTCTCCAGATTAATGGAAACCAGTTCCAGAATGTCGTTTTCATCATCGATAACCGCCACCAAAGGTTTTTTTGATATATCGGGCTTGTTGGTCTTGTTACCGGTCATGCTGTTTTAATATCAAATTTGTATTTTTTAGTCAAACACTTCATTATTCCCTTAATCTATATTGTATTGAATAATATGAATTTATAATGAATAAACGATTAAGATTCGGTTAAAATCCAATGTTATTAAGGATTTGTTGAATTGGAAATGCCGAACTAAAAAATATCCTGAATGGTTCTGATGGCGGTATCAATATCCTGATCGTCAATGTCCTTATGGGTGACAAATCTGACCAGGTTATCGGTATAGGGCAGGGCCAGAACCTTTTCCTGACTACATTTATTTAAAAAAGTCATGGAATCCATGGTTTTGATCCTGATCATGACGAAATTGGTTACGGTTTGTTCCGGATGAACCTCAATATCATGGATATCAGAAATTGACTCGGCTAACTTCTTTGCTCTTATATGATCCTCTTCAAGGCGGGAAATCATCTGTTCTATAGCCACCAGGCCGGCGGCGGCGATGATGCCCACCTGACGCATGCCTCCTCCCAGATATTTCCGGATTTTCCGGGCCTCGCTGATAAAATCCCCGGATCCGGCTAAAATAGAACCTATCGGTGCAGCCAGTCCTTTGGATAGGCAGAACATAACCGAATCACAGTACCGGGCAATCTCTCTGGCCTCTACTTTCAGGGTGGTAGCGGCATTGAAGATTCGGGCTCCATCAAGATGCAGGTGTAGCCGGTGTTGCCGGGCCAGGGCATAAACACTTTTCATATAATCAATATCCAGGACTGCGCCTCCCCAGATATTATGGGTGTTTTCCAGGGCAATAGCCCGGGTTTCCGGGATGTGTTCCCTGAGAGCGTCACCCGGGATATTGGCCTCCAGCAGATCCAGCGGGATTTTACCCCGGTCGGATGGTAAAACCCTGGGAAGACTCTTGGCCAGTCGTGAGACATTGCCGGATTCGAAATTGAAAATATGACATTTCTCCTCCATGATGACAACTTTCCCTTCTCCTACAGCTAAAATCATGGCAATGGTATTGCCCATGGTTCCGGAGGGAACAAAGAGAGCGGCTTCTTTTCCGAGCTTTTTGGCTGCCCGGGCTTCGAGTTCAATCGCGCTTGGATCATCTCCATGGACATCGTCTCCCACCTCGGCATTGTACATGGCCTTTCTCATGGCTTCAGTGGGCCTGGTTACCGTATCGCTTCTAAAATCAGAAATTCCTTTATATCCCATATTTCCTCCTCGAACAATCCATCTGGGTTGATTCAATTATATCAGTTTGACCTGAATATTTTAAATAAAAACCGCCATTAAAATGACAATTCTCATCTTAAAGTGCTATGAAAATTGTGGGTAAATTGTTATAATCTGGTTTTAGGCTTCAGAGTATTTTTATTTCTTTCAGTTACAAGATCCCGAGAGGATTCAATGAATCGACTGAAAAAGCTTTTTAAACTACCCTGGTTTTTACTCCTGGTTATTTTTATTGAAGGCATTTTACTGTCCTCTACTGCAGTTGATAAGGCGGGTATTCCCCTGCTGAAATGGATGGGACCCGGGAGGCCCGGGACCTATGAGGAGTATTTGGCCGGTCAGGCGAACAAACCGGTGCGGGTAAAGGAATTGCAGGTTCTACGCCCGGCATTGAACCGGTATATGAACCTGCCGACGGAAACCAAAAAGGTATTGATTCTGGTGAATCCCCGGGTTTTTTCAGGGCTTCATGAGAAGATACTCCGTTATGGTATGGATCTCAATCATCAGGGCTATGAAGTGGCCTTGGTTGAGTATTCAGGGGGAACCCCGGTGAATTTGAGATCTTTTATCATTTCCAGAAAGCAGAATCTGAGCGGATGTGTTTTTATCGGGGATTTTCCGGTTGCATGGTATGAGATAGAGGATGATTTTTATGAATACGGATATGCAGAATTCCCCTGTGATTTGTTTTTTATGGACCTTGACGGACAGTGGCGGGATACGGATGGGAACGAAAGATTTGATCTTCACCAGGATGGAGGCGGGGATCGGATGCCGGAGATTTTTATCGGCCGGATTGACGGGTCCCGGATGGAGGGGGATGAAATTGAGATCCTGAACCGCTATTTTGATAAGAACCATGAATATTGGAGCGGAAATATCTATGTGCATCAGTATGGGTTGACCTATACGGAAGATGATTGGAGTATATACGGTGATATGCTGAATGATATTTCATATCTCTATGCCAATAATTATGAGGCTATTTCTGCCCCGGCTACGGATCGAAATGATTATCTGGACAACCGATTGAAAAATGTAAAATATGAATATATTCAGCTGGCCTGCCATTCGAGTTCGAGTGCTCATCATTTTGTTCGAAACGGGCTGCTCACCAGCAATCAGATCAGAAATGCCCCCCCGCTGGGTTTGAGTTATAATCTTTTTTGTTGCAGTGCCCTGCGTTATACCGATTACAATTGTCTGGGCACCAGTTATATCTTCAACCAGGGGCGGAAAGCCCTTTCGGTGGTAGGAAGTACGAAAACAGGTTCAATGCTGGAATTCCGGTTTTTTTATCAATCATTAGGCGCCCGGAATCCGGTGGGAACCGCATTGAAAGAGTGGTTTGAAAGAATAGCCCCTTATGATATTTATGATGTGTTCTGGCATTATGGCATGACGGTTTTGGGAGATCCCCTGATGGTCATGTTATCCGGAGAAAGGGATATATATCCCCCGTTGCATTTGAATGGAAGTATGCAGGAGAATCAATCGTTATTGATGACCGAATATATTAATGTTTTAAACTGGGATATCAATCCCCTGAATGAGGGAAAAGAAGTCTATGGCTACCGTATCTATCTGCTCCGACAGGAGGGCTTTACCTGGCTTCATGATCTTGACCTGAATGATCATGAATTTTTTCACCGGGGTGTGGATAAAGGGAATAAGTATGTTTATGCGGTGGTTGCAATCAAAAGTACCGGAGAGGAAAGCCGTCCGGCCATTGTGGAGATTTGTGATCCGGAATGAGGTCTTTGAATTAGAAAATTTACAGGTTTGAAATAATGGACCAAAAAAAAGCAGTTTTGAACGCCCAAAAAAAAATCAGTCGATATGTCAGAGAAACTCCCCTGGAACCCTCGCCCTATCTGGGAGAATTAGGCCATTGCAACGTTTGTCTCAAATGTGAAAATTTTCAAACAACCGGATCTTTCAAGCTGCGGGGAGCTGCAAACAAATTGCTCTCATTGAAGGCCTCTGAATTGAGGCGCGGCCTGGTCACCGCATCCTCGGGAAATCATGGGAATGCCTTTGCCTATTTAACCAAAATTTTTGGCGCCCGGGGCCGAATCATCCTTCCTGAGAATGCCTCCCCGGCCAAAGTGGACGCATTGTGTTACTGGGGAACCGAGGTTGAATTTTACGGCAACGATTGTGTGCAGGCAGAGTGTTTTGCCAGAGATAGCGCAGCCAAGCGAGGTGAAGTTTTCATATCCCCTTATAATGATCTCCATATCATTGACGGTCAGGGAACCGTAGGGGTCGAGATCAAGTACCAGATGGATGTCCTATACCCGGGCAGGAAAATTGATACGGTTCTGGTGCCGGTGGGCGGCGGCGGATTGATTTCAGGGATAGCCGGTTATCTGAAATCGATCGATAAGCATATTGAGACCATCGGTTGCCAGCCTGAAAACTCAGCGGTCATGTTTGAATCAATCAAGGCAGGAAAAATCATCAGCATGGATTCGAAACCGACCATTTCCGATGGTACGGCCGGGGGAATCGAACCCGGTGCCATTACCTTTAATCTCTGTCAGCGATTGATCGACGATATGGTTCTGGTTTCAGAAAATGAAATAAAAGAGGCCCTCCGGCTCATTCTGGAAAGGCACCATATGCTGGTTGAAGGGGCCGGTGCGCTGACGGTTGCGGTCTTTTTAAAGGACCCGGCCAGGTTTGAAAAAAAGAATGTTGTTTTGATTTTAAGCGGTCGAAAAATAAGTATATCCCGGCTTAAAGAAATATTATGTGAGGCCTAGTCAATGAGCACCAACATATATTATTTGAACCAGATCGCCAGGGCGGTTCTCCGGCGATTGCAGGGTGAAACCCGGGGTTTTATCAAATGAGAAATACGCGAAAAAAATACGTAAAAATCGGTGTTTATGGTTCCATCGGGATCGTATTGACGGTGTTGTTTTACGGGATTTTTTCCCGGGACGGATTTCCATTATTCCGGACCGGTAAAAACGAAGTTCGGGTGGTTATTTTTCATGTGAATGATGTTCATGGTGAAATCGCCAATTTTGCCAAAATTGCCAGTGTGATCAATCAGGAGAGGGAAAAATGTCCCAATGTGTTTTTTGTCAGCGCCGGTGATAATTTCAGCGGTAATCCCTATGTGGACCGGTATATTCCCAAAGGAGAACCCATACTGAAACTGCTGAACAAAGTCGGATGTGATCTCCAGGTACTGGGTAATCATGAATTTGATTACGGGCAGCAGGTTCTGGCAGATTACATGTCCCGGGCCGAATTTAAAATTATTTGTGCCAATATACAGGTTAAAAATGGCATTATCCCCCAGCCAGAACCCTTTGCGGTCCTGAAAACGGCCGAAGGCTTGAGTATTGCATTTTTGGGATTGCTCCAGATTTCCAGGACTACCAAAATTCCGGACAGCAATCCAAAACACTTTGAGGGCATTGTTTTCACTGATGAAATAGAGACGGCTCTGAAATACAGATATATAGGGCAGGATAATGATATGTTTGTGGCCCTGACCCATCTGGGTTACTATAAAGATGAGAAATTGGCCCGGAATTTGGGCGAACTTGATCTGATTATCGGGGGACATTCCCATTCGGTTATTGAAGAACCGGGTGAAATCAACGGAGTCCTCATTGTCCAGGCCGGATCAAGGAATAAGTATCTGGGTCGAATCGAATTGCTTTTTGTTAACGGCCAATTGACCGGAAAAATGGCTGAATTGATCGATTTGAAACAGATTGAATCCGAAGCACCCGAAGTTAAACAAATGATTGAAGAATTTATGGATAACCCTGAATTGAATCGGATTATTGCCAGGCTTCCGGAACCGTTGCAGGGAAAGAAGGAAATGGGCAATCTGATCACCGACGCTATCCGGCACACGCTTAATCTGGATGTGGTTTTCTATAATTCCGGCGGAATCCGGTTGAATCGGTTGTTCAAAACCGTCAGGATGAAGGATGTCTATGCGATTGATCCTTTTGACAATGAGGTCGTGCTGTTTGAAATGACATTGGAAGAAATCAGGTCCTTGATCCGTTTTGATTATGAACATATTAAGCCCCTGGATTTGCAGGTTTCCGGGCTTGAATACACGGTGATTGTCAGCAGGAAAAAAAAGCTGCTGGCGGTGGAGTTAAAAACCACCGGCAATAATGAACTGGATGAAGACAAAACCTATACGGTCGGGATGAACAACTATATGGCCAGTGCCTATCGCTTTGATCACCAAGATCCCGGGCATTCATCCTATAGCAAAGTGGTGGATCTTCTGATTTCATATCTGCAAAAAGGTGTGGATATGTACTCAATAAAACAAGAAAAAAGAATGTTTGAAAAAATTATTCCTGCTGATAGTTAGAGTTTTTTCTCAAACCGGGCCATAAACTCTACCAGTTTTTCAACTCCTTCGAGGGGCATGGCATTGTAAATTGAGGCCCGGCAGCCGCCCACACTGCGGTGGCCTTTGAGTCCCATAAATCCGGCTTCGGTTGCCTCTTTAATAAACCGGCTTTCCAGATCCTCCGAGGTCAACCGGAAGGTGACATTCATGGTAGATCGATCCTGAACTTCTGCTGTTCCCTGATATAAATTGCTATTATCTATGCTTTCGTACAACAATCCTGCTTTTTTTTCATTGGTGGACTCTATGGCCTGAATGCCACCCTGTTGTTCGATCCAATCCATCACCAGCTTGATGATGTAAATGCCGAAACAGGGGGGGGTGTTGTAGAGGGATTGTTTGTCCACGTGGGTCTTGAAACTTAACATTGAGGTCAGGTTATCCGCGCCGGAATCAACCAGATCATTTCGAATAATGACCAGTGTAACGCCGGCAGGTCCTATGTTCTTTTGAGCTCCCGCATAGATGATCCCGAAATCGGATACGGTCAGTTTCCGGCTGAAAATATCCGAAGACATATCCACAAATAACGGTGTATTACCTGTATCCGGAAATGTTTTCCATTGAATGCCCCCGATGGTTTCATTGGAGGTGATATGGGCGTAAACCGCATCGGGTGAAAAGTGAATGTTTTTGGGTATATAAGAAAAGTTTTTATCTTCTGAACTGGCAGCAATGTTGACCGTACCGAAAAGTTTGGCCTCTTTGATGGCTTTCTTGGCCCAGGATCCGGTATTGATATAATCGGCAATTCCACCTTTCAGCAGATTCATGGGGATCATCCCGAATTGAAGGCTGGCTCCTCCCTGTAAGAACAGAACCGAATAGTTTTCCGGAACACCTAAAAGATTCCTGATTTTGGACTCGGCTGTGGTCACCACCTGGTCGAAATCTTTGGATCGATGACTGATTTCCATGATGGATAATCCGCTCCCATTGAAATCCAGCAATTCTTCCTGTGCCTTTTTCAAAACATCATGGGGCAGTATGGCGGGGCCGGCATAAAAATTATGTTTGGTTGACATGTTCGGAATTCCTCCTAATTGTTAAAGATTTACAGAAGTATTTATTATACAAAGAAATACGGGAAAAGACAAATCATGTTTTAATTGATTTCCCCAAAAAATAGCTTTATAATAAAAAAAATATTACGTGGGTAGAGTAATAGTTATGTTTAATTCTAAAAATAAATTTTAAATACTATTACTTGACAATACTATTTAATAATACTATTATATTAATGTGATAATTTCGTTTAAAGATAAGGAAACTGAAAAGATCTGGAATGGTAAATTTTCGAAAAAAATTCCATTCGATATTCAACGAACAGCCAGGAGGAAATTAATAATGATTCACAGTGCGATTGACTTAAATGATTTGCGAGTTCCACCAGGGAATCGACTGCATGCTTTGGATGGTGATCGTACGGGACAACACAGTATACGAATTAATGATCAGTGGAGAATTTGTTTTAAATGGAAAAATGGAAATGTGTATGAAATCGAGGTTACTGATTATCACTAAACTAATATCATGGGAGGGTGATCATGAATAAAATGCCTAACATTCATCCTGGAGAAATACTATTGGAGGAGTTTTTGAAACCAATGGGCATAACAGCCTATCGATTAGCCAAAGAAACGAATATAGATCAAACAAGAGTTAGTGAAATTATTAAAGGAAAGAGAAGTGTTTCCGTTGATACCGCTCTTAGATTTTCGAAATATTTTGGCAATTCTCCTGAATTCTGGATAAACATACAGATACATTATGATCTGGAAGAAAAGAAAAATATACTGAAAAAAGAACTCAGAAAGATAAAAAGATTAAGCATAAAAAATGGAGATATCTCGCAGATGGTTTGAAGCATGAATAAAAACATAACAAATCAATAAACCGGATCTTGAAAAAAAGTGTGTTTTCAAAACCAGTTATTTCAAATGTTAGTCGGATATATGATCAGACACACAGTAATATTTAAAGGAATATTTGGAAATGTTTTTGGGGAATATTCTATTTGACCTTCCAGCCTTTCTTTTTGAAAACATTTTCAATTTTTTCTTTTTCATATTTTTGAAGGAACCGGGTCCATTCATCCTTTATGGATTCAAAATAAGATTGGGCCGTTTTTTCCTCGAAAAAATGAATGAGAAAAACCTCACTTCCTTCAATATGGGGAGCTGAATAAAATTCAAATGGGATATTGGCCTTGCTTTGACCGGACTTGAATTTCACCGGAAATGAAATGTCGGCCAGGTCTTCAACCCGGACATCCTTTTTCCGGTTTCTCCATTTGGTATCAAAGATTTTTCTTTTTTTCCATCGGTTGAAATGGTATACGGCAACATCCCAGTCCATGAATTTCCGGTCATTCAGTATTAATCCGGTCTGCTCACCGGTTGGCAACATCAGGTTGTCTTTTTTTATCTTTTCGAATTGACCCATATCCAATTTGACATAGGCTTTATCTCTGATTCGGTGCAGGATATAATCGGTTTCATTGATTACCAGTTTGGGCGGCCATTTGATTTTTATCAGTTCCCGAATGATCTCCCGGGAAAGCAGTTGACTCAGATTCAGGTTTAAAAAACCGGGGTGAAGATTGAAAAAAAGTTTGAGATCATCGGTCTTGAAATGATTTTGTAATTCTCGGAACAGGTATTGATTCCAGAGTTTATCAAAAGATGATAAAGAGGAGATCCTGATTTTTGCCTGGGTTACCAGTCTCTCGATTTGTTGATAATATTTTCTGGCTTCATCCAGTTTGAGGTAAAATTTAAGCTGTTGGCGGTTGGTCTCGTGCCAGGTGGTAATGGATGGCAGCAGCAGTGATTTTTGTTCCGGGTCATTCCAGTCAGGTTTGCTTTCATATTCAAGTATGTTTCTCCCCCCGAAAAACAGGGTGTTTTTTACCCGGCAATGATTGTTTTCTATGATTACTTCCTGTTGTTTGGAATAACTGTAAGGCTGAAGCTCATGAAGCTGTTGAGCGGATAATTCAGTAGCGAAGGTAATCAGAGACAGGCATTTTTTTTCTTTTTCCCCGGTATCCTGATTCTCCCAGTCGATAATCAAATCGAAGGGCATCCCCACTATGATGTCCGGTAGCGACGGAAACAATACTGAGGTTTTGTCCAGTTCTCGCTCTTCATTATCCCGGATATACATCTTGCCCGTCTTTACATAAACATGATCTAAAAAAGCGGAAAGCATGACTCCGGTCAGGGCCTTCAGGTTTTGGTCTGAGATGCCCCGGTAACTTTTTCTGATTCCCAGTCTGTTTTTTAATTCCCGGTAAATATCCTTTGCCAGGAAAAATTTTTTATGATTAATGGATTTGCGGTTTGTTCCCGGGTTATTCCATATAAACAATTGATTGATTAAATCCGAGTTGACGGGGCCGGAATAATATTTTTCTCCCAGATATTCCTTGTTGACAATCCCCTTGGTTTCAAGGATGGCGATCAATTTCAGAGCGTTATCCATGACTTCGGGAGAGGTTTTTTGTGCTTCCATTAACAGTCTTGAACTGCGAATCGAAACCGGAATCTCTGCCATTTTTTCTCCATCCCGGGTTATTTTCTCCTGTTTGGAAATGGCGCCGAATATTTTCAATTGTTTAATGGCTTTATAGATCAAGTTTTTTTTGGGAGAATGAAAGTAGGGAAATTCCAGGGGGGGCAGGCCCCATTTAATCAGTCTGAGCACTACCGATTCAAGATTTAACCGTCTGATTTCCGGTTCCGAATAGGGCAGTCGGTCTTTGAGACCCAGGTCAGCACAAAGGATATATTGACCGTTTTTGACCCTCCCGGCTCGCCCGGCTCTCTGCAGGCACTCGGAATAAGAGATGTCTGTGGGGTAAAGGCCTTCAATACCTTTGATCACCCGGAGTTCCTTTTTTATTCCCGTGTCGATAACCGCATCAATATCATCTATGGTCAGGCTGGTCTGGGCAATATCCGTGGCTACAATGACTTTGGGGACTGTAAAATGTTGGAAAACTCTGGCCTGGTCTTTTATAGACAATTCGGAATGAAGGGGGAGGATCTTGGCTTTCAGCCCGTCCTGTTCCAGGGTTTGGTTGAGAAGGGCAATAAAGGCCTTGATTTCATTTTTCCCCGGTTGAAACACCAGCAGGTTTTTTTCCATTTCAACCATCTGCACCGTATCCGAGAGCAGGAAGTCCGGATGATTGTTGTGCATGGTCACCGGAAAACTACGGCCCGGAACCGAAATAACCGGAGCCTGGTTTAAAAAACCCGATAGTTTCTGGGTATGAAGTGTGGCGCTCATGATAATGACCCGCTGACCGGTTTTATTGAAGTATTGACTGTCCAAGGCCTTTTTAACCAATCCAATCAATACTTCCTGATTAAGGTTCCATTCATGAACCTCATCCAGGATTAACACATCGTAATTCCTCTGACCTTTGATTTCCCTGACCATCTGAACCCCGTCGGTTAAATAAAGCAATCGGGTCTGTTTGGAATATTTCCGGTCAAACCCGGTTTGATAACCAATATCGGCTCCCCATCTGGTTGCGGTAACCTGAGACTGATAATATGAGAGGGATCTGGCAGCAATTCGTCTGGGCTGGGTAACGGCTACTTTTTTGCCCTGGCTCCAGAACCAGTAAGGCACCCGGGTTGATTTACCGGCACCGGTCTCAGCGGTAATGAGGAGTACCGGATTTTCTTTCAGGGCATCCCGGATGTGATCGCGATAGCCATCTATGGGGAGTTCGGTCATCTCCATGATAATATCAAATATGCCAATGCCGGGCAATCATCCGGATAACAATTATGGTATAATAACCGTTAATGAGGGAAACGTGACGCCCATCGTACATTCAGCTATTGGTCTTCTGGGTTGGCAAAAATCAGGATCCGAAAAGAATATAAAAACCCTGTTTTTATTTATCCTTGTTTCCAATTTGCCGGATATTGATTTTTTTTTTCTCCTTTTGATGGGTTCAAGGGATTCACAGCTTCACCAATCATATACCCATAATATTTTTTTCATCGGCCTTGTCACTCTATTTCTGTTCGGAGTGTTTAAAACGGGAAGGGAAAGGTTGTCTCTTTTTTTAGTTGCCGTCTCACACCTGGTTCTGGATCTGATAATCATTGATCCGGTAGCGCCGGTTGGTTTCAGGGTGTTTTTCCCTCTCTGGAATGAATTATTTAATTTTGGAATTTTTCCTAATTTTTTAAGGGGCAATTTGAGCGACATTTTTTCCTGGCATAATGTAAGGACTATTACCATGGAAGTGGTTTTTTTTGTGCTTCCCATTTTCTATCTGTGTGGAAGCGATGTGGTCCTGCAGGTTAAGAAAAAGGAATTCTGGAAAATATCATGACAATGATTAATCTTTTTTTGATGACAGTGACGACATGCCTTTTTTTACTGATGACGGTTTCATCCTGGCATGAGAAGGAAATGAGAGCGACTTTCATTTTGACAATGGGATTTCTGGTTAATATGATGGCCTGGATTACATTTCTATTATTTTCCCGCCTGGACTGGGTATTTTATTTGAACCTCGGAATGGTGTTTTTCCTGGCTTTTTTTCTCCTGATTGCATGTATCCGATATTTTCCCCGGAAGCCTGATATCCCGCCAAGCCAAAGAGAGCAGTTTGATGAACGGGATCACATGTTCTCACGGAATAATCTGAAATTCCATGCTGAATTGCACCAAAAGTATTATTCACGTCATCCTGAAAAGAAGGCGGTGGATGAAAAGATTCATCGCCAGCCTGAACTGGGAGATACGTCCCATACCTATTTTGATCCTGAGCATTCTCCGATTTTTGATGCCGCCTTTTCGTTTCTGGATAGAATAAGGCCTTTTGCCAGGGGCGAGGTAAAACCCCGTCTGCAGGATATCGATCCGGCAACCGTAACCGGGATTTTAAAGAAAATAGCCCTTTATTATGGGGCTGTGGATGTGGGAATCTCGCCATTGGAGACTTATCATTTATACAGTCATGCCGGCCGACATGGTTCAGATTGGGGGAAACCCATTGATAATCATCATAAGATGGCCATTGTCATTGTGGTGGCCATGGATGTGAACATGATGACTCATGCCCCGGCCTTACCGGCCATACTCGAATCTTCCCGTCAATATGTGGAGGCAGCAAAGATTGCCTATATAATTGCCGAGTATCTACGGCATTTGGGATATGATGCCCGGGCCCACAGTGATGGGAATTATGAAACGCTTTGTGTTCCCCTGGCCGTCTCATCTGGCCTGGGTGAACTCGGTCGCATGGGCATTCTGGTGCATAAGACTTACGGTCCCTGTGTAAGGCTTTCGGTGGTGACCACTGAATTGGAGCTGCTGCCAACCGCGAAAGAAGCCCTTCATATTGATGATTTCTGCAGGATATGTAAGAAATGCGCTGAGAATTGTCCGACCAAATCCATTGCTACCGGTGATCAGCCTTCCAGCCGGGGATTTCAGCACTGGTCTGTTAACCAGGAGCGCTGCTTTTCTTTCTGGAAAAAAATCGGTTCGGACTGCGGTTTTTGCATTCGGGTCTGCCCTTATACCAAACCGAACACATTGTTTCACCGGCTGATTCGATTCTATATTTCCAGAAATCCCATCAATCAGAGAATTGCATTGTTCTTTGATGATTTGCTCTACGGCAGGAAGCCTTCATTTCCCCACCGAAATCCAAAACGGTTGTTTTGGGCATGTCGGCCCTGAATGCCAAACCAGTCCGAAGACATGATGGAATTTGAAATTGAGGTCATTTTTTTTCATGAATTGAATGATTTTTTACCCCAA
Source organism: uncultured Aminicenantes bacterium (assembly GCA_965195285.1). Taxonomy (GTDB): domain Bacteria; phylum Acidobacteriota; class Aminicenantia; order UBA2199; family UBA2199; genus CAZOWT01. Next base: position 53,536 of record CBDAFS010000040.1, on the reverse strand, counting down.
TCCGAACGGGAAAAGTCCATAAAACTAAGCCAGAAAATGGCCAGGTCAATAAAAGATTTGATCGAATCAATGGGAATCCCCCACACCGAGGTGGGCAATATCAAATTGGATGGGATGCCTGTTGATTCTTTTCAGATGGTTTCAAAGCCAGTCCGGATTGAAGTTTATCCTTTTTCTATTAAAGATCTCCGGTCAGCTGACCATCTGAATCCGAATGAAGTCAAATTTCTCGGAGATGTTCATCTGGGATCCCTGGTTCGAAAATTGAGATTGCTGGGATTGGATACTGTTTATAGCAATAAATGGACGGATCTTGATCTGGCCTCGATTTCAGCCAAAGAAGACCGGATGTTGCTGACCCGGGACCGCCATCTGCTGATGCGGAAAATCATTAAGAAAGGGTTGTATATCCGGAGTACGGATCCGGAAATGCAGGTACCTGAAGTATTGAGTCGCCTCCGATTGAGGGATATCTGCAAACCTTTTACCCGTTGTCTGATCTGCAACGGACTTTTGATATCTTTGGATGAAAATACTGATTTGTTTCAATCAAACCGGGAAAAAATTCCTCCCAAGGTTCAAGCCTGGTGCCGGAACTATTCAATATGCCGATTATGCGGGAAAATATACTGGGAGGGCAGCCATTTCACAAAACTGCAAGCAATGGTGAATGTCTATTTGGCCTGATTCCCGGTTTTATCCTGGCAATATCGACCGGGTATGAAAGAATTCGGTAAAATTGACAATGGATTTTCGTTCTGTTATAGTAAATATCAAAGCGTAGGAGGTTTGAATGGATTTCAATGCAATTATTAAAAGAGCGATAGCGATTTTAACCAAACCCAATGATGAATGGAAAGTCATTAAAGGCGAATCCGCCACCATTCAGGATCTGTTTGTTAAATATGCCATTATTCTGGCTGCCATTCCCGCCGTTGCCGGTTTCCTGGGCTGGATCGTGATCGGGAGATCATTTCTGGGTATTACGGTCAGAGCTCCGTTTGGGAATAGTATATTATGGGCAGTTTTCAGTTATATCTTTTCACTGGTGGGTGTATTTTTGCTTGGTTTTGTAATCGATGCACTGGCCCCATCATTTGGTTCAAAAAAAGATATGGTGGCTTCGATGAAAGTTGCCGTCTATGCCTACACCGCCATGTGGGTGGCCGGTATATTTTATTTGATTCCCAATATCAGTTTTCTGGCTTTCATTGGCGGGCTTTATTCCCTGTATCTTTTGTATACCGGGATTAAGGACCTGAAAGAACCGCTTCAGGATAAGGCGGTCGGTTATTTTGTGGGTACCATTGTTATTGCTATCGTCATTTCAGTAATCATTGGAATGCTGGTTACCCTGATCGCCTTTGGAAGTGCCAGGTACTGGATGTAAGCCGAGAATTTTTGGCCGGTAGACCGGTCAAATTTGATTTTCAGGGCTTTTTTTAGTACATTTATAGGTTATGAAAAAAGCCTTTTTTTTCCTTTTTCTTTTTATCCTTCTCATCGCCAATCTGTCTACAAAAAAAAACAATCAATTATTAAATATCCGTTATTATGCATATCCCGACTATACCCGGGTTGTACTCGATCTTTCCGCTTCACTGAAAGTTCAGGAAAAACTTTTACCCGGACAGAATCTGACCCGGCTTTATTTTGATTTACCGGACTGCGATTTTTCCAAAGCTTACCCGGAAGCCAACAAAAAGGAAATACTGATAAAATCCGGAAACTTGAAAAGAATTAGATTGGGGCAGCGGCAAAAACATAATTTGAGAATTGTGTTTGATTTTGATAAGATCGGAAAATATGACAAGTTTTATTTGAGCTCGCCTTTCAGAGTGGTCTTTGATATTTTCCAGGATGATATCAATCATATTGATAAATCGGTTTCAAGCCGTTCGGACCGGGTGGATTCAACACCTGAGCAGATCGAAGGTCAGTATTCCATGGTCAGGCAACTGGGGCTAGGGGTTCACCGGATTGTCATTGACCCGGGGCACGGGGGAAAGGATCCGGGTACTTTTAACCGCTCACTGAAGCTCTATGAAAAAACCATAACTCTGGATCTGGCCAGAAGACTGAAAAGCATTTTTAAAAAAAATTCAAAATATGAGATTATTCTGACCCGGGAGCGCGACCGTTATATTTCCCTGGAAGAGAGAACCGCCATTGCCAATTCCAAGAAAAGCGATTTGTTTGTTTCCATTCATGTCAATTCTGCTCCCCGGAAAACTACCCGGGGAATTGAGACCTATTATCTGAATCTGACCACAGATCCCTGGTCAATGAGTGTGGCTGCTCAGGAAAATGCAATCAGTAAAAAATCAATTGGAGAGATGGAAACCATTGTGAAACAGATTGTAAAAAATGCCAAAAAATCCGAATCAAGAATTCTTTCCCAATTTATTCAAAAGCATGTGGTCAAGCAATTAAAAAGTAAATATAGTAAAATCACCAATCTGGGTGTGAAAAAAGCGCCATTTTATGTATTGATAGGGGCCAGAATGCCGGCATCTTTGGTGGAAACTTCATTCTTAAGCAATATACATGAAGCAAAACGGTTAAAGACTTCTTACTACCGCTATCTGATTGCAAATGGCCTGTATTATGGTATAATATCGTATATTAAAAGTTTGGGAAAAAATTGAAACTTTTTAATCAATATAAGCGTCAAATTCAAAATATCTTGAATAATGGTCAAAATTGAATATTGGTTGATTAATTAAGTTGAGGAGGTTGCCATGAAGAAAATTGGTTTGGTTGTTGGAATAAGTTTCCTTGCCGGGGCATTGTTCTTTGCTTTAACATTTGGGTACTTACAGAAATCTGAATCCAATAGATCCGTCTTGAGTCCGACCATTGCCCGGGCTGAAACCATCAAGGTCAATGGACTGAATTTTGCTCCCTTGGTGAAGCGAGTGAGGCCTGCGGTGGTCAAAGTGATATCGGAATCAATCGTTGAGAGGGGTGGTACCACTTTTGGTGATGATTTTTTTGATCGATTTTTTAGCGTTCCCAAAAGAAGGGAAAAGGTTTCCGGTGTGGGATCCGGTTTTCTCATTTCCCCGGATGGTTATATTTTAACCAACTATCATGTGGTGAAAAATGCCGTGAAAATATCAATATTCGATATCCATGGGAAAGAATACAAGTCAAAGAAAATCGGAGTTGATCCCAGAACCGATCTGGCTCTGTTGAAAATCAAGGACAATAAGCTGCCTTACATTGAACTCGGTGATTCCAATGGAGTTGAAGTCGGCGAATGGGTTTTGGCTATCGGTAATCCTTTTTATCAGGACTTAAGTGTGACGGCTGGAATTATTTCTGCCAAAGGAAGGCAGTTGGGCGCTGCTGATATCGAAGATTTTCTTCAAACCGATGCGGCTATCAATAGGGGAAATTCCGGGGGCCCTCTCATTAATATGGACGGTAAAGTGATTGGAATTAATTCGGTCATTATTGCCCCGACCGGTGGAAATGTGGGTGTTGGTTTTGCCATTCCTTCAAATCTTGCTAAAAAGGTCGTGGAGGATTTGAAATCCAAAGGAAGGGTTGTCCGCGGTTTTTTGGGTGTTAATATACAGAGTATCAATGACGCAGATGCCAAGGAACTGGATCTGGAGATGGGCGGGGTTTTAATTGTAAGGGTTGAAGACGATTCGCCTGCTCAGAAAGCAGGTTTGAAAAAATATGACCTGGTGGTTGAGGTCAACAATAACAAAATTAAAACCGCTGAAAAATTAAAAATCAAGATTGCCAACTTGAGTCCCGGAGATGAAATCCGGCTTACCATATACCGGGGATCAAAACGTCAGAAAGTAACGGTAAAAGTTGGCGAAGCGCCGGATTCGGTTAAATTCCGGACTCAAGATGATGGCAGCAGCATGGACCTGGGAATGGTTCTGGTCAGGAACACACCGTCTCTGGCCAGGAAATATGGGCTTAGGACTTCCAAAGGATTGGTGGTGCAAAGTGTTAAACGTGGAGGCGTGGCCCAGGAAAACAGAATCAAAGAGGGAGATGTCATCCTGGCAATTAACCGCACCGAGATTGAGAGTGTTGAAGAATTCAGACGTATTATTGCTCAAAAAAAGCCCGGATCTTCTGTCTTTTTCTATATGAATCGGAATGGAGATGAATTTTTCATAAAGTTTAAACTTCCCGTATGATTTTTTATAAAACGGTTTGCTCCGGAAATGATTTTATTCATATTGATCTGGAAGAAGCTGATTTAAGCAGGGACCAGCAAAAAAGCGAACTGGCCAGAGTTGTCTGCAATAGAAATTCCGGCGCTGGTGCGGATGGAGTTGTATATTACCGGATTCAGAAAAAATCTGCTGATTTTCAAATATACAATCAGGATGGTACCCGGGCCGAACTGTCGGGGAATGGAATGGCAGGCCTGGCTTCGGTTCTTTTTCAGTTGAATCATTTCCGGGATGGTGTCATGTTGAATACCGGGGTTGGCAAAAAAGCGGTGGAATTGATCGAAAGAACGGGAAACAAATTCAAACTTCGAATTGAAATCGGCGAACCCAACTTTCAGCAAGCTGAATTTTTTCCCTTTCTGGAATCCAACCGTCTCGAGTACCGGTATCAGAATATTGCTTTTGTTCCGGTTTCAGTTGGGAACCCGCATGCAGTGGTGTTGTTATCTGAATTTTCTTCAGACCACAAACTTCAGGCCATGGCAAAAGAGCTGGCTTCTGCCCCGATTTTTCCTCAGGGGACCAATGTGGAACTGTTCTGTCAGGATGCGGAAAGACCGCTTCAAATTTTTTATTACGAAAGGGGGGTCGGGAGGACCCTGTTTTCCTCAACCGGCAGTGCGGCTGTTTTTGCGGTCATGCAGCGTTTAAAAAAAATCCATGACAGTCTTTCGTTCCCGACACCATCGGAAAACATAAAAATAAGTGGAATCCGGAAGATATATCTTGAAAATTTTTGTAAAATAGTCTATAAAGGTATTTATTGGAAATGAATAAAAATAGCAAATACTTGATGGTTGTTTTGTGTTTCCTCATTCTCTTGCAGGTTGATCTGTCAGCAGATTTCCTCTATACGGTTGATGGAAAGGTATTTGAGGGTCAAATGGTTGCTTTCAAATACAATGTGATTTTTCTTAACGCATATAGGTTTGGAAAATTTTACCGACTCATGAGATTCCCGTTATCACAGGTTTGGAAAATTGAATTCAATAAACGGGAGAAAGAAGGCCTTTTATCATCCTTTGATATCGAATCCAGTTATCAAAAGTTCAGACAGAACAAAAGAAAAAAAACCATTGTGATTAAGGGAAACCAGAACTGGCTGGATACGGGTATCAATGTGAATATCGGTCAGGAAGTTCTCTTCTCAGTCACCGGTTTCATAAATATTGATGAAAATACCCGGGTTTTCCAAAATGGTGAATTGAATCTTACCTTGAATAAAAACAAGCCGCTTCCCCATCATCCAACCGGTGCGGTTATTTCAAAAATCGGAGAAAGGGGAAAACCATTCTATGTGGGGAATGATAAGGCCCCATTTCATATGGACCGAAAAAACAGACTGTATGTCGGCATCAATGATTTTAATTTTGAGAATAATTCAGGCTCTTTTAAGATTACCATATATTATTGAGGAAAAACCGGTTCGGGTCAGCTGGGCAAATTTCACGAATGGATGCAAAAATTAAGAACATGACCCGACTGACCTCTTTTGGTCAGCTGGTGGTGCTCTGGTCATCCCGAAATGAAAAGCCAGCCCTCTATCGGATATTGCTTTCAGGACCGGATCAATCAGCTGAATTGAGGCTTAAGGCCCTATTTCCCCATTCGATTCGGGCAACCTGTCCGGAAATGGAGGCAATGGCTGATGAGATTGAACTCTTTCTGGGAGGAAAACCGGTCAAGTTTTCGCTTGATCATGTGCAAATGGATATCTGTTCTGATTTTCAGAAAGAAGTTTTGCGTGTCGAATACGAAATCCCCCGGGGGGCTGTTAGTACCTACCGGCGAATTGCCCGCTTTCTGGGAAAATCGAATGCGGCGCGGGCAGTAGGCAATGCCCTGGCCAACAATCCTTTTCCGATTATTATTCCCTGTCATCGGGCTATTCGATCAGACCGGTCTTTGGGCGGATTTCAGGGAGGGATGGATATGAAAAGGGCCTTATTGCAAATAGAAGGCCTTCGTTTTGACCTGTCCAATCGAGTGGTTAGCCCAGTCTTCTTTTATTAATTTCTGTTACCGGCAGATCCAATTCCGGTTATGCTATTTCCGAATTTATTGTAAAGATTATTATTTTATCAGTCCGGGAAGACGATAAAGGGATTGAACTGCCTGATCTTGTCATCCTTGCGGGCAATGGCCAGGAGTTTTCCCTCTTCATCAAATATTCGAAAATAGGTTTTGTTGATTGAGGGGAGAATTTTAATAATCTCTTTCGTTACCAGGGGAACTCCGTTTATCACCCCCCTTTTCCCTGTCTCGGTCACAATAACTTTCGGGAATTCCGGCAGCAAACTTTCGATAGGGATGACCAATTTTGAAAAGTCTGTTATATGGATCCGGTTGGATAATTGCTCACTTGAAACTGCTGCGGTCAGGTCAAACTCACCGATGCTCAATCTCTTCAACGTATCCAGATAAGCTCCCACACCCAGTTTCTGGCCCATATCATGGGCCAGGGAACGGATATAGGTGCCGGCCGATGTCTGGGCTTCAAACCAGAGGGTGTCCGGATTGAGAATTTTTCCTTTCAGGGAGTAGACGGTTACCATAACCGGTTTTATATCAATTGGCTTTTTTTCCCGGGCATATTTATAAAGCGGTTTGCCTTTGTACTTTTTGGCTGAATAGGCAGGAGGAATTTGATGAATTTCCCCAGTAAATTCACTGAGTAAGGAATCGAGATCAATTCCATTCAAGTCGATGTCATTTATTTCAGACAGGGGTGTGCCTTCCCTATCATAGGTTGAAGTGGGGCAACCGAATTTTATGGTTCCGGAATACAGTTTCTTTTTTTGAATATAAAAGTCAAAAAATTTGGTGGCTTTACCAATCCCCACCAGTAAAATACCTTCAGCCATGGGATCCAATGTTCCGAAATGTCCAACCTTTGGTATATGGTATAAAGTTCTGATCTTTTCCACAACCGAGTGTGAAGTCATATTACTGGCTTTGTTTACGACGAGAAGGCCCGATATCATTTCTGAGAGCAATTGTCAAAATGATCCTGTATTACCGGGAGAATTTTTTCTTTGGCCTGGTTGATATTGCCGTTGAAAAAGAAGCCGGCAGCATGGGCATGTCCCCCGCCATCAAATTCACTGGCCACCAGTTGTGAATTAAAATTTCCCTTGGATCGGATGGATACCCGGAATAAATCCGTGTCGATCTCCTTGAAAAACAGGGTTACCTGTACACCGTCTATTGACCTGGCAACTGCAATAATATCTTCGGTTTCAATTTCTTTTAGGTTCAGATTTTCCAGGAAATGTTGTCGGAATTCAATGATGGATACCCGGTTATTTAATTTCAATTCCAATGTGGATAGAATCTTGGGTATCATCTTCACTTTGTCGTATTGATTTGAATTAAACAGCAGATTGCTTACTTCATGAGGTAAGAACTGGCACTTTTCAACCAACTCCGATGCAATTCTCAATGACTTGTGGGTAGTATTGGAATATTTGAATGAACCGGTATCGGAAATAATGGCTGCATAAAGGTTAAAACCAATGTCCCGGGTGAATCGAACATTAAGTTGAAATCCCAGTTCATATATTAATTCGCCAACCGCAGCCGCTTCAGGAACCACCCAGTTTATGTTGGCATCCTGGCTGCTGGTGGCATGGTGATCAATATTGATGGTGAAGTATTGATCAATGTGTTTCTGGCCGGTTCTGGATTCGGTACCACCTTCCACAAGTATGAGGATGTCAAAAGGCTGAGGATAAATCTGTTCATACTGGATGAGTTCATAACCGGGCAATTTGGTCAGGGGGTAGGGTGCAAGGTCGGTGTTCATGAATTGAACTTGTTTGCCCAATTGTTTGAGCATCAAACAGAGGGCAAGGCCACTTCCGATAGAGTCAGCATCTGGGCGCACATGTGAACTGATGGCAATTTTTTTTGAATCATTGATTATTTTTGAAATTTGTTTTTTCATTTCAGGTTTGGTTCATATCGGAGATTTTCTGATCCATTTCAAAACCCGCATCTTCATAAAAATCCAGTTCCGGAACATATCTCAGGCTCATTTTTTCCGGCAGTCTTTTCTTTATAAATCCCTTGGCCTTATTCAGTTGTTCGATAATATTTTCAATATTCTGGGTGGGAGAAGACACATAGATACTGGCCTTTTTCAGATCATTGCTGACACTCACCTCTGAGATTGAAATAAATTGAAGTTCGGGATTATGGATCTCGTTCAGCAATATATCTCCAAGGCTTTGTTTTAAGGTGCTGATGAATCTTTGTTTTCGGTAGGGCATGATGGGTTAAATATACTCTTTATTGACGTGAATAATTTGAACGCCATAATTTGAAAAGATAATTTCTTCAATCTGGTGAAACACTTTTTCTGCCAGAACTTTCTTATTGGCAGCCATGACAATGGTAATCTGGATTTTTTGCCATAAATCCTGATAGTCACTTTCAATCAGGGAAACATTGAATTTATACTTTAATTTGTCTTTTATACTGGAGACGATATGTCTTTTTTCTTTCAAGCTATGTGAATTTTCAGCGATTAGATCCAAGGTCATTATACCGATTATCATTCTTTCAGAGTTAATTCGTATGCTTCAATTATATCGCCGACCTCAATGGAATTGAAGTTCTTTATTTTGATCCCGCATTCGGTCCCTGCCCTGACTTCAGAAACTTCATCCTTGACCCTCTTCAGGGTTTCGATATCACCTTCGAAAACGAGATCGTTTCCCCTGACTACCTTGAGTTTTGATTTATTGGTTACCTTGCCTTCTTTGACAATGCAACCGGCTACGAGTCCGAGCTTTGAAATCTTGAATTTCTGAAGCACTTCGATTTTTCCAATGAGATTGCTAATATATTCCGGTACGATTTCACCCTTGATGGATTTTTCAATTTCCTCAATGAGATGATAAATAACATCAAACAGTTTGATTTCGATTTGTTCCCTTTTGGCAAGGATCAATACTTTTTGGGGAACCTTGATGTTAAACCCAATGATAATGGCTCCGGCTGTTGATGCCAGCAGTATATCCCCCTCAGTGATATTGCCGATACCCTTGTGGATGATATCAATGGTCAGGTTGTCAGCATTTTTTTCCAGTAACAGTTTTTCAATAACCTCACCCGAACCGAAATTATCGGTTTTTGTAATGATGGGGAATATCTTGGTTTTGCTCGCTTCCATTTTTTTAAAAAGATTTTGCAGACTCAGTTTTTTTTCAGCGTCGATTTCTTCCTTTTTACTTTCCTTTTCTCTGAGTTTTCTCATTTCAATGATTTTTCTGGCTTTTTCGATATCATCTATGACCTGGAATTTATCTCCGGAATTGGGAATTTCATCAAAACCCATTATCTCAATCGGCATGGGTGCTTCTGCAGTATCAATGGTCTCTCCTTTGTCATTGAATATTGATTTGACTTTACCGATGGAGTTGCCGCAGATGAAGTGATCTCCTCTGTGTAGCTGGCCGTGTTGAATTAAAATCGTGCCCATCGAACCCAGCTTGGGATCCAGGCGGGACTCGATAATGGTGCCCCGGGCCGGGATATCTTTATAGGCCTTAAGTTCCTGCATTTCGGTAACCAGGCTGATCATTTCCAGTAAGGCATCCAGGTTTTGGCCGGTTTTGGCAGAGATTTCCACTGAAACGATATCTCCGCCCCAATCCTCCACCAGGATGTTGTGTTGGCTCAGTTCCTGTTTGACCTTATCCGGTTCCGCACCTTTCATATCTATTTTATTGATGGCCACGATAATGGGAACCTTGGCTGCCAGGGCGTGATTAATGGCTTCGATGGTCTGGGGTTTAACCCCTTCGTTGGCAGCCACAACCAGAATAACCAGATCGGTTACTTGCGCACCCCGGGCTCGCAGGTTGGTAAAGGCTTCATGACCCGGTGTATCGATGAACACAATTGCATTTTTATTAATTCGAAGCAAATAAGCCCCAATTTTCTGGGTGATTCCGCCAGCTTCTTTAGCGGCCACCTGGGTCTTTCTTAAATGATCCAATAGAGTGGTTTTTCCATGATCCACATGTCCCATTACGGCAACCACTGGTACCCGGGGAATTAATTTTGCGCCGCTTTTTTCGATACCTTCATTAAAAATATAATCCTCGTAACCTTTCAGATCAAATTCAACTTTAAATTCACCGCAGATGTTCTTGATGTCTTCCAGGTTAAGCAGCTGGTTGGTTTGATGTTGTTGGCTGAGGTGTTTCAATTTTTTACCAACATCTTTTAATTTTAGATTCAATTTTTCGCAAAGTTCTTTATAGGTAATAAAATCGGATATTTGAATCGTTTCCGGTAAATTGGGGAATTTCTTCTCAGGTCTGGGTTTGACAACAGGGGGTGTTTTTTCCTTCATTTCCTTTGGAGGCGCTTCCGGTTTTTTTGGCTGTTCCGGTTTGGCAGGTTTCTTCTTCTCCGGCTCCCTTTTGGGAATAATTTTCAGAGGTTCGGGAGGTTTTGGGGTTACCTTTTTTTCCTCTTTTTTTTCTATTTTTTCGATTATTGGCTTTTTTTCTTTTGGAATATCCTTTTCCTCAATTTTTACTTTCGGGGTTTTTTTGGCCGGGGATTTTTTCTGCTTTGGTATTTCCACTTTTTTCTCCGGTTCTTTTTTCGGGGCGGTATCGGTTTTTACTGTCTTGGTTGATTTTGATTTGGTTTGGGAATCCTTAAATTCATTAATGAGCTTGGTGTATTTATCCTGATTGGATGAAAATTCCCGTAACAGTTCCAGTTGTTCCATGGATATAACCGAGGAATGGGATTTAACCGGTACTTTTTTCTTTTTCAGATAAAACATGGCCAATTTATTTGAAATTTCAAACTGCTTGGTCGCTTCGTGTAATTTTATGGTTTGCATAGAGCTTTCTCCTACAATTTTTTTTGATTCGTTTCAGTTCTGTTTTCCATTTCGTTGGTAAGTTGAATATTCCACTGGGTCAATTTGGAGGCCAGTTTGATATTGATGCCCTTTTTCCCGATAGCCGAGGACAGTGATTCCGCGGATACGGTCACTTCGGCCTTGCAGTTATCTTGATCAATGATAATTACCTTCAACACTTCTGCAGGTGTTAAGGCTGAGGCAATGAATCGATCGGGGGAATTACTCCAGGCAATTACATCTATCCGTTCTCCATGGAGTTCTTTGCTAATAGACAGAACCCGGTTGCCACTCATTCCCACAATGGCACCGACCGGGTCAACACTTTTATCAATGGAATAAACCGCTACCTTGGTTTTGGTTCCGGGTTCCCGAGAAATTGAAAATATCTTCACAATGCCTTCAGAAACCTCCGGTACTTCCTTTTTGATGAGTTCTATAACAAAATCATTCATATATCTTGATCCCAGTATTAATGGCCCGTTACCCTCAGAAAAAACCCTTTTGATTAAAAATTTGACGATCTCGCCTCTTTTAAAAGCATCTTTGGGAGATAATTCCTTGGGGGGCAAAATGGCTTCGCCGATATCCAGGCCCACAATCAGGTTGTCTTTCTCCTTTCGCCGAATCTCACCGGAAAGCAGGGTTCCGGTGAGGGGAAAGTACTTTTCATAGATTCTCTGTTGTTCTGCCTGTAGTACCTTGTTCATGATGATATGTTTTGCTGACTGTGCGGCTATTCTTCCCAGGGTTTCACCGGGAAGGAATATTTTGATTTCATCACCCTCTCTGACTTTTGGATTGAGTTTCAACGCTTCCTTCCAGTCTATTTCAGAGATAGGGTCTTTTGCATTTCTTACGATTAGTTTGGTGGTGAAGACCTGAATCTGCCCTTTTTCCTTGTCAATTTCCACCTGTATATCGGTACCTTCTTCAAAGTATTTTTGGGAAACGGTGAGGAGGGCTTCTTCAATGGCAGTATAGAAAATATCTGGGGAAATCCCGCGTTCCTTGCTCATTTGTTTGATGCTCTTCAACAAATCTTCTGCCATTTATAGTCCTCATTTGTTTAACATGCCATTATAAAAAATTTTGTACCAAAAAGCAAATATATTATATACCCAAAAGGGCTTCAGAAAACCATTTCCATAAGTTTTGATGAAATTTCATTGAGGGTGGGTGGTTAAATAAGAATGAACGTAAATTCAAATTGGATTTCTGCCGGGGAGATGTTTTGAAGCGTGATCCTTTTTGGTAAAGGAGGAAATATTCCGGATGAAACTGAACTCCCAGGACATTTTTGTATCTGGAATGGGCGATGGCTTCTATCACTTTTCCATCCAATGAAGTGGCGGCCACCACAAGATCTTTCCCCAGAGTTTTGACGGACTGATGATGAGAGGATAAGACAAAAGGGCGATCTGACTTGTGCATGCCCATTTTTTGGGTCCACAGACTGTGGTTCTTGAATTTTATTTGATGAAATGCCGGGGCCAGATCCTTTTCAAAGGGATGAAGCTTTTTAATATAAATGGAACTGTGGATTTTATCCGGAGAGAGTTTTAATACTTGTTCGATGGTATTCAAATGATAAATCTGGGATGGAATATCCTGGAACAGGGTCCCTCCTGTGGATACATTCAAGGTTTGGGCACCCAGACATATACCCAGTACAACGTAACTTTTTCTGGATTCGAGCCAAGCCGTGAAATCAGAATTCTGGTTGCCGCCCAAAAGATGGAATAGAAAAGAACACTCATAGAGTGATCGGATGGGGGTGGCAGCCGAGGTGAGAAGATTGTTTTCCTCACCGTATATGGATGGCGGTAAATCGTAACCACCGGTAAAAATAATGCCCTGACTCTGATCGTAAATTCTTTTGAATTGAGGGGTCCAGATATTATTTTTGAAGAGGTTATTTATCTCAACCACACCTTTTATCACTTCAAAACTGACCCAGTCCAGATCCTTTTCCCTTACGTAGTCAATTGCTGGCTGGTAATTGGAGATGATCTCTTCTTCGAATGAGGGCTTGTGGAAAATCAATTCATTCTGGTGATAAACACAAATCAGTTTGATATTGTTGAGATGGAGCAAATCCCTCTCATACAACTGGTTGATGTTTTCTATCTGCTTGACGCTGGGTCCACACATGACGATCGCCGCTTCGCTTTTCACGGCCATTGATGGTTGGAAATTTAAAATTAGGCTTAACCATAACCAAAACATGATAGATTTCAGTGGTTTCATTTTTTCTCCGCTTTTTATTATAACTTTTAGAACAGCCGAACACAACAATATCTCAAAAACATCAAATATTGGTTTGTTATTGTGAATATGATATGATTGGAAAATGCTCAAGTCCTTTGATCGGTATGTGTTGAAGGAAATCATTTCGCCCTTCAGTATCGGGCTTCTGGTGTATACCTTCACCCTGCTCATTAATCAGATTCTGGTTTTGTCCAATGTGCTGATTTCCAGAAGTGCTTCCACTTGGACCATTTTGAAGATATTGCTGTATCTTCTGCCAGATTTTCTGTCTTTTACCATACCCATGGCAACTCTAATGGGGGTATTGGCCGGTTTAAGTCGGATGAGCACTGACTATGAGATTGTGGCTTACCGGACCATGGGAGTAAACAATCTGCGGGTTTATAAACCGGTTTTGATTTTTACCGTACTGACCTGGTTGTTCTCTTCCTGGTTGATCATGTATGTGGCCCCGGAGAGTAACTACAGGTTTTCCCGGCTATACACCCAGGTGATTCTGTCCAAGGCGGTTTCCAATATAAAACCAAAAACGTTTTATACGGGGTTTCCGTTTTATGTGCTTTATTTCAATGAAATTGACAATCCAAGCGGAGAATGGAAAGACATATTCCTCTATTCAATGAAGCAGGCCAATGATGACAAGATGATCATAGCCAAGAGGGGAAAATTCATTCAAAAATATGGAACAAGAGAAAGCCATATCGCCCTCAGCGATGCAGTGATTCAGGGATTTAAAAAAAAAGAACCCAAACAGAGCTATTCCCAGAGTTTTAAATTCCTCAGAGAATATATTCCTGAGTTGATTAATATCAAGCAAACCCGCAGGAGCACCCAGCAAACCCTTCCCCATCTCCTGGAAACCCTGAAATATGAACCCGATGATTTGAGTATTCAAATTGAATTTCATAACAAATTTGCCCTGCCATTTACGTGCCTGGCCTTTGGGTTCCTGGCTTTGTCTCTGGGCATTTCAACCAAAAAAGGGGGGAAAGTCAGCGGTTTCATTATTTCACTGGGTATCATTTTCCTCTATTACACCATTATTACCACGGCTAGAAACATGATTCTGAAGAAGATCATTTCGCCGTTTGCGGGCATATGGTTCCCCAACATGTTCCTGATTTTGATAGGGATTGGTCTGTACTTTTTTACTTCAAAAGAAAAATCCATCGACTGGGAGGACATGCTTTCCTTTTTTAATCGGTTTAAAGAAAAAGCGTTTTTAAAAAGGAGGAAAGTTCTCTTTGTTTTAAAAGTAAAAAAGGCAAAATCCAGACTGTTTAAGATTCTGGATATTTATGTCCTCAAACGGTTGACTCTGGTTTTTACACTGATTCTTCTCTCTCTAATGTTCATTTTTTCTATTTTGACCATTGTCGATCTTATTGATGAGATCATCAAAAACAAGGTGGAATTTTATTTTTTACTCAACTATGTGTTTTACAATATCCCTGAATTTATCAGCTTTACCTTCCCGGTCTCTATTTTAACAGCGGTTTTGTTAACCTTTTCATTGATGAGCAAGAATAATGAAATCATTGCGGTTCAAGTCAGTGGAATCGGCCTGCATCGATTGACCTTGCCGGCATTTTTTTTCGGACTGGTGGTTTCGCTGCTGGCCTTTTTTATTCAGGAAAACCTGACCCCCCAGTACAATAAAAATGCCATGGAAACCTTGAATATCATTCGGAATATAACCCGGAAAACCGATATTGAATTGAGAAAAAACTGGATCATAGCCGGTCAAAATGAATTGTTCCACTATCAATTTTATAACCGGAGAACCAATCGGTTTGTGAAATTTACTGCCATCAGTTTTAATGAGCAATTTGAAATTTCCAGAAGAATCGTGGCCAAAACTGCAGCCTGGTCAGGGCCAAACCAGCTGATTCTCAGAGACGGTTTTGAGCGAACATTTAAACAAAATACTCCGCATGATTTCAAGGAATTTGATCAAAAGCAAATAGTTGTTAAAGAGGGACGGTCTATATTCACCAAAAAAATATCGTATTCTGAATTTATGAATATTGCCAAATTGAATAATTATATTCAATATTTGGAAAAGAACAAATCGGATCCCACCAAATTCAGGGCCAAACTCTACTACAAAGTTGCCTTTCCCTTTGCCAGTTTGATCATGGTGTTCATTGCCATTCCCTTCTCATTTTTGATGGGTAACAAGGGAACCCTGTACGGCATCGGAATCGCGGTGGGGGTTTCCATGATTTTCTGGGGTGCCATCGGGATATTCAGTGCCCTGGGTTCCAGCGGAATCCTGCCGCCCTTTTTATCCGCCTTCGCACCTTTGTTTCTATTTGGGGCTGTTTCATTCTACTTTTTCATCAACATAAAAACCTGACCGCCACCCTGTTACCGGTCAAATGCCTTGAGGGCTTCCTCCCGGGTCTGAAAAATGGGGAGAACCTTGTCAAAACCGCAGATTTTAAAAACTTCAAAAATATGGGGTTTCAAAGCGCATAAGTCCATTTTTCCCTTTTTTTCCTGTAGTAATTTGGCTGCATACAGCAGTATACCCAGGCCCGGGCTGCTGATGTAATCAAGCTCGGAGAGATCGAATAGCAGCTGATGTTCTCCGATATTGATGTGGTTGACAATATTTTCTTTCAGCTGGGGTGAGGTGAGCATTTCCACTCTGCCGGAAACAGATAATACAAGTACTGACCCGATTTTTTCTTCTTTTATTTGCATATTACCCCCATTTTATCAATTTATATCTTTTTTTATGATTAATATATTTTTATTGTTTTTTCTTTGATAAGAGATCTCATCCATTAAAGACCGAATCAAATGAATACCCAAACCTCCCACCTGTCGTTCCTGAAGAGGTGTGGTTAATTCGGGTTCCTTTACCTTGAGCAGATTGAAAGGAATGCCATCATCTTCAATGCAAATCCACAAGACCTTGTTTTCCAAATTGAATTGAAAGCTGATTTCATGGATCTGCCTGTCTTGATAGGCATATAATAAAATATTGTTAAATATCTCTTCCAGAGAAAGCTGAATGTCCTGATGGTTGAGAATGTTAAGGGAATGATGCTGAAGAAATTTCCTGAGAAATTCATTCAGTTTTTTTATTTCTGAAAAACTGTTTTTCAGTTTTATACTTTTTTTTACCTGCATATAAATGACAATGTCATTATAGCAAAAGTCGAATAAATAATTAATATGAAAAGCTTGACTTTTTTTTTGCCAATGATTATAGTTTCTAACAGGCAAGATGTCTGAGAGGATGAAAAAGGTGGGAAACCAGGATTCCTTTCACTCAATTCTAACCTAAACCTTCATGGATAAAGTTCAAGAGTTTTATGAACGATTTTATGTCTTCATCGGCTCTTCTTTCGGAGAAAAGGAAAAATCTAAATTATTTCAGTTCATTTGGTATCATTACCATCAGAAAATTGGTTTTTATATTTCCAATCTGATCCCCTTTAATCATCCTTCCTTTGATGATATCTTTCAGGAAGTCATGATTAAAATTTATAAAAACCTGAACACCTTCAATCCTTTGCATTCATTTAAAGCCTGGATTTATCGAATTGCCAGAAATCACTGTATTGATTTTTTGAAAAGCAGAAAAGAAAATTCTATTAATACCGGTGGAATCGAAATTGAAAAAGTTCTGGATTTGCGAACACCGGAAAAGATTGTCATCGAACAGGATCTGCTGGAGAAAATTGATCATTGTCTGAGTAAGCTGGATGAGACGGAAAGAGAGATTTCCTATTTACGGTTCTTTGAGAACATGAGATATAAAGACATCAGCCGGATTTTGAACCTCAATGTCAATACGGTCAAATCCAAGGTCCGCCTGATCAGAAAAAACCTGAGTAAAGATTTGAGTTTTTAATCTTTTTTTCACCATTTTTTTTATTCACTCGTCTATATAATCGAAAGGAGCTTCAACATGAGACCTGAGAAAAGCCTCAAAAAGTATTATCGAAGCAAGGTGGATGAGATTCAATATAAATTAAAAATCAGTATTAAGGAGGACGAAATGAGTAAATCAAGTACCAGGAAGTGGTTATTGGGAGGCGCTGTAGCAGCCATCATTTTAATTGGCTATTTTGGACTTTTTTTCCCCTGGCCTGATGGACAAGAAACCAGTGCGACAATCGGTGGTGTGGAGCAAGCCCAACGGTATCAAGCTGATCAGCTGAGTCCAGCAGATGTGGTTCTCAGTGATTCCCAAACTCAAACCCTGTTGCAGAATGATCAAATCCAGGCGTTGATCAACAGTAAGGATTTTATTGCGGCCATGGAAAATGAAACGGTGAGGAAGGCTCTGTTTGGAGAAGCGTTGCGGAGAGCCGTTTCTCATAAGAGTATGCGCCGGGCCATGATGAGTAACAGCTTCAGAAAGGCCATGTCTGATGAGGGATTTCGCAAAGCCATGAACAGTGAGTCTTTTCGCATGGCAATTTTTAATGATGAATTGCGCAAGGCCATTTTTAATGAACCTTTCCGCCAGGCTTTGTCCGATGAGGTGTTGAGAAAAGCCCTTTTTTGCGAACCCCTTAAGGCAGCATTGGCAAGAGATGTGTTTCGCCAGGCGTTGGGAAATCATGAAGCGCTGCGCAAAGCCATCTCCGGTGATGAAAGCTTACAAAAAGCTTTCTCCAAAGACCCGGAATTGCGCCGGGCATTTGACCAGGATGTTTTATTGAAAGCGTTGTCCAGCCATTCCGTGCGAAAGGCCTTGCATGACGAATCCCTTCGCAAAGCCCTTTCCAATGAAACCCTGATGAAGGCTCTGTCTCATGATATATTGAGGGAGGCCTTATTCAGCGAACCCTTTTATCGGGCCATGGCTGATGATGTGTTACGTAAAGCCATTTTCAGTAAGCCGGTCAGAGAGGCCTTATCAGGAGAGGCATTTCGTAAGGCCATGTCCGGTCGTGAGGCATTTCGTAAGGCCATTGCTTTAAATGAGGTCTTGAAAAAGGCCATGGTCAGGGATGATAATCTCACGAAGGCTGTCAATAGCGAAATCTTTCTCAAGGCATTTTCCCATGAAAGCCTGCGTAGGGCTCTGGAAGCGGATGAATTCAGAAAAGCCCTTTTTCACGGACCTTTCAAGGAAGCACTGGCCAGAGAAAATTTAAGAAAAGCCCTATTCGGAGAGCCCTTGAAAAAGGCCATGATGGATGCATCTTTCCGCAAAGCACTGGGTAATCAGAATGCATTGCGGAATTTTGTTTCCGGACATGACGGGTTGCAAAAAGCCATGGCCAATGATCCGGCCTTGCGCAAAGCCCTGAATAATGAGGTCATGCTGAAAGCCCTGTGCAGCCAACCCATGAGAAGGGCAATGGCTGATCAACCCTTAAGAAAAGCTCTGTTTGGTGAAGCCTGTCGAAAGGCATTTGCGGATGAGGCTTTACATAAAGCCTTTTTCAGCGAGACCTTGGCCAAAGCCTTTAACAGTGATGTTTTCCGCCGGGCCCTGACCAGTGAGGTTGCCCTGAGAAAAGCCATATCCAAACATGACGGATTGATCCGGGCCATGGGAAGCGATGAAACCTTACGCCGGGCTCTGGGCAATAAAACCTTACTCCGGGCACTGGCCTGTAAGTCTTTCCGCCGGGCAATTGAAATGGAATCCATGCGGAATATCCTGTTTGGAGAATCATTTAGAAAGGCTATCGGCGACCAGGCAATGAGAAAAGCCATGTTTTCGGGGCCCTTTATGAGAGCGCTGAACCAGGAGGCTTTTCGCAAAGCCCTGATGGACCAACCCCTGAAAAGAGCACTCTTCAGTGAACCGCTGAGAAAAGCATTCTCGAATCAAGCTTTTGTGAAAGCGGTTGCCGATCATGAAGTGTTCCGAAAGGCCATAGCCGGAGACGGTCAATTCTTGAAGGCCATCTCCCGGGATGCCGGTTTAAGGAAAGCATTTGAGAATAAAACACTGCTCAGAGCTTTGTCCAGTGAGACTTTCAGGAAAGCCATTGGCAATGGGATTTTACGTCAGGCTTTCTTCAGTGAAACCATGAGAAATGCTTTGTCCAGTGGAGTTTTGAGAGAGGCATTTTTCAGTGATACCATGCGGAGTGCCCTGTCCAGGGAGCCGCTCAGAAGGGCATTTTTCAGTGAATCCATGCGAAAGGCCATGTCACATGAGGTTTTGAGACGGGCCCTGTTCAGCGAGCCTTTTCTCAAGGCCATCTCCCAGGATTCATTCAGAAGGGCCATCAGTCACGACAGTTTCAGAAAAGCACTGTCCAGAGAAGCACTGATCAAATAAAACGATCAATCGATACAATACCATTTTCTCCCCAACTGGGGAGGAAATGGTATTGTGCTTTTCTAAAGAGGAGGAGAAAATTAAAAAAATCAGCGTTTTGATTATATTTATTTTTCTTTCGATTTTTTTTATTAGCCATCCTGTTTACTCCCGTTTTCAATCCATTGAAACAAAAAACCTTCGCTTGATCTATTTCGGGGAAGCCCATGCCTATTTGGTATCCCATGTGGCCCGATGTTTTGAGAATTCACTGGCCCAGCATATGAAAATCTTTGATTACAAACCCACGGAAAAAATTACGGTTGTTCTTCATGATTTTTCTGATTTTGGTAATGCCGGAACCTCAGCTGTACCCAACAACCGGATGTTTGTGTCCATTGCCCCTTTTAATTATGTTTTTGAGATCATACTGGGAAACGAACGGATGAATTGGATGATGAATCATGAACTGGTTCATGTGCTGGCCAGCGATCAGGCCACCAAATCGGACAAATTTTATCGAAAAATATTTTTTGGAAAAGTGGCACCCACAGCCGATAATCCTTTGTCATTATTGTACGGTTATTTAACTTCACCACGGGATTTTGCCCCCAGATGGTTTCACGAAGGGATTGCGGTATTCATGGAGACCTGGATGACCGGCGGATTGGGGAGGGCGCTGGGAGCCTACGATGAAATGGCCTTTAGAAGCTTGATTCATGAGCAGGTGGATTTGCATGACCAGGTGGGATTACAGTCCGAAGCCACCAAGAAGAATTTTCAGGTGGGTGTGAATGCCTATCTGTACGGCACCCGGTTTTTCAGTTACCTGGCCAACCGCTATGGTCCCGAAAGTGTCATCAAATGGGTTTCACGATCAAGGGATAGCAAGGCCTACTTTTCCAAACAGTTTAAAAAAACCTATGGTTTATCCCTGAATGAAGCCTGGTCGGAATGGATCCAGTGGGAAAAGCAATATCAGTTAGAAAACCTGCAACGGCTTGGACAGGTCCCCTACTCTTCTCAGAAGGTGATTACCGAAAAGCGCTTGGGGTATGTATCCAGGGCATTTTATGATACCCGGGAGGAGAAAATCTATGTTGGGGTGAACTACCCGGGCCAGGTGGCCCATATAGCTGCCATGAATATTCGTTCAGGGAAAATGAAGACGATTTGTAACCTCAAGGGGCCGGACCTCTTCTTTGTGACCTCACTGGCCTATGATCCTGATTCAGCCACTCTTTTCTATACCACTGATAATAGCTACTGGCGTGATTTGAAAAAAGTAGATCTGAAAAGCAAGCGGTCAACCATACTGATGAAAGATTGCCGGGTGGGCGATCTGGCCTTTAATCGGGCCGATCGATCCCTCTGGGGGGTTCGGCATTATCTGGGCATCTCAACCCTGGTGCGAATTCCCTATCCCTATCGGGAGTGGAATCAGATGTTTTCCTGGCCTTATGGGGTTGATCTTTATGATATTGATATCTCGCCGGACGGAAAAAAGATCATCGGAGCGCTTACCAGTGTGACCGGAAAACAGTTATTGATTAAAATGGATACCCAAACCATGATGGACGGAGAACCTGAATATGAAACGCTTTACGATTTTGGAAATTTTTCCCCGGCCAATTTTGTTTTTTCCCCGGACGGAAAACATCTTTGGGGTTCCTCTTACTATTCTGGAGTGTCCAATATTTACCGTTATGATCTGGATAAAGATGATATTCACATTATCAGTAATTGTGAAACCGGTTTGTTCAGGCCGGTCCCGATTTCAGATGAATCGGTGCTGGCTTTTCGCTACACATCGAGCGGCTTTATCCCGGTTATCATTGAAAACAAACCCCTTGAAACCGTAAAATCCATTCAATTTCTGGGCCAAACCGTTTTGGACAACCATCCTCAGCTCAAGGATTGGCAGGCGCCAGCACCTTCAATTGTAGACCTGGAGTCCTGCACTACCTATAGAGGCAAATACCATATTCTGAAGGACTTTAAATTCAGATCTGTATACCCGGTTGTTGAAGGGTACAAGAATTACCTGGCCTATGGTGTCCGTTTCAATCTCTCTGACTCTATTCCCCTGAATACCCTGGATTTTACCGTCTCTTACACTCCGGATGCTGATCTTACTCAGTATGAACGATGGCATCTCGGTCTCAATCTGGGGATTTCCAACTGGAAATTAAGTGCCTCCCATAACAAAGCTGATTTCTATGATCTGTTCGGCCCTACCAAAACCAGCCGTAAGGGAGATTCAATAGAATTGCTGTATCAAAAAAGTCTGATATTTGATGAACCCAGAATTTTGGACCTGGGGGTTAAACTGGCCGGTTATTTCGGGCTGGAAGAGATGCCCCAATTTCAGAATGTTGAAACCACTTTCACTGATTTCTATTACTTGAGCTTAAATCTCAATTACAAAAATTTAAGAGCATCCCTGGGAGCAGTGGATTATGAAAAGGGTTTTTTATGGGAAACCTACCTGACCGCTTTTTATGCCGATAGTCAATTTTTCCCCCGGGTATATACCAATCTCGATCTGGGTTTTCCCCTGCCCCTTCACCATTCGGCTATCTGGCTTCGGGGTTCCCTGGGTTATGCCTGGGGGGATCGGGAAGAATCGTTTGCCAATTTTTATTTCGGAGGTTTTGGCAACAACTGGATTGACCACCAGGATTTCAGCCGGTACCGAAAATATTACAGTTTCCCGGGTATTGACCTGAATGGAGTCGGGGGAACCAACTATGGCAAATTGATGTTGGAATGGACGCTTCCACCCATCTTGTTCAGGCGGCTGGGTTTTTCATCCTTTTATACCAACTGGGCTTCTATTTCAGTCTTTTCAACCGCTTTAGTGACCAACATGGATGATGAAGCTTATCGGAGGGAATTGCTGGATATCGGTCTTCAAATTGATATTCGTTTCATGATTCTATCAAATCATCAGATCACCCTTTCCCTGGGTTATGCCCGGGCTTTTGAAGCGGATCAGGATGATACGGATGAGTGGATGATATCGTTGAAAATTCTTTAACAAGCCAGTGACCATGCTGGTAGTGGTGAAGGTTATTGTCAGTTTATTACCGGTTTTTGCCTTTTTGATTACCCTGATTTTTCTGGACAGTTACAAACTGTTGAAATTACGTTCCGTATTGGTGGCCATTGGAGTGGGCGGCCTGGTTGCGGTTTTTTGCCTGATTTTGAACGGATTCCTGTTGAGGACATTTCAAATCAGCCTGCTTCAATTCAGTCGTTATCTGGCGCCCGTTCTGGAAGAATTTTTTAAAGCACTTTACCTAATTTATTTGCTCAAGACCAAGCGAATTGGATTTATGGTCGATGCAGCGATCTTTGGGTTTTCCATTGGTGCCGGATTTGCAGCAGTTGAAAACATTCATTATCTCTATACCCTGGGAGATCCCAATCTTTTGCTCTGGATCATACGGGGATTCGGCACAGCCATTATGCATGGTGGAACGACTGCAATCGTGGGGATTTTTTCTAAAAATTTTATAGAACGTCGACAGGTGGAAAAACTCTATCACTACTTACCCGGGCTGGGAATGGCCATGGCCATCCATTCTGTTTTCAACCATTTTTTGCTTAACCCATTGCTCTCGACCGTAGTGATTTTAATCATTCTGCCGCTGGCCCTCATTATTGTCTTTGAACGCAGCGAAAAGTTGCTCCAGAAGTGGCTGGATGTGGGTTTCGTATCTGATGTGGAATTACTTCAGATGATCCGGTCCGGGGCAGTACTGGAATCCAGGATCGGTCAATATCTGGTTTCCCTGAAAAACCGGGTGCCCGGAGAGGTTCTGGCAGATATGCTGTGTTATCTGCAGATTTCAGTGGAACTGGCCCTGAAGGCAAAAGGTACGCTGTTGATGCATGAGGCCGGTTTCAAAGTGGCTCAGGATGATGCAGTAAAAAATAAACTCATGGAATTGAAGCAACTTGAACTGAATATCGGTAAAACCGGAAAACGGATACTGGCCCCGTTTCTGCACGTGAAGAGTCAGGATTTATGGCAAATCCATATGTTGGGTGGGCATGTTCATTCCCATTCCGGATACAATATTTTGAAAAGGCGCAGGTAAATGGTTTGGTAAGAGTTGGGCAGGTGACAGGATTGCCGGTTATGGATTTGACATGTAAAAAGACCGGTGATATAAATATAAGAGGGCAAAAGGGTTTTTTATTTAAAGGAAAAAAATGAATCCCGGAAAAGATATCATCCAGATTCAGAAATTGCAAGGGGAAATCAATCAATTACGCCGGGCAGTTGAAGAATTGTCGATGCTGAATGAGATTGCCGTAGCCATCAGTTCAACCTTATCACTGGACCGTATTCTGGACCTGATCATTCAAAAATGCCTGAAGCATATGGAGGTGGAGCAGGGAGCCATTATGCTGCTGGATGAAAAAACAGAAGAAAAACCCTTTCAAACCGTGGCCCGGAGGGGGGATACCATATCACTCCGGTTGCCCTACCGTTTGGATTCCCAGCTATCGGGCTGGATGTTGAAAAACAGAAAAGCATTGGTTATCAATGACTTTCAGGAGGATAACCGGTTTTTAAAACGGGGAAAGGAGACTTTTTCCATCCAATCGTTGCTGGCGGTTCCTTTAAAGCAAAAAGGGCGAATGATCGGTTTGATTGCCCTGTTCAATTCCCAATCTGATCTGGGCTTTACTCAGAAGGGCAGCCGTTTGCTGGAAATTATTGCCACCCAGTCGGCCCAGGTCATTGAGAATGCCCGTTTGCTGGAAGAGGAACAATCTCTGATTCGCATGCAGGAGGAATTAAGACTGGCTTATGAGATTCAGATGAATCTACTTCCCACTCAGGCTCCGGCGATTGATGGGTATGACATTGCCGGCAAGAGTATTCCAGCTAAAGATGTAGGCGGCGATTACTTTGACTTTATTCCCATGAACAACCATCAGCTGGCTTTTTGTCTTGGTGATGTGTCGGGCAAGGGAATGCCGGCAGCATTGTTGATGGCCAATCTTCAGGCAACCATCCGGAGTCAGACCTTATTGAATGCCTCCTCCAGTGCCTGTCTTGAACATTCCAATCTTCATATGTTCCAGAATTCCGGGCCGGAAAAATTTGCCACCCTTTTCTATGGGATTTTGGATGTGCTGTCCCATCAATTGAAGTATTCAAATGCGGGTCATAATTACCCGATTTTATTTTCCAGGGAGAAAAGTCCATTCCGCCTGGAGTCAGATGGTATTGTGCTGGGATGCCTGGAGTCATTTTGCTTTCATGAGGAGCAAATATCATTATCCCAGGATGATCTTTTCATCCTGTATTCGGATGGAATCACCGAAGCATTTAATAGCCGTGAAGAGGAATTCGGTGAGGAAAAGTTGATTGAAGTGGTTGAAAAAACTCGCGAAAATTCGGCCCAGAATATTTTAGAAAAAATTTTACATTCGGTTCGGCTACATACCGGTGATTTGCCCCAGGCTGACGATATAACCCTGATTGTCATCAAAAGAAATATATAATCGCTGTTAATTATTGAGGGATTAATAGTTAAAGGAAATGTGTTAAATTTTGGTATAAATTTCTATTTGAGCAGATTGAAAATAAATTAAGGTAATTTTAAAATTCTAACCAAAACTGTTGATTGCTTTCTCCTCATCTTCAAAGCATTCAAATACGGTAATGAGTTTGGTGATGGTCATCAAATCCTTTACCCGGCTGGTTAAATTGAGTATTTTCACCGTGCCGTCGATTTTTTTGATGGAGGTGAAAGATCTGACGATTTCACCCAATCCGGTAGAATCCAAATAGGGCACATCGGAAAAGTTCAATACCACTTTGGTTTCATTCTCTTTAACCAGGTTGTTGATGGCGACACGTATTTCGGTAATGGCGTCTCCGGTCAGTATTTTCCCCTGTAGATCCAAAATCACTACCCCACTTTTTTTTCTTCTCTCAATTTTCATAAAACATCTCCTTTTTAAGGTTGTTCAATTTATATTATATTTAAAAAAATAATTCAAGTGAATTCTATTAAAAGGTTGAAAATTTAAAACAACCTGATCAACCTGAAATTATGAATTGAAAAAAAAGTTGATTTTTGTTATATAATCTAGTGAATAGTAACTGGTTGCTGGTGAAAAGGTTTAAATATAATCTTAGAATTAAGGAGTCAGAAGACAGGAGATAGAAAGCAAGATGATCTTTTTACTTAACCTTAACCTCAACCTTAGATCAAAAAAAGTTAAAAAATGATCGGACAAACAATCTCACAAATCAGCCCCCGGCTCACAGCTCCCGGCCCACAGCAGAAAAGAAATTAAATGATTGGAAAAACGATATCACACTACAAAATACTTCAGGAGATTGGTGCCGGGGGTATGGGAGTGGTTTACAAGGCGCTGGATACGAAGCTGGATAGAACTGTGGCCTTAAAATTTCTTCCCACTCATATCAACATCAATAAAGAAGAAAAAAAACGCTTCATCCATGAGGCCAAGGCAGCTGCTGCCCTGGACCATCCCAATATCTGTAATATTTTTGAAATCGATGAAACCGAAGAGGGCCGGATGTTCATTGCCATGGCATACTATGAAGGGCAAACATTAAATGAGAAAATATCAGGTGTAGGGGCGAATGGCGGTTCGCCCTTGCCTCTAAATGATGCCATTGATATCACCATCCAGATAGCAGAAGGCCTCAACAAAGCCCATCAAAAAGAGATCGTCCACCGTGACATCAAATCAGCCAATATTATTATAACCGAAGAAGGGGTGGTTAAAATCCTCGATTTCGGCCTGGCCAAACTGAGAGGGATTACCAAGCTTACCAAAGAGGGAACCACCCTGGGAACCGTTGCCTACATGTCACCCGAGCAGGCCTCTGGAGACAAAGTCGATCACCGTTCCGACATCTGGTCCCTGGGGGTATTACTTTACGAAATGATTACCGGGCAGTTACCTTTTAAAGGTGAATATGAACAGGCTGTGATGTACGCCATCATGAATGAAGAACCCGAGCCGATCACCGGATTGCGCACAGGCGTTCCCCGGGAACTGGAGAGAATCGTCAATAAAACATTGAACAAAGATATTTCTGCCAGATATCAGAATGTTGCCGATATGATAGTTGATTTGAAGAATTTAATAAAAAAATCGGAAAAAGCAACCAAAGATCCAAAAACAGGTGTTGTGGTGAAAAAAAGAGGACTCCCCCAAAACCCATTCATATGGATGGGTTTCATATTACTGGCTGTTCTTGTTGTGGCCGGTTATTTGTTTTTAAAGGAAAAACCAAAACCTGAGAAAACAGTTGTTCAGGAAAAATCTATCGAAGGAAAAATCTTTGACTCAAAATGGAAAAACTCCATTGCGGTTCTCCCTTTCACCAATATAAGTGCCGACAAAGAGCAGGAATATTTCTGCGACGGAATGACCGAGGAGATCATCACCAAGCTTACTACTATCAATGATCTGAAGGTGATTTCCCGCACTTCGGTGATGAGATTTAAAAACAGTGAAAAAAGCATTATGGAAATCGGCCGGCAGCTGGCAGTGGAAAATGTGCTGGAGGGCAGCGTGAGAAAGGATAAAAACCGGATCCGGATTACCGCCCAGTTGATAAGGGTGGCGGATGATGCCCACCTGTGGGCCAAAAATTATGACCGCAAGCTGGAAGATATTTTTACTGTTCAGGACGAAGTGGCCAAAGCCATTGCCCAGTCCCTGAAGGTGACATTTACACCGGAAGCTTTAAAATCAATGATGGAGGGGCAAACAAAAAACACCCGGGCCTATGAATATTACCTCAAGGCCATGCATATATTCAACAACCGGTTTTACCTGGATATGAACGATAAGGTCTTAGATGCTGTTGTGAAGATGTTTAAAAAAGCTCTGGAGATTGATCCCGATTATGCCAGGGCCTACAGCGGATTATCCTGGGCCTATGGAAACCATTATATTGTGACACGAGATATTAATTATTTTAATCTGGCCTTAAAATTCGCCAGAAAAGCAAGAGAATTGGCTCCGGATTCATCTGAAGGTTATTGGGGGGGTATTGGCCACAGTTATGCCATGATGAAAAAATATGACCTGGCATATATTGAATTTAAAAAAGCCCTGCAAAAAGCTCCCAATAGTGCAATATTGAATTTTACAACAGGCTTTTATTATCATCGGATGGGTTTATATCACCAGGCCCTAAAATACTGCACCAGAGCAATCGAGCTTGACCCGCTTCTCCTGCTCCCTTATACCACCATAGCCAGAAGCTTCATTTATTTGAGAAATTATAGCCAATCTGTCCGGTATCTCAAAAAAGCATCCGAATTTTTCCCTGGTCAAACCAATTTGATCAGGCTGTACTGCATACATTACCTGAGGGTGAAAAATTATGATAAAGCCGAAGAGTATATAGACAAATTGGAGAAAGGAAAGATGCGTTTTAGATCTACTAAAGCACAAAAGGCCATTTTGTTTGCCGCCAGAGGGGAGAAGAAGAAAGCGCTTGCCCAAAAAACGCAATCATCCCGTGTCTATTCATTGCTGGGAATGCAGGACAAGGCCATTGCAATGATGCAAAAGTCCCTGAAGAAAAGTAAAGATGCATATAATTATCTATACTTGATTAATAATCCTCACTATGACAATTTGCGGGATGATCCCCGGTTTCAAAAAATCGTGGCGAATGCAAAGGAGATTTATGAAGAACGGTTGGAGAAATATGGGGATTTGTAAAAAAAAAGAGTATAAAATATGAGTGGAAAAATCTGAAGGTATTGCCAATGAATAGTGTAAATGAAGAAATAAATGAAGCCAAAATTGAACAAAAATGGGAACCGGGAACTTTTGCTGAAGGGGATCGTTAAGAGATATGAACATTGGTGAGATTGTTCAACGGTGTAAAAATGGAGATTATGAGGCTTGGAACATGATTGTTGATCGGTATGCCAAAACCATTTATAATCTGGCCCTGAATTTTTTTGCCAACCGGGAGGATGCCGAGGATATTACCCAGGATGTTTTCCTCAAGGTTTATAACAATATTGACAAATTCAGGGAGGAGAAAAGTTTTAAATCCTGGCTGGTTAAGATCTCCACCAATCACTGTATCGACCACTGGCGAAAGACAAAACGAAGCGCCAGACGAATCGAGCTGAGCGACGATCTGATAAGAACAGACCATACACCGGAAGATAAGGCTGTCAAAGATTGTGATGTGACCAATCTTAGGAATAAAATATCCATTCTGGATCCGGACTTGAAATTGCTTTTGATCATGAGGGACATCCAGGAATATTCCTATCAGGAAATTGCCGATACGCTCAATCTTCCTCTGGGGACCATTAAATCCAGAATCAACCGGGCCCGGGTAAAACTGGCCAAGACATTCATGGATGAGGGGAATTGATATGGACTGCAAAAAGGTAGAGAGTCTCATATCGGGTTTTATTGAAAATGAACTGGAAAATAGCCAGAGAAAAGAGATTTCCATTCATTTGAAGCAATGCCCGAAATGCCGGGAGTTGAAAGAGAAAATCGAACATATGAGATATGTTTATCCGGAACTGGAAGAGGAGATTCCGTTTTTCCTGAAAAACAGGCTTTACAATATTTTTGATGCGGACCAGGAAGAAGAGAGCCGTGGCATATATTTAAAGTGGATCGCTGCTGCCATTGGCACTGTGGTTTTATTTTTAAACCTTTTCTATTTCACCAATATCTATCCCACGGCCAACAAAACCCTTCATCTGGCTGTGGCCAGGGTTGAAAAATTTGTGGTTGAAGCGGGGGCATTTATCGAAACCATTAAAGAATCGAGGAAAGGTGTTTCTTTGGATTTTGGTTTTTTTAAAAAGGAATCGGAATTCAGACAGATAGATGAAAAGAAGAGCTCAAATAACAAAGGAGGAAAAAATGGGTGAAAAAAATGTTGAGACTGTAAACAGGAAAAGCCCGGCACTGGCAGCCATCATCTCTGCTATTTTTCCCGGCGCCGGCTTTTTTTATATTGGGAATTTTCTCAAAGGGATTGCCTATATGATTATTTTTGCCATGCTGATTGTCCTGGAAGTTTATTCCAGTGAATATGGATCCCAAGAGTTAGAGACAGTTGTGTTTGGGCTTCTTATCGCCGGATTCTACATCTTTCAGATAATCGACAGTTATAATAATGCCAGAATTGTCAGGTTTAAAGCCGGACGGGAAAATGGAAACAATAAAGAAGAAATGTCATTAGCCGGTTCGGTGGTGGTGTTGATTTTGGGTATTGTTTTTCTGTTAATCAACTTTGATGTTCTCTCCTATGGACAGGTTATCCGTTTATGGCCGTTGGTCTTGATCGGTTTGGGGCTGAAATTTATTCTGAACTATTATGAACTCAAAAAGAAGGAGGAAAGCAATGAGTAAACAAAAGAGCGAATCCCTGTTCTGGGGGTTTCTGATTCTATTGATCGGGATGTTGTTTATGATAAAAAATCTGGGCTGGGCAGATATTGATATTTGGGAATTCATCGCCAAATTCTGGCCGGTCATCTTAATTTATATTGGGGTAAAAAACATTGTTGTTTATATCATGAAGAGAAAATGAAGCGAAAAGAAATTTTTTTGATTGTTGTTTTAATCATATTCGGACTCCTATATCAGCTTTATAAAACAGGAGAGGAGGAGATTTTCGAAGGTTGTTCGACCGATTCGAAATACCTGCTGGATAAAAATCATCCCCATGAATTTACAGGGATAAAATCCACTTTTGAAAACATTCATACCCTTAACATTGAAAACCTGGCAGGAAGTATAAAAATTCACCCGACTTTGGAATCAAAAGTGGTGATAAAGTGGATCAAAATAATTTATCACAAGAGTAGAGAACGGGCAGTTGGGTTTCAAGAGAAAATTGAAATCCGGTCCAATGTGATTGATGGCCATTTGAAGTTTGAGGTGGTTTCCCAGGACAAATTCCCTTATAGGCGGGCCAGAATCTTTTTTGATGTTTTGATTCCCGGAGGAGTTCAAGTAAAACTGATCAATCGTTATGGGGATATCGAGGTTGAGAGTTTGGATGAAAAAGTAGATATTGATAATAAATATGGAGATATTCTGGCCAAAGATATCAAGGCTGGAATGTATATACGCCATGGTTATGGCCGGGTAACCCTCCAAAACATGATGGGACCGGTGGATATGGAGTCCAGGTACTCGACGGTTAAAATATCCGATGCCCAGTCTATGGAAATCGAGGGTCGTCATACCCGGATGCAGCTGATTGGAATCAAACAGGATATTAACCTGAAAAACTCTCATGATTCCATTGAATTGCGTGATGTCAAGGGAAATGTGAGGTTGAATGCCAGACACTGTCGGATCAAGTTATTGAACATCGATGCCGAAACTCTGGTTGTGAACAATACTTATAACCAGGTTAGTATAGAAAATCTATGGGCTCGGGAAGTGGATATTTCGGTGTCCCACGGCAATCTGAATCTGAGGTTTTTTGAAGTTGAGGATCGGATCAATATCCGGAACAAACATTCCAGAATCCTGCTGGATTATTCAAAAACCCAGAAACCCCGCTTTAATATCAGCCTGATATATGGAAAAATAATAAATGACACTCCCCTGCAATTGAATGTAGTAAGCAGTAAGTATAAACACTTGTTTACTAGCCAGGAGGGGAAGCCTGAAATCATTATCAATAATAAATATGGTGATGTTAAATTAAGAAATAGCGAAATTAACCCAACAGAATAAATGCCTTTTTTCCGGTATTTCCACTTGCGGTGAACTCACATAATGATTTTCTGTCTCCAGAAGTAATGTTGACCTGGCTTGACTTTAGCGATAGAATTCATTAATAATATAGATTTATAAAATTGATATGGAGAAGTTATTGCAAAATGCGGAAATAGGTATTATTGGCGGCAGTGGATTTTATAACCTGATTTCCCTGAATAATGCTGAGTATATTGATATCGAGACTCCTTTCGGGCAGCCATCCGAGAAATTTTTTGTCGGTAACATGAAAGATCGATCCGTTGCTTTTTTATCCAGGCACGGAATCGGACATCGATTCAGTCCCTCCGAGGTGAACTATCGGGCCAATCTGTATGCCCTGAAGTTACTGGGTGTAAAAAAATTGATTTCTGTAAATGCGGTTGGTTCATTGACAGAAGGAATTGCCCCGACCAGCCTGGTCATTCCGGATCAATTTGTTGATCATACCCATAAAAGGGAGAGCACTTTTTTTGAAGATGGAATCGTGGCCCATGTGTCCATGGCGGAACCAACCTGTCCATGTCTTTCCAAAATCGCCTATAAGACAGCCAGGCATGTCGGGATTGATGTTCATTCAGGCGGAACGTATTTGAATATAGAGGGCCCTCAGTTTTCGACCCGAGCGGAATCTGAGTTGTATCGCAAGTTTCAATTCTCGGTGATCGGTATGACTCAGGCTATTGAATCAAAATTGGCCCGAGAGATGGAAATGTGCTTTGTGTCACTTTCTTTTGTTGCCGATTATGATTGCTGGCACAAGGATTTCGAATCAGTATCCGTGGAGCTGATCATTGATAACCTGGAAAAAAATACCGAAAATGCCAATCATTTGATTTCTCTTCTGGTGGAAAAGCTCAACTCAAGGGAAGATAGATGCGAATGCCAATCCTCATTGGAAAATGCCTTTATTACCGATCCCGGGTTGATGCCCAGGAAAACAAAAGAAAAACTGGCTCCTATCATTAGCAAGTATATTTCTCTGGATTAGGGTGAAAATTTGCAACCTAGAACCCCAGATTTAGAACAATTAATACGTGGAATAGACAAAAGAATTGAGGAATTAAAGATTCAATTCAATCTCTTTTTTTCCGGAGAAGTTAATATCCCTCCCGAGAAGGAGAGGAGTTATATTGAAAAAAAGATCCGGAACATTTTATCCTCAGATCAGAAATCTGCAACAATCAATATTTTAATACAAAATATCGCCTCAAAATTTGCTCTCTATAACAATATGTGGCTTAAGAAACTCCATGAAATCGAAGTCGGACTGGTTGAGGTCAAGAAAAAACCCATTGGTACTGTCCAGGAGCATCAGGATAATAAAGCAAAACAAAAGGATATTACAGTTAGTTTGAACAGTGAAAACTCATTTGAACAATTTTTTGAAGATTATTGTTCATTTTCAAAGAAAAAATCATTCAAATCCTCTGATAAAGAGAGTATTATAAATTCACTCAAGTCTAAAATGATTACTGCCAGTCTGGTTGACGCCAAAATCAATCTCTTCCTCAAACAGGGTAAAGTTAAAATCCGGATAAAGAAGTAATCGGTTTTTCAAATTGAATACAATTGACTATATTTTATTGTCCCGTTAAAATATGACTGTGAAGAAATTTCTTCTTTTTTATTTGATATTTATTGGCATCGGTCTTTTTTTAATTGCTCAGACAAAATCCAGTGTGAGCAAATTGCCAAACGGTTTTACACTCATATTATCACCGGTAGAAAATATTGAGGCAGCCTGTGTTTTTTTCTATCATAAAACGGGGGTGAGGGATAATCCCATTGATATTAGAGGCGCTTCCTATCTATATCAATACTTGATGTTTTTGGGAACCGAGAATCTCGATCCCTATGACCGGATCATGTTTATTAAGAAAAATGGTGGTATCAGCATCGGGAGAGTCAATTATGACAATTCGATTTTTTATCAGGTAATCCCGGATGATAAAATGAATAATGCGTTATGGCTGGAAAGTGAACGCATTAAATCACTGAAAATAACGGACAGGGATATCAATATTCAAAAGGGTAATATTTATAAGAGAGTTTACAGATTGATAAATTCCAATATCGGTTTCAGGGCTAAGGATTGGGTCAGGAGCAAGGTTTTTGAGAACACGGTTTATGAAATACCGGTATACGGAAGTGTTGAAAAAATCAGAACCTTCAGCAACCAAAAAGTTAAAAACACCTATGAGTTTTATCGAAATCCGTCTGATATCATCATGGTTATCTCAGGACGCTTCAATACTTCGCAAATCATTCAATGGGTCGAGAAACATTTTTCCCACAATGTTTTCATGAAGTTTCCCCGTCAGCGGAATTATGTGATCAATGAACCCCATAAAAAATATATAAACAAGAATTGGTTAATTAAAGATTTGGCCAAGAATTTTGTGTGCTTGGGCATTCGAGCTCCTGGTAAATTGAGTTATGATCATCTGTATTTTGAATTTATTCGCTATTATTTATTGGATACCCGCATTTCCAAATTGGAAAAAATGATCAACCAGGTTAACAACCTTGATGTTAAGATCACCTATGAGTACTCCAATCATATTGAATCAAATGCCCTGATCATGAAAATGGATTCTCCCATCAGGTTGGAAATTGCTAAGGCAAAATATATTTTGGAAAAAGAGTTAGAAGCACTACAAAAATTTCCCCTGTCCAGCGCCAATCTTAAAATGGTAAAATCATTGATGGAAATCGATTTTCAAAAAAACATGAGCAAGCTTGACAGGAGAAGCTATATTTTGGCCGAACATTATCATCTATTTGGAAATCTGAATTTTGAAAAAAATGTCCTGAAAAGAATCAGAAAAATCTCTCAATATGATATAATAGAAATGAGCAAGAAATACTTGGTAAAAGAAAATCTTGTTATTCTCAATGTGTACAAGAAATAGAAACTTAATCAACGCCCTTTTCCTATTTGTTTTATTGACCCAGTTGATGTCATTTACCCTTTTCTCTGAGGTGACCACGTTCGTCAGTGCCAAGGGATTGTCCATCAAAATTCTGAAGAGCAATGCCATTGGTTTTATCCATGCTGAGATTTTGATTTTTTACCCTGATAAAATTAATCCAGCCATTTCATATCTGACCGTTGAGAATATGTTTAATCCGGATATTCACAATACAACTCCAAATCTGTTGAGCGTTTTGAAGCGGATGGGAAATGATTTCCAGATTGAACATCGGGTTGACTACCTGAAAATAAGTTTAAATTTCTTACCTGGCCGGATATCACTTTTCACTCAATTTCTCGATGAACTCTTTCGTTACAAGTCATTCGGACTTAAACGTTACAATGACAGCATATCCAACTACCGCAGACATTTCATGAGGAAAAGCGAATGGGAGAAGATCATGGCCCGTCAATATGCCTATTCCCATCTTTTCCCTGACCACGCTCTGGGTAATACGGTGATTGATGCGGATTCCCTGTTGAAGATAAATCTGGCCCAGGTACGGTCTTTTTATCGGAGCACCTTCCGGCTTGGCAATTCATTACTTTTATTAAAAGGTGATCTGAATCCACATATTACTTTCGGGATGATTGAAAAGGATTTGAAATCTTTTAAAAAAGCAGAAAAACAAGAAACATTGGCAGAAGAATTAAAGGTGATTGATAATCGCAAAATCATTGTATTGGATGTTGCCAGCAATGAATCCCCGATTATTTTCTGGTTCCAGGCCATTCCCTCTTTAGGTGGCAACAATCACATGCTTTGGACAGTGATGAATAATATTCTGTTTAACTATCCCATCGGGGTGGTGTACAAAAGGGCAGCCGTGTATGGAATCAGAAATATCCGAAAAATTGAGACGGAAGTGATCAATCATTATCAGGTGTCGGTTCTCTGCAATACCATAAAGATCAACTACAGTGATATTGAGAGATTTATTATGCTGGTAGACAGCGAAACCAGGAAATTGACCAAGAGAAAAATCGATAGAAAGGAATACCTCGACTCTTTGAATTTTTTTCTGGGCCGGGCAAAAGTGGACTCCTCCAACTTCAACCATGATGTTCAGATGGAAATCAAGAAAAGTATATTAAATTTGGAAGAAAAGAATATTGCCATTTCTCCGAATATATTTCAGAAAGTCACTCTGGACAATTTGAACCGATTTATTGGAAATTTTAAATTCATGGCCCGGAATGGCAACCATATAAGAAGACCTGAAATAATTGTCATTACCGGCAATGCCAGATTGATCAAAGGATATTTGAATATATTAAAGCCGGATTTTATTTATTCAGCCTATTAAAACTTTTTTTATTTCATTTCCTGATGGAGATTTTTCTGATTTATTAAGTTTGACTTGGTCATGAAAAAAAATTATAATTTCAAAATGAAAAATTGGATATACATCGAGAATATTTCACAATATGTTGAACAGGAAGTCATCATTAAGGGATGGGTTTACAATAAACGGGACAGCGGACGGGTCAAATTTATCATTCTGCGTGATGGAACTGGAATTCTCCAGGCCATGATATGGTCCAAGGATCCGGATTTTCATTTGTTTAAGATATTCAATGAGTTAACCCAGGAATCGAGCCTGGTAGTAAAGGGAAAGGTAAAAAAAGATGATCGTGCTCCCGGAGGTTTTGAATTGGAGATTAGCGATATCAATACGGTTCAAATAGCGGAAGAATATCCCATATCAAAAAAGGATCATGGAGTTGCTTTTTTAATGGAAAACCGACATCTCTGGCTTAGATCCACAAAGCAGGTGGCTATTCTAAGAATAAGAGCCGCCATCATAAAGGCCATACGGGATTTCATGGATGGACAGGGCTTCATACTGACCGATCCGCCCATTTTGACCGCCAATGCTGCGGAGGGGACCACCACTCTTTTTGAAACCTCCTATTTTGACGAGAAAGCATACCTTTCTCAGAGTGGGCAGCTTTATGCGGAAGCCACGGCATTGGCCCTGGGTAAGGTCTATACTTTTGGCCCAACATTCAGGGCAGAAAAATCAAAAACCCGGCGGCATCTGATCGAGTTCTGGATGATGGAACCCGAATGGGCCTATGCGGAACTGGATGATGCCATCCAGCTGGCCCAGGATTTACTGGTATATGTGGTTGAAAAAACCCTGGAAACAAGAATGCCCGAACTGGAAATTCTGAAGAGGGATATCAAACCTCTGAATAAAATCAAGGCTCCTTTTCCCCGGATTACCTATGATGAGGCTTTTAATATATTGAAAAAATCGGAAAAATCCCAGACGCCCTATGGAGAAGATCTGGGGGCAACTGATGAAACCATCATTTCCGAGCAATTTGAAAAACCGGTTGTGATTACCCATTATCCGGCCAGTATCAAATCTTTTTATATGCAACCTGACAAAGAGGATCCGGAAAAAGCATTGTGTATGGATATCATTGCTCCGGAAGGTTATGGTGAGCTGGTCGGGGGAAGTCAGCGAGTTCATGACTATGAACTGTTAATGAGACGAATTGAAACTCACAAACTATCTCCCGAAGTATTCAAATGGTATCTGGACCTGAGAAGGTTTGGATCTGTTCCCCACTCCGGGTTTGGCCTGGGACTTGAGAGGACCGTGGCCTGGATCTGCCACCTGACTCACATACGGGAATCAATTCCCTTTCCACGGATGCTCTACAACCTCTATCCTTAAGAGAAAGTTTCGCAGGGTGTTCTCTAAATCAATCCGTATAAAAGGGACGGTCTTTTGGAATTTTGATTTTTTTTCTATAATTTAAATAGGGACACATCCCATTTATTTAACAGGATTTTTTTTCTATATCTGGGAAAATGGGGGACGATGTGAAACATTGTAACAAACTTAAAGTTGCCGGTGCTTGATAGTTTCTCATGCTATAATGAAAGAACTGACCCCCCACATGCTACTTTTTATATAACAAAAAATGATATTATTAATGTCATTAAAGACATTAGTAAAGAATGTTAAAGTATTCGAATTATGTTTGAGTTTAAAATTTGGTTGGAGATATTATTTCTCAATTTCCTCTAAGATTTTTTTGAAGGCGGCCTGGGGATTTTCATTTTGGGTAATCGGCCTGCCGATGACCAGGTAATTGCTACCTTTTTCCATAGCCATCTTTGGGGTAAATACTCTTTTTTGGTCGCCTTTAGCTGACCATAGAGGTCGAATCCCCGGAGTTACTAAAATGATATCCTTCCCAAATCTATCTTTTATAGGTTCAATTTCCAATGGGGAACACACAAAGGCATTTAATCCGTTTTTTATTCCCAGTTCACATAATTGAAGAACTGCTAGATCTGTAGGTAGATTAATGCCGGTTTCAATTAGATCGTTGTTTGTTAATGAGGTTAATATGGTGACGCCTAATATAGTTAAGCCAGGCTCAGAGCTTGCAGCTTCTAACGCTTTTTTGATCATATCAGCTCCGCCGCTTAGATGAATGGTGAGAAAGTCAGGAGAAAATTTCAAACAGGACTTTATAGCTCCATATATGGAGTTGGGGATATCCTTGAATTTCAAATCCAGAAATACTTTTTTATTTTTACTTTTTAAGTAGTCAATGATCGGGGTTCCGAACTTCAAAAACGCCTGCAGGCCAACTTTGAATATTACTGCATCCGGAAGCCGGTCTACCAGCATTGTGGCTTCTCGGTAACTATCGGTATCCAGGGCAATAATTATCCTGTCTTTCATGTTTGCAATTTCCCGGTCAACTCTTTTAAATTTGCAATATCCAGTTGTTCCATTGTTTCCTTGATCTCCTTAATAATTCTGATTGAAGCTGCCGGTTCGACCAGGTTGATGGTACCAATCTGAACAGCGGTGGCTCCGGCCAACATAAATTCCAGAACATCCTGCCCGGTCGTGATCCCGCCCATTCCAATAACCGGAATATGAACGTTGTTGGCGACTTCCCATACCAGTCTTAGAGCCATTGGTTTTATAGCTGGTCCGGAAAGGCCTGCGTAAATATTTTTGAAGATGGGTTTCCTGGATTTCAGATCGACTGCCAATCCCAGGAAGGTGTTGACCAGGGATATACAATCGGCACCGGCTTCTTGAGCAGAGATGGCAATGGTAGAGATATCAGGTACATTGGGAGAAAGTTTCACCATCAAGGGTGTGGAGGTATGCTGTTTAATCCGGTTGACCAAGCGGTAAGTATGCTCGTCATCCTGGGCCGGGCAGCGTCCTCCGGTTTTGATATTGGGACAGGATATGTTGAGTTCGAGAATAGCGACTTGCTTCATTCGGTCAAAACATTCGGCTACTTCCAGATACTCATCATCGGTTTGGCCGCATACATTAACAATGATAGGTGTTGAGGTTCTTTGGTGCAATTGTTTTATGATCTGGCGTAATTCATCTGCTCCGGGTCCTGGCAGGCCAATTGAATTCAATAATCCGCAAGGCGTTTCCCAGATCCGGGGCGGGGGATTACCCTGGCGCTTGTTTTTATAAATGCCCTTCAGAACCAGGGCTCCCAGCTGGTCCAGATTAAAAAACGGAAAAAATTCCTCTCCATAACCGAAAGTCCCGGATGCAGGTATCACCGGGTTTTTCAGACAAATAAATCCCAGGTCAACCGTTAAATCTACCACGCTATCTCATCCATATCAAAAATGGGGCCATCGGTGCAAACCTTCTGGTAACCACTTTTTCTGGTTTGAATTACACAGCTGTAGCATATACCAAAACCACAGCCCATCAATGCCTCCAGGGAGGCATAGTCTCGGGTTTTCAGTTCGCGGGTGACCTGGTAAATACTTTTAAACATATTGTCTGGTCCGCAGGAAAAGGTGATGCTTATACTATTTTTTTGAATGGTTTTTCTGAGGTCGGTGGTTACATTTCCCCTCTTACCGATACTTCCGTCATCCGAATACAATAATAATGCTTGCAGGGTTAAGGGTTTCAGCAGATCCAGGAGATTAAGATCATGTTTGGATCTGGCACCGTAAATTAAGCTGATTTTGTTCTCTTTTTGGTATTTTTTGATGGCAAAATGAATCGGTGCGATCCCCCTTCCACCGGCAATCATGAGAATTGATTGATTGGTTACCGGGGGAAAAGAATTTCCCAGAGGTCCCAGGACTGAAATTTTATCACCGGGTTTGAGCTCTGAAACCAATCGGGTTCCTTTGCCAACCACCTGATAATAGATCCAAATGTTGGGAGGAACGGTCTCAAATATTCCAAATGGTCGCTTCAATAAAGGTTCCATGGCAGAGGATGTACTGATCATAATAAAATTTCCCGGTATGGCCCGGGTAGAAATATATTCCGAATGGATCTTTAATAAATAATATTCTCCTTGAATTTGAATGTTCTCAACTATGTTGCAGATATCGTCTCTCATTTTGGTATATTATCCCATTTATCCTTTTTTCTGTAAAGGTATTGCTGAATCAATCGGGGAAATCTCAGCCAGTTAATTGATTACTGACATCGTGATCATGATTCAATTCTTATCCAGGAAGAAGCCAGCAGAAAAATATCCTACCCAGTGTTTTAATGAAAACGGCGCTGTAATGCCGCAACCGGTTTTTTTTATCGGCAAAACTCCATTGCTGTAAGTATCAGAATAACAAAAAATATTTCCCCTTAGAATCCCTTCGCCATATATATTTTCTACAACTTTCAGAATAGTCATCATTCCGAAGGGTAAGGAATATTTCCCGCACCAAAGGGTGTTGTTGTAATCCCGATAATTTTTACCCCACAGTGATCGGGTCAAGCCTTTTATTTTTGCTTTTGAGATATGACCAGAGAGATAGGTCCGGGCGATTTTTATATCCTGGGCGGTTGCCAACTGATGAGCTCGGGCATCCTGGCCAAAACAGGTATTGTTGAAATCCTGGCCATAGTGATTGGCATCCGAGGAAATGAGAAAAAATATATCCCTTCCAAGGTGCAAATGATTTTTCTGTATATAAATGGATATGAATTGGGAAATCTCATCAGATATTTTTTCCATTTTCTCAAAAGGCATTCCGGTAACCATGATGGGTGTGATTCTGATCCCCGGATTAAAATGCTGTAAAAATGGAATGGTGGCCTCTATGGAATGTTCCAGTAGATGGGCCAGGTTACTGGTGAGGAAATATTTTCCGGCCATCTTCTTTTTCAGGAACTCCCTCAAAGGCGAAATTTGAACCTTGTGCTCCAGGCCTGACCAAAAGCGAAAATCATCAAATATCAGTATGTTTTGAGGATTTCCGATTTTCTTCCTGACCGTACTGTGGGTCACACCAAAAATGATAACCTCTTTGGTATTTATATTTTTGAACAGGGGATAATAGACCTGGGCAGCGTATAAATAATCATCGTGGGGAGAAATACCTGCTATCAGTTTTAAATGATTGAATTGGCTATGTTCATTGGGTTCCAAGAATTTGATCAGTCGATTGAACTGATCCGGTTGCCAGCAATACCCGATATCATCTCTGATCGGGCGGGTATCCTGGCTGAAAATGGAAATAAAAATGAAAATACAAATAATGAATATGGAAATTTTCATTCTGGACACTCCGGGTATTATTCCTTGGCTTGAATCTGGTTTCGGGTGATTCTTCAGGTTAATATGGCGCCCACCGGGGTTTCTTCCGGAATAATCGGAATATATGGCCTTCCTTCCGCATCCGAAGCTGCCAGTATCATGCCCTGGGAAAGGATGCCTCTGATTTTAACCGGTTTTAAGTTTTTTACAATGATGATTTTTTTGTTTAGCAGGTCTTCCGGCTGGTAATAAAGCGCAACTCCGGCCACCAGGGTTCGTTCTTCAGTTCCGGTATCCACTTTCAATTGAATCAATTTCTCAGTGTCCTGAACTTTCTGGGCCTGCAGTACCAGTGCGACCACCATTTCCACTTTCTTAAAATCATCGAATTCAATCATACCTTCTGTATTTGGTTCCTGATCCATTTTATTATCCTCCTTTGAATCGTTATCGGCGAAAAAATCTTCAATATCAACACGGGGAAACAATTGTTCGCCATCATTGAGTTCAATATTTTCACCGGGATCTTGCCAGCCCAGACCGGTTCCGGAGAAATTGCAAATTTTCTTTACCTTTTCGGAAGAGTCCGGAATGATGGGGGATAGCAGAGTATTGACACTTAGAATTCCCCTGAGCAGGGTTTTCAGGATGCCGGAGAGAATCGGGGTTTTTTCTTTGGATTTTGCCAGGTTCCAGGGCTCGGATTCAACGATGTATCGGTTTAAATTCCGGATATATTCAAAAATTTTTTCAATCCCCTTGTTGTATTGGTAATTGTCAAAGAGGGACATGACGTCCTTTTCCAGGGATAGATAGTTTTCCTGCAGGGCCAGCTCTTTTTCTCCATATTCTGATTCGAGTTTGAGATTGTTTTTAAAATATTTACTGATCATACCGGTAGTCCTGGAAATAAGGTTTCCCCAATCATTGGCCAGGTCCGTGTTTATCCGGGTAATAAATCCCTGGTGAGAGAAATTTCCATCGGTTCCGATTGAGGCTTCTCTCATCATAAAATAACGGATGGCATCGGAGCTAAAGTGTTTTAATATAATTTGGGGGTCCAGTACGTTTCCAGTGGATTTTGACATCTTTTTTTCATCTTTAAGCCACCAGCCATGAACAAGTTCTTGCCGTGGCAGTTTGATGTCGGCAGCCATCAGGAAAGCCGGCCAGTAAACGGCGTGAAACTTAAGGATATCTTTGGCCATGATATGAAGGTCAGCCGGCCAATATTTTTCAAACTGACTCCCTGGTTTATGATAATCGATGGCTGTGATATAGTTGGTCAGGGCATCAAACCAGACATAGATGGTCTGGGCCTCATCGCCGGGAACCGTTACTCCCCATTTAACTGTTGACCGGGTAATGCTCAGATCCTTGAGTCCCATTTTTACAAATGAAATAACTTCATTCAGTCTTGATTTGGGGATGATAAAATCAGGGTTTTCTTGGTAAAACTTCAACAATCGGTCTTGATAGGCGGATAATCTGAAAAAGTAACATTTCTCGGTTAAGGGAGTGGTTTTTTTCTCACAATCCGGACATATTTTATTGCCATCTCCGGTATTCTCTGCTGTTTCCGAAACAAAACCTTCACAGGATATGCAATAATGACCTTTGTAAATTCCCGGGTAAATATCCCCTTTTTGTTGTATGATTTTAAACAGATTTTGCACTCCCTCAATGTGATTGTCATCTGTCGTCCGAATAAATTCATCATACTCAATGTTCAGTGTTTTCCACAGTTCCTTAAAACGAATCACCACAGAATCCGCCAGTTTTTTTGGGGTGATACTTTGGTTGGCGGCACTCTTTTCAATCTTCTGGCCATGCTCGTCCGTACCGGTCAGAAAGAATACTTCATAGCCGCGTAATTTTTTATATCGTTTGATGACATCTGCCATTATTGTGGTATAGGCATGCCCGATATGGGGGATATCATTAACATAATAAATTGGAGTTGTTAAAAAGAATTTCTTCATTTATTTTTGGTTGATTGGATAGGATTGGTATCTGGTTTCTTCAAGGTTGGTTCTTCCGCTTCTTTCTTTTTTTCTTTTAAATATTGAAGCGGTTTGGTCTCAACTTTCTTTTTGCTGTCAAGTAATTTTTCATCTTCTACGGGTTTTATTTCTTTCTGGGGGATATTCTCAATCACTGTTTTGTACAATGAGGTCAGTCGGTTGTTCATTTCCTGGAGTTTTATTATGGTTTCATCCATTTCTTCGGTCTTCTCCTTTTCAATTACCCGATGGGCTTCATCAAGGGCACTATTGCACTCGTCCTGAATTTCAGGATCCAGTTTCATATTAGAGATGAATTGATCAATAGAATATATGTGATTGTATATGCTGGCTTTTTTACTGATTGTTTCCTTTCTTTCCAGATCGGCCCTTTTGTATTTTTCTCCCTCCTTTTTCAATTCAGCGATTTCACTTTCGGACAACAAACCGGAATTCGAAATCACCACTTCTTTTTTCTGCTTGGAGGAAAGATCTATGGCTGTGGCTGTTAAAATCCCGTTGATATTGATATTGAAATTGACTTCAATCCGGGATAGCCCTTTGGGGGCCGGGTTAATGCCCCTAAGTGAAAATTTCCCCAGCAATTTGTTTTCTTCGGCGATTTCCCGCTCGCCCTGGTAGACATTGATCTCAACTTCACTCTGATTGTCTTCGACCGTAGAAAAAATCAGGCTTCGATCAGTAGGAATGGTTGTGTTGGCTTCAATAATTCTGGAATAAGAGCCGCCATAGGTTTTAACCCCCAAAGAGAGGGGAGTTACGTCCAGCAGCAGTATGTCTGTGGTCTCTCCTTTGATGATGGCACCCTGCATGGCTGCGCCCAGGGCCACGATTTCATCCGGGTTGATTTTCTTGTTGGGCTCTTTTTTAAAAAAGTTATTGACTTTTGCTTGAACCAGTGGTATCCGTGTTGATCCGCCCACCATCAAAATCTCCTGAATATCACTTTTTTCGATATTGGCATTGTTTAAGAGAAATTCCATGATTTCAATGGTTTCCTCAATCTTTTCAAGGATTAAATTTTCAAATTCGGTACGGCTGATATATCTGAGAAGATGGATCGGGCCTTTGGCCGAGTCTGCCGTAAAAGGAAGATTGATTTCACAGGCGTCCAGGCTTGAAAGTTC
Source organism: uncultured Aminicenantes bacterium (assembly GCA_965195285.1). GTDB lineage: Bacteria > Acidobacteriota > Aminicenantia > UBA2199 > UBA2199 > CAZOWT01. The sequence continues at coordinate 9,499 of CBDAFS010000040.1, read as the reverse complement.
CTTTTTGGCAATTTCCGCCGCATCTCGGATTCTCTGTACGGCCAGTTTATTCTTGGACAGGTCAATATCGTACTCATTCTTAAATTCAGAGATAAGTAAATTTGATAACAGGATATCAATATCGTTTCCGCCCAGGTTACTATTTCCTGCGGTGGCAATAACCTTGATGATTTCCTTATCCACTTCCAGGATGGAGACATCAATGGTTCCCCCTCCGAAATCATACACCACAATTTTTGATTGCTTCTTCAGGTCTAGGGAAAAGGCGAGCGCAGCAGCAGTGGGTTCATTGATGATCCGGGTAACCTGCAGGCCGGCAATTTCCCCGGCATCTCTGGTTGCCTTTCGCTGAGAATCATTGAAATAGGCCGGGACCGTTATGATTGTACTTTCGATCCCGGAACCCAAATACAATTCAGAGGCTTCCTTCAATTTTTCCAGAATCATGGCCGAGATTTCTTCTGGAGAAAACAATTTGTCTTTTATTTTAATCTTTAATGAATCTCTAGGTTCTTTGACAATAGAATAGCTGAATTGGTCAAGGAAAGGTTCCAGTTCGGAAAACCGTTTCCCCATAAGTCTTTTTACTGAATATATGGTGTTTTCCGGATTGGTGATTAATTGACTCTTGGCTGGATTCCCGACCAGCCTTTCTTCATTCTGAGTAAACGCAACCACTGATGGTAATGTCCGATCTCCATCCTGAGTCAGAATGATTCCGGGATTTTCGGATTCATATACCGCCACCACCGAATTGGTAGTACCCAAGTCAATGCCAATTACTTTTCCCATTATTGCCTTCCTTACCCTTTAAAAAAAACAAAATCATATCATGATTCAAACCAATTTCCCCGCATAATTATTATAGATTGGATGAAATGATCACCATGATATTATAGTATAGTTGAAGGTAAAAAGTCAAATACCGAGCCTGTTTTGACCGGGTTATCCGGTTTGGTTATTCATTGATATCTGGCTGGATTATGGTCCTTATATTGACAAATCACGCTTGATTTTAGTATATATAATTTCCGCTGGATTGGTGTTCTGCCAGAGCAGTTCTTTTATACTTTTGAATTTGGCCAGCATTTGTTCTTTCAAATCCTTGTTTTCCAGGATATTCATCACTTCCTGGAAAATTTTTTCTGACCTGAATTCTCTCTGAATGAGTTCCGGGACTACTTTTTCCTTGGCCAGAATATTGATGATAGAATAGAGTTTTATTTTGACCAGATGAATACCTAAATAGTAAGACAGGGAATGTACCCGATAACAGGCCACAAATGGAACCCCAATCATGGCGATTTCCAGGTTTGCGGTGCCACAGGTGGTGATGATCAAATCTGAAGCGTTGATCAGGTTGTGTCCCTGGTCTTGATCAATGATTTCAATCCGGGTATCTGTTTGTTTTAGAATATCAGAGATCATTTTTCGGTCAATGGTATGGGCCTTTAATAAACATACTTTTAATTTTTGTTTTTCTTTCAAACGGTTTACCGCTTTCACCATTTCCGGGAGCATGAATTTCACCTCTGATGGCCTGCTTCCGGGGAGTAGACTGATTAACATGTCGGTATTCTTCAGGGCCATTCTTTTTCTGAAATCGGGTTTGCTTTCCTCAACCCGGATCATGGAAAGCAGGGGATGGCCGGTATAGGTAAATGGTATTTTTTCTTTTTTATATATTTCCTGTTCGAATGGGAAAATGACAAATAGATGCTTGACTGTTTTTCGGATCAATTTAACTCTTGAATACCTCCAGGCCCAAACGGTGGGGCTAATATAATAATATACAGGGATACCTGCTTTTTTCAATTTCCTGGCCAGTCTCAGGTTGAAATCGGGAAAATCGATCAGAATGGCGGCTTCGGCTTTTTTCTCCACCGCCTTTTTCAGAATCAAGCGCATATACCTCTTGAACTTGATTATGCTGGACAAAACCTCGATGATACCGATAACGGCAAACTCATGGTTATGGAAAAGAATTTCAACTCCTTTTTTTTCGAATCTGTCTCCACCCACTCCAAAAAAATGGATATTTTCCCGGGATCTGTTAAATTGATCGATTATTTGAACTCCGTAATTTTCGGCTGAGTTTTCAGCTGCCAGGATAAGGAAATTTTTCATTAAAAATTTACAAACTCCAGTCTGGGCATTTCATCTTCTGGCTTCTCTCCCAGATAAAATGCCCATTCATGATATTGTTTTTTTTTTCGGTATTCCTGATAACTTTCAGCAGTGGAAGTTGAGCTCACTCCAATAATTCGGGCTTGAGCCAGCATTTTGCTCACAAATTCCTCAGGCACAATTAGTAATTTTTTTGAACCTGCCCTGGATGATTGCATGACTATGTTCCAGGTTCCCGATTCGCTCATGGGATCCGGATATAGTTTCCGGATAAATTTTTTTTCATATAACACATCCAGATTTTGGGGAAACAAGTTGTTGTTTTTTTTCATATACTTTTCGATAGCTATTACATACTGACGGCCCCTGAAAATCAATTCCGCTTCCAGATCCCGTCTGATTTCTGTCTCCCAGTGAGCTCTGGCGGTCAGTATCAGAATCGAAAATATAGTGACAGCAAAAATGGCTACCAATAGGGAATAACCTTTTTCTTTGGATTGGCGTTTTTTTTCCATTGATACCTTTTTGATCAATGATTACCAGTCGAAATACCGGGTTCCGTCCTGAGCCGTGCCGGTTGCCCGGCTGCTGACATCGATAATTCCCTCCATCAATTCCGGATCAAAATCTTCATCCTCTGCCGGTTCTAAATGAATCAGCTTCCAATCTGCTTGATTGGTTATGGGATCAACCGGCAAATCTCTCAAATACCGGCTGGCCACCAGATCTTTCAAAGAAGTAGGGTATTTTTTTTTGTCATAGTAGTATTTATTGAGGGCATCCCGGATTTGAAACAGGTTTTCTTTCAATACCGCTTCCTTGGCGCGTATTGCCGAATGTCTGTAACTGGGAATAATGATGGTTACGAGAATGCCGATAATAACCATCACGATCAGCATTTCAATCAGATTAAATCCTTTTCTCATATGGATATTATAGCAAATATTCCTGAATGTTTACAGCATGACGAATCAGACAGGTTAGCGGTTGTAGCGATTAAGAGCTTCCAAAAGTATATGGCTGGCCCGTTCCAGTTTCCGGGTCTCCAATACATATGCGATTCTCACTTCCTGGTTTCCCCTGCCCGGTGTGGAATAAAAGCCGGCTCCGGGTGCAACCATAACCGTTTCGCCGTCACTTTGGAATTCTTCCAGGAGCCATCTGGAAAAGTGTTCTGAATCGTCGACCGGCAATTTGGCCATAATATAAAAAGCCCCTTCGGGTTTTCGCAACAATATATCTTTATTGGAAGTCAGGATCTCGAATAATGTGTCTCTTCGTTTTTGATATTCCGTTCTGATTCCAGTGAAATAATCCATGGGAAGTTGATAAGCCCCAATGGCACCGATCTGTTCCAGGCTGGGAGGACATAACCTGGTCTGGGCAAATTTCAATATGGATTTCATGACTTCCTTATTTTTTGAAAAAACTGCTCCGATCCGGGCTCCGCAGGCTGAATATCTCTTGGAAATGGAATCAACTACTATGACCCGATCTTCCAGCCCGTTCAGTTGCAAAATGCTGTAATGTTTTTCGCCATCATAAATAAACTCTTTATACACTTCATCGGCAATGAGAAAAAGATCGTGTTTCCGGGCCAGATTCCCAAGCTGGTTGATTTCTTCCCGACTGAAAACAGTACCGGTCGGATTGTTGGGAGAACAGATCATAATAGCCCTGGTTTTGGAGGTCACTTTTTTTTCGATTTCAGACATTGAGGGAAGATGGAAGCCCGATTCCGGGAGTGTGGTGATGGGGACAATTTCGAGATTGGATAGGGATGCGTATCCATTATAATTGGTATAAAAAGGCTCAGGGATGATGATTTGGTCACCCGGATCACCGATCACATTGAAAGTGAAATACACGGCCTCGCTGCCCCCGGTGGAAATCACAATATCTTCATTTTTGAGATGGATATCATAATAGGCAAAGTACTTTACTATGACGTTTTTCAATGATTCCAATCCATCGGATGGACCGTAAGCCAAAACCTTTTCAGAGAAGTTTTTAATATTATCGAAGAATATTTCCGGTGTTTTAATATCCGGCTGACCAATATTCAGGTGATAAATGGAAATCCCCCTTTTTTTGGCATCATTGGCAATCGCTGCTAATTTTCGGATAGGAGATTCCTGAATTTCTCTTGCCCGCTTTGATATTTGCATGTTATACCTCCGCTGCAATGAAATTATAGTATTTGAATTGGATTTGGTCAAGGAAAAACAACAGTTTGACCAGAGGGGAGAAATATGTTAAAAGATAACTTAATAAAATGGGGAACCTGAATCGAAAAATTGAAGAATTAAAAGGGGAAAAGAACGCCGTTATCCTGGCCCACAATTACCAGATTGAAGAAGTTCAATTAATTGCCGACTATCTGGGCGATTCTCTTGATTTAAGCCGAAAAGCAGCGGAAGTAAAACATGATGTGATTGTTTTTGCCGGCGTAAAATTTATGGCTGAGACTGCCAAAGTATTATCGCCGGGCAAAAAAGTGCTCTTGCCCCGCTTTGATGCAGGCTGTCCCATGGCAGATATGATTACCCTTGATGATCTCCGCTACCTGAAGGAGCAGCATCCGGCAGCCAAAGTGGTAACCTATGTCAATTCAAGTGTCGAGATCAAAGCGGAAAGCGATATCTGTTGTACTTCTGCCAATGCGGTTAAGGTGGTGAAGAATATAGATGCCAGCGAGATCATCTTCATTCCGGACCAGAACCTGGGTGCCTATGTCCAAAAGCAGATACCTGAAAAGAGAATCATTTTATTCGAAGGGTATTGTTATGTTCATCATCGAATCAAAAAGGCGGAAATTGAGGAGATGAAAAACAAGTATCCAAAAGCCCGTGTGATTGTTCATCCGGAAGTGAGAGCCGAAGTGGTTGAAATTGCCGATGAAGTGCTTTCAACCAGCCAGATGTTGAAATATGTCAGTCAGCCGGGAAGCCTGGAGTATATTGTAGCCACCGAACAGGGTCTTCTAGAGCGCATGAAACGGGAGCATCCGGAAAAAATATTCTTACCTGCCCTCAGGCCAAAAATCTGTTCCAATATGAAAAGAACTTCTCTGAGGGATGTGTATGATTCACTGAAAGAAGAGAAGTACGAAATCATTATTGAAGATTTCATATCGAAGAAAGCCTTCAATGCACTGGATAAAATGCTCCAGTACGTGTAAACAGGAACAAGAATTGACATTGACAAAATGTGAGCAACAAGGTATGATTACTTGCTTATAGATTGATATAAAAGATAGGAGAAAATAATGGATTTAAAAGAAAGAGTAAATACAGTAATAGAAAAAGTCAGACCGGCTCTGGAGGCAGACGGAGGCGGTATTGTACTGGTTGATGTTCTGGAAGATGAAAAAGTGGTTCTGGTCAATCTGACCGGTTCCTGTCATGGTTGTCCCATGAGCACCATGACCATAAAGGGCTATGTGGAAAAGATGATGATTGAAGAAATTCCGGAAATCAAGGAAGTTCGACTGGCCAATTAATCAATATACTCACCGTATTCAGAATTCCACTTTTTCAGTTATTCAAAGGGAATTTGTTGACTTCATTTCCCGGATTCATTACAATACACTTTTCTTGTGCTTGATAAATGGCTTCAAGCAATAGTGTATGAATCAGGGGGTTATGATGAAAAAAGGACTGATCTGGTCTTTTATATTATTTTTTTCGCTTTCCTTGTTTTCAAATCAGGGCAAACATGCTTTGAGAATAGGGATACATAATTTCCCGTTGTCTCTGAATCCGGTTTATGTTACCGACGAGATTTCACAGGCAGTAATCAACAAGGTTTTTGATTCATTGTATTACTTTGATGAAGCGGGGGAGATACGAAGTGGCCTGGTAGAGGAAACCCTGCTAAATCCCAATGGGAAGATTGTTGTGATGCGATTGCAGGAAAACCGGTTTTTTTCAGATGGGAAGGAACTGGATGCCGAAGATGTAATGGCGACATTCAGGCTATTGAAAAACCCGGAAATTCACTTTCCATATTTATCCACGTTTGATTTCATTCATTCCATAGAAAAAATTGGTCGTTACCGTATTCGCTTGATCCTGAATGAAAAATTAGCTGCCTGGAAGAACCTGATGACCTTTAAAATCTTACATTCGGGTCAGATAAAGAAAGTAACTCCGGCAACATTTAAAAACAGTTTGTTATCTGGGACCGGCCCCTATAAGTTTGGAAGAATCAAGGAGCCGTCATTGATTGAATTAACTCGGAATACATATGATTTAACCGGATCACTATTCCCGGTCATTGAGTATACGGTTGTGACCTCCACAGTTATGAAACCCTTGAAATTGTTGAACGATGAAATTGATATCTGTGAGTTACAGCCTGAAGATACCCAGGCCTACAGGCGAATTTCCCAGTGGAGGGAAAAATTTTCCATTTTACGGTATAAGAAATTCGGTTTTACCTATCTGGTTTTTAATTTAAATCATTCAAAGTTGGGGAAAAACCTCAGGCGGGTCATATATAATTGTCTTATCAAGGGAGACTTTTTACAACATTTTTTAAAACATAGCGGCCATATTGTAAAAACCCCATTTCTGCTGCTTGATGAAGAGGCGGATAAAAACCCCTTACCGGTTGTTGAATTGGAAAACCCGATCAAACTGAAAATTTTATCCAATTCCGAAAGTAAAATAAGAAAAGAATTTGTTCTGTTTTTTAAGCAGGTCTTAAAGAGTAAAAATGTCATTCTGGAGCCGGTGTTCCTTGAATACCAGGTTTTCCTGGATTATTTGAAAAAAGGGTATTTTGACCTGGCCGTTTCCGGTTTTCTTCTGGATATTGATTATGATATGAAAGATGTGTTTTATGGTGGTTCTTATTTCAATTACAGTGGTTTTAAAAATGAAAAAATGGATGAATTACTGGACCAGGGATTAAAAGAATTGGATCCGGAAAAAAGGCGCGGAATTTATTTACAGGCCAACCGGATTTGGAAAAATGAATTGCCTCTGATTCCCCTGTTCAACCTCTATTATTATATGGGGATCTCAAAGCAAATTCGTATTCCTGCCAACGTATGCACCCTGATGGGATCAACCGGTGATTTTCTCATCAATATTAAGGACTGGAAAAATCAATGAGGACTGAAGTCGACAATTATGACATGATAATGATGTCATTGTTGTAAAAAAAACATTATTTTAGGACAATCGCATAAAAAAAATAACAAAATTGATTTTTATCTATTGACGCTTTGATTATTGTATGGGAAACTGGTATGGGAGGCTTTAATGAAAAAAAATGAAGTATTGAAGATTTTGAAAGAAGAACAGATCAACAATTTACGACTTCAATTCACCGACATCATGGGAATTAATAAGAATGTCGGGGTTCCCCAATCTCAATTTGAGAAAGCCCTGGATGGGAAAATCTTATTTGACGGTTCCTCTATAGAGGGTTTTGCCCGGATCGAGGAATCGGATATGCTTCTGAGACCTGATTTTGATACGCTGCTGATTTTTCCCGCCAATGGCAAGGAAAATAAGGTGGCCAGACTCATTTGCGATATCTATAATCCCGATGATACACCTTTTGACGGATGTCCACGGCGTGCATTAAAAATACAGGTGGCGGAAGCCAAAAAAATGGGATATGTAATGAATGCCGGCCTGGAGGCGGAGTTTTTTCTTTTCGAAAGGGATACCAATGGAGCCATTACCACCACCACCCACGATACAGCCGGTTATTTTGATCTGACACCCATTGATAAGGGAGAAGAAGCCAGGCAGGCCATGGTTGATGCTTTATGCGAGATAAATTTTGAGGTAGAGGCAGCCCATCATGAAGTGGCCCCGGGACAGCACGAAATCGATTTCAAATACGCCGATGCCCTGACTACAGCGGATAATATCGCGACTTTCCGTTTTATTGTGAGACGGGTGGCCATTCAGTTTAATCTTCATGCCACTTTCATGCCCAAGCCGATTTTCGGAATCAACGGGAGCGGAATGCACACCCACCAGAGTCTTTTTTCGAACGGGACCAATGCTTTTTATGATCCCAAAGCCGAACACCAACTGAGCGATATTGCCATGAATTATATTGCCGGGCTCTTAAGGCATGCCAAAGGGATTACCGCCATCACCAACCCCTTGGTCAATTCCTTCAAACGACTGGTTCCGGGATATGAAGCTCCCACTCAAATCAGCTGGTCCATGAAAAACCGGTCACCCCTAATCAGAATTCCGGCCAAAAGAGAAATCGGAACCCGAATCGAATTCAGATCGCCGGATCCTTCAGCCAATCCTTACCTGGCCCTGACGGTTATGCTGGGCGCGGGACTCGATGGAATCAGGAATAGAATGATTCCTCCGGACCCGGTCAACAAAAACCTGTATACCATGTCAAATCGGGAAAAAATGAGGTTAAAAATTGGCTCCTTGCCTGGAAACTTGGCCGAAGCCCTGAACCTGATGGAAAAAGACTCCCTGGTGCGAGATGTACTCGGCAATCATATTTATAAATATTTTTCAGATGCCAAGTTGAAGGAGTGGGAGCTGTATATTCAGCAGGTACATCCCTGGGAACAGGACCGCTACCTTTCCATTTATTAGATCTCTGTTGTTATCATGACAAATATGGCTGAATATAGAGGATGTGGATGATGGAAATTTTGTTACTAATTCTGGTGTTGTTGCTTATTGTTATTTTCTTTTTGGCAAAAAATGTGATCCGGGAAAATAAAAGGAAAAAAATAATGAAAGATCCTTTTCCCCGGGAGTGGGAAAATTATTTACAGGAGAGTTATACCCTTTACAGTAAATTGCCAGGCGAACTTCAGCAGGATATGAAAAACAAGATTAAGGTTTTCTTAAATGAAAAAACCTTTTTCGGCTGCGAAGGGCTGGAGGTTACGGACCAGATGAGGACCCTGATCGCTGCTCAGGCCTGCCTGCTCATCCTTAACAGACGGACGACCTTTTATCCCAAATTAAGGTCAATTTTTGTCTATCCCACTTCCTATCTGGCTAAAAGGGTGTCTGTTAACAGCGGGATAGTTACTGAAAAAACTCAGGTTACGCTGGGTGAATCATGGGGCAGCGGTGAACTGGTGCTGACCTGGGACGCCTCGGTTCATGGCGCCAAAAACATGTATGATTCACGTAATGTTGTTTATCATGAATTTGCCCATCAACTGGACCAGGAGGATGGCGTTGCCGACGGCGCACCGATCCTGGAGAACAGGAGCAGCTATGCCTCCTGGGCCAGGGTGCTCAGCCGGGAATTTGAAAACCTGAAAAAAGAAAAAAAGAGATGGAGAAAAACAGTGATGAACAAGTACGGCGCTACTAATCCGGCGGAATTCTTTGCTGTGGCCAGTGAAAGTTTTTTT
>CBDAFS010000039.1:0-138881 GCA_965195285.1 uncultured Aminicenantes bacterium | reverse complement strand
GATATTGATTTTGAAAAAAATGATTTTGGTATTTCTGTCTCACTTGGCTGGGCCTACAATAAGTAAAACAATGAAAAGTTTTTATTCTAAGAAAAAAGTTTTTGTTGGAGTATTTGGTTTAATGACCATTGCCATGTTTTTGTTCTTATCCTCATCTCCAACCCGGGAAGGCCAATCTGAAAAGGCGGAAAAGGAGCAGGATACTTTCCGCGTTAAATTAACCGAAGTCCTAAAAATGGATTCAGGAATCCTGGAAGAGTATCGCAACGACCTCGACCAGATGTTAAAAACGGGCAGAATCCGGGTTTTGACCACCTACGGTTATGGAAACTATTTTATTCACGAGGGACAGACCCTTGGTTTTGAATACGCCATGATGGAGGAATATAAAAAACATTTGAACAGAAATCGCAGCCGCAGGTTGGTTCCCCTGCAATTTTATTACATCCCGATTCCCTATCATTTGTTGCTTAAGGCTCTGAGGAAAGGCTACGGAGACATTGTTGCCGCAAACCTGACTATCCTGCCGCAAAGAGAAAATGAAGTGAAATTTACTAATCCCTATCTACTGGAACTAAAAGAACTTCTGGTCACTCAAAAGGGGATAAAAGAGATAAATAAACTCGAAGATCTAGCCGGAACTGAAATTTATGTCAGAGAAGAGAGTAGCTATTATTATCGTTTAGTACAGCTCAACAAACAATTAAAAGCCAAGGAATTATCGCCCATCTCGATCAAAATCCTGTCCGGATTTATGAATACAGGCGAGATTATCGAAATGGTAAATGCCGGGATTATTAAACGAACGATCGCCGATAGTCACATTGCTAACATAGCTGAAAAGTTGCTGCCGGAAATTAAAATTCATCGTCGAGTGGTTCTAAATGATAAAGTGAATCTGGGTTGGATGGTGCGCCGGAACAATCCCCAACTCAGAGAGAGCCTAAATGATTTTATCAAAACGGTTAAAAAGGGAACCCTGAAGGGGAATATCTTTTTTAACCGCTACTTCAAGAAAAATCCCTGGGCCCGACAGGCCCTTTCCAGAGGAGATATGGATCGTTTTTCCCATTATGCTCCCCTGTTCAAAAAATACGGTGATCGCTACAAACTGGACTGGATACTCCTGGCTGCCCAGGCCTTTCAGGAATCGGGATTTAACTCCCAGGTCCGCTCAAATATGGGAGCTATAGGCCTGATGCAGTTATTGCCGGCAACTGCCAAAGATATGGGTTTCGAAGATATTACTGTCCCGGAGAAAAACATACATGCCGGGGTGAAATATATGCACTGGTTGATAGTTCACTACTTCAGTGACAAATCGATGACCAAAGACGACCAATTGCGTTTCGCGCTGGCTGCCTATAATACCGGCCCGGGAAACATCAGGAAATCGAGACGAATGACTCAAAAAATGGGTCATGATCCCAATCGCTGGTTTTCTCACACCGAGATGGGCACTCTGAGTGCCGTGGGATTGGAACCGGTCCACTATGTACGCAATATCAACCGCTATTACCTTTCTTTTTTGCTTTCCAAAACGGTCCTGGAAATGAAGCGACAGCTAACCAACAATAAATAAGCTGTCTTAAAATACAAAGCTGTAAAGAGCTAAAAAAACCACCAAACCCAGGTAGATCCAGCGGGACCAGCGGTCAAATTTTCTTCCCAGTTCTTCCTTCCCGCTTTTTGCCAGCCGGCTGGTAATGATGGTTATGGCCAGGGCAAAAAAGACTACCAGGGTGGCACCCAGTACTGCCTTGTCCAAACGGGTGAGATAAGAAACCTTGGGGAGCAACTGGCCAACCCGGAAATGAAACAAAATCAGAGAAAAGACCGAGGCGGTAGCCACACCGATCTGGGTACCGATCATGGAGGGATCGATCCAGAATACGGCCCAGGCCATAAAAATGATTAACAGCATCGGGAAGATAATTTTTAACAGGTAATGCCGGGTATGGCGTTGAGCAGCCAGATTGAAATCGATACGGGACAGATAGCGGTCCTGAACGTCAAAGTATTCACTCCCCACCCTGGGTTTGTCTAATTTTACTGACCAGCCCACAACTGAAGTACCTTTCTGCATAGTAAAACGCTTTTCATCCACCTGTAGATCAATCTCTTCCGGTCCATAACGGATGGAGAGCAGGGTGACCGGTAAGGTCTGCCGGTCGAATGGGAAATCCTTCAGGTTCAGAGGAGAAGAGAGTTTTCCGATGAAGCGCTGCTGGTATTGGACATTTCCTTGGGGATCAACTATAAAAACATCATCCATTTGTTTGTCCAGTTTCCGGGGATTATAAATGGTCACATGTGGCTGCCAGATATCATTCATCCTGAAAAAACGCACACCGGAGGCGGTTTTATCTGCCAGCCTGGGATCAAACCATCCAACCGTCATAAAAATATCCGCATCAAAGTTTTGTTCCACATCATCAATTTTTTTAACATCCAGAAACACCATGCCGGCCTTGACCAGAGTTGGAGTGCCGATGGGATCGGGACGGCTGAAAAAGACAAACCCGCCATCGGAAGATTGATTCTCTCCCGGAGTAGTTGCTCCCAATGAGGTTCCGAAGAAAAAAAATGAAATCAGGAAGAAGTTTATTATTCTCAATGTTCTTTTTCTATTTTTTAATTACATTGCTGAGCTTTAATGGTTCGTAACCCAGAGATTCTATATTCAGCATTCCTTGTTTATTGATCCTGATTTTTACTGCCGGCAAAATCCGGCCTTCGCCCTTGCCTTTCTGATCCAGAATAAATTCAATGAATCCGAATTCATATTGCTGGGATTGGGTATGAGCCTTGAACTCTCCGAAATGGATGGGACGTGCCGCCACCAGACGAATCAAAAGCCCCTTTTCGGTCTGACGGGAAATGGCAAAATTTATGGACTCGGAAGTCGCTCTGGCCAGGCGAAAATAACCAACTTTCTTATTTCTTAACTCTTTAACCAGGGCATCTGAACCACCTGTCTGAAGAATGTTAAAGAGATGTTGTCTCTCCACCGGAGTGGTCCATTGCTCAACTGTCAATGTCAGTCTACCGGAAACAGTGCCTGTAACCTGAGCGATTCGGGCGCTGAAGGTGTCTTGGGAATTACCTGGTGTGGTACTGACTTTACAGGCTGAGTTTAAAAATAAAAGACCAAAAGTCAAAAGGAACAAGGTTTTTAATATTCTCATCATGTTCTCCTTTTTGATTATATTTTATATTATTTGGGAAAAAAAACAAATCGAAATTTGGTCCGATTATAGCATGATCTAAAACTTAAATTTTTATTTTTATAATATTTTTCAAAAAAAGATTATCTTAAAAAAAGTAATTTTGTTAAAATAAAAATGAGAAGGTGAAAATGAAGATAAAGAATATAATTATGTCATTAACCGTTAATTTAGTAATAATGGTGGGTCCAATTTCAATACCTTGTTTTGGTGAAGATGTCAGTGCCGAAGATTTAGCCAAAGCAGCTCAGAATCCGGTGGCCAACATGATCAGCTTCCCTTTACAGAACAATACCAATTTTGGAATGGGGGAGTATGACCGGACTCAGAATATTATAAACATCCAGCCGGTTTATCCCTTTTCAGGTAAAAAATGGAATATCATTACCCGTACCATAGTTCCCATTGTATATCAACCTGATTTTGCTCAGACAAATGGCGGCGATTTCGGCCTGGGCGATATTAATCCCACCTTTTTTATATCCCCGGCCAAACCGGGCAGAATAATTTGGGGTGTCGGACCCACTTTTCTGCTTCCCACTGCCACCCAGGAAACACTGGGAACGGGTAAGTGGGGAATCGGGCCTTCAGTGGTTTTGCTGGCCATGCCGGGAAAGTGGACCATCGGCATCCTGGCCAGCAATATCTGGTCCGTTGCCGGAAAATCCGACCGAGCTGATATTAATCAAATGGTGATTCAGTATTTTATCAACTATAATTTACCCAAAGGTTGGTACATTACTAGTTCTCCCATTATAACGGCCAACTGGAAAGCCTCCGGCAGTAACAAATGGCTGTTACCATTCGGTATTGGTATTGGAAAGCTGCACAAATTGGGTCGACAACCCATCAATGTCACTGTTCAGGCTTACTACAATGTTGTGCATCCGGATACTTTATATGCGGATTGGTCCTTGCGTATGCAATTAACCCTGTTGTTTCCAAAAAAATAACTTCAAAAAAGTAAAAGGAAAAAAATAACCTGAGGAGGAAAAAGGTAAAGATAATTTTTAAGAGGGTCTGATGGTTGAGGGCAAGGAGAAGAAGAAATAAAATGCAAAGAAGAAGCCATGTAAAAGCAGGGGTACTGCTGGCCCTATTGGTAGGGTTTTTGGGTTTTCCCATAGTGGAAGCAGCAATGTCTGAAAAAAAGCCTGATTTTAAGGTTATTATCGGTGATTGGATTCGGCAAGATGGGGGATATGTGATCCGTGTAGAGAAGATCGAACCCGATGGTTCGGTTGATGCAGGGTACTATAATCCCAATCAAATCAACATAGCGGAAGCCAAGGTTTCCTTGTGGAAGGGATATGTAAAACTATTTATCAAATTACAGGATAAAGGCTATCCCGGATCCACCTATACACTCTATTATTACGCTGAAAAGGATGCGTTGGCCGGTTTTTACTATCAGGCCCATTTGAAGCAGACCTTTGAAGTGATATTTATCCGGAAATCAAAAAAGTGAAACAGAATTGACTTCTTTAAAAAAAGTCAACAGGAATAAGCAATAAAAATAATGATCACATTGAGTGGAAGAATTATCCTCATGCTGATATTCGGTCTCATGCTCCTGAATGTGAGTGTTCTTGCCCAGGACCTTGAACCGCGAGCACAGGCGAGTGCTCCGGTCGGTTTGAATATCCTGATGGTTGGCTACAGCTATTCGGACGGTAATATCTTGCTTGATGCATCCTTACCGGTTGAGGGAGCCGAGGCCAAGATACATTCTCTGGTAATGGCCTATGCGACCACTATCAATGTATTTGGCAGACTGGCGAAACTTAATGTCGCTATTCCATTCAGCCACGGTACCTGGCAAGGATTGCTCGAGGGGGAACCAGCCAGTGCTACCCGTACCGGTTTTGGTGATCCACAGGTAAGTTTTGGGATCAATATCGTGGGCACCCCGGCCATGGTTAGCCGGGATTTTATCAGATTTACCGAAAGGTTCGTTATGGGTGCCAGTTTTCAGGTTCGAATCCCGCTGGGGCAGTATGATGGCGACAAACTGGTCAATCTGGGCACCAACCGCTGGATGTTTAAACCCAGTATCGGGGCGGCGTTAAATCTGGGTAGATTTATTCTGGAGACCTCAGCCAGCGTCAAGTTTTTTACCGATAATACCAGCTACTACGTGGGCAATATCATTTCCCAGGAGCCCCTCTATGCGCTTCAATTGCACCTGGCCTACCGTTTTAAGAGAGGGTTTTGGGTAGCCCTATCAGCGGGCCGCAGCTGGGGAGGCAAAACAACCCTAAATGAGGATGACAGAGAGGACTCTCAAAACAATACCCGCCTGGGGGTAACTCTGGCCGTTCCATTGCGCAGGGGACATGCTGTCATGCTTACCTATATGTCCGGGCTTACGGTTCGTTACGGAGCTGATTTTGATATCCTGGCATTGTCGTACCAGTACCGCTGGGGAGGCAGGTAAAAGCTACAAAAATGGTAATATTTTTAAAATTTTGATTGAAAAAAAAAATAATCGTGTTATAGTTAATAAAAAATGCAAATAAAAACAAGGAGAAAACATGAGTAAAAATCAATTCGTAAAATTTTTAACGCTACTCATTGTCGTTGCATGTTTGGCAAGTCCCGCCATAGCCGAAACCCAGAAACCCAACATCCTGGTTATCTGGGGTGACGATATTGGCTGGTTCAACATCAGCGCCTACAACCACGGTATGATGGGCTACAAAACCCCCAACATCGACCGGCTGGCCAAAGAAGGCGCCATGTTTACCGACTGGTATGCCCAGCAATCCTGTACAGCGGGACGGGCTGCCTTTATACTGGGGCAGCATCCCTTCAGAACCGGTCTGCTCACTATCGGTATGCCCGGGGCAGAACAGGGGATTAAGCCCAATCAGGTCACTATTGCCGAGTTACTCAAACCGCTTGGATATGTCACCGGACAATTCGGGAAAAACCATCTGGGAGACCGGGATGATCATCTTCCCACCAACCATGGTTTTGATGAGTTTTTTGGAAATCTTTATCATTTAAATGCCGAAGAAGAACCGGAAACCTATTATTACCCAAAAGATCATGCCTTCCACAAAAAATTCGGACCCCGCGGGGTTCTCCACAGTTATGCGGACGGTAAAATCCAGGATACCGGCCCCATGACCCGGAAACGGATGGAAACCGCTGACGAAGAATTTACAAATGCCGCCATTAAATTTATCGAAAAAGCTCACAACGCCAACAAGCCATTTTTTGTATGGCTAAACTCCACCCGGATGCATGTTTGGACGCACCTGAAAGCTGAAAGTTATGGAAAAACAGGCATTGGACTTTATCCGGATGGTATGGTAGAACATGATGCTGCTATTGGCGATGTACTCAAGAAGCTGGAAGATCTTGGTATCATTGACAAAACCATTATCATGTATTCCACTGACAACGGCGCAGAGAAATTTACCTGGCCCGACGGCGGGACCACACCGTTTGCTGGAGAAAAAGGTACCACCTGGGAAGGTGGTCATCGGGTACCCACCATGATTCGTTGGCCCGACGTAATCAAGCCCGGTACTGTTTACAACGACATTTTCTCCCATGAAGATATGATGCCTACCTTGCTGGCTGCAGCCGGTATTCCCGATGTCAAACAAAAACTGCTGAAAGGGTATAGAATTGGTAAAAAAACCTTTAAGGTTCACCTTGATGGTTATAACATGATGCCCTTTTTCCAGGGAAAAGTTAAAGAATCTCCCCGCAAGGAGTACTTCTACTTTGATCAAGGCGGCAACCTGAATGCCCTGCGCTACATGGATTGGAAAGTCCACTTCACCATTATGGAAGGAGGCATTAACACTGCCTATCGCAAATCACCGGCCTGGCCGATACTTATCAACCTCCGCGCTGATCCCTTAGAAGTATCTTATAAATCCGCTTTGTATACCCGCTGGTATGCTGATAATATGTGGACCTTTGTTCCTGCTCAGGAAATTACTACAAAATTTTTGTTGAGCTTCAAAGAGTTCCCGCCGGTCATGGGATCGTCACTGGGTATTGATAAGGTGGTGAAGTCTTTACAACAATCATCGAAGGCCGCAGGTCAATAAGGGATTTGCAAAAGTTATTTCAGGGTCTAAAAACTTTAAATATGCACGAAAAATGAAGGTCATATAAGCGCTGAAAAAATTTAAAAAATAAAGTTAATAATTGAATATGAAATCATGGTGGTCTTAGACTGCCATGGTTTCTTTTTTTTAAAGAGGTTTTTTATCATTTGTCTCAGGAGGAATTATGGCAAATAATTCAGTGCTGGAAAAGATAAATAATCTGAAACAGTGGGTGGAAAAATCCATTATCGGCCAGGAGAGGATCGTCGAGCGGCTCGTGTTCGCCTTGCTGGCCAATGGCAATGTGTTGATGGAGGGGCTGCCCGGTCTGGCCAAGACCCGGGCGATTAAGAGCTTATCGAAAAATCTGGAATCTGATTTCGGGCGTATTCAGTTTACTCCGGACCTTTTGCCCTCGGATGTGACTGGAACTGAGGTATACTTCAGTGAAGGGGGGCAGGGTCAGTTCAAATTTCAACCCGGGCCGATTTTTGCCAACTTGATTCTGGCAGACGAGATCAATAGGGCTCCAGCCAAGGTCCAGGCAGCATTACTGGAAGCCATGGAAGAACGCCAGGTGACCGTGGCCGGTGAAACCCACAAACTACCCGATCTTTTTATGGTGCTGGCCACCCAGAATCCCATTGAACAGGAAGGCACCTATCCTTTACCAGAAGCGCAGATGGATCGTTTTCTAATGCATCTGTATATCGACTATCCGGATGAGAGTGCTGAACAGGAGATCATCCACCTGGTCAGAGGAGAAACCAGTCAGACCAAAGGTTCGGATTCAAAACCCGATACGTTGTCCCAATCTGTGGTGTTTGAGGCCCGCCAGGAGATTGATGCTGTACACATGGCTGATGCAGTGGAAAAATATATCGTTACCCTGATTTTTGCTACCCGTTATCCGGAAAAATACAGCAAAGATCTGAAAAAGTGGATTCAGGTGGGGGCCAGTCCGCGCGGCAGTATTTCCCTGGATAAATGTTCCCGGGTGCATGCCTGGTTTAAAGGACAGGACCATGTTACTCCCGATGACGTTCGCGCCATTATCCACGATGTGTTGCGTCACCGCTTAATTCTCAGTTACGAAGCCAATGCCGAGGGCATCAGTGCCAACGATGTTATCACCGAGATTGTTAAGCTGGTGGCCGTGGCTTAAGTTTATAAATATTAAAATTGCTGCAAAAATAATATTTTTAAGGAAGACATAATGAAAAAATTAAACTTATTGCTGAATGATTTTTTTAAATTGAAATAAGGAGTTATGGAACCTAAAACAGGTTGTGGATGTAAAATGAAGAAATTTAGTTTGATAATATTTCTGGTTATTTTTTTATGTTTTAATCTCGCTCAAGTTTTTGGACAACCGGAAGGATTAACAACTCATCAATCGCAAGAAATCCATAAGGAAGATGATTCTCATTTTCATCGCCATCACTTTGCTGTTTTTATTGGAGCAACCAGCCAGTTAGAAGGAAAAGAAACTCATTTTACCCTGGGTCTTGATTATTCAATTCGACCCTTTTCAACCATGAGGTTCGGAATAGGTGTGTTCGGGGAAGCCATTATGGCCAGCCACACAGAATGGTTGTTGGGTTTTGCCTTTTATTATTATCTGACTGAGAACATATGGGTGCGAACAGGTCCCGGAATCGAGATGAGCAATGTGGAAAGCGAACATGGAGATCATGAAACAGAATCACATAAGGAATTTCTCTATAGAATTGGAATGGGATACCATTTTGATATTGCTGGTTTTGCCATAACCCCAAGTATAGATGTTGATATTGTAGATGGAAAATTATTCCTGGTATTTGGGCTTAGTATCGGCAAAAGTTTTTAAAGAGGATAAAAATAAGCTAGGTTTTTAAATAGAATATTCTCAGGTATTATTATGATTTAGTTATGCAGTATACAAAGGTAAAACGACGGGAGCAAAAAGCAGAGACAGTTGCAGGGGGCTATGCCAACCTGGATGATTTGGTGCGGCTGCAGTTCAAGGCCCGGGGATTCAGTTTTTTGCCCAAACAGCCCATTCACAGCCTGCTGGCCGGGCGTCATACCTCCCGTTTAAGAGGCCGGGGACTCAACTTTGAGGAAATCCGCCGTTATCTTCCCGGTGATGACATCCGCAACATGGACTGGAAAGTAACCGCCCGCACCCAGAAGGCCCATACCCGGGTGTACACCGAAGAACGGGACCGGCCAGTGCTGTTGGTAATTGATCAGCGCCTGTCCATGTTTTTCGGCACCAAACTGAACATGAAATCGGTGACTGCTGCCGAAGCAACGGCTCTGGCTGCCTGGCGGGTGCTGGATGCGGGTGATCGGGTAGGGGCTCTGGTTTTTAATGATTCACGGATTGTTGAAATTAAACCCCACCGTAGCAAAAAAACCGTCATGCATATACTGGGTGAGATTGTATCCCAAAACCATGCCCTGGGCATTAATCGTGATATTAACTCATCCGCTGATATGTTGAATCAAACTCTTGAGAAAGTGGTTCATCTGGCCAAACATGATTATCTGGTGGTAATCATTAGCGATTTTTTCGGAATCTCTGCCCAGACAGAGCGCCTGATCAAAATCATCACTCGGCACAACGATGTGTTGATTGGTTTGATTTACGATCCCATCGCCAAAGAACTTCCGAATATCGGAAAAATCGTGGTCAGTGATGGTGAACAACAGCTTGAGGTGGACATTAACAGTAAAAAATTGCGGGAAAGATACCCCGAAATCCTGGCAGGCAGATTAAAACGGTTGACCGATGAACTGACAAAATATGGAGTCCCGGTTTTGCCCATCCATACAGCCACAGGAGTGGCTGAACAGATCCGGGAAATACTCGGTTATTCGCCTGGAACCAGAAGGAAATAAAACTTAAAATCCGATTTCGGATTTTGGATATGGATTGAAATGATATTTAATCAACAAACGGTAAATAAAGAATTAGAGGGGTTGAAAGAGATCTCTCTTCCTGATCCGGTCCCCTATATTCCCCAGTCCATTGGCTGGTATATACTTTTTGGAATTTTATTCCTTTTAATGATTTGGTTTATATACCGGTTTTTTCGAAAAAGAAAACAAAACCGCTACCGGAGAATAGCTCTGGTTAAGCTTAAGGGCGTTTCCGAAGGATTGGATCGGGGTGAAGATTACGTCAAGATCAGAGAGATACCTGAACTGGTCAAATGGACAGCTCTTCAGTGCTATGGCCGTAAACAGGTAGCACGGCTCAGTGGTGATGAATGGCTCACCTTTCTGGACAACTCTTTTAAAAGCTCGGGTTTTAAAAGCGGTCCGGGCCGGCTTTTGCCTAAACTGGCCTATGGCGCAGAAAGTAAGATAAAAGAGGCTTCCGGACAGGATGTAGACGGATTAATCCGCCTGATTCGACGCTGGATCAGGAGGCACCGTGTTTGAGTTTGCCTGCCCATGGTTTTTCCTGCTGCTGCCATTGCCGTTGTTTATCCGTTTTTTGCTACCTGTCTACAGAGAAGAAACCCAGGCCATAAGAGCGCCCTTTTTTGAGGATCTGGTTGAGATATCAGGACGTACTCCATCCAGGGGAGCTGTCATTCTGCGTCGAAACTGGTTTCAGATGGTGTTGCTTCCGATTGCCTGGCTGCTGCTGGTGGGTGCAATGGCCCGTCCGCAATGGGTGGAAGAACCCATCACTAAAATTGAATCGGGACGCGATTTGATGTTAGCTGTTGATCTTTCCGGGTCCATGGAGACAGCTGATTTTCTGGATCCAGATGGGCAAAAAATCGAACGCTTAAAAGCAGTAAAACTGGTCTTAAATGATTTTATCAAGCGCCGTGAGGGTGACCGGCTGGGATTAATTTTTTTTGGCACCCAGGCCTTTCTCCAGGTGCCCTTTACCCAGGATTTCGAAACCTTCCGCCTCTTGCTTGATGAAGCCCAGGTGAACATGGCCGGCCCCCAGACCATGATCGGCGATGCAATCGGATTGAGTATGAAATTATTCGAAAACAGTGAAACCCAGAACCGGGTTTTGATCCTGCTTACCGATGGCAACGATACCGGAAGCAAGGTGCCGCCGGTGCGGGCAGCCGGAATTGCCGCTCAGAAAGGGGTTACTATCCATACCATTGCCATGGGAGACCCGGAAACCGCCGGTGAGAACGAGATGGATGTTGATACCCTTAAAGAAATATCAGAGGTTACTGGCGGCCAGTTTTTCCAGGCCGTGGACCGGGAAGAACTTGAACAAATATACCAGAAACTGGATGACCTGGAAAAAGTCGAGTTCGAAACCCTCTCTTACCGGCCCCGAAGACCATTGTTTTTTTATCCTATAGCCCTGCTGCTGGTTCTCCTGATTTCCTTTCATTTGATTGCCGCAGCGGGAAGTTTGCTTAGAAGGAGGGGTAAGAAAAAAAATGCCTGACCTCAGTCTACTTTCCCAATTCCATTTTATCCGTTCTTTATGGCTGCTGTTGCTAATTCCGGCTGTGTTGCTGCAGTGGCTATTGCTGAGGAGACAGGATGTTTCCCGCACCTGGAAAAAAACCATTGCCCCCCACCTGCTGGCACATTTACTGGTGGGCAAGGATAAAAAAGGAAAACTGCGGCCGGCCAATCTGTTTTTCCCGGTGGTTTTTTTATTAATCATGGCCATGGCCGGCCCCACCTGGCAGCAGGAGCCCCTGCCATTTACCGAAGACCAGGCTCCCCTGGTTATTGCCCTGGATCTTTCAGTGGAGATGAACGCTGTTGATATTCAACCCTCCCGGGTGGAACGGGCCAAACAAAAGATTCGCGACCTGATGGAACGAAGAAGCGGTTCCAGGACCGCTCTCCTTGTCTATGCGGGCAGTGCCCACCTGATACTCCCTCTAACCGATGATCAACAAATTATGGAAACCTATCTGGATTCACTCCATCCGGAAATCATGCCCAAGCCGGGTAAAAGGGCTGACCTGGCCATCGATTTAGCTGAAAAGATGTTGGCAAAGGAAATCACTCCCGGGTCTATCCTGTTTATAACCAACCGAATCGAATCAAAATACTTCCCTGCGTTTGATGACTGGAGCCGGGAAAACAAATCCAAAATTTTAATCCTGGGGATGGGGCGTGAATCCGGGGGACCCATTCCACTGGGTAACAATCTTTTCTTAACAGATGAAAATGGAAACCGGGTGACCAGCCGGCTCGACCGGGAGGGTTTGTTAACTCTTTCCAGGGGAGCCGATGTTTATGTCACTTCGGTTACCGTGGATGACAGTGATGTGGGGCGCATTAACCGCAATATCCAGAGACATTTGCAGAATGTGTTGAGTGAGGATGAAAACCGCAACTGGAAGGATTTTGGCTATTTTTTACTGTTTCCTGCTGCTTTGCTGGCTCTTTTCTGGTTCCGTCGGGGCTGGACCATCCGCTGGGTTTCCGGTCTGATTGTTTTTTTGTTTTTCATGCAACCCGTGACCCTGAAAGCAGACAGCTCCGGTTTTATCAATCTGTGGATGACTGCCGACCAGCAGGGACGATATTATTTTGAACGCAGTGATTATGCAAAAGCGGCCCAGCTGTTTGAAAATCCGTTGTGGAAAGGAATTTCATTTTATTTTAATAAAGATTATCAGAATGCTATACAACAGTTTTCCCGGCTGGATACTGCTGAAAGTTATTTAAATCTGGGGAATGCCTATGCCCGTCTGGGACAGTACGAAAATGCCCTAGAGAGTTTTCAGCAGGCATTGAAAAGGAAACCGGGTCATGTTGATGCCCAACACAATTTTAAGCTAATAAAAAAGATAATTGAAGATAAAAAAAGTAAAAAAGATGAGGAAGAAGAATCCCAGCCCGGTTCTCTGATAGGAGCGGATGAAATTAAAATATCCGATCCCAAGGATAAAACCAAACGGCCGGAGATAGAAGGGGATCCCCAGGAGATAAAAATGGATATGCTGACCGATGAACAGATCAATGAGATGTGGATGCGCCGGGTACAAACCAGCCCGGCTGATTTTCTGCGCTTCAAATTCAGCTATCAGCTCCTTTTGGATGATAAAAAAACAGGTCAGCAGAAGAAAAAATGAAAATAGTGTGGTTGGTTTTGGTTTCTTTTATGGTTTTCGGAGGGATTCCAGCCCAGAATGCCCTGCCCTCAGCAGAAGACAATACCCTAAATCCAACCAAAATCCGGGCCCGCTTGGCTGGAGGAGATTCAATTGTGGTCGGACAGAAGGTTATGCTCTGGGTAGATGTGCTGACCAATACCTGGTTTGCCCAAGCGCCGGACTTTCCCGAAATGAGAATTGCCAAGGCAATAACCCTGCAGTTGAGTCAGTTTGGCATCAATTTCACCGAGCGCATTAACGGAGAAACCTGGGCGGTCCAGCGGAGGGAATATGTGGTTTTTCCCCAGCGGGCCGGAAACTATACGGTTCCCAGTCTGGAGGTCAAGGTCAGCTATGCCATCCCCGGCAGAACTCCGGGAAAAACCACTTTAACGTCACCTTCGCTGACTTTCAATGTCCGGATTCCCCCGGGGGCTGAAAATATTGATTCGTTTGTGACCACGCCGAACCTGAGCGTTGAAGACACATTTGATAAAGATTTGCAGAATTTAAGAGTGGGGGATTCACTCAACCGCACCATTACCATGGTAGCTGAAGACTCAGTGGGCATGCTGCTGCCCACGCTTTCTTTTGACCAGATCGAGGGAATCGCTATTTACCCGGATCCCCCGCAGGTGTCGGAGCAAGTCATTCGCGGTGAATCAACTGGAAAGCGTATTGAATCGGTTACTTACCTTTTTGAAAAGGAGGGGGAATATCAGCTTCCGGCATTAAACATTTACTGGTGGGATATAAAAAATAAAAGCCTGCACAAAGATGAGCTTCCGGTTTATCATCTGTCGGTGAAAACAAATCCAGATCTCGAAAAGGAAATGCTGGAAACCCTTGAGAAACAAATCCCCACTGCAGGTGAAGGAGAGGAGGTCAGGGAAAAAAGCGGTTTTGACATTTCCCGTTTAATACAAATTGTCCTGGCCCTGGCAGTAATTGTTGCCTGCTGCTGGCTGTTGCTGATCCCCATGATCAAACGTTATGTTCGTTGGAGAAAGAAAAGAAGGCAGGAAAAAAAAGAATCAGAAGCCGCCTATTTTAAAAGATTTATACGGGGATGCAGGCAGAATGATGCCAAAATGGCGTATAATCTGTTAATGGCCTGGCTGGATCGGATTTATCCCAGCCCCGGAGCCGCCACCCTGACCTGGCTGCTGGGGAAGACGGAGGATTCTCAGTTGAAAAACCAGCTGAATGGACTAAAGGAAGAGTTGTTTGGAAAAACAGCAGCCGGACTTAATGAACTGAGTTGGTCTTCTCGAAAATTGATCAAATCGGTTTCCCGGGTCAGAGACCGGTTGCTAAAGAGGAAAAAATCAGTTTTGTATCCGGTTTTACAAAAATCACTCAATCCATGATGGGCGCAACCGGATAACCTTTGATTCTATTTCCCACTCAATTGACAGGTATTTTGATATTTTTTATAATAGCCTATGGATGAAAAAGAACAGGTAAGCCGGAAAGGTCTTTTTTATCGCATTTATCGGTCGATATTTCCCCGCACTTTCCAGCCCAAAACCGAAACGGAGAGAAGACGAGCCATATTGAACAGCCTTATCCTGCATATCCATCCCCCGGTTGTCGAAAAAAGCACTCTCGGCTTTTCCCGTACCTGGGGACTCGGCGGCATGGCCCTTCTGCTGATCCTGATTCAGTTTATCAGCGGGGTGTTTTTGAAATTTGTTTACCTTCCGTTTCCCGGAAAAGCCTATGAGTCTATTATCGCCCTTCAAAATGAGATCATGTTCGGCCAATTGATCCGAAACATCCATTACTGGAGTGCGGTTCTGCTGTTGCTGGTGACCTTTTTACACCTGCTGCGGGTCTATTTTACCGGGGCTTTTACCCATTCCCGCCAGTTCAACTGGGTAATCGGACTCGGTTTGTTTTTCCTGGTGATTTTTTCCAATTTTACCGGCTATTTACTTCCCTGGGATCAGTTAGCCTATTGGGCCATTACCATATGTGTCGGAATTGTGGGTTATATTCCCTGGGCAGGTCCATGGCTCCAGGATATGATCAGAGGGGGTTCTGAGGTGGGCCCTGTCACCATTTCAATCTTTTATACCTTTCATACGTTTATTCTACCGGCCAGCCTGGTTACGCTTATGGGATTTCACTTCTGGAGGGTACGAAAAGCCGGCGGGGTTATGCGGCCTCCCCGGCCTGAAGACCGGGTTGAATCAAAAGGAAAATTTGTTTCAACCATTCCCCATCTGGTGGTTCGAGAGGGGGTTGTGGCGCTGGTGTTGATTGGATTAATCCTGTTCTTAGCCATATTTTTCAATGCTCCCCTGGCCGAAAAGGCCAACCCGGGACTTAGCCCCAATCCCACCAAAGCACCCTGGTACTTTATGGGTTTTCAGGAATTGCTGATGCATTTTCATCCTGTATTTGCAGCTCTGGTTATACCCCTTCTGTTTATTGTTATTATATTTCTCATCCCTTATATCCGCTACGATCAGACTCCTCAAGGTATATGGTTTCATTCAACCAAAGGGCGGAAGATGGGTGTTGTGGCTGCTGTTACCGCATTGATCCTCACACCCGCTTTCATTTTGATGGATGAATTTTTACTGAAAATCGAGCTCTGGCTACCCGGAATTCCAAGCCTGGTTACCCTGGGTCTGGTTCCGGTATTGATTTTAACTTCATTTCTGATTTTATTCTACAGAGGGATGAAAAAGAGATATGCCGCTTCCAATAATGAAGCGTTGCAAACCCTGTTTATCCTATTGCTGGTGGCTTTCCTGATTACTACCATAGCGGGTATCTGGTTCAGAGGGGAAGGCATGGCCCTGGTGTTGCCCTGGAATTGATTCGGGATGAACCTGGATAATGGGTATGGATTGAGCCAATGAATAATATAATCTCTAAGAATAAAACCGAAACGAAAAAACAATTGAATTCGGATACCGATCAACCCGATCACGGCCGCCGGGGATTCCTGACCAAAATCCTTCTGGGACTGGGTGGGCTGGCCATAGTCGAAGCCATTGCGGTCATTACTGCTTTTTTAAAACCCCGAAAACGCCCTGCCAAAGGCGGAGAATTCGGCAGTCTTATTGAAGCCGGTGCTGCCGAAAGCTTTGAACCCGGCACGGTTACTGCCTTTGCCCGGGGTCATTTTTTCCTGTCCCGGCTGGAAGACGGTGGTTTTTTAGCTTTTTCCCGGCGATGTACCCACCTGGGTTGTACGGTCAGCTGGTACCAAAAACAAAACAAGTTTCTCTGCCCCTGTCATTCCTCAAGCTTTGATATAAAGGGGGATGTGATTAATCCACCTGCCCCGCGCGCTCTGGACCTGTTTCCGGTCATTATTGAAAATGAGATCGTTAAAGTGGATACGGCCAAAGCCCTGCAGAGAAAACGGTACAATCCCTCTCAGGCTAAAAAGCCGCAGGAACCGAAGAACTGGGTGAAACCGGAATGAGAGCCTGGAAGATAACCGGTTTTTTGGCAGCGGTTGCCATTGTTCTGGCCATACCCATATATCTTCTGAAGGTCCATATATTCGGTCTGTTCCATACCCAGAGTCCTCTTCGGGAGGCCACATTCGTGGGGGGTCAAAAATGTGTGGACTGTCACCGGAAGGAATATGATAAGTGGCTGGGTTCCCATCACGATGATGCCATGGATATTGCCAGTGAAAAAAGTGTTAAAGGTGATTTTAACAATGCCACCCTTGAACATGACGGTGTTACCTCTCGTTTTTTTCGCCAAGGCGAAAAGTTTTTTATTAACACACCGGGTCCGGATGGCAGGATGGCTGATTTTGAGATTACCCATACCTTTGGAATTACTCCGCTTCAGCAATATTTAGTACCTTTTGAGGGTGGACGTCTTCAGTGTTTGCCCATTGCCTGGGATACGGAGAAGAAAAAATGGTTCCATCTTTTTACTGAGGTGTATCCGGATGAAAAAATTCTACCGGATGACTGGCTCTACTGGACCAATCCCGGTCAGAATTGGAACACCATGTGTGCCGAGTGTCACTCCACCCATCTCAGGAAGGGCTATGATCCCGAGACAGACACCTTCAACACCACCTGGTCTGAAATCGATGTCAATTGTGAGGCCTGCCATGGGCCAG
Organism: uncultured Aminicenantes bacterium; assembly: GCA_965195285.1. Classification (GTDB taxonomy): domain Bacteria; phylum Acidobacteriota; class Aminicenantia; order UBA2199; family UBA2199; genus CAZOWT01. The sequence goes on along the minus strand of CBDAFS010000039.1, from coordinate 121,384 downwards.
GGTCCCGCCATGTGGAGTGGGCCGAATTACCGGAAATGGCCCGGCCGCAAGCCAGCAATTATGAACTGGCCACGCAAACCTCCAACCTGACTTCCAAAGGGTATGTTGATATCTGTGCCCGCTGCCATTCCCGCCGCTCTCAATTGGGTGATTTTGACCATCCTTCTAAAGATCTACTGGATATTGCCATTCCTGCGCTGCTTTCCGAAGATCTCTATTTTGCTGACGGTCAGATTCTGGGTGAGGTCTATGTGTACGGATCTTTTATCCAGAGTAAGATGTATCGAAATGAGGTCAGCTGCCGGGACTGTCACGATGCCCACAGTTTGGAGTTGCTGGCAGGGAAGGAACCCAATGACATGTGTCTGACCTGTCATCAACAGGATGTCTATGACCGGTACAGCCACCATTTTCATAAAAAAAAGGGCGAAGAAGGTGAGCCGCTGAGGTTGTCTGGCAATAAGATTGTTGCGGTAGGGAAGGGTGCTGAATGCATCGAATGTCATATGCCCGCCCGGTACTACATGGGGAATGACCTGCGAAATGACCATAGTTTTCGAATTCCCCGGCCCGATCTTAGTTTAAACATAAAGACTCCCAACGCCTGTACCCGCTGCCATCGGGACAAATCGGATGAATGGGCCAACCAAGAATTCACCAAGTGGTATGGTATCGGCCGAAAACCTCACTATGGTACTTTACTGGATGCCGGCCGCAGGAGAAAACCGGAAGCCATACCCAACCTGATCAAACTGGTAGAGAATGAATTATATCCGGTAAATGTTCGGGCCACGGCGCTTTCACTTTTGAGCATGTATCCCGGATATGCAAATATAGAATTATTAAAAAAGGCTTTAACGGATGGAGAATCTCTGATCCGTCACACGGCAGTTCATTTCTATAGCTGGATTGATCCCCGGGAACGTCTGAATATAATCGCACCGCTGTTGTATGACCCCCGTAAGTCAGTCCGGGCCCAGGCTGCCATGAATTTGTCCACCATCCCGGCCAAACAGTTCAAAAACCCGGAACGGGCTGCTTTTGAACGCGCCCTGGGTGAATACAAAGAATTTATGCTTTATGCGTCGGATTTTGCCTCCGGGCGGTTCAACCTGGGAAACCTGTACACCAACCAGGGATTACATGAACTGGCCGTTCAGCATTACCAGGCGGCCATAAAGATAGACAACCTTTTCCTCCAAGCCAAAAACAACCTGGCCATCCTGTATAACCAGATGGGAAAAAATGACAAGGCCTTGGCGATGCTTCGGGAAGTAGAAAAAGGCCAACCTGATTCAGCTGAAGTGGCTTACTCATTGGGACTTTTACTGGCTGAAATGAAGCGATATGACAAGGCAGCCCCTTATCTGGAAAGGGCTGCCCGGGGACTACCCCAGCGGGCCCGCATTCACTACAACCTGGGCCTGATCTACCAGGTTTTGAATCGCTATTCCGAAGCAGAAGCTTCCCTTAAAAGAGCCCTCGGGCAGGAACCGGATAATGCTGATTTTCTCTTTGCCATGGCCGATCATTATGTCAAAACCGGGGAATATCCCCGGGCCAAACAGTTTGCAGACAAATTGATTTCAATCCATCCGGAACATCCCATGGCCAAGCGGCTGTCAGATTTCATCGAGATGCGTATAAAATCAACTCAATAAGTTCAGTCTTTTTTCCAAAGAGAGGTGTATTTGACTGAAATCCAGTTGATATGACTCTCTTTTCATGATAATATCGTAGGTATTCAGGTATGTTTCATTTATGAAGCGTATTTGCCAGGAGGTTTTCATGAAGCGAATATTATTAATAAATCTTATACTATTTTTTATAATATTATTGCTGGGCTTGGTATCCAATTGTTCCACTCAAACAAAAATTGTTTATGAGTATCATACCGGAAAGAATTTCTATGATTTTAAAACATTTTCTTTTATGCCCATTCCGGCCAATGTAAAGACAAATCCGGTGGTTTTAACCAATGGAATAGAAGCGGTAACCACGAGTTTACAATCCAAAGGCTTAAAAAGAAATATAGAGAATCCCGATATACTGATTGCCATTCATACCAAAAGGAAAGATATGCTCAAACTGACCGATTGGGGGTATAGCATGGATCCCCATTACTGGCGCGGGGTTCAGTATCATTCTACGGGAAGTGGATATGTGCAACAACTTGCAGAAGGGACCTTGTTTATTGATGTGGTGTCTACCCGGGAGAAAAAATTAATATGGAGGGGGTATGCTTCAAAAGTCATTCCGGCTGATCTGTCTCCGACAGAACTCGGTAGTCTGGTTAAGAAAACAGTTGCTCAAATCTTAAAAAACTTTCCACCGAAAAAATAATTTCTCACTCAAAAATCAAGGCACCGGATTTAAAAGTTGATATTTTGACCGCTTTTCCCTACAATTTTATCAGGAGATTGAAGGTCGAGAAGTGGATTCAGTAAGCCGGATGTTTCAGGTTTTTGTCAAACCCATCGGGGCTGCCTGCAACCTGAATTGTGAGTATTGTTATTATTTGAAAAAAAACCGGCTCTACCCAGAAACCGAATCCTTCCGGATGCCGGATATAATCCTGGAAGAGTATATTGTCCAGCATATCGAGGCCTCCGGCGAACCGGTGATCCGCTTTTCATGGCACGGCGGCGAACCCACGCTTCTGGGACTGGACTATTTCCGTAAAATTGTAGCCCTGCAGAAAAAACACCTGCCGGGAAACCGGAAAATATTCAACGGAATACAGACCAACGGTACCCTGCTGAATGAGCAATGGTGCCAATTTCTGGCAGCAGAAAGCTTCTATGTGGGATTGAGCCTGGACGGGCCCAGGAAGCTGCATGACCGCTACCGTCGAACCAAAAGCGGAAAACCCACCTTCAGCCAGGTGAGGAAGGGATATGATCTCCTGAGGGGTCAGGGAGCCAATACCGAGATACTCTGTGTGGTCAATGATACCAATGTCCGTTATCCTGAAGAAATATACCGGTTCTTCAAGCAGATTGGTGTACAATATGTGAGTTTTCTCCCTCTGGTAGAATCCGAACCGGAGAGAACTACAGGAGTGAGCCGGCGCACCGTTCCCTCAAAGGCATTTGGAAATTTTCTCTGTACTATTTTTGATGAATGGATGAACCAGGATATCGGACAGATCAAAATCCAAATATTCGAAGAAGCTGCCAGAACCGCCTTTGGGCTGGATCATTCACTGTGCATATTTCGCAAAACCTGTGGTGATATCCCGGTGGTGGAGCACAACGGGGATTTTTATAGCTGTGATCATTTTGTAGATGCCGATCATCGATTGGGTAATATCATAGAAATGCCTTTATCGGAATTGCTCGAAAGCCCGGCTCAGAGGTCCTTTGGCCGGGCAAAATCGGATCGACTCCCGGGATATTGCAAACAGTGTGAGGTTCTGGACATGTGCAATGGCGGATGCCCAAAAAATCGTTTCATAAAGACACCGGACGGGGAGTTGGGGCTCAATTACCTGTGCCAGGGGTATAAACAGTTTTTTACCCACTGTAAGCCATTTGTGGATGAAGTGGCTGCCCAGTGGCGCCGGGAAAATCCGAAAACCTAAATTCGAAATCCGAAACGAAGTGATTCTTATTAAACATTGAATGATGAACACCGAATGTCGAATCATGAATATCGAAGGGAAAGATTCATTTTTTGATAACACTTCATTATTCCTTGTTCGTCATTCGATATTCGATATTCAAAAAAAAATTATTTTCCTTTACCTTTGCCTTAACCTAAGTCTGAGGAGCCAGGAGTCAGAAGCCAGAAGTTTCACGTCTTACGTCCTCACGATTTACGTTTTTTTTACATAATCCTGGTATTTAGATCTTTAACTCTTCTTTGAAAAAATCGATGGTCCGCTTCCAGGCCAGTCTGGATGCTTCCGGGTGATACCGGTCCGGCCGGGTATCATTGAAGAAAGCATGTTTGGCCCCCTCATACATAAATATTTTGTATTTAACAGAATTGGCTTTCAGTGCCGCTTCAAAGGCTTCAATTCCTTCATTGATCCGTTTGTCCAGTTCTCCGTAATGGCAGAGCAAGGAGGCTTTGATGTTGGGGACATCTTCAGATTTTGGTTGCCTCCCGTAAAAGGGAACCGCAGCGGTGAGATCTGCAGAAAGGACTGCTACTTGATTGGTTACTCCGCCTCCCCAGCAGAATCCCATGCATCCCACCTTTCCCGTGGTTTGGGGATGGGTTTTCAGATATTTGACTGCAGCCACATAATTCTTAACCGTGGATTGGGGGTCCAGTTCTCTCATGCGTGACCGGGCCTTATCGGAATCACCAGGACTTCCGCCCAGAGGAGACAGGGCATCCGGTGCAATCACCATAAATCCTTCCAGAGCCACACGCCGGGCCACATCCCTGATATGGGGGCGAAGGCCCTTATTCTCGTGGATGACAATTATACCCGGATGTTTGCCGTCGTCTTTGGGTTTGGCCAGATAGGCGCTTACCCTGCCGGTTTCACCGGGATACTGGATGGTTGCTGTATCCAGACGGGCATCATCTCTGAAAACCACCCGGGCCCGGCCAGATTTATTTTCCAGTAGGGGAATCAGAGCCACGGCAGCAACTGAGCCTCCGGCCAGGGTGATCAACCTTCTGAGAAATGATCGGCGGTCCAGATGCTGATTCCTGTATTCATGATATAAGTTAATCACTTTTGTATCCATGGGTTTTCCTCCTTTACCATATCAGGAATATTATGGGTAGAAACCGATTCTTTGTCAATGAGTATTTTGAGGAATCAGTACAACCATTTGAAATCAGAACATCAATCATTTAAAATAATTATATTGATTTAAATTGACCGGGATATATGACCTGATACATTTTATAAGGAGGATTATCATGAGAGTAAAATCATTGCTTGCTGTTTTATTCTTGTTTTCACTGGTTTCCTGTCAGGGGGAAAAGGGTAATGATGAACCGGTATCGGTGGAATATCTGGGATCGGATGCGACCAAACCCTTTTGTGAAGCGGTTCGAGTGGGTGATTTATTGATTCTTTCCGGACAGCTTGGAGTTGACCCCGATACCGGTAAATTGGTTCCGGGTGGCATTAAAGCGGAAACCCGCCAGACCATGAAAAACATCAAAGTCACTTTGGAAAAATTCGGGAGTTCCATGAACCGGGTGGTCAAATGCACGGCTATGCTGGCAGATATCAGTGAATGGGGAGACATGAACCAGATTTATGTGACCTATTTCCCAGGGCATAAACCGGCCCGAAGCGCCTTTGGAGCCAGCGGCCTGGCCCTGGGAGCCCGGGTGGAAATCGAATGCTGGGCCGCCCTGAAGTGATTGTGAGAGAAATAGATTGATTTTGAAATAAAATAAAAATTCATATACAATGATATGTTGTGATGCATTGACAATGATGTGGATCTGATATTGTCAACCCATTAAAATAACGGAATTATTTCAGGAGGTTTTATGAAAAGAAAATCAATTAAATTACTTTTTTATCTGGTATTATCCCTGATATTGCTTTCGGTTCAAACCGATCAGGTTTATGCCAAAAGCCGAAAGGGGAAGCTGATCGTAAATACACCGGCCAAGCAGAGGCTGGCCTGGTTCGCCCAGCATCAGGTTTTAAAGAAAAAATCTCCATTCAAGTTGTTGAAGTGGAAGTTTGTGGGCCCGGATATTATCAGCGGGCGAATCACGGATGTAGAAGTTCATCCCCAAAACCGGGGGATTATATTTGCCGGGGCGGCAACTGGCGGGGTCTGGAAGACCGAAAATTCGGGAACTACCTGGTTCCCCATCATGGATGATGTGGCATCCATATCCATCGGTGATATTGCCATTTCAGCCTCTCAACCCGATACTGTCTGGGTGGGGACAGGAGAAGCCAATATATTTCGGGGTTCGGTTGCCGGAGTGGGAATATACAAATCCATCAATGGCGGTCAGGACTGGAAGCATATGGGGCTTGAAGAGACCCATACCATCGCACGCATCATCATTCATCCCACCAATCCGGATATTGTGTATGTGGCGGCATCCGGAAATGAATGGACCGTCAATCCCGAACGCGGGTTGTACAAAACCGTGGATGGCGGAATAACCTGGAAAAAGATTTTTTATCTCAATCAAACTACCGGAGCCATCGATCTCATCATGCATCCGGAGGATTCACAAACCCTGATCGTATCCATGTGGAATAGAACCCGGAAACGCTGGAGTGATCCGGTACCAGGACCGGGTGACGGTCTCTTTAAAACCTTTGATGGCGGACAAACCTGGAAGATCCTGACCCAGGGATTACCCGACTACAAATACACGGGTCGGATTGGAATTGATATCTGCCGAAGCAATCCCCGGGTTGTTTATGTTCTAATTGATAACCATGAAGCAGGAAAAAAACCGGGTGCCGGGGAAAGGGATTCTTACGGTCGGGTATTGAAAAAACCAAGAATCAAGGGCGCAGAGGTTTACCGATCGGATGACGTGGGGGACTCCTTTGTCAAGGTCAGCAAAAGCAATGCAGTGATGGAGCGTTTACTGAGTACATATGGCTGGGTGTTCGGCCAGATCCGGGTGGATCCCGGCGATGAGAATACCGTATACATCATGGGCGTTCCCCTGGCCAAATCAACGGACGGCGGAAAAAATTTTAAAGTCATTCGTTATCCCGGGCTTCATGTCGACCATCATGCCATGTGGATTGACCCCAACAATTCGAAATTTGTTGTTAATGGAAATGACGGAGGGGTGAATGTCTCCTATGATGCCGGTAAAACCTGGCAGAACTTTCGTACCATTCATCCGGTGGTGCAGTTCTGTAATATTACCTATGATATGGAGAAACCCTTCAATATTTACGGTTCGGTGCAGGACCATGGAACCTATAAGGGAAACATTGACTATAAGCCGGAACTTCCCAATGCCTTTGACCGCTTAAAGACCCCCTGGACCATGGTTCCGGGAGGAGAGGGATGTTATTGTGCGGTTGATCCCACCGATTCCAATATTTTTTACTCGGCCAGTTTTTATGGCCGAATCATTCGCACGGATTTTTCAAAAACCCCGGCCAAAACGGTTAATATTTTACCGAAAATAAAAAAGGGAAAACCTCTTTTGAGGGGGCAATGGCTGGCGCCCTTTATCATTTCTCCTCACAACAATAAGATCATTTATCACTGTATGCAGGTTGTGTTCCGGTCTTTAAACCAAGGGGATGACTGGGAGAGAATAAGCAATGATCTGACCTATAATGATCCGGCTCAACAGGGAGTCTCCCCGGCAAAAATATCCTTTGCCACCATATCCAGCATATCTGAATCTTCCCTGAAATTTGGGTTGTTGGTTGTGGGAACCGATGACGGACGGGTCTGGTGTACGGAAAATCACGGTTTGAAGTGGAGAGAAATTACCAGGGGTTTACCCGTTAAGAAGCATGTGTCCAGAGTGGTGGCATCGGCCTATGAATTAGGAACCATATATGTTTCTCTGAATGGCAAGCGGGATGATGATTTCAACGCCTACTTGTACAAATCTACCGATTTCGGCCGGACCTGGGTTGATATTTCAACCAACTTGCCGGGCGGACCGGTAAATGTGGTATTTGAGGATCCAAAGAAAGATAAAATATTATATGTGGGCACTGATTTTGGTGTTTATGTCACCCTGAACAAAGGACAGTCGTGGCATGCACTGGCAAACGGATTGCCTACCTGCTTTGTCTGGGATTTGTTTGTTCATCCCCGGGACAATACCCTGGTCTGTGCCACCTATGGCCGGGGGATCTGGAAAATCGGGTCGGTTTCATTGATTCAGAGAAAGGTAAAATAACGAATCTACAAGCCCTGTTCGGAGAGTTTTTCAAACAGTTTTTTCTGTTCAGGACTTAATTGAGTCGGGATTTTGGGATGAAGCCTGACTAATAAATGTCCACCCGTTTTATTTCCGGAGGCTGGGATTCCCTTGCCTTTGATTCGCAAACAGGCATTGTCCCGGGTGTAGGGAGGGATTTTCAATTCGATGGTCTTCCCTTCGAGGGTGGTAACTTGTACTTTTCCTCCTAAAACCAGGGTACTGATATTCACTTCTACTTCATGAACCAAATCATTGCCCTTTCTGTGAAACCGGGGATGGGGTTCGATCATTATTTTACAAAAGAGGTCCCCCCGCTGTCCGCTGACAGGGTCCAGAGGACCTTTTCCCTTCAGGCGCAATTTTTTTCCGGCTTCGATTCCCTTCGGAATTTTTATATTCAGGTGTTCAAGACCTTCAGTGGTTTTGAAGGATACCCGCTTGGTGGATCCCTTTACAATATCTTCAAGGTTTACCAGGAGTTCCGCTTCAGCATGCTGGGGGGAGCGAGAATTGAAGTTGAATTGTTGGCCTCTTGATTGTCGTCCTCCTCCAAACAGATTAGAGAAGAGGTCATTGCCACTAAAACGGTCTCCAAAACCAAATTCCTGGAATATACTGCCAATATCAGAACCACGGAAAATATCCTCCTGGGAATAACGGCGCGAAAATCCCTCGGCACCAATCCGGTCATACTGTTTCCTTTTTTCATCGTTACTCAGAACGGCATAGGCTTCACTGATTTCCTTGAATTTTTCTTCGGCTTCTTTGTTATCTTTATTTTTATCCGGATGGTATTTCATGGCCAGTTTTCGATAGGCTTTCTTGATTTCCTCTTGGGATGTTTTCCGACTGACACCTAATACTTTATAATAATCAGCAGCCATTTTATTTCCTTTTGATTATGATAAATGATAAGGCGTTTTCCGATATTTGTCAATACTCGATAGATCCAAAACGGATGAAGAAGGTTTTGGCTGATTGATGTTTTTTACTTGAAAGGCATCCAGATTTTACACTTGATTTAATAGAAAAAATGAGATAATATAAGTTCCAGGAGATACAAAGATGACACAACTGGAAAGTGCAAAAAGGGGATTCATCACCCCGGAAATGAAACAGGTTGCCCGGAAAGAATCAATTTCTGAGGAAGATTTAAGAGAACTGATTGCCCGGGGACAAGTGGTAATTCCTGCCAATATTAATCATAAAAATTTAATTCCAATTGGAATCGGAAAACAATTAAAAACCAAGATCAATGCCAATATCGGAACATCCGGAGACTTTGAACAGATCGAAGATGAATTGAAAAAAATGGAAATGGTCATCCGGTATCATGCCGATACGGTCATGGATTTGAGCACAGGTGGAGAGATCGGGAGAATTCGACGGACTCTACTGAATCGGGCTACCCTGCCTTTTGGAAATGTTCCCATTTATGAAATTTGTGTTGATAGTGTCAAAAAAGGAAAAATATTTGTTGACCTGACTTTTGAAAAAATGGTTGAATACATCATTACCCAGGCCGAGGATGGAGTTGATTTCATGACCATTCATGCGGGTCTGACCCGCAGGGCTGTGGAAAAAGTCAAAAGGCAACAGAGAAAAGCAGGAATCGTTTCCCGGGGAGGGTCGCTGCTGACCGGTTGGATGCTCCATAATAACCTGGAAAATCCGTTTTACTCTCATTTTGATCAAATACTTGAAATATGCAAGAAATATGAAGTTACGTTGTCGTTGGGGGATGGATTAAGACCCGGATCACTGGCAGATGGTTCTGACTGGGGGCAGATGGAAGAGTTGCTGACCCTGGGGGAGCTGGTGAAACAATCGCGGGAAGCCGGTGTTCAGGTGATGGTTGAAGGCCCGGGACATCTCCCCATTGATCAAATTGAAATGAATGTCAAGCTGCAGAAAACAATCTGTCTGGAGGCTCCGTTTTATGTTTTAGGGCCTATCGTTACCGATATCGCACCGGGATATGATCACATCACCTCAGCCATTGGGGGATCCATTGCCGGTGCAGCCGGAGCGGATTACCTCTGTTATGTTACTCCAAGTGAACACCTGGGATTACCCGATAATGAAGATGTGAAAAACGGGATAATGGCTTCAAAAATTGCTGCCCATGTGGCAGATATTGCCAAAGGCGTTCCCAATGTATTGAAACGGGATGAGGGAATGGCTCAGGCCAGAAAGGAATTGGATTGGAAAAAACAGGAAGCGTTCTGTCTTGATCCCGAGAAGTTTCGCCACATTAGAGAAAATCGCAGTTCCAACACCGAAGCCTGTTCCATGTGCGGGGAATTTTGTGTTTATAAATTATTAGAGAATCTTTTATAATGCAGGATGTATTTATTCAATTTTACGGGGTTAGGGGCAGTTTTCCGGTTTCCAGCCCAAAAGTGGCCCTCTATGGTGGGAATACCTCATCAATACTCATTTCCGGGGAAAATTTGAGGTTGATTTTTGATGCAGGCACCGGAATTATCAATATTGGTAAAGAAATTGAGAAGAATGAAATAGAGAGAAAGAAGATTGATATATTCCTGACCCATCTTCATCTGGATCATATCCAGGGGCTTCCGTTTTTTAAGCCCATATTCGATCCGGATTTCCAGATTAACATTTTTTGCCCGGATTATCAGAATATATCGGTTGAGGATTTTATTTATTCTTTATTCAATGATCCCATTTCACCCATCAGTGATCATGGCATCAAAGCCAAAATAAACATCGTCAAGTTGCCCCTGACTGAAGTTAAAACGATTGCCATTAACGGGAATATTTCGGTTTCCTGTAAAAAGGAAGATTCCCACCCCTTGTCCGGGGTGTTGATATATAAATTATCGGTTGATGACCGGCATATGGTATTTGCAACCGATGTGGAATCTCCGGACGGGTTTAATGATGAAATGGTTGATTTTATCAAAGGCAGTCATATATTGATCCATGATTCACAGTATTTTGATTCACATTATCATAACCGGAACGATTCAAGAATCGGTTTTGGTCACAGTACCTGCTCCATGGCGGTTCGCAATGCGTTGACCTGCGAGGTTGAAAAATTGTATTTATTTCATTATCATCCAGATTACTCAGATAAAAAACTTAAAAAAATGTTAAAAAAAGCCAGAGGGGGGTTCAAACAAACCTATCTGGCCAGAGAATTAATGAAATTCAGAATAAGGAGTTAACCATGTCGGGTCATTCAAAATGGCATTCCATAAAACATAAAAAGGAAGCCACTGATGCAAAACGCGGTAAGATTTTTACAAGGTACATAAAAGAAATCACCATTGCCGCCAGACTGGGAGGCGGGGATCCTGAAGCCAATCCACGACTGCGACATGCCATTGATGGAGCCAAATCGGTGAACATGCCCAGTGACAACATCAAGAAAGCCATCCAGCGGGGAATCGGTGAATTGGATGGAGTTACCTATGAAGCCAGTACTTATGAGGGCTATGGTCCTGGAGGTGTGGCGATTCTGGTTGAAGTATTGACCGATAATAAAAACAGATCGGTGGCAGAGGTCAGGTATGTTTTCGGTAAATACAACGGAAATCTGGGTGAAAACGGCTGTGTCGGCTGGATGTTTGCCCGAAAGGGGCTTATTATTGTTGACAGGGGCTTAATCGAAGAAGATGAATTGTTGGAAATTGTTCTGGAAAGTGGTGCCGAAGATTTAAAGATTGAAGGAGAAATCTATGAGGTCATCACTACGGTTGAGGAGTTTGATCAGGTTTTAAAAGCAATCAAAGATAGAAATTTAGATATCGAATCATCTGAAATAGCCATGATTCCATCTTCAGTTGTTAAATTGGAGGGCAAACAGGCAGAAAGCATGCTTCGATTGTTTGAAAAACTGGAAGATTTGGACGATGTCCAAAATGTATGGGCCAATTTTGATATCACCGAAGAAGATATTGAAAATTATCAGAATAGTTGATGGTAGTGGTTGGGTTTGATCCGGGTTCAATCAGTTTCGGAGTTGGTATTCTGCAGAGAAAAAACCGGATGATTCATTATATTCATTCGGAAGAAATTAAAATGACCGGTAAGCATTTTAATGACAGGATGAAACAACTCTGGCATCGCCTGGAAGCAATTTTTGCTTCTTTTGATATAGAGGACGCTGCAATCGAAGAAGGGTATCTGGGCAAAAATGTCAGTTCAATGAACCTGTTGGCCCAAGTCCGGGGGGTGGCGCTGGGTTTCCTGATTGAAAAAGATCTGAATTTGACTTTTTATTCACCCAGACAGGTTAAAATGGCTGTGACCGGAAGTGGCAATGCCATGAAATCCCAGATGATCAAAGCCATGAAGATACTTTTACAGTTTGGGAATAAAGAATTGGAAAGCGATGAAAGTGATGCGCTGGCAGTAGCTTATTGCCATTTATTGAGGATAGGATGATTGCAGCGGTAAAGGGTACGGTTTTCAGAATTCAACCTGGAGTGGTTTATGTTGAAACCGGAAATGGGTTTATCGTCCGGATCTTCTATCCGGTTTCCAGTTATTCACAAATAAAGAATGAGAAAAATGTTCTGCTCCACACTGTTTTTCGGCAAAAAGAGGAGGAAAGCATCCTCTATGGGTTTTTATCGATTAAAGAAAAAGAATTTTTTGAAAAATTAATATCCATCACCGGAGTGGGAGGGAAAACCGGATTGTCGTTTATCTCCGCCTTTTCAAATACCGAGCTCACCGATGCAATCAACCGGGGGGACTTGAACAAGCTGGTTTCTATACCCGGTATCGGTAAAAAAACAGCTCAGCGGATTATACTGGAGCTAACCGGTAAGCTCGATTATGATGAGGATGAATTGGATGATGCAAGACTGAAAATGAAGGGTGATCTGATTTCCGGGCTGGTTAACCTCGGGTTTACTTCCCGCAGTATTTCCGGATATATTGATACAATCATTAAGGAAAATTCGAAAGAAACTTCATTTGAAATTTTATTTAAAAAAGTGTTAAAGAAAATCAGTAAATAATGACCGAATCCAATATTCTGCCTTCTAAAAAAAATGAGGATATCAAATTTGATAATAAACTCAGACCCACTCATATCGAGGAATTTATCGGGCAGAAGAAAAAAATTGAAAACCTGAAGACCTATATAGAAGGGGCAACTAAACGAAAAGAACCTTTGGACCATGTCCTATTTCATGGCCCTCCCGGATTGGGAAAAACCACTTTGGCCAACATCATTGCTGCTGAGATGGGAGTTCAAATCAAGCAGACTGCAGGGCCTGTGCTGGAGAAAAAGGGGGATATTACGGCTTTACTTACCGAACTGGAAACCTATGATGTGTTGTTTATTGATGAAATACACCGGCTAAAAACATCATTGGAAGAGATTCTATATAAAGCAATGGAGGATTTTCAGGTTGATGTGATAATCGGTGAAGGAATTGGGGCCAAGAATATTTCCATATCTTTGAATCCTTTTACCCTGATCGGTGCTACCACCCGTACCGGGCTCCTTTCTTCTCCGTTTCGGGATCGTTTTGGTATTTTGATCCATCTCGACTTCTACTCCACCGATGAATTAATCAGGGTTTTGATGAGAAGTTCTCAAATTTTAAATATTCATGTTTCGAATGAAGCCGCAGATCAAATTGCCAGGCGCTCGAGAGGCACTCCCCGGATTGCCAATAAGCTGTTGAGGCGGGTGAGGGATTTTGCCCAGGTAAAAGGAGAGGGATTTATTGATCTGAAAATCACACTGAGTTCATTTGAGGCCTTAGAAGTTGATGTAAATGGTTTTGATGAAATTGACCGAAAAATCTTGATGACTATCATTGAGAATTTTTCCGGGGGGCCGGTGGGATTGTCAACGCTCTCAACCTCAATTCAGGAGGAAAAGGAAACCCTGGAAGATGTTTATGAACCCTTTCTGGTACAGCAGGGTTATTTAAAAATCACGCCCAGGGGTCGGGTGGCGACAGAAAAAGCACTGAAGCACTTTAAAACCGGTAAATCCCGGGGGCAAAATTCATTATTCTGAAAATGTACAATCAAATATTTGAGCAGTCGGTTTTAAATAAACAGGTAAAATGATTATAATGTAGAATGAGAATCATCTTATTGTTTATCAAATCATTGAGATTCAAGCAGCAATGGGTAAAAAATATGTTTATTTTTGCCCCCATGGTATTTGCTCTCCATTTTCTTCAGCTGAGGTATATAAAGAATGGAATAATTGCCTTTGTTTTATTTGGAATTGTTACCGGATGTGTTTATATCATCAATGATTGTATTGATAAAAATAATGATCGATTTCATCCAATAAAACGACTGAGACCCATAGCTTCCGGACAATTGAAAGTGAAAACCGCTTTGCTGGGAGTTGTGTTTTTGCTGGTGGTGGATTTATTTCTAATCTATCAGTTTAATACTGATTTTTTCTTGATTTCACTTATTTATATCAGTATTAATATTCTTTACTCCTTTTATCTAAAAAAAGTGGTTATCCTTGATGTGTTGATTATTGCTTTCGGATTTGTGCTAAGGGTGTTAATCGGGGGGGTTATCGATCAAATCAACTTATCTCCATGGATTTTGATCATGACCTTTTTACTCTCAACATTTCTCGGGCTGGTTAAAAGGCGTCAGGAATTGGTCCGGTTAGCTCCGCCTGATGGCCAGATCAGTACCCGCTATACCTTGAAACTGTACAATATTTCTCTTCTGGATCAATTAATTTCTCTGACCACTGCCACCACCTTGATTTCATATATTATGTATGTATTAAATCCGGGTATCCAGATGAAGTTCAATACGGATAATTTATATTTCACTATCCCCTTCGTGGTTTTCGGAATATTTCGCTATTTATATTTAATATACATCGAGGAAAAAGGAGAAAGTCCCGAAGAGGTCATTTTTTCGGATTTTCCATTTACTCTGAATATCATTCTATGGGTAATTGTTTTTATATTGCTTATAATTTATTAAATTGAAAAAAAGCGAAATTGAGATTATCAGACAAATCCGTTTTGGCAGTGTAAAAGAAAAAGATTTAATCGATATATTTGATAATCAACCGAATAATTACCGTATTCGATTTCATTTGGTCCAACATCCCAAGTTTCCGGTAAAGATAGCTCTGAATATTATTCACCAGTTATTTACCATGGATATGATCCGAGTGATCAAGAACAGAAGGACCAATCCTTTTATACGGAAAAAGGCCGAGACTGAATTTCTCACCCGCTACCAACGACTCGAACTGGGTGAAAAAATATCGATTTTGAAAATAGCACCGACTCAGGTTTTGAATCATTTTATCGAAGAGAATGATTCCAGAATTCTGAAGGGCATTCTCAAAAACCAGGAATGCACCGAGGAATTGATATTAAAATTTATAAACAGGAAAACTCAGAAATCAGAGTTCTATCGAGCCCTGCAATTATCTGATTGGTACAAGAGGCCAGCCATTTCCGAGGCGATCATACGGGACCAGGAGGCTCCGATAAAATTAATTCTGGATATGATTCCCATTTTGAAAACAGCACAGTTGAAAAGACTTTATGATAATGAAAACACCCATGAAATAGTCAAAGAGATTATCATGAAACATTTTCGAAATAAAGGACATGATCAGTAAATTGGACAGCTATCAGTCTTTTGTTGACATTATCAAACATTGTATTGTATATTAAATATAAATGAAAAGAGCCATTGGTGTATTTATCATCATCATATCAATAAATTCGCTTGTCCTGGCTTATATTCCCACTTTCTACGGGGCGAGATCTTTATCTCTCGGATATTCCTCAATGGCCTTTAACTATGATATCAATGCCATTTTTATTAATCCGGCATTATTGACCTATATCACCAGTTCATTAAGCGGATATCAGTTTCAGTACAGTTACTCCGATTATAAGGATTTTAAGGATCAACTGGATGAAGCCCTGGAATTTGATTTGAGCAACTTCAACTCATTGAGCTTGAGTGATAAGGAAATTCTATTTTCGAGACTTAATGATCTGTTTACCTCCAAGCACGGATTCAATGGATTCCGTGCCAGTATTCCGGGCATGGTTTCCAAAGATTATGGTTTCTCGGTTTCATTTGTCAATACCGCGATTATCAATCCAATCCAGAATACTATATTTAAAAAAGAGGTCGGAGAAGTCACCAATGAAGATATTGCCAGCTTGAAATTTAATCTTATTGGATTGAGTTATACCCAGTTCTCATTATCATATGGGTTGAATATTTCAACCGGAGTCAGTTTTGGAATCAGTCTGCATTATTTATATGGAAAAATTACGGAATTTGGTTCTTCCATTGTTGAACCCATATTTAATACCGATTCTTCCATACGGGATTATCTGGAATATGCCTGGGATGATGCCGAAGACACTTTCTATAAACTGAATATGGATATTTCACTCACAGCCGATATCGGGCAATATTTTAAACTGGGTATTATTGCCAAAAATGTTGGAAATCCCACCTTGGTAACCACAGAAAGAGATATTGTTATGGAGAGAAGGATTATCGCCGGTATTGCCTTCAGGCCCACCGTTCAATGGGGGATATATCTGGATATGGACATCAATAAAACCGATCTTTACTATAACGGGGAGGATGTTCAATTGATATCTATCGGTGTTGAAAAGGGATTTTTTCAAAACAAGTTGCTGCTGAGAGCGGGATTTTTAAGTGATTTAACCGAGAAGTATTTTTTAGGAAGCAAATCCAACAGTTTGTATGGAGTTGGTTTCGGGTTCAATATGAGTAAGATTCTGGTTGATTTTGCAATTGGCATTGATAGCGGGGGGGCAATAAATAGTATGGCGATTTCCGGTTTTTTTATGTTTTAATGAAACATTTGAAATATAAAACAGCCGACAATTTGACATATTTTGTCATTTTTTATATGATTATGATATTATAAGGTTGAGACGAAAGAAATGAAGATTGGAGAGTTGCTTAAAAAAGATGAAAGCATAACCGAAGAAAATCTTCAACATGCCCTTGACGTCCAGAAAAAAGAACCGGGTAAACTGGGCAGTATTCTGATTCGACTGGGTTATGTTACCGAGGAAGATATCTCCCAAGTTCTCAGTAAGCAATTTGGTTATCCATCTATTAATATTTCCAAGTTTGATATCGATGAAAGAATAACCCAGTTGATAAAGCCGGAGATTGCCCGAAAACATATCGTTCTTCCCGTACACCGGATCGGTAGCATTTTAACCCTGGCCATGGCTGATCCGTCCAATTTGTTCGTACAGGAAGAAATTCGGTTCACCACCAATTTAAGAATTCAGGCTGTTATCGCTCCCGAAAGTTCAATACTTCGGTCCATTGACAAGTATTACGGTTCTTCCACGGGAATCGAAGCCCAGAAATTTCTGGAGGAGATAGAACTGGATGATGATTCCTCAATTGAATTGATAGAAGATGAAGAAGAAGATATACTCGGAGAAGCAGAGCTGGATGAGAATGCACCCGCTGTTAAATTGGTTAATCTGACCTTTAAAGATGGTATTTCCAAGGGAGCATCCGATATTCATTTCGAACCATATGAAAAAGTATTCAGGGTTAGATTAAGAATTGACGGTGTTTTGCACGAATATATGACCCCGCCCATGAATCTGAAGAATAAAATCCTTTCCCGGGTTAAATTGATTGCCGGAATTGACATAGCCGAAAGAAGACTGCCACAGGATGGCAGAATCAAAACCAAAATGGAAGTCAATGACAAAATCAAGCTGGTGGATATGAGGGTGTCGTCTTTACCAACCATTCACGGTGAAAAGATCGTTGTCCGAATTCTGGATAAAGACAATTTGATGCTCGATATGACCAAGCTTGGTTTTGAGCCTCAATCTTTGCAAAAGTTTGAAAGAAACATCAACGAACCCTGGGGCATTATTCTGGTTACCGGTCCCACTGGTTCCGGTAAGACCAACACTCTTTATTCGGCAATATCCAAACTGAATGATGAAGAAGTCAATATTCTGACTGCTGAAAATCCCGTGGAATTCAATATCTTCGGCATCAATCAGGTGAATATAAAAGAACAGATAGGGTTGACCTTTCCGGCCTGTTTGAGATCGTTTATGCGACAGGATCCGAATATCATTCTGGTTGGAGAGATTAGGGATTTTGAGACTGCTGATATTGCCATCAAAGCTGCTCTGACGGGCCATTTGGTATTATCAACCTTGCATACCAATGATGCACCATCAACCATTGCCCGTTTAATTAATATGGGAATCGAGCCTTTTCTGGTATCCAGTTCAGTGCGTCTCATTGTGGCTCAACGCCTGGTCAGACGGATATGCGGTTCATGCAAAAAGAAAGCGAAGGTACCACCGCAAACCCTTATTGATATCGGATTTTCCCCGGAAGAAGCAAAATCTGTCGATATTTTTGAGCCCAGTGGTTGTGAGAAATGCAATAATACCGGTTATAAAGGTAGAGTGGGATTGTATGAAGTAATGGAAATTGATGAGGAAATCAAAGAATTGTTAATGGTCGGGGCATCCACATCAGAGCTGAGAATGAAGGCCAAAGAAAAAGGGATGTTGACTTTGAGAGAGAGTGGGATTACTAAAATTAAAGCGGGTGCAACCTCTATTGATGAAGTTTTAAGGGAAACATCAAAAATTTAAGGAGATGATAAATGGCTCTACCGCTTCCCCAGTTGTTAAAAATAATGGTTGATGAAGGGGGTACAGATCTCCATATTACCACCAATACGGCTCCGATTATTCGAGTACATGGAAAGATCAAGAGAATTGAACATCCCCCGCTTAGTCCGGCTGAAACCAAACAGGTGATTTATAGCATATTAAATGATACCCAGAAACATAAATTCGAAGAGGATTGGGAATTGGATTTTTCCTTTGGGATTAAAGGGGTTGCCCGTTTCCGAGCCAATGTCTTTATGCAGAGGGGAGCGGTTGCCGGTGCCTTCAGAAGGATACCTTATGAAATTTGGGGACTTGAAAAACTCGGACTTCCGCCGGTTGTGGCTACCCTGGCCGATAGGCCCAGGGGTTTGGTACTGGTAACCGGTCCGACCGGTTCAGGAAAAACCACTACCCTGGCGTCTTTAACCGATAAAATCAATAAGGAAAAATTGGTACATATCATTACCATCGAAGATCCCATTGAATATTTGCATACCCATCGAAAGGCAATTGTCAACCAGAGGGAATTAGGTGTTGATACCAAGGGCTTCGGCCCTGCCTTGAGGTCTGTTCTCCGGGAGGATCCCGATGTAGTTTTAATCGGGGAAATGAGGGATCTGGAAACCATTCAAGCGGCAATTACCATTGCGGAAACCGGGCATTTAACCTTTGCCACCCTGCATACCAATTCAGCCTCACAAACCATCAACCGAATCATTGATGTGTTTCCTCCCCATCAGCAGGATCAGGTTAGAACCCAGCTCGCCATGAACCTGGAAGGCATTGTTACCCAGAGTCTGTTGCCCCGGGCAGATGGCCGGGGACGGTGTGTTGCCTGTGAAGTTCTGATTCCCAATTCAGCCATTCGTCATTTAATCAGGGATAATAAAATCCACCAGATATATTCTTCCATGCAAACCGGACAGGATAAATATGGAATGATTACTTTCAATCAATCCCTGGCCAATCTATATTTTAAAAGAGAGATCAGCAATGAACTGGCTTTATCGATATCCCATAATCCTGAAGAATTGGCTGAATTAATCAAGAGAGGCCCGTCTTCACTGTCCAGCCAATTCAAGCATGGCTATGGGGCAAGTTTCGAATCCAATAATTTTTAAGGGGGAATTATGGCAATTTATAAATACAAGGGGAAAAATAAAACTGGAACTCTTATCGAAGGAGAACGGGTAGCAAGGACCCCACAGGAGGTCATCTCAACTCTGGAAAAGGAATCCATCCAGGTACTGA
The DNA here is from genome assembly GCA_965195285.1 of uncultured Aminicenantes bacterium. Taxonomy (GTDB): domain Bacteria; phylum Acidobacteriota; class Aminicenantia; order UBA2199; family UBA2199; genus CAZOWT01. Next base: position 101,612 of record CBDAFS010000039.1, on the reverse strand, counting down.
GTGTTGAAAAGAAGAAAATTCAAATGCAGCTGCCATTTACCTCAGCCGGAGGATTTCAGAGAAAAAAGGTTACCCTCCGTGAGCTCTCGGTCTTTAACCGACAACTTTCAGTTATGTTCAATGCCGGATTACCCATCACCCAGGGGCTTGGGATTTTGGCCACTCAGCAGAAGAATAAGTATTTTCAGGAAGTGGTATCCGAGGTGAGAAAAGATGTGGAATCAGGGTCAAATTTTTCCAACGCTCTCAGAAAGCACCCGAAAATTTTTAATGAACTATATTGTAGTATGATTCAGGCTGGAGAAGCTTCGGGTAGTTTGGATACCATCCTGCTAAGGTTATCCCAATATATTGAAAACATGACCAGGTTAACCGCCAAAGTTAAATCCGCCATGGCTTACCCTATTGCTGTTTTAATTATGGCAGTGGTCATCACTTCGGTCATACTCTGGAAGGTGGTTCCGATCTTTAAGGGAATGTTCGATCAATTGGGAGCAGGATTGCCAATTCCCACCCAGGTAATCATGAGTATTTCAGAATTTCTACAGGGTAATTTTTTCTTTGTATTAATCGGCATTGGAATTCTAGTTTTTGCTTTTCGGTCTTACTATGCCACCTTTGGCGGGCGAAGGGTGATCGATCGAATCAAACTGAAACTCTGGATTTTTGGACCATTGCTCTTAAAACTGGGTGTTGCCAGGGTGACCAGAACCCTTTCAACACTTCTAAATGCTGGTGTTGAGATCATTGAGGGCATCACCATCACGGCAAAGACCTCGGGAAATGCCATTATCGAGGACTCGGTATTAAAAAGCCGGGGTTCGGTTCAGGAGGGAAAGCCATTGTGGGAGGCCTGGGAAGAAGCCAAGATATTCCCATTTATGGTTACCCAGATGGTTTCAGTCGGAGAACAAACCGGTTCACTCTCCACCATGCTGGGCAAAATTGCGGATTTTTATGATGAAGAAGTGGAAACAGCGGTTACAGCCCTGATTGCGGTTATGGAGCCCATCTTAATTTTGATTCTGGGAGGCCTGGTTGGTTCGATCATTGTTGCCATGTATCTGCCCATGTTTGATATTATCGGAAGGGTGTAAAATAGAGTTTAATTGCCTTGATTTTTTTAAAAGATAAAAGCTTAAGAAGAAGATTCTTATTTCTGAATTCTATCCGCATCACTATTCTTTCCGCTCTGGCTCTCATATCTTTATTTTTACTGAATTTTACCGAATACCCTTCTCAAATATTCCCCATCATTATTTCACTGTTTGTTGCCGTGTTATTTGCCATTTCCTATTTCCCTTTATTCAAATACTTGAATTTCAGATTTAATATCTATCTTCAACTCTTTATCGATATCCTGGTTATCACCCTCCTGGTTTATCTTTCAGGAGGAATCATCAGCCCTTTTTATTTTCTCTATATCTTGCCCATTATTACCTCAGCCATATTTTTGACCAAGAGAGACACCTTGTATATTGCCACGTTGTCTTTCATCATTTTTGGAATTTTATCAGACTTTATGTACCTGAAGATTATTCCGTTTTATTCAGGAAATTATTTACCTGACATATCATTTAGCAGCTTTATTTATAATCTGTTGATGAGTTTCATTGCCTTTTCGGCTGTGGCCATAATTGCTTCTTATTATTTTGACAAAATCAAAAAAACAGATGAGGAATTGAAGAACATACAGGAGAATTTAAAGGATTTGGTTTTGATCAACAATGCCGTCATGGAAAAAATGGAGAATGGATTTTTTATCTGTGATGTCCGTGGGAGGATCATATCTTATAATGAAAAATCCAAAAAGCTTTTAAATCTCAACAGCAAGAGTAACATTTTTAAGATATTATTATCAGCGCATGATCAACAGGAACTGAAGGGGATAACCGAATCTCATCATAAATATTATTTTGAGAAAAAGACAAACAGGTTTATCCTGGGTATTTCGGTATCAATGTTAAGGAATATTTATTCTTTCAATAAAATATTTGTCTTTATCATTATGGATTTAACCAAGACGAAAGAGATTGAGCATGCATTGCAAAAAAAGGAAAATTTTGCCATTATTGGCGAAATGGCTGCCGGTATTGCCCATGAAATACGAAATCCCCTCGCTTCAATATCGGGCTCTGTTCAATTTCTTCAGAAAAAACTCAAACTGGGAAGTGAATATAGGAACCTGATGGATATCATCATTACCGAGTCAAACCGTCTTTCGAAATCCGTTGAAGAATTTCTTGAATTTGCCAAAGTAACTCCTTTGAAAAAAACTCAAATCAACCTATCTGAAATCATTGATGATATCACAAAATTACTCCGGATCAATCATAAGGAAGTAAAATTCATCCAAAAATATGGCAAACAGGAAATGGTGATGGCTGATTCCGAACAAATCAAACAACTGTTTTGGAATTTGTTTAGCAATGCGGTCAAGGCGGTTAATGGCAACGGTATTGTCGAAGTGAATGTTTATGATAAAACGGACCATCTGATCCTATCGATAAAAGATAACGGCCGTGGCATGGATAAAAGTGAAATGAGTAAAGTATTTACTCCGTTCTATTCCAAATTCACTTCCGGTATTGGCCTGGGAATGGCTATTGTACACAGGATTGTCGAAGATCATGGCTTTGGAATTGAAATCAATTCCGAGAAAAATATTGGAACCGAAGTGATCATCCATTTTAACAAACAGGAGAAGGGGAAAAGGCATGCAGGATAAAGGGATAAAGGTTTTGATCATTGATGATGATCACAGTATCCGCAATATGTTATCAATTGTATTGAAGAATGAGGGTTATGAAGTGATTGCGGTAGAGAGCGCCATTGTCGCCTTGAAAAAATTAAAAAAAGAAATGATCGATTTGATCATTTCAGACATCAAAATGCCGGAAATCAGCGGTATTGAACTGTTGCGTAAAGTAAAGTCGATTGATCAGGAAATCCCGGTTATCATGATCACTGGATTTGCCAGTACAAATGATGCGGTTGAAGCCATGAAGTTGGGGGCTGAGGATTATATCATCAAACCGTTCAACCTGGATGAGTTGAAAATCATCATCAATAAGTCGATTTACAGAAAAACCATTGAAAAGGAAAACATTGAACTCAAATCAAAGTTAACGGAAAAAGAAAAATTCGAAAATATTGTTGGCAAAAATTCCAAAATGCTGAAGATATTTGATTTGATCGATACCATTTCCCAGACCGATTCAACAGTTCTTATAAGTGGTGAGAGCGGAACCGGAAAGGAATTAATTGCCAGGGCCATTCATAATAAAGGTCCCCGTGCCCAAAATGACTTTGTGTCAATTAACTGTGGGGCCTTGCCAGAAAATTTACTGGAGAGCGAATTATTTGGACATTCAAAGGGAGCATTCACAGATGCCTATCGGGACAAGACTGGATTGTTTGAAGTAGCGGATAAGGGCACTTTATTTTTGGATGAAATCGGCGAAATGCCTCAACCCATGCAGGTGAAACTCCTACGAGCTATTCAGGAAAGGACAATAAGAAGAGTCGGAAGCAACAATGAGATTGCCATTGATGTCCGGATTATATCGGCGACCAATAAGGATTTGTTGGACAGCATGACCAAGGGTAAGTTCCGCTCCGATTTATTTTATCGCCTGAATGTCATATCCATCAATATCCCGCCTCTGAAGGACAGAAAGGATGATATCCCTTTGTTAATGCATAATATTTTAAATAACCTGAACAAAAGGTTTAACAAACGGATTGAGGGATATGAGCGGGAAGTGATTGATCTGTTCATTAAGTATCCCTGGCCGGGAAATGTCAGAGAACTGGAGAATTTTATAGAGAGGTCAGTGGCTCTGGAGAAAGAAAATGTTATCACCACAAAATCATTGCCCAAAGAATTGGTATACAACATAACCGAAAGTGTCATGTCCGAAGACAGTATTGATTCCTTACTGACTGAAAGTGATTTCGATTATACTGAATATATGGATAAAATCAGTCAACAGGTTCTTGTCAAAGCATTGGAAAAAAATCATTCCCATCTGAAAATGACCGCTGAAATGTTAAATATAAGTTACCGTTCTTTACGGTACCTGATCAGCAAATTCAATTTAAAAGTTTGAGCCGGAGGAGAGTGAGAAATATGGATTTCATTTTGGCTTCTTCTTCACCCCGGAGAAAAGAGCTTTTGAATTTGGTTGGTATTGATCCCCTGGTGATCTCTCCGGATATAAAGGAAAATTTAATTGATGGAGAATCCCTGGAAAAGTTCCTGGAAAGGATCACAGCTGAGAAAGCCTGGAGTATTTACCGGAATACCTATTTGAATTCAGTTATATTCAGCGCCGATACCATTGTTCTTTTGCATGATAAGATTCTGGGAAAACCGGTTGATCGAAGGCATGCCACCACCATGTTGGCCTCCCTTTCCGATCAAATGCATGAGGTGTGGACCGGTATTTCCATTCTTTATCAACAAAAAATTTATTTTGATTACCAGCGGACCAACGTGTATTTTGAGAAGATTTCCCATTCTGAAATTGAATACTATCTTGATCATGAGCAATATTTGGACAAGGCCGGAGCTTATGCGATTCAGGGTAGGGCATCGGTTTTTGTAAAAAAAATAAATGGTTGTTATTTCAATGTAATGGGATTACCTCTGCATATGATTATGCAGATGTTAAAAAAAATCGACATCCAAATTTATTCCAACCAATAACTTTTCCATCAATGTTTTAACGATCCCTTATGTGGATTGATTAATGTCTGAAATGTCGCATCCCGGTAAACAGAAGTGAAATGCTGTTTTTTTCTGCTGCCTCGATAACTTCGTTATCCCGTATAGATCCACCCGGTTCCACGACAACCCGGATTTTTTCCCTGGCGGCTATCTCTATGGAATCGGCGAATGGAAAAAAGGCATCGGATAGGAGAACCGCTCCTTCGCAAGGAAATTGACTTTTTCGAATGGCAAGATCCACGGCATCCACCCGGCTCATCTGTCCGGCTCCCACACCGATCAACATGTGGCCCTTCACCAGGATAATCCCGTTTGATTTTACAAACTTTATTAATTTCCAGCCAAAAGCCACATCTGACCTTTCACCCTTTTGTAGTTTTCTGGATGTTTTTAATTCAAAATGTTTCGAATCTTTCAGATCAATATCTTTTTTCTGCAGTAAAAATCCACCGGGGATGGTTTTCATATCCAGCAATTCTGTATAGCCAGGCGACATTTTTATCACCCTGAGATTTTTCTTCTTTCTTAAAATAGCCAAGGCCTCTTCGGAGAAATCCGGGGCTATAATCACTTCAAAAAAGATTTTGCTCATTTCCTCTGCAGTATCTTTATTCAGGGTATTGTTGAAGCCGACAATACCGCCAAAGGCTGATTTTGAATCTCCTGAAAAGGCCTTTTTAAATGCCTGCCTTTGTTGTGGATCCTGGGCAGCCCCACAGGGATTCTGGTGCTTGACAATTGTGCAAAAGCTTTCCTCATCCTGAAAATGATTCAACACTTCGTAAACCATGGAAAGATCCAGGATATTGTTAAAGGAAAGTTCTTTACCCTGGATTTTGAGGAAGTTCCCCATCGGAGAATTCTTATCCCGAATATAAAGAGATGCATTTTGATGCGGATTTTCTCCGTATCTGAGCTTGAGTTTATTGCGGCCTCCCAGGGTAAAATAGGGGGGGAAAAACTCTGAACCGTCATCAAGGTATCGGGCAATCAGTGAATCATAGAATGAACAATAGGCAAATGCCTTCTGAGCCAGGGCCTTGCGATGATCGGTCGTGATATCGTCATCCATGATTAATTGTTCAACCACGGGTAGGTAATCTTCCTGGTCCACAACAACAATGGTGGCCATAAAATTCTTTGCCGCTGCCCTGACCATTGAAGGACCCCCGATATCGATATTTTCAACCATATAATCGATTCCTTTTTGTTTTTCTATCAGGGCATCTTCAAAGGGATAGAAATTGACCATAACCAGATCGATTTTTGATGTATCCAGCTGTTTAAGTTGCTGCAAGTGATGATCGATTTTTTTAGCCAGAATCGGTGCAAAAACAAGCGGGTGCAGGGTTTTTACCCGGCCGTCCAGGATTTCCGGAAATTGGGTCAAATCGGATATTTCGATCACATCGACATGATGTTTCTTCAGATATTCAGCGGTTCCTCCGGTGGAAATGATTTTCCATCCCTTATCTTTCAATTTTTGTGCCACCGTCTCGATACCTTTTTTATGATAAACACTTATTAGGGCAATATTCATGTATACTCCTTATCGATAGGTTGTAATAAATCATATTTCGTTTTTAAGCCTGAGTAATTTGTTCATTCTGAACGTATTGTAAAGGCAACCATCACAAAAATCAAGGTTAATTTCAGGTCAATTTATTGGAGTTATTGGCTTGACACAAACAGCCTTTGACTGATAGAATTCAGGCTTTAAAAAAATTAAAATAAATTGACATATATAGTGTTTTATGATAGTATATACACAATATATAGTTGAGGGGTAGAAAAATGAATTTAAAAAAAACAATATTTATATTAATATCTTCAACCTTGATTGTAGCCATATTGACGGCAAACCTGCTTAATGTATCGGTTGAAAATAAACACAGAAAAAAGGAAATTGAAATACTGAATATCCGGCTTGATAAAATGAAACAGAAAATGCATACCCATCAAGTTCAGATGGAGAAAGTTGATTTTTTAATCTACAGAGATAAGGTGGTCCGGAAAAAATACTCGGTTTTCTCCAAAATTGTAGATGTGGTTTACTATAAAAGTAAGGAATACGGTTTCAATCCCAATTTGATTTTGAGTTTAATTCAGATTGAGAGCAATTTCAAACCCCGGGCTAAATCTTCAAAAGGAGCCTATGGCCTGATGCAGGTGAATTACTCGGTGTGGAAGGAAGAATTGGACATTGATAATCTACGGATTTTTAATATTGAATATAATATTGATTTGGGAATGCAAATTCTGAAGAGATATTATGATGAAGCCAGGGGAGATCTGTTGAAGACTTTGCATCTATATAACAATGGTTACCTTCACAATAACCAGAAATACAAACACAAAGTCGTATCATCTGTTTTTTATTAAAATTTCTGTTTTTTCTGAATAAATAAAGTTTGAATTTTGTTCTAAGCAAAAAGTCCATTTTAAGGGGATCGTCCCGTTTCAGTACACTCTTTAAGATCCTGAAATCGTTTGTCAATGAGGTGATTTCATTTTAATGAAAAATGGTGTTTCAAACCATTACAATTGGATCCCGGTTCAATTGAAAGGTATATAGTCATAAAAGCAAAAAAACTTTAGAAAAGTGTTTCAATATGGAACAGTTAAAAAAGTCATAAAAAAAGAAGAATCTTGAAATCATTTATTATAGATGTTTTCAAACTTGAAATTATTGGAAGCATAATTGCTAATACATTATTGGCAAATGGTAGGCTTAGTGCCCCGGAATCAGGTTTGGATGGGTTGTTGAATTGCCAATTTTCAAAATACCCTTCTTATACAGCCACACCAGTGCCAGATGTTGCAACATATTCCTGCCATATCATTGAAAGTAACACTGGCACTGGGCGTGGCATCTTCTGGGGACATGGGACTTGTTTAAATGGATAAGAATCTAATTGAAATGGCCTGTACTACCCGGTTTATATCATTATGGTTCCAATGGCATGAGTTGTATCAAACCGAGTTGTCAAACCGCAATAAAACCGGCTTTGGCTACCAGGGGGGGGCTTTTTTCCCCGAGGGTGCCAGCAATGGTCAACATCATATGAACTGGCTGGAATTTCATGAATCATTAGCCATGAACGGAACCCCCTATATCAGTATTCATACCTTATTCGGCTATAGGCAATATGATTCCTGCAAGCTTTATATTGATAGTGGGGGTCGGAATTTTACATTTCCCTGAAGGTTTGGATGTATATCCGTAACCGGTATCAGTTTTCCTTTCAATATGTCTCCCACCTTTTTACCTTTTTTTATAACTGATACCGGTTACTTTTTCCTAAATCAGTCGCAGACAGAAATCAATCTATAGAATTTTCTCCAGCTCTTCTTTCAGCAGGGGAACGGCTTTAAACAGATCGGCAACAATGCCGTAATCCGCTTTTTTGAATATGGGTGCTTCCGGATCCTTGTTTATGGCCACAATGAATTTAGATGTTTTCATGCCAACAAAGTGCTGAATGGCTCCCGATATACCGCAGGCAATATAGAGTTTTGGGTTTACCACTTTTCCGGTTTGCCCGACCTGCATATCCGGAGTGGCATAGTCGGAATCAACTGCTGCGCGGGATGCCCCCACACCGGCATTCAGGACTTCGGCCACCTCTTGCAGTATTTTAAAATTCTCTTTGGACTTCATTCCTCTTCCACCGGAAATAATAATCTCGGCTTCGGTTAAATCAATCTTTTTGGTTTCACTTTTTATTATATCGATAATTTTTGATTTTTCTTCAATTTTCACGATACCAGTCTCGATTACTTCCGGTTGGCTGTCCGATTCTTTTTCTTTTACAGGAAAAACATTGGGCCTGATGGTAATAATCCGGAATTCACCGCCTAACTTGAAAGTGGATATCAGTTTCCCGGCATAAACCGGTTTTTTAACCGTATGGTTATCAAAATCCACAGCGATGCAGTCATTAATGATACTGCCATCGGTATTGGCTGCAATGCGAGGGAATAAATCCTTTCCCTGAGCGGAAGCAACCCCTAAAAGGTCGTTTAATTGATGTTCCTTCATTATGTTGGCAATGGTTGCTGCATATACATCCGGTTGATAGGTCAAGTTCTCATTTTTTATTTGAATGACTTTGGGTATTCCTTTGAATTCATTCTCATAGGCTGAGATGTCTCTGGTAAAAATAATTGCATATACATCTTTTCCACTTGATCTCGCCAGACCAAGGGCTTCACGGTTTGCTTTTTTGAACTCGTCTCCTCTTAACTCAATATAAACGCCTATGTTTGACATTGATTCCTCCTATAATACCTTAGCTTCATCTTTCAACAATCTAACCAGCTCTTTAATGGATTCTGTAACTTCGCCTTCAATGATTCTTCCGGACGGTTTTTCGGGCGGTGCTTCCAGTTTTTCCTGTGTGACCGTAGGAGTGGCATCTTTAATCCCCAGATCCTGAATCGATATTTTTTTAATGGGTATTTTCTTGGCTTTCATGATACCCATCAGGGTAGCGTATCTGGGCTCGTTAACATCATTAATACCTTTGGTGGCAGCGATTACACAGGGGATACCCATTTCGATTTTTTCCCTGGCTCCCTGATCAATCTCTCTCTCAACAATGACTTTCTCCGCTTCCATCTGAAATCCGATAACATTTGTGACTACCGGAATATCCAGGCTTTGAGCAAGATAAATATGGGTCAAACTCGCATCGTCATCAATGGCCTGTTTCCCCGTGAAGATGACACCGAAATCGCCCTCATTTTTCAAGGCCTGGGCCAATGCCTTGGCAATGGTCTTATGATCAAGGTAATCGCTCGCTTCAATATGAATGGCACTTTCAGCACCCATGGCCAGACCACTGCGAATAGTGCTCTCTGCCCGGGGAGGACCTACCGTAATCAGGGTGACCTTGAAGTCCGGATTCTTCTCTTTTAACTGCAGGGCAAATTCCAGGACAATTTCATCATAGGGACTGATAATCCATTTGATGTTTTCTTCATTGATAAACTTGCCTTCTTTAATATTTAAAACAGCTTCGGTATCAGGAACCTGTTTTATACATACATATATATTCATGCTTACCTCCTAATGATTGAAATGAATATTTATACTCAAAAGATTATAGTCCTATATATAATATTTGGTCTGAAATGTCAAACGATGTCACCCGTTTTCAGGATGGGATTCATGCTGGGACCCATATAGTTCATATTGGGTCTCATTAATTTCCCTTGATTATCGGTCCAGGACCTTTTCCATCTTTTCCCAAAATTTGTCATCACGGCTGACACACAGACGATACGACGGAATCTGCTTTGCCATACGGCAGGTATTTTTAAAGAACCTCTGCCGAAGCGTTCTTTGATCTTTTTTATTTAATATTCGATAGTATTTTTCAAAAACTTGGTTGGCCGATGCATTCATTAATACGACGGCCTTACCCTCTCCCAATGATTCGACTGTATCAATGTCGGCTTTTTCAAGAAAAAATAATCCCTTAAGCGGTACCGAATACTGAACATTCCAGGTCCTTTGGGAACGTTTCCAAAGATAATCGCTCCAGGTTGGAAATGGATGGGCCCGGTATTTTTTTTGCTCGTCGAGAACAACCAGTGCTTCATCATCACACAATGGCTGCCAGTAACCAGGAAACCGGTGATAGCAGGTTGATTTTCCGCCACCACTCGGTGCTATAATCAAAAATCCTTCGCCGTTTAGCTCAGTCAAGGCCCCATGTATAGCCAGTCCTCCCTTACGAACACTTTGTCGGTAGATAGGCAAAAGGCCATGCCACATATGTAAGTATTGAATTTCAAGTCCTCTGTTGTCATTTGTCTCACAAAAGACATCAGGTCCACCGTTATGTTTCCAAAACCGAAAGGGCTTATGCGTATTGGTATGCCTGTTGGCACCCTTTCCCCTATTGGACCCATTACTGCAGAAAATAAGCCTGGGTGAGCCGTTTACGATCCCTTGATTGAGTCGCATAATGCGAGCCAGGTTATCTAACACATGGGTGTTGCGGTGATCTGCAGAAAAACACCATCGGTTTCCATCACTCAATGATAGATGATATGATCTTTGAACGGTCACTGGTTCGGATTTTTCGGGTTCTTCCATTATATGGCTCTCATCTTCTTTGCTTGACAGATCGTTTCATACAAGACCGCTGGCGGATGTTTGAGGTTCTCTTAATTTGCGGTGCTGCCAGGGTTACATAGACCTCCTGCCGAGCTTCCGTTCACACAGTTATTATTCGCGATATTACCTGAATTACAAGCCGCGCCAGCGTTACTACCGATTACACATCTGGTAACTGGTGAAGTCCCTGATCCACAAGGCCCTTCGTCGCCGGAACCATTTGCACAGAGTCCATACGCGATATTCGGATTATTCAATTCAACGAGTAATGGTTTTTCGTATTTCATCGCTGCTATCTTTGTCTACTTTGAGAATACTATACTTTTGCAATATTGTCTATTACTTATTTAAATTGTTATTCGAGCTGGAAAAATGTAACCGGGTTTTCGGAAAGAGCCCTTTTCCCCTGGCCGTTTCACAAAACCAATGAGGTGCCCAAAGATTCTTGTTCTGGTAATAATTTTGGGCGATACAGCTTCTCAGGCACAAGTATCTCATGAGACAACTTCCACAGACCCCTTCGAAGCGCTCTGTAAGTCCTTCACGTAATTCATTTAGAATATCGGTCTTTTTCCATATATCCTCCAGGCGTTCTGTTTCCGCATGCCCAAAAACCAATTCAGCCACATTCTCCCCGATACCGCAAAGGGCATAAGATCCATTTGCCAGTACTCCCAGAATGCCAAGGATTCCACATCGGCTGCATCCATCCCCGTTATTTCCAAACATCTTTCCCAATGGACGGAAGGCTGTCGGATGATCGTATACCAGCCGCAGTTCGGTTGAAGCGGAAAGCGTATTCTCCACCCACGAGCCCAGCTCTACAAGCTCTTCAATGGTCAGGGTCTCTCCGCTATCATGCAGCTTCTTCCCCCTTGCGATGGGCATGGTGAGGTTAAATTTGACCGATTCTGCTCCCAGTTTTTCCGCCAGCTGTACAAGACGCCCCATCTCATCTTTGTTGCGCCGCATGAGGCTCATGATGATTTGGGGTTTTAATCCGGCATCAACAAGATTCCGTATGCCTTGAAGAGTTTCCTCAAAACAGCCGGAAACTCCGCGCACCCATTCATGGGTTGGGGCATCGGCACCATCCAGGCTCACCGAGACAAATGGATTGTTGCAGTTCGCCATTTTTTGGGCAATTTCGAGGGTACAGAGAATCCCATTGGTCTCCACCGTAAGTTTAAGATCTTCTTCCTTAATATACTTGAGAATCTCATGAATATCAGGGTGCATCAGGGGTTCTCCACCGGTCAATTTGACACCGTAAAGGCCCAGTATTTTAGCCTGCTCAATGATGGATCGAAAAAGATCCGTGGATAGAACGGGATAGGAACGCTTTTCGGTCTGAAATTTCGGCGCAATCCAGCAGTGACGGCAGCGCAGGTTGCATCCTTTGGTCAGGTAAAAATATATCTGATTCAAGGGATATGCTCGTCCTTTTCGGTCTTTGTTGATACTCATCGATCGTTCACTATAAAGGAAGCCTTCCCCCATCCTCAAGAAATCGCCGCAGGCATGCATCCGGGCTCGGATGATTCACTATCCCGACAATCGAGTAAGCAAGACCCGGGCAGTTTCCCGTGCAGAAATTGATGTATTCGCATTCCCGGCAGAATATAAAATCACTTAAAGGGATATTTCGTCGTTCTCTCATTTTTCGCATTTCCGGATGGTCTTGCCAGATTGCTTTAAAATCATCCTTATTGATCTGCCCGAGTTTCATGTGACTGAGCATGGTGCAAGGGACAATGGCACCGTCGGCACGGACGGCAATTTTCACCGTCACGCAGCCGCAGGCGGTTAGATGCCCTCGACCGGGAATCTGTTTTTTTCCTTGGTCGCGGGCGATCTTCATTTCGGCCCACATGGCAGCCTCTGCCAGTGGTCCGGCTTGGGCGTTGATGCGATTGGCATATTTTTTGTTTAGCCTGACAAGGGACTCCATGGCCAGCATTCGATCTTCAACGGTTAATCCCACTTGCTCCACATGTTGTCTTAAGAGGCCCATGTAGGAAGCGGCATTAGTGGAAAAGCTCTCAAGCCCGATTTCCTCCAATAAAAACCGGGCCATTTCCTCAAGATCCGTGACGTTATGCTTATGAATCGTGGCGCGAACCTGGACATTAACAGAATGTTTTCGGAGACACTCGATACCCTTAATGGCTCGATTAAAATTTCCATTACCCCGGCAGGTATCATGGGTTTCAGGTTTGGATCCGTCAAGGGAAACCTGAATATAATCACATCGTCCCGTGGAAGATAGAAATTCGGCGATTTCATCGGTAATGAGGGTACCATTACTGAGGATAGAAAACCGCATATTGTTTTTGACAATACCTTCTATCAGTTCGCTTAAATCCTTGCGGAAGAAAGGCTCGCCACCGGCCAAAACAACATCTATCACTGCACAGCGCTTCAATTCTTCGAAAAATCCGAGCCATTCCTCTTTTGGCAAGTCCTCGTCAACATCGCCGGCACTGGAAAAATGGTAGCAGTAAGTGCAACGCAGGTTGCACTTGTTGGTGATAGCAATATCAACGGTTCGCGGGGTCTTCATCAGCCGCATGGAGGTATGAAGGTTATCGGGCTTCATATCCGGCATATCCTCTTTTTACAAGATCCTCAATAAAATCATTTACATCTTTTTCAGCATCCTGGGGCACAGTTTCACAGCTTTCATGCAACTTCTGCAATATCTGGTTGGCAGTATGCAGGCCGTCCAGATGCTTCCAGACAAACACACCCACCGGGTTGATGCCATGAGCGTTACCGGTATCGGGATCAAAAAGAATGGCCCAGTCGTCGAATTCTTCCCTGAGTACTATCGTGGGGTTGGCCGTGGGATTGGCGGTTGGTTTCATGACGATCATTTGATTTTAGCAAGATTATTGTTAAATGTAAAGCTATTGTTTTTCCGCCAGGAATGGATTATTCGACAGAATCCAGTACTGTGTTATAATTAAATCATGGCTAAAAAAATTGCAATTGTGGTTCAGCGATACGGTTCGGAAATAAATGGGGGTGCCGAATATCATGCCAAATTGATTACCGAGAAAATGGCAAAATACTATGCAATTGAAGTTTTTACCACCACGGCCCTGGATTACATTACTTGGGAGCATCATTTCCCCCCGGGTCAGGATCAAGTGGATGGTATCCGGGTAAACCGCTTTAATGTCCATCAAACCCGGGATCCGGAGCGGTTCGGGAAAATTCAGAATTTTATTTTCAACAACGAACACAGCCTGGAGGAAGAAATAACCTGGCTGGATGAAGAGGGACCCAGGGTACCTGCCCTGATCAAAGAACTGGAGAACCGGGAAGGGGAATTTGATTATTTCATTTTTTTCTCATATCGTTATTATCATTCTTTTCAAGGTATTACCAGGTTTCGGGAAAAATCAATTCTGGTTCCCACTGCCGAACATGATGATGTAATATATTTGAGGATGTTCAAGAATTTTTTTAATTTACCCGGAGCCATTGTTTACAATTCACATGAAGAGAAGGCAATGATCAATCAAATGGCGGGAAATGAATCGGTAATCGGAGATATCGTGGGTGTGGGCTCGGAGATTCCCTCTTCATTTTCGCCTTGGGTATTCCGGGAGAAATACAAAATCCCTGAAAATTATTTTGTCTATATCGGGCGCCTGGATGAAAACAAGGGAATACCGGAACTGCTTTCATTTTATCTAAAATTCTTGGAGGAGACGAAGATAGATTATACCCTGGTCCTGATGGGGAAATCACTGATTGAAATTCCAGATCACCCGAAAATCAGGTATCTGGGATTTGTATCTGACAGTGAAAAGTTTGATGCCTTGAAAGGATCTGATTTTTTGATTATACCCTCACAGTTTGAGTCGCTTTCCATGGTGGCATTGGAGGCCTGGGCCATTGGGAAGCCGGTGGTTGCCAATGGAAGAACCGAAGTACTCCAGGGTCAATGCAAACGCAGCAATGCGGGATTATGGTATTCCGATTATGAGGAATTCAAGGCCATTGTGTTATTGTTGCAGGGGAACCCCGGGATTCGATCCAGGCTGGGTGAAAATGGCGTGCAATTTTTTCAGGACAACTATTCCTGGCCGGTGATTGAAAAGAAATACCAACATATCATCAATCGTCTGGAACTTAATAAATCCACTTAAGCCTTCCTGTTTTGTTTAATTATTGATGATAACCGATAAATCCGAATCCAACGGTTCCGGGTCCGACATGTACACCCAGAACCGGGGCCACCTCAACAATTTCTATCTCCTCTTGCAGCTGAAACAATCCGGACAGCTTGACCGATACCCACCTGGCTTTCACCGGGGCATTGGCATGGGCAATCATGAATTTAATTCGCTTATAATCTTTAACCGCTAGTTGTACGATTTTAAATGCTTTTTTCAAGGCTGCTTTGTTTCCAAATGCTTTGGACAGGGGCACAATATGTCCCCGAGTATCAAAAGATAAAATCGGATTCAACCGAAGCAGACGTCCGATGAATCCCTTGGATTTACTGAGCCTTCCTCCCTTGACCAGATATTTTACCGTTGGCAAAACAATGAAAATTTTAATATTATCTATTGATTGTTCAATTCGATCAATAACCTTTTCCCGGGATAGATCTTTCTCTATTGCATATACCGCTTCCATGATCACCAGTCCCAAAGCGGCTGAAATATTTTTTCCGTCTATGCAGGTGATCTTTTTCCCGTATTTTTGGGCTGCTTTTTCAACGACCGACAGGGTTCCACTTATTGCCCGGGGGATGTGAATGGACAGGATATGATTGTATTTGGGTACAATCTCATCGAATAGCCGGGTGACATCTGCCAATGACGGTTGTGAGGTTTTGGGATGTATCGGTGATTTGATCGATTTATTATAGAATTCAGTTGGAGTGATCTGCACTTTATCCAGAAAGGTTTCGGATCCAAATATGATTTTGAGTGGAATTACATGGATCTGATAATTTATTAAATAATGATCGGGAAGATCACACGATGAGTCGGTCACGATGCCAAATTCATCTACTGGCGGAGCACCTGAATAATCGTGAATTTTTTTTTCATATTTATGACCTTGACTGGATTTATTATTTCGAGATAAAGTTCGAAGATCTTTTAAATTTCCTTTTTTTATGAAATTCAGGATTCCATCCAGTAAAAAAATAAATCCCTGAGCACCTGCATCAACCACACCGGCCTTTTTCAAAACCGGTAATATTTTTTTTGTTTCAGCCAGGGATTGTTTTGCCTCTAGCAAACTCATATTTAGAAGTTCGACAAAATCATCGGTTTGTTCGGCGATTTTGGAAACCGAATTGGCCCAATCTCTCATAACACTTAAAATTGTGCCTTCTATAGGTTCGGAGAGTGACGCATAAGCTGCTTTGGAGGCTTTTTGTGAAGCAAGCGCAAAATCCACTGTTGAAATTCTGACCTGTCCTGAAAATCCCTGGGCAAAACCTTGAAAGAACTGGGCCAGAATAGTACCTGAATATCCTTGGGCAGCGGATAGGGCAGATTTGGATAATTGATGGCTCATTAAGGTAACCGAACGATCCTCAAGAAAGTATAGTTCGGAAACGATGAAGTTCAATGTATGGAAAAAATTTGTTCCGGCATCTTTATCAGGTATGGGAAAAAAATTTATTTTATTCAGATAATTCTTTTTATTTTTTATTAAAGCTAGACTGGACAGGATTGCATTCCTGAGTCGTATACCGTCTAGATAAACAATTTTTTTTAAATTATAACCCTTGATTTTCTTCATGATAAAGATGAATGTAAATAATATTTCATTCTAAAGTAAATATTTTACTATTGCAACAAATTATTTTCTTTACTTCGGATTTTGATTTAGATAAAATAGTTGATGCGTTTTTTAAGTATTCAAAATTCGTTGATCATTCACTTGAAAGCAAAGGAGGTTTTAAAAATCATGATTGCTAAAATTTTCAAAACAATATTTATTCTCATTTTAATGGTTTTATGGTTGGATTTTGAGCTAATGGCATGCACCAATTTTTTGATTACCAAGGGCGCTTCAGTTGACAGAAGTACCATGATCACTTATGCGGCAGATTCGCATGTCCTCTATGGTGAATTGTATTACACGCCGGCAGCCCGTCATATCAAGGGGTCTTTTCTGGATATATATGAATGGGATACTGGAAAGTATTTGGGAAAAATCAAACAGGTTGAACAGACCTATTCGGTTGTCGGTAATATCAATGAGTATCAGGTTGCAATCGGTGAAACCACCTATGGCGGACGCAAGGAATTGAAGGATCCTAAGGGTGTTATGGACTACGGAAGTCTGATGTACATCATGCTTCAGCGGGCCAAAACCGCTCGCCAAGGCGTATTGATAATTGGTGATCTGGTTGAAAAATACGGGTATTGCAGTTCCGGTGAATCGTTTTCCATTTCAGATAAGAATGAAGTATGGATCATGGAGATCATTGGCAAAGGACCTGATAACAAAGGGGCAGTCTGGGTGGCCCGACTGATTCCGGATGGATATGTTTGCGCCCATGCCAATCAGGCCAGAATCCGGCAGTTTCCTTTGAATGATAAACAAAATTGCCTGTATGCCAAGGATGTCATTTCATTTGCCAGGGACAAAGGATATTTTAAAGGAAAGGATGAAGATTTCAGTTTTGTCGATGCCTATGCCCCTCTGGATTTCGGTGGCCTTCGTTTCTGTGAAGCCAGAGTCTGGAGTATGTTCAGACGGGTAGCTCCGTCCTTGAATCTTTCATCTGATTTTATCAAGGGAGTTGACGGAGCCCAACCCATGCCCCTGTGGATTAAACCGGATAAGAAATTATCGGTAAGGGATGTAATGGAGCTGATGAGGGATCATTTTGAAGGAAGTGAACTGGATATGACCCGGGGAGTAGGGGCCGGACCTTATAAATTGCCCTACCGCTGGCGTCCCCTAACCTGGAAAGTGGATGATGTAGAATATTTCAATGAAAGGGCTACCTCCACCCAGCAAACCGGATTTTCTTTTGTGACCCAGTCCAGGTCCTGGCTTCCGGATGTGGTTGGAGGGATAATCTGGTTTTCGGTAGATGATACATATAGCACTGTATATGTGCCCATGTATTGCAGTATCCGCGAGATTCCAAAAGCCTATGCCGTGGGAACTGCTGATTTCAATCATTTCAACTGGGATTCGGCTTTCTGGGTCTTCAACTTTGTCTCGAATTATGCTTATTCACGATATTCGGATATGATTCAGGATATACAAAGAGTCCAGCGTCAGCTGGAAGGAAATTTCATGTCCAATCAGCCGGAGATTGAAAAAGCGGCTTTGGAGCTTTATAAAAAGTCTTCGCAACTGTCCAGGGAATACCTCAATAAATATTCAATCAAAATAGCTGAATCGACGGTGAAAAGCTGGAAAAAATTGGGTGAGTTTTTAATTTTCAAATACCTGGATGGCAATGTCAAAAATGAGTTGAACAAGGTTAAACACCCCGGTTACCCGGAAGACTGGTACCGCCGGATCGTCGACGAAAGCGGAGATTTTTTCAAATACAAGAAACTAAAAACCGAAAAAGATTCTCATTGATAGAAGAAACAAGGTTTTCTCAAAACACAAGTTTCGCATACTGGATTTCGGGGTTTACATATTAAGGCTGAAAAATCCAATAAGCAGAATAATAAATCTCTTGTATTTTTATATTTAAACAATTCTGTTGCAAGTGAGATTATTATTTTTTTTCTTCTTATTTCTCCTGATAAATTTAAGCCCCAAAAACGATTAATGAATCTGGCAATATTACTATCTATAACATATTCCTGTTTATTAAAGCATATTGTAAGAATAGTTCCAGCAACATAATCACCGATACCCGGAATTTTTAACAATTCTTTTCTGGTAGATGGGAAATTACCAGTATATTTTTTTATTATAAATTTCGAAGCTTCAATAAAGTTCCGGCTTCTCCCATGTAATCCTAGATTTGTAGTAAATTTTGAAATTGATTTATGTTTTGCTCTAGAAAGAATGAAAACATCAGGATACTTTTCCAGAAAGTTTTTATATACCGGTTCTACCTGAGGGGCTTTTGTCCTCTGGAGCATAAATTCAGCAATCATTATTTTATAAGGATCTTTAAAGTATCTCCAGATGAAATCTCTTTTATATTTATCCCAATTTTTTATTAAGATTCTTCTTGATTTTTTTAGTTGCTTATTCAATTTTTTTGAAAGATGTGTTTGTTATGATATTTTAAAAATTCAATATCCGGAAAGAATCGCTGTGGTAGAATTATTTTAGATTCTTCATATTTTAAGAAAAATAATTCTGAAAACTTGTTCCTATTATTTTTTAATTGAGGTGATATCATTATTTTATAATCCGGAGTAATGGTTATCAGCCCCTTATCAAAAGCTTTATCATGTAAAACATTTAAACAAATGCCATTTTTTGGATTCATTCTATTTTTTATATCAATAGACCATGGAATTATATGACTGGCCACCAGTAAATCGGATATAGAAATTCCGGTTATACAGCACATATTGTTATATGACGCCAGAATCATTTTCCTGAAGAAACTCTGATTCACTCTCATTTTTACAATTGCCTCACGTTCTTTTCCATCTTTTACAAGCAATTCAATATCCAGGTCAAAAGATTTTTCAAGTGTTTGATCTTTATAATGAGCAAGTATTTTCTCACTCCCATAAACAAATCTTTCCTGGTTTTCATTGAATTCATTCCATATTATTTCTTCTTCTTTACTTCCATGCGTCATACCTGAAATTTGACGGGATTTTAGTTCTGGATCAAACCTTGAAAAATTAGCAAGTTTTAATGCAACTGCTGATGGGGTCCTATTAATCAATTTTGCGAGCTTAACTATTTCTTTTTTTCTATAATTTATTTTCGAAAAAGGAATTTTACAGTACAAATTAAAGGCGACCAAAAGTTCATTATAAGACCAACCAGGACTTTTCTTTTTCACTCTACTTTGATAATCCCAGGTCTATTTATATAATGTGAAAAGTGTGTTTGCATATCTGTAATGATCTCCTTTTTTACAACAAAATTTGGTTTTAGTTTTATATTGAATTTTTTTTCATTTTGGACAGAGTTTGAAAATCTAAAATCAATGAATAGAAACACAATTTTGTTATTAATGTATAATAATGGACTAACATAATTATTAAAATTTTTCTTTTTAACCTCATCCTCAAATCTTGAATCAATAATAAAACCATATAGAAATCTCACATATCCTTTATCCTGTGCATAGTCACAAACTGGAGTTATATCCAGTCTAAATAGTTTTGGTCTATTAAGTTTTATTTCTTCACATCTTGTTGCTTTGAAATTTCTTTCAGAAATAATTAGATCCAAATGTTCTGAATATATTCTTGTGTGGTTTTGAGGAATAATATAAAGGTTACCAGTTTTAATTTTCCAATCACTATTTATTAGCATTAGATGTAATTTTGAATTTATATCTGCTATAATCGACTGATTAATTACTCCATTTTTAATGTTTTTTAAGCTGATTTTGAAATTAAGATTAGTATTTTTTTCGATTGTATCTATTAATGTTCTATTTAAAGAAAAAAAAGCGTATTTGATTTTTTCATCATCTTCTATATTATTAATTGTATCACCCGCAACAGCTTTTGCTAATTTAAATATTGTTTTCTTCAGATTATTTTGCCATTGATTATCATAAGGAAATAGAGTTAGAAAATTGTTTACATGTTCATTTGCAGAATTATTTATTATATCGGACCATAAGGTGAAAAGGTGGAAAACCTTAACCTTTTCTAATTCAGAATTTATTTTTTTTGTGATAGATTTAAATGCATCAGATTTAGGGATAAATTTCACTTCTTGTGTGTTACTATTTTTTTGTAGTATTTCTTGTTTAAAATAATCTATTTTATCTAAATGTATTATTATTGCTGGTCTTCTTGAATAATTAGGGCCTATAATCTGTGCTTCAAGTGTTTCTGCATATTGCCTTTGATTTGTACTCCAGATTAACAGAATATAAGGACCATTATCGTCTGGAATAATTTTTTCAAGCAAATTTAGAGCCATTTGTGAATAGCTATGAGCATTTAAAGCAGGTATTAATTGAATATCAAGAAAAACTGCCCTTATCGTTTGGATAGGTTTTTCAGGTAATTCTTCAAGATCAGTACCTGAATAATAAGTAAAGGAAATTCCAGCTTTTGAAAGTATATTAAATAAAGGTATAACTTCTTTGATTTTATCATCTATAATTACTACGGATCCATTCTTAGGTATATCAATATGATACATCAATATTGTACCCCCTATTTAATTTTTAAAAGCTAGTAAAATTTTTGCACCATTTTGAAGGTCTACTGGTAGCTTGAAATCAAATTTTTCAGGAAATAATAGTTTTCCGCCCTGTGCATTCATAACTTCATCTGCGAGATGTAATCCTAGCCCCATACCTCCTGGTTTTTCCGTTATAAAGGGCTTTATTGCGTCTTCTGGAGAAATATGAAATCCCGGACCATTATCTGCAATTAATATTGAAGTATGTTCCGGTATTTCATCGGTTAATGTGATATATAGTTTTTTTACTTGTCTATTTGCATAATTTATCCAGAAGATTGAATTATCAATGATATTCATGATTACGCTTATTACCAAATTTTGTGCGCATGTAACAACTGGATTTTCTTTATATTTTTCGTAAGATCTGATTACGTTCAGATTATGTGCCTTAATCCTATAGGTTAAATTGAAAAGAGATTGATCGATGAGAGATTTTAGATTACTTTTTTCCTTTTTGCTTTGTTTAATTATGGTTGCATAATCATTAACAATTTTATCGAGGTGGTTTACTAGAAATTTTATTCTTTCTCTTGATCCTGTTGCTTCTACTATTTTTACCAATTCTGCTAAAATTTTTTCAACTTCGTGGATGACAATACTAAGACTTAAACCAGCACTAGCGCTTTTTACATAAATCTCTTTTATATATTTGTAATCTTTATCAATGTTTTTTATTGTTTTTAATAGTTCCTTTTTAAATTCCCCTTTTTCAATATTTTTTTCTATTTTGTTCTTCAGTTCTCGCAAATTTTCAGTAACAGGTTCATTTGTATCAATATTACTATATATTGTTCTGACTTTATTTTTATCAATACTTCTATATGTCAAAATATTGTTTAAAGCAAAATCAATAGCCAATATAAATTCAGATAGCGCATTATTTTCAATGAAACCTTCTCTATTTGTTTTTTCAACTAAATCAGTACTACTTTCTCGATCAAGATAGACTGCACCCATAACAAGATTATTACTAATTGTTTCCCCGGGTCGATTAACTCTTTTTATGTCAAGGTCAAGCCAATCATTACTTTTTTCACCATAATCATATATTCTAATTCCATCCCTGAAAACCCTTATACCACCATTTTCATTTAGGTATTCATCAAATCCTTTTCTATCGGTAACTCCTAAAGATAATATTCTTCTTTCCCTATCGAAAATTAAAATCTCAAAACTTATCTTTCCTATTTTAGATTTATTTAGATCAATATCAACATAAACATTTTTTCTTTTTTCTTCATCATAAATCTTTTTTACCATCCTGATATGCTTATCTTCAACTTTCCTTTCATTTAGTTTTACCATTGTATCCCAGGGACGGAATTCATACTTGAAATCTTTGATTTCATTTCCTTCAATAGAGGCTATGGAATAATAAAGGGCATATTTTTTTATATCATCAAATGAAAGAAGTCCTTCTAACCATTTCTTTTTATCAATTGAAAAGTCAACTTCGAAAGAGTCATATGATTTAAAAGGGGAATTCAAAGTGTTTATTGATCTATATAATTCTCTCACTTCAATACGACTCCAGGATTTTCGTAGTTTATTAATTATTATTTTAGTACCTGTATTTCCCTTAAGAAAATATTGAGGTAGTCTTTCAAATAAATTTACTTTTATATTTGACAAAAAGTCATCTTTCTCAAATTTACTCCAATTAATTTTTAAATAAACTTCATTTTTACCTTCTTTCTTGCTGATTATCTCAATTTCCTGACCCAGACGGTGTACCCCAAATCTTCCAATTCCCTTTTCTCCTATTGGTAATCTTTTATATTTTACGGTTCTAACTCTTTTTTCAAATAATGATGATTTATAATTACTTCCTGGTTGCATCCATACATCTTCTATAATTCTTTCATCCATTCCGATACCATTATCTTCAATGATTATTTCACCTTTTTTTGTGTCATCAACATTTTTCATGGATATTGATACTTTAGAGGCATCAGCATCATATGAATTTTTGATAATTTCCATAAGTGCTATGCTTTCATTACGGATTAGTTGTTCACCTAATTGTAACAATAATCTTGCCTTGGGCTTAAAAGCTAGCTCTTTAGACATTTATAATATCCCTTATTTTTGAAGCAATAGCATAGGACAAGAGTGGAGGGACTGCATTTCCAATTTGATTAAAAATAGAAGTTCTTGGGCCTTCAAAATAGTAATTATCTTCGAAAGATTGGATCCTTGCTGCTTCCCTAATACTAATAGATCTTAACTGTTCAATATCCGGATGAATATAATGATGTCCATCTTTTGCTATATGAGCTATTAATGTATGTGATAAATCATCTTTTGATACAACTTTAAATCGATCAAGGAATGATGAAATGTTTTTCTGGGTTCTAATTTTGTCTGGAATTTCGAAATTCATTATTCTCTTATGGTTTTTGTTCCACTTTTCAATTGCCAGTTTATAAATTCTTAAATCTTTTTTATTATGAGGTCTAGCTATATGTTGGGTCAAAATATCACTTCCATTACGGATATTGAACATTTTTATATATTCAGATGGTTTACTTATATACTTTCCAATATTAATTGATTCTCCAGCTTTCAATTCAGGTAAATCGAATAATATATCCTTAACCGTCCATTTATTCTCAATATTCTCAAATTCAGGATATCTAAACTGTATATCCTTCCGCCAGCCAATTATGATAACTCTTTCTCTTCTCTGTATGACGCCATAATCTGCAGCATTTTGCATTCTATCTTCAATTTCATATCCAAAATTTCTGAATTCGTCCTTCAAACTACAATAATACTGACCATTTCCTGCTGTTTTTATACCCGGTACATTTTCAAATAAGAATAATTTTGGTTTGAATTCCAATAAAAAACGACCGTATAGTTGATACAAATAATTTCTAAGGTCAAAAGACTTTTTGTTTTTTGTTGCTGCTCTTCCAATGGTTGAATATGCCTGACAGGGAGGGCCCCCAATAATTAAATCAATATCTGATATACTTTTACTTTTTTGAAAATATTTTATTTTATTGAAAATAAGTTTTAGATTATTTTCTGTAATTTCTGTCTCTATAATTGATTCAATTAAATCATCAGGGATTGTTGAATACAAATCTTCGCGTGATATTTCTTTTTTTAAATAGGATTGATATATATCCAGTTTCCTCTTTTTTTTTAAATAGTGATAAGCATGTCTGGTTTTTAATGTACAACATGAATTTTTATCCATCTCAATATGGGCTATTGGTTTAAACCCTGCTTTTATGAAACCTTCGGATAATCCACCGGCACCTGAAAATAGTTCTATGTAATACATTTGTTTTATTTTGAAAAAACTAATTTTAACTATAAGAAATAAATTCTGTATCCCATTTGTATTATTAATAAATTCTTTTTTTTTGTCAATATTTGAATTGGGATTTTAAATCGAATTTATTCAATTCTTCTTATTTAAATGTTTATGTATATTAATTTATGAAAATACTTTTTTCAATTTGACTTTTTTTTTTGAATTTGATTTAATTAATTTTATAATTAAGGTTGTTGGGAGGTTTTTATGAGTAAAAAAAATTATTCATTAGCAGTCTGTTTAGTATTGTTGATTATTTGTGCTCAAAGTTGTAAACCAATAAAAGAGGAAACTGTAATAAAGATTGGCGCTATTATGCCTTTAACTGGAGATGGTGCTAAATATGGGGAAACAGCAAAAAATGCTATTAATCTTGCTATTGATGAAATAAATGAAAAAAAAAGTACTAAGAAAAAAATCGAAGTAATTTTTGAAGATTCAAAAGGTGATCCAAAAACAGGTGTTTTAGCAGTTCAAATGTTGATATCAACACATAATGTACCAGTTATAATTGGTGGTTTGTTCAGTAGTGTGACTTTGGCAGTATCGCCAATTTTGAATAAAAACAAAGTTGTATTACTTTCTCCAACATCTTCTGCACCTGAAATAACTAATGCTGGTGATTATATTTTTCGAAATTGTGCATCTGATATTTTTGAAGGGAATATTATGGCTGAATTTTCAATTAGAAAAATGAAATTGGAAAAAGTTGCTATTCTTTATGTAAATAATGACTATGGCTTAGGAATAAAAGATGTATTTACCACAAATTATATAAAATTAGGCGGAGAAATCTTGATTTCAGAAACTTTTGATCAAGGAACTACAGATTTTCGTTTACAATTATCTAAAATAAAAAAGTATAATCCAGATGCAATCTATATTATCGGCTATAAAGAACTAGCGCAATTACTTAGACAATCAAGAGAGCTTGACATTAACAAACAGTTTTTAAGCACTGTGATGTTTGAGGATCCTGAGATTCTTAAGATTGCAGGTGATTCTGCCGAAGGTGTTATATATTCAGCTCGAACTTATGATCCAAAAAGTAATGCCCATAATATCAAAAAATTTGTAAAAAAATATGTAGATAAATATAATGTGGAACCAGATATTTTTGCTGCCTTGAGTTATGATGCTATTAAGATTATATCATTGGCGATATTAGAATCAAATGCTGAATTAACTGCGGAAAGTATTAAAAATTATATATATACAGTAAAGCATTATCCAGGAATTGTTGGTGATACAACATTTGATAAAAATGGTGATGTGATTCAACAAGCTGTAATCAAAATTGTAAGGGGTGGGAAGTTTCAAATATATGAATAATATAACCAATAATAATTATGAAAGATAAATTAAAAAATACTTCAAATATTCTATTTTCGATATTTTTTTCATTACTTATAACATTTATTTTTGATGTAATTATAAACACACCTGATGATAGCTCTATCTCAAAACTTTTATATTATTATCTTGGCCTCATAAGTATAGCTATTGTTTCTTACTTCACTACTTCATTTATTTTGGAATATAAAAATATCTGCCCCAATCTACTCAAAGTATTAAAAGAATGTAATATAAGTGCATTAACAAAGTCAAAAATTATAATATTCACAATACTGAATTCAGCTTTAAAAGGAAATGAAATTGAAATTCCTTTTAATGTAACATGTGAGGAGTATATAAAATTTTTGATTAGTGGATTATATTTCGCAGAAAAAAAATGGGAAACCACCTATACAATTCATCTAAGTGATTGGTATAAATATAACGAACATCTAAAAGAATATAATAATCTCTTAAAAGTAAAAGATATCAAAAAAACACGATATATAATACCTACTAATGAGACAATTACATACAAAAAGTTAGAGAAAAGTCTGCTCGGGCAAAATTCCAAAGAAGCTAATATAACTTTAAAAGTTTGTAATAGAAAAGATGTACTCAATAATAATATTGAAATTAGAGATTTTGCTTTAGCAGATGATATATTAGCAATTTCAACAATTGATCTTAAGAAGGATTTTGAATTAAAGAATAAAGTAAAATTAGTGATTACTGCAGGAAAAACGAAAGCAGGGAGTTATTCAACTCAAATTGAAACATTTGAGAAATTGCAGTATATTCAATATTAGTATTAATATGGATATGGAGGAATTTGAATGGCACAATTGGTTCTCGGAGAAAAGCCAACTAAGCGTATCTTAAAAAAACATTTGAAAACAAAAAAGCTTTTTGATCTAATGAAAAAAAGGTTTTTATTTAAAATTAAGAACTCTAAAAAAAGGCCAGAATCTGAAATTAAATATGAAGTTGATTGATTTAGATTATATTCTTCATTATGATAAATTTACACCAATCTATCAATAGAATATTTAAAGAGAATAGTAAAATAATTGATGATGAAATTTTCAAGTTTTTAAATATTCAAAAAATTAAAATAAAAAAGATAATTGAATTTGCATTAAAGCCTAAAGGACATAGAGAAAGACCCTTCTTGATGAAATTAGCCTGTGAATCTGTTGGAGGTGAATATAACATAATTCTACCAGCAGCAATTGCTGTTGAACTTTTTCATTTTTCTACTTTAATTATTGATGATTTTCTAGATGAATCATCCTTGAGAGGAGGAGTTATATCAGTTTATTCTGCTCATGGTGCAAAAAAAGCAGTAATAATAGGTGAAATCCTAAATAGCGTTGCACATGCTGCAATGTCTGAATTGTATTCAAATGATAAGATTCCTGTTAATAGGATATTAAAATCAGAAGAAACATTAAAAGAAACATATAAAGAATTATATATAGGTCAGTTTCTTGATTTAGATTTTGAATACAATCAGAACATCACTGAAAAGCAATATATGGAAATGATTTCAAAAACCACAGCTTCATTGATCATATGCAGTTTGAAAATTGGAGCAATTCTTGGGGGAGGAAATATTAAGGAAATTAATTCAATCTCTACTTATGGTAAATTTTTGGGAGTTGCTTTCCAAATCAAAGATGATGTTCTTGAAATTATTGGAAATGTAAGACTCATTGGAAAACAATTAGGAGGAGATATAAAACAGAAAAAAATGAGATTACCATTTATAATGGCTTTACAACTTGCCAATGAAAAAGATAGAAATTTTTTATTAAAGACTTTTAAACGTAAAAAAAATAATGAAAAAAGTCTGAAAAAATGTTTTGAGATAATCAAAGATTCCGGTTCGATTGATCAATGTAAAAGAATTATTAAAGTTAATACTAGTGAAGCTATTGAGAGTCTTAATTCTTTAAAGACATCATCCGCAAAAAATGGAATGATTGCTTTTGCTAATGTTATAGGTGATTTATGGTAAAAGAGTGCATATAAAAAAAGTAAATTTATTTTGCAAATCATATTGAAAAAAATTAAAATAAAAAGTTTGGTTAACATAAATGAGTCAGATACTTTTTAATACATTAATTTTAGTCGGAAATTATTTGTTGGTTGCAGCAAGCTTTTCGATAATATATTCCACTATAAGGTTTTTTCATCTGGCTCATGGTGCGGTTTATACGGTTGGGGCGTATACTGCTTTTTCATTGATGAGTTGGTGGGTAGGGGAGTCCAGGAGGGGAAGTTCTGAAGCATCTCCAATATTTTTATATATATTCGCTGCTTTGTTAGCTATGGTTGTAGCTGCGATTGCAGGGATTTTGATTGACAGAATGGTTTATAAGCCTTTAAGGAAACGGAAGGCATCCAATTTAATTTTACTTCTGGCCTCTTTTGGGATATTCATTTTTATCCAGAATCTGATTGCCATGATTTATGGCAATCAAATTTTAACCTTGAGAACCGGACCGGTTAAAGAAGGGCTACATTTTCTGGGTGGAATAATTACACCCATACAGATTCTCATCATTGGTTCAGCAATGGTTGTATTTATTTTTGTTCTATTCATTACCGGATACACCAAGATTGGAAAAGCCATGAGGGCGGTGTCTAATGATCCAATAACAGCCAGTATCGTGGGAATAAACCCGGAAAAAATCATACTGTTTGCATTCATACTGGGTTCGGCTATTGCCGGGCTTTCCGGTGTGCTGATATCCCTGGAAACCAATCTGGAACCCACCATGGGATTTAACATTCTGTTAAAAGGAATCATTGCCGTTATAATTGGAGGAATTGGCAGCATCTGGGGAGCCCTGGTTGGAAGTCTTTTCCTGGGATTTACCGAGAACCTGGCTGTTTGGTTCATGCCTGCCGGATGGAAGGATGCCATTGTATTTGGAATATTTTTAATATTCCTGTTGTTCAGGCCCCAGGGAATTTTAGGTAAAAAGGAGCGCTGAACGTGGAATATTTTTTACATATATTAGTGATATTCGGGATTTATGCCATACTGGCCATGAGTCTTGATATCATAGTCGGCTATACCGGTATCCCATCTCTTGGCCATGCTGCTTTTTCATTAGTTGGAGCTTATACATCAACCTTACTGGCTTTAAATTTGGGATTTCCCCCTCTTCTGGGAATGCTTATAGGTGGAATTTTGGCTTCCATTGCCGGAGCCATTGTGTCTTATCCGGCCATAAAAATGAAGGGAGATTACCTGGCTCTGGCAACCTTTGGCTTTGGCATCATTGCTTATGTGGTGGCTAAAAACTGGGTATCTCTTACCCGGGGTCCCATGGGTCTGCCCGGTATTCCAGCTTTATCTGTTTTTGGATTTGAATTCAGTGAGGTCTGGCAATATTTGATTTTTGTAGCATTGATTGCTTTTATTACTTATTTCCTATTGATATTATTGGTAAAAAGACCTTTTGGAAGGGTTTTGAAAGCCATCCGAGAAGATGAGCGAGCTGCCCGGGCTTTGAAAAAAAACACCCCTCTTTTTAAATTGAAGGTGTTTATGACCGGCGCATTTTTTGCCGGAATTGCCGGTGCATTATATGCCCATTATATCACTTTTATTGATCCCTCGAGCTTTACGGTGATGGAATCCATTACCATTCTGCTGATGGTCATTTTTGGGGGTATGGGAACCCTTCGAGGCGCCATTCTGGGTGCTTTTCTCTTAATAGCCATACCGGAAGCTCTTAGATTTTTGGGATTGCCTTCATCCATTGCCGCACAACTCAGACAGATGTTATATGGATTAATCCTGGTGATATTGATGATATTCCGGCCCCAGGGAATATTGGGAAAAGTAAAGTGGAAATAGCTCTTATAAAATGATAAAAATGAGTGCGAAAAACGGAAATCATCTGGAAAATCATATTTTATCCATCCGGAATTTGAGTAAAAGTTTTGATGGTGTTAGAGCATTAAGCAAACTCAATTTGAATATCGAAAAACAATCCATCACA
The DNA here is from genome assembly GCA_965195285.1 of uncultured Aminicenantes bacterium. Lineage (GTDB taxonomy): Bacteria > Acidobacteriota > Aminicenantia > UBA2199 > UBA2199 > CAZOWT01. Next base: position 71,715 of record CBDAFS010000039.1, on the reverse strand, counting down.
GCACTTATCGGACCAAATGGCAGCGGAAAAACAACCCTGATCAATGTTATCATGGGTTATCTGGATGCTAATAGAGATACAAAATCTATTGATTTCAAGGGACAAAACATAGTCAAACTTTCACCTTACAATATTTCAGCAAGGGGAATCGGACGAACATTTCAGATTGGAAGAATATTTCCCGGAATTTCTGTGATGGATAATATGTTAATTGCTTTGGAAGAGAGAAAAAGAGAAGGTCTTTTTTATGGATTAAATCCTTTTATAAAATATAGTTGTACACGAATAGAAGAGGAATCCAGGATGTATTTAAAAAATGCAGAACTGGATGATATGGCCCATGAAATGGCCGGTAATCTATCCCATGGCCAGAGAAGATTGCTGGAGTTAATGAGAGCCCGGGCGCTTGATTCGGAACTGTTTTTATTTGATGAACCCACTGCTGGTGTGTTCCCGGAAATCAGGAAGAGAATTATTGCTCTGTTTAGGGAATGGAGAAAATCAGGTAAAACCATTGTTTTTGCCGAACATGACATGCAAACAGTCCGGGAAGTGGCACAACGGGTCATTGTTCTGGATAAAGGTGAAGTTATTGCGGATGGCAAACCAAATGTTGTTCTGGAAGATAAGAAAGTCATTGATGCCTACTTTGGAGGAGAGGAGTGATAGAAGTTAAAAGTCTGACTGCAGGTTATAACAATATTGATATCATTAAAGATATCAATATGATCATCAATAAAGGTGAGATGGTTGCTATTTTAGGGCCCAACGGGTCGGGAAAAACCACTTTGCTGAGATCCCTGGTGGGCATAATAGATGCATATGACGGGTATATAAAAAAAGGTGACATTAAAAGAGACAGTCTTTCGATCATCCATAATAAACCCTATGAGTTATTTAGATCCGGAATCGCTTTTGTACCTGATGGAGGCAAGGTATTTTCCGGGATGACGGTTCACGAAAACCTGGAAATGGGTGGATATACCATGGAAGATAGAGGAGTACTGGCTGCCAGGATTGAGAATGTACTCAGAACTTTTCCAATTTTAGAACCTCTTTTAAAACGTATTGCTGGTAGTCTTTCAGGGGGAGAACGACAGATACTCTCATTGGCCCGGTCTCTGATTACAGAGCCGGAATTTCTCATCCTGGATGAACCCACTGCTGGCCTGTCTCCCAATTATATGAAAATTCTATTTAAAAAACTTGTTGCTTTAAAAAAAGATATTGGAGTTTTAATAGTGGAACAGAATGCCCGGCTGGCATTACAGTATGTTGATAGGGGATATGTGATGCGCAATGGTAAATTTGCCTTTGCTGGAAGTGCTGAAAAACTCTTGAAGGAAGAGGATGTTTTTAAGTTATTGTAGATTGATTTATAATGAAATTTTCAGCTGGGCGTAAATTCGATCTTCCGAGAAGGTATGGGTGATGTCCTTGAGTGTTCCTTCCCGGTCAATATGTTCATAGGCAAGCTGGATTGTTACCGGACTTTTTGATAGGGCATAACCAAGACTGATTTTATACATAAACCGGGTATCCCTGATATTGCAATCATCTTCCACATCATCTTGAAACCTGTCCAGGCCTTCAATAGAGTCGTAGTATTGGTATTTTATTTTTCCTTTTAACTGGATATTTTTATAATTCAAATCCATATCAGATGAAAATGTAAATCCGAATGCATAGTAATATCCATAGTGTGAAAGTGTGGTTTTCATTTGTGGTTCGTAAAGATCATTATCAATTGAATATTCATTTAGAGCCAGTGAATTCAATAGAGCAAAATCAATATAAGCACTGATAGATGATCTGAATTCGAACTGGCCTGAGTAAATGGAAAGTTCGAAAACCGGCCCGATTAAATTTATTATGGCCAGTTTATCAGTAAACTCAGTGGGCTGAGGAGCTTCTTCTCCTCCGGCAAAGTCAAAGTGATATTCAAATTGGTCATAATAAACAACAGCCCTTTTTTTAAAATAATCAAAGGCAGAACCCGCACCTGCAAAAAAGCTGTACCCTTTTAGATTTTTGTATGAGTCTTGTTTTATTTTTTGGATAAAATGTCCGAATATAACTGCTTTAGCAAAGATGCTGTGCTCTTCTAACGTATTGGCTCCAAAGATTAAATCAACAAATAATTCACTTAAAAGGGTGTCTTTAATAAATTTATTTACGGTTCCGGGTTCCCTGTATCCTTCGATTGTATAAAATCGAATGTCGAGACCGGTATGAAATTGAGTTGAGGTGCTGTTTTCATCTTCGCTGGTGGATACCATTTGGGTGCCAATGAATAAATTGAATTCAGGCCTGGCAAACCGCTGAAGGTCGAGATAACTCATATGTTTTTTGTTGTCCAGCAAATCATTTATGGCTACAACCGGATTGAAAATAAAACCGAGTATTTTATTCCCAATACCCTTTTTTTGTGTAAAATAGCTCCCGATCCAGTACAGCGGTTCTCCCACTGATAGTCCCCCGCCGATCCCAGAGTAGATCGTATCGTTAATTGATATCACTTCGCGCCATTCAGTAAAATATTCCCACCATAAAGATGAGCCGAATATAAATAGAAGTGATTCCAGTTTATTCAACCGGTGATAGCGGGCAAAATTATAGTAGGCGGCACCCGAAAGGGCGTGGGACCAGTTGGTAAAAAAAGGATTTGAATCGAATCGATGTGCTTCCATAGAAAAAAACCGGATTTTTTGGTCTTCCCAGGTTAGTTCATACTGCCAATCCTCAATCCATTCACTGTACTTTATCCAGTAATGAACTGAACTAATTAATATAAGTCCACAGTTAAAAAGTAGTGCGCGCGTGAATCTTTTCGAATTTTTTTGCACACCCTCTTCCGGTAATCCGAGAAAATAGGTGTTGGAGAGTGTTCTTTTGATTGTTTTCCCGGTTAGGGATTCAGAAAAAAATGCAACCGGCTGTATCGTGGCATCACCCAATTTTAAACTGAAATTCCGGTTCAAATCGATTGTGGAAAAAAAAATTCTTTTTTCACTGGCTCCAGGCAGAATCGGGGGTGACCATATCGCGGTTAGCATAAAGCAAAATAATAAGTGTAATATAATTGTTTTTCTTGACATGATACCGAATTGATTAATAAATAGAAATTTAAGTAACACAAATAATCCAGGATGTCAATCTGGACTGAGAATATCAGATCATATTCTGGTCCCGGTACCACTGGATGGTCTTCCGGACTGCTTGTTTCATATCGGTTTTTGATATAAAACCCAATTCCCTTCTTATTTTGGAGTCATCATATAACCAGTAAAAATGTCTGGATGATTTCAAATCTTGTATGGTTAGAATGGGAGTGGAACGGGTCATGGTGGAGATGGCTTCGGAAATGAAGGCAATAATATATTGAATGGAGTAAGGAGTTCGCAGGAATAGCTTCCCGGTTCCAAGTTCTTTGGCTATCTGGTCGCTTATTTCCTTCCAGGCATAGGTGTTGGAATCGGTGACCAGATATATCTGCCCATTGGCTTCCTCTCTTTCTGCAACCAATCGTATGGCTTCGACCAGATCGCCCACATAACACAGGCTGGTCTGTTTGTCTTCATTTCCGATACGGGGTACCAATCGCATTTTGATGAGTTTGGCGGCCAGGTATATTTCTCTTTGCCTCGGGCCCAGCACATTGGGAGGTCTGATGATGGCCGTGGGAATGGTATCTTTATATTTTAAAACGATTTTTTCAGCCAGTCTCTTGCTTTTACCGTATAAAGATCGGGGCTTACAGGGATCGGTTTCAATCATAAACTTATCTTTTTCACCCGGTCCCATGGCCGCAATACTGGAGACCAGAACAAATTTTTTCAAATTGAGATTGTTTCGCAGACAGGCTTCTATCAAATATTTTGTATTCATGAAATTAACACGGAAATGGGTCTCCCACTGATTTGAGTTGATAACAGCCCCCAGATGGAATATGTAATCCATACCCGCTACAGCCCGATTAAGAGACTGGCTGTCACTGAAGTCAGCTTCAATCAGGCGGATCTGAAGCGGTCTGATCCAGCGCAGGTTACTGGTTTTTCTAATCAAACAATGGACTTCAAAGCCTTTTTTCAATAACCATTCGGATAAATGACTTCCGATAAATCCGGTGGCTCCGGTTATCAATGCTCTCATCTTGGCCTTACCTGTACATGATAACTTAATAATATTACCAGTTTAACTTTTTTACCAATCACGGGATGTTCATTGTTTTCATATAATGCTGAAGCCTATTTATTTTTATAGGTAGAGGTGATCCGGGTACTGATCCCACCCCGGGGGGTGAATTCTGAGTGGATGATCATTTCGATCGGTTTGATCACTTCCACCAAGTGATCGAGGATCAATTGATTCAGATTTTCATAGAAAATCCCGGTATTTCTAAATTGAATAAAATAATATTTTAACGATTTCAATTCCACAATATATCGGTCCGGAAGGTATTTAATGGTAATACAGCCAAAATCAGGCAAGCCGCTTTTGGGGCATAGGGAAGTAAATTCCGGATTTTTTATCTCAACCCATGTGTTTTCTTTTTCATTGTTGTATGGAAGTGGTTCCAGAACCCCGGGTGAAATAAAGGAGGCGTTTTTTCTTATTTGGTTTAAATACTTTTCAATGGCTTCTTTTTTCATGATTATCACCTCGTTCGGGCACCGAACTTATCCGGCTGTCACCAGTTTATTATACAGCAGGAAGTTGTGCAGGTAAAGGGAAAAGATATACCCGGTCAACTTTAAATCTTGACAGCAAGTCAAAATTTTGATAACCTAATGATGCTAATTTGATAAAAATGAAAAACAGACGATTTGAGCTCTGCTGGATGGTTAAAGGGGTTGATGTTGGACTCAATACCGTTAAAAAAATCACTTCCCATTACAGAATGATTCTTTTATACAGAGAAATTTTCTAATGGTTCAAAAAAATGGACAGGAGGATAAAAATTGATAAAAATATTATTGGCTGACAAGTTGAGTCCCAAAGCCATAGAACAATTAAAGGAAATTCCGGAATTTGAAGTGATTGAAAATACAGGCCTTGCACCTGATGTGTTAAAGGGAGAGATCGGAAAATTCGATGCCGTGGTGATCAGGAGTGCAACCAAATTAAGGAAAGAAATACTGGAACACGGATCGAATCTGAAATTAGTAGTTCGAGCCGGTATCGGTCTCGATAATGTTGATGTTGAATATGCCAAGTCACAGGGAATTGAAGTTCGGAACACCCCCTTTGCCACTTCGATTACGGTTGCTGAATATACATTGGCTCTGATGCTGGGAATATGCAGGTTTGTCGGGCCGGCTTATAAAAGTATGAAAGAGCATAAATGGGAAAAGAAGTTTTTTTCCAAAGGTATGGAGGTTTATGGAAAGACGGCCGGCATTATTGGTTTCGGAAGAATTGGAAAAGAAATTGCAAAACGCGAACTGGCCATGGGAATGAATGTACTGTTTTGCGATATGCTGGAGATTCAAACCGATATCAATGCCAAACAGGTTTCGCTGGAAGAGTTGTTGATGAAATCGGATTTCATTTCCATACACCTGCCCCTGAATGAATCAACCAAAAATCTGATATCCGCCAAGGAGTTTGATTTAATGAAGCAAAATGCCGTTTTAATTAATGTTGCCCGGGGCGGTGTGGTGGATGAAAAGGCTTTGTTGGGAACATTGAAGGAAGATAAATTAAAAGCTGTTGCCCTTGATGTCTATGAAAAAGAACCTCCGGACCAGTTTGAACTGATTGATCATGAGAAGGTCTTTCCAGCTCCTCACCTGGGGGCATCAACGGTCGAGGGCCAGGAAAGAGCAGGTCTGGATGTGATAACCATTTTAAAAGAATTCTTCAATGTATAATTGATTAACAGATCAGAGAAAAAAAATGATTAGAATAATTGGAAATTCGTTAAATTCCTGTAACAAGAAGATTCTCGACAAGATGAACAAGATGGATTTCGAATTCATCAAAAGGGAAATTACTGCTCAGGTTGAAATGGGGGCTGAATACATCCAGCTTAATGCGGTATCATTGCTTCACAATGAGGTCCCTTTTTTAAGGGAAGTCATTCCGGTGGTTGAAGAGAATGGTGGGAAAGTTTTGGTCAGAAGCAATAAAATTGAAACCCTGATAGAAGTTACCAAGATTGCCCAGAAAGATCTGATGATCGGAGATATTGAATTTAATAAAAAAAAACTGGATTCCATTATCAATATCATGCAGAATGATAAGGTAAAAATTATTGCCCTGATAAATGATCATCAGTCAAAGGCCAATATCTACCCCGAGAAATCACTGCTGATTGCCCAGAGGTATGTTGACTATTTACTGGATATGGGAATTGAAAGGAGTCACATTTTATTGGACCCCACGGTAAGGCCGTTAGAAGATGATTTTTCCAATGGCAAGACTTTTTTAAATACCCTGGAATTGTTTAAACTGGATTTTCCACAGGTAAAGACCATTGCCAACCTGTGTACCTTGTCCGAGGGTTTACCCAAGCGGTATCTGATCAATGCTTATTTTCTTTCTCTAGCCATTGAAAAAGGCCTGGATTATATAGTATTAAATGTACTGGGGAAATCAATTACCGAGTGTATTACTTCAACACTTTCTGTAATCGGTAAGGATAGAAACATGCAATCCTATCTGAAGTTTTGCCGTGAATACAAAGAACAGAAAAAGAAGGAAAATGGCGGTGATTTAAATGAACCCAGCTAAAATTTCTCTATACTATTTAGACAATTCGAGGTGATCATGGCAAAAGAAGGTATCCCTTTTGTGGTCATTCCCTTTTTGCTGGGGCTGATTTTTTTATTATTGAAGATCCCGGTTCTGTCATATATATTTGCCGTAATCTTGTACATTTTTACTGCCTATTTTGCTTTTTTTTTCAGAGATCCACCACGTAAAATAGTTGCCCGGGACCATGAATGGGTTTCCCCGGTAGACGGTACCATTCTGGATATTGTCTCTGAAACCGATTCCAATCGTCTTGTTGTTTTTCTTTCAATATTTAACGTTCATGTTACCCGTCTTCCCTACAAGGGGCAGATGGAAAAAATGGAATATTTTAAAGGAGAATTCCTGCCCGCCTATCGGGATAAGGCCTCTGAACTCAATGAGCAGATTAATTTAACCGTTAATTCCAAATCATTCCAATATACTCTGAAATTGATTGCGGGCATTGCTGCCAGAAGAATCAGGATGTGGGTGCATCAGGGAGACAAAATAAATACCGGCAGTAAAATCGGGATCATCATGTTTGGCTCCCGAGCAGAGCTGTTTATTCCCAAATCGGTATCTTTACAGGTAAAAAAAGGTGACAAAGTCTATGGAGGCTTGACATTAATCGGAAAGATAAAAAACCAAGAGTAAAAAAAAAGCGAATTCGGAAAGTCAGTATTTCCAAACTCATCAACATTTCTTTCCTGCCTTCGGTTTTTACCACATTCAACCTTTTTATGGGTTATCTGGCTGTAGTTCAAATATTCAAAAACAATTATATTACCGCATCATATCTGGTTATAATTGGTGTTGTGATGGATGGGTTTGATGGTACCATTGCCCGTTTAACCAAGACAGAATCCAGTTTTGGTATGCAATTCGATTCTCTGGTCGATGCAGTTACATTCGGTCTGGTTCCCGGTATTCTGATTTATCAATGGGGGTTTCAAACCTTGAATTTCCAGTTCGGCCAGATCATTGGTTTCATATTCTTAAGCGCCGGGGTAATACGGCTGGCCCGGTACAATGTTTACCATGAAGCCAAGGCTTTTCCCACCAATATCTTTATCGGCTTGCCCATACCATTGGCTGCAATGGCAGTGGTATCTATTGTATTGATGGTGGAAATCCCCCTTCAACAAAAAAATCATGCCATATTGTTTGTGGTTTATGTACTGCTTATTGCTTTCCTGATGATTTCCAATATTCGCTATCGAACCCTGAAAGAAATCAAACCCAAACACAGCCTGTTGGCGTTGTTTATCCTGGCAGCGGTTATTTCCTTTTCAATAAAGTACCCTTCATTTACCATTCCAATTTTAACCTTGCTGTATGTAACCTCACCCTTGTTTTTTTTCATCTCCGGCCGATTCAAAAAAAGGAAGAAAAAGGCAATCGTTGAAAAGGATACATAGAGGCACAAGGTCTCATAGTCGGAGTAATTGGTATAAAGATCCTCGGGAAACCGAAAATATGAATAAACAGAATGGTCTCTTATCCAACATTAAGCCTTATTTATTCCGATTTTTTATGGCCCTGTTTTTTATGGCCATGGTGGCTCTGTTCACTGCGCTTTTTGCCCTGATCATTCGGCCGGTAATGGATGAGTTGTTCATTCAGGGGGGCGGGTATATAACTGAAAAAAGCCGGGATATACGTGACCTGATTATTCGTATTTTCAATGCCAAACCGGAGGATATGGTCATTGTTCTTCCTCAACTTTTGTTTCTGTGTTTTCTGGGGCAATCTATCTTTACATTTTTATCTCTCTATTTCATGAAAACGCTTGGACTCAAGGTAGTCAAAGGAATCCGGGATCGGCTATATATTCATCTTATTAATCAATCAATTGATTTTTTATCCAAATCCAAGACCGGTGATCTGGTATCCCGCATCTCCAATGATATCGAGAAGATAAAATTTGCCGTTTCTGAAACCCTGGCCGTATATGTGAGAGAAACCTTGACCTTGCTGTTTCTTTTCGCAGTTATCTTCTATCAGGATTGGTATATGTCATTGTTCTCTTTTATAATAATTCCAAGTGCCACTGTTATATTGGTCGTTTTTGGTAAAAGGGTAAAAAAAAGGGGTATGCAATCACAGGTAGCGATCGGGGAACTTTCGAATTTTTTAACCGAGACGGTTACCGGAAATAGAATCGTGAAAGCCTATAATATGGAGACGTATGAGATTCGGAAGTTTTCGGAACTGAATACAAATCATTACAAGATTAATTCCAAGATTGCCCTGATTTATTCCTTGTCTGCCCCAATCATGAATATTATCGGTGGGATTGTGGCTGCCTTAATTTTTCTGATTGGAATGAAAAGAGTCGCTGGAGGCTTCATGTCTCCCGGGCAGTTTTCCTCTTTCCTGGCTGCTCTGTTTTTGATGTATAATCCAATGAAAAGACTGTCCCAGGCCAATAATGATTTCCAACAAGGGAAGGCCGGATATGAAAGGGTTTTACAGATCATTGACTGTAAAAATCCGATTATGGATGAACCCGGTGTAAAGAATGTAAGATCGGTAAAAGGCCAGGTAGAATTCAAGGATGTTTCTTTTTCCTATGATCAAAACACTCCGGTCATAAAAAATATCAGTTTCAAAGTGAAGGCAAATGAGATGCTGGCTCTGGTCGGGTCCAGCGGATCCGGAAAGACGACCCTGATGAATCTTTTTTTACGCTTTTATGACGTGTCCTCGGGCCAAATACTGGTCGATGGGAGAGATATTCGGGATTTTAGCCTGAAGTCACTCCGACAGTCCATTGGCCTGGTCACCCAGGATGTTTTTCTTTTCAATGATTCAATAGTCAATAATATTGCCTATGGAAAGTCTCATTATTCCTTGAAAGAAGTCAGAAAAGCTGCCATGATTGCCAGAGCATCCGAATTTATTGAAAAACTTCCCAATCAGTATAATACCATTGTCGGTGAAAGAGGGGTATTCCTGTCCACTGGCCAGCGTCAGAGAATAGCCATTGCCCGTGCCATTTTAAAGAAGCCGGCCATATTGTTTTTTGATGAGGCGACCTCATCACTGGATTCCGAATCAGAGAAGTTGATTCACGAAGCCATGGTTGAAGTCATGAAAAATAGGACAACTTTTGTTATTGCCCATCGGTTATCCACCATCATTGAAGCGGATACAATACTGGTCATTGATAGGGGAGAGATAAATGAAAGCGGAGATCATCAGGAGCTATTAAAAAGGAAAGGACTCTATTACTCACTATACAATTTGCAATTTCCCGAGATGGATATTAAGATGGAAAAATGAAGAGTATGACCGGGTTTGCTCAGGGGAGATGCAGTGGCATCGATTACTCTATGTTCATTTCATTCAAATCCTATAACCACAGGTTCCTGGACCTGAATTTCAGGGGAACCGGAATCACACCTCATTTTGAGAAATCAATCAAGGCTCTATTCAGGCAAAAGATATGTCGGGGTAAGATTGAAATCGTTTTCGATTTTTTCGAATACAATCCCAAGAAATGGGATATTCAATTCAATGAAGTTTTGCTGGAAGAAATATTGGATAAGGTTGCCCGTATCCAACGGAAACACAAAGGTGAATTGACGTTTTCCCTGGATTCCATGTTCAGATTTCCCATGATTTTCCACCTTGATTATCGATTTGATGATGTTGATGATAAAAAAACCAGGAAGATCATGAAAACCACTCGTGAGGTTTTTAATGGTTTTTTGCAAAGCAGGATTTCTGAGGGTGAATCCATATTTAACGATATGCAGGTCAGTCTCATGAAAATTGGAGATATAATTGAAGTGGTTGAAAGGGAAGCCTTAAAATTGGAGAGCGAAAATTTCATAAAACTAAAAGAAAAAATTCTAAAATTTCTTAATGAATTTGAAATTGATGAAAAAAGAGTGGCTCAGGAAGCTGCCATAGCTGCTGAGAGAAGTTGCATTGTTGAAGAGGTCAACCGTTTAAAGGCCCATCACAAAAGGTTGTTGCAGCTGGGTAAAGATAAAAAAATCAGAACCAAAGGCCGGGAAATGGATTTTCTCTGCCAGGAGATGCAGAGGGAAACCTATACGATTGGCAGCAAAATCAATTCAATGAAGATTCATGACTACATATTGCTTATCAGAAGGGAAATTGAGAAAATAAGACAGCAAATTCAAAATGTCGAGTGAGTGGTTGATACGGTGAGGTTAAAAACGGGTGAGGAAATGAATAATAATTTGATGGTGATTTCCGGACCTTCCGGTTCCGGGAAATCAACTTTAATTCGGATGTTGTTGAAACAGCATCCAGGTTTATTATTTTCGGTTTCTCATACCACCAGATCCAAAAGAAAAGGTGAAAAGGAGGGGAAGGATTATTATTTTGTAACAAAGGAAGATTTCATAAAAATGATAGACGGGGATCAGTTTCTGGAGTGGGCAGAGGTTCATATGAATTATTACGGTACCAGCTGGAGGGAAATTCAGGCAAAATCAAAACGGGATGAAATTCTGATTCTGGATATCGATATTCAGGGAGCCAGGAATTTGAAATCACGATTTCCCGGGGCCTGGTATGTATTTGTGGTACCTCCTTCAATGGATGAACTGGAAAAGAGATTAATCAATAGACATGGTGAAGGCCTTAGTTCAGAGAATCAAAAGCGGTTGGCCCGTGCCAAGGATGAGCTGGATCAGTATGTCATGTACGATTTTTTGGTTGTAAATGATGATAAAGACAGGGCTTTTTCTGATTTGAACTGTATTTATATGGCTTTTTGTCAGAGATCGGATTTTAAAAAAGACCTTGTTTTAAACATGATAAGGGGGCAAGAATGAATATCATTCTCGGGGTAACCGGATCAATAAGTGCATATAAATCAGTAGAAATTTTAAGGTTATTTCAAAAAAATGATCATTCGGTCAGTGTGATCCTTACAGAAAACGCAAAAAAATTCATTTCACCTCTTACTTTTGAAACCTTTACCCCTGGGAAAGTCTATGATGAACAATTCAGAGAACGCCAGGATCCTTTGCTTCATATCAATATATGCACTGAGCATGAATTGCTCCTGGTGGCACCGGCGACTGCCAATATTATTGGGAAGATGGCCAATGGTATTGCCGATGATTTGCTGTCAACTACCTTTCTGGCATTTTATAAAAAAGTCGTCATTGCCCCTGCCATGAATACTCTCATGTATGATAATATTGCTGTCCAAGATAACCTGGCCAAAATCCGCTCAAGGGGCATTGAGATTATTGACCCGGATGAGGGTTCACTGGCCTGCGCAAAAGAGGGAAGAGGCCGGCTGGCTCAAGTTGAAAAAATATACGAATTCTGTCTGGGAATCCTGAGTGTTTAAAAAAGTACTGATAACTTCCGGGCCAACGATTGAGCCGATTGATCCCATTCGATATATTTCAAATCGATCATCGGGGAAAACAGGATTTTATATCGCCAGTGAAGCCATCAAGAGAAATATCGAAGAAATCGTTTTTATCACCGGACCTACTCATTTGCTGCCCGAAGGGTGCAGGTGTATTCAGATAGAGACTACCTCGGAAATGAGATCCAAAGTACTTGAAAATTTAAAAGACGCTGAGGTGATCATCATGGCTGCGGCAGTCAGTGACTATCGGCCCCTCCGATATCGTTCCCGGAAAATAAAGAAGAAGACTGAAAAAATGCTATTGGAACTAAAAAAAAATCCTGATATACTTCTTGAGGCGGGAAAGCGAAAGCAAAAAAATCAAATATTGATCGGATTTGCTGCGGAGACCGAAAACATATTTTCCCAAGCAAGAAGTAAATTTAAGCGGAAGAAGCTGGACCTCCTGGTTCTAAACCAGATATCTGAAAAAAACCCGGCTTTTAATGTGGATTCCAATCAGGTCTATTTCATGACCAGTGTGAACATTGAAAAACTCCCGATGATGAGCAAGACGGAGATTGCAGTAAAGCTCTGGGATAAAATATTTGAAATCGGTGCAAAAGAAATCAGGGTTGAGCAGTGAAAGAATTACATATTCATCCGAATGTACAGGACCAATTGAAAGAAGTTTTGGAATTCTATCGAGAAATCGGAGTTGAATTTTTAGAAGTTCAGGCCGATGATCCGGGCCTGCTTATAAATGAAATCCATAATGAAATCAAACAGTGCACCAAGTGTCCTTTACATAAAACCAAACTTCATTATGTCCCCGGAGAAGGCTCTTTGTCGCCAGATATTTTTTTTATCGGAGAAGGTCCGGGGGAGACAGAGGACAGATTTGGACGGCCCTTTATTGGCAAGGCCGGGCAGTTGTTGGATAAAGTGTTGAAAAAAATGGGATATGACCGGGGGCAGGTATTTATCGGAAACATCCTTAAGTGCAGGCCTCCCAACAATAGAAATCCCATGAAAGATGAAGTGGATGCCTGCCTGCCGTATTTAAAGCGACAGATTGAAGTATTAAATCCAAAGGTATTGGTATGTTTGGGGAAAGTTGCTTTGGAAAATCTTCTGGGTGGCCAGTATTCCATTTCCAGAGTTCGGGGACAGTGTTTTGAATTCAATGGGGTTCCGGTTATTCCGACTTTCCATCCTTCCTATATCCTACGTCAGAGACTACAGTCAGAAATTTCAAAAGTCAAATGGAATGTATGGGAAGATATGCAAAAAGTACTGTCTATCGTTAAAGAAGCATCCGGTTCATGAGTGTAATGCGGATTCAGGTATCGCTCTCCATAAATATTTTTGAACAATTCACCTATGAATTTTTAGGAAACGCCAATGATATCGGACCCGGGAAGCGGATTGTGATTCCCTTTGGCAAACGCCTGATCACCGGTTGGGTGGTCAAAAATGAATCTGGGTATTCTGGGAAAGTAAAAAAGGTTGTTGGAGTTATCGATGAGAATCCTGTTTCCGATACCTACTTTACTTTTGCCAGCACCGTATCGGATTCATATTTTTCTTCGCAAGGCTTGATACTGGATTATTCACTTTCTCCCCGACAGAAATCAACTCAGAACCTGTTTTATAAGAAGGAAAATGAAATTAAAAATTTCAAACACCTGAGTCTATTGGAAGCCGAGCAGCTTTCAAAGGAAAAACCCATTCGCTTTTTCTATAAACATGAGTACTCCGAACTACCCGGGAGTCCTCAGCAGGTTTCAGTACCGGAATCTAGAGTTAAAAACCGATTTGTGATCTCATATGATCGACTCGATGTGTATAGTGAAATAATCGATTTCTACAAAAGAAAAGATCAGTCTGTATTGATCACGGTCCCGGATCGCTGGACAGCCGAGTTTTGGATAAAGAACATCCGGGATTCGGATTTGTATTATTCTCAGGTACCGATCTCCCGGAGAGAGCAAATATGGTATCGATATGCCAATGGTGAATCTGGTGTTTTGATAGGGGGATTATCAGCAATAATGCTTCCCATTGAAAATCTGGGTTGTGTGATTTCCGAAAGAGCAGGATCGTTTACCCATCAAAAAAGCCATTACACGGATTTTAACCTCAATCATATCGCCCGGATCCGTTCCGATAAATATGAAATTCCGTTGATCGAGGGATTTTCAACCTTTACCTCAAGGGTTTTTTCGAAACAGGCGGAGATTAAAATTGAAGATAGAAGGATAGACAAAGGTATTAAGGTTGAGGTCAGTTCTATTCCCCGGAAGGAGAAAGGAATACCTGACCCATTGATCGAATGGTTGAAAAACCGTTTTATGGAGAATGAAAAAATACTGATTATTATAAATAAAAAAAAATCATCTATTTTTCTGTATTGTCAAAAATGCAAAAAAATCCAGAAGTGTCCATCCTGCGGAGGAATTCTAACCGTAAGACATGAATTTAATATCAACTGTACCCGCTGTAATTTAAACCAAGAACATTTTCGAAAATGTTCTGTATGTACAGATGAATTGATGGAAGTAAAGGATCCGAGTATTGCCAGTATGAAAGAAATCGTTAGAAAAAAGATTTCTGAAAAAGGTGTTTTATCGCTTACTGCCGAGGACATGAAGGATGTTAACTCTGTTCTTGATCGGATTGAGAAAAACCGGATCGTTATTGCCACTCCCGTACTGGTGAATCCATTTTTTAAAAATCTTTTTGATTCCATGGTTTACCATCGACCAGAATCGGTTTTCAACATGAATGAATACAATACCGGTGAAATGATTTTTTCAATGGTTTCGGAATTGAAGGAACTGGTTAAGCATGCCGGTGTAATTCATGTCTTTTCAACATTTCATTTTCATTATGCCTTGAAGTTGATTGAACAGGAGAGTGCGTTTTTTCTAAGGGAGCTGAAATACAGAAAGTGGTTTTCATTGCCTCCTTATTATCAGGTATATTTACTGGAAGTCAGATCCAATAACCTGCGAAGCCTGGGTGCTCAAATGAGGGAAATCTATACCCGATTCAAGTTAACCTTGAATATCAATCATGTATACCTGATTTCAAGACAAAAAATAAGAGGCAAATTTAAAGGAAAAATGGAAATTCATTCGCATCCGGAGATACTGATTGGTTCAGGAATTCTGGAGATGAAGAATATCAACTTGCAGGTATTGCTCACCTGATGAAATTTATATACTGATGTACTCTGAAATAAGGGTTGAAAAACAGGTAAAGATTTTAAATGATTGCGACTTGTGATAAAATTTTTATAGATAAAAGCAGATGAGCAAGAAATTGACTGTTTTTCTGGATACGGAAACAACCGGTTTACATCCTCCTGCAGATAAGATTGTTGAACTGGCAATCATTGATCATTCAGATACGGTTTTAATAAACACCCTAATAAATCCCCGGAAACCAATACCGGAGCGGGTAATTGGTATCCACGGGATTCATGAGGATATGGTCAACGATGCCCCATTGTTGGAGGATGTAATGGGAGACATACGGGCCATTTTTCAGTCTGTTGGCAAACTCATTATTTACAATGCTGAATTTGATGTCCGATTTTTCCCTGAAGATATCTGGGCCCAAGCGGATGTCATTTGCTGCATGAAGGAATTCATTTATATATATGAAGAACTGGAAGGTTTTTTTTCCAGCAAAAGGTTTCCACTCTCCAAAGCCTTTAATGTGGCAACCGGAAGAAAAATTGAAGAACTGGGCGGACAACACCGGGCCCTTTCGGATTGCCGGGCTTGCAGGGTGGTGTGGGACTGGTGTGTGTCCAAGCGAGGAATTATCGATGATCCTGGCTGGAAAAAGAGTGGTTACAGGGTCTATTGCAGCCATTGCCGACAGGACACTTTCCATAAATTCAGGCCCAGATACCGGGATGGATTTGATAAATACTATCAGTGTATGGATTGCCTGCAGAACAACATTTCGGTTTCGGAAATAGAGGCCCTGCAATTGAAACATCAATAGATATCTCCATGAGCAAACTCTTTGGATTGGCTTTTATCTTACTGTTAATGGTTTCTATCTATTTACTGGTTTCATTTGATACGAATTCAGTAACCAAACAATCGCTTGAATCGTCTCCGGGTCAATCGGTGAAGATTGTCATGCTGGGTGATTCCATTACCTTCCGAACCAACTGGAATGTCTTGTTAGATCGCAATGATGTGGAGAACAAGGGAATCAATGGTGATACGACCGCCAGATTCATCACCCGGTTGGATTCTGTCATTCGACTGAAACCGGTTCTGTGTTTCATAATGGGCGGCATCAATGATCTTTCTCATGGATTTGCAGTTGAGAAGATATATGAAAATTATATTTTCCTGATACAGAAGCTAGTTCGAAACCAGATAAGACCGGTGATTCAATCAACCCTTTTTGTTTCTTCAGGAATATTTAAATCCGGAGAAATCAACCGCCAGGTTGAGGAATTGAATAGCCGTTTAAAAGAGTTTGCTGAAAACAATCAAATCGATTTTATTGATTTAAATGCCACACTCTGCCCGGGCAATGGGCTCAGTTCAGAATATACGGTTGACGGGTTGCATCTATCCAGGCAAGGTTACAAGGCCTGGAAAGAGGTTTTAATTCCGTATTTGAACAAACTGAATCTTCAGTCCGGCCAGTTCCCACCATTTCAATCGGGTGAAGTTTCCCGGTTTGAACAGACGATTTGATTGGTCAACTCTTTGATATGATGGATATCTGACTCGGTTAACCCTGATTTCTGATAGACAAAATAGGTTTTATTGGTTTCATATAAATCCAGATCCCGGGATAAAATTCCCTGTTGTTGGAGATTCAGGTAATCGATGGTACCTGGCACCGGAGAAAAATAGGATAAACGGGGAATGACACCCAGATCTCCCATAAATAGCAGGGTGTCGCGCAGGTCTGCCCGGGTCTGTCCGTTTATGCCGAATAGCAAGTATACTTCAATCTCTCTCCGCCTGTATCCGGCGTTTTCCAAATTTTGAATTGCCCAGGACATTTGTTCGATGTTCACCTTATTGGAACTCCTCTTAAGGATTTCAGCTTTGATGGATTCGAAACTGAGTCTGATGGTTTTAAATCCGGACTTGAATAAAAGATCCGCAGTTTCGGGTTTGATCTCCCTTGCATGAAGACCGTTGGGTGTGTGAAATTTTATTCCGGATATGTTCTTGATTTCACTAAATACTCTCTGGAATCGATTCTGTTGATTGACCAGAAAGGCATCATCAAATATCACTATATGTTCGGGACTGTATTTCTCAACCAGGGTGTTTATTTCCCGAATGATGTTGGGGCTGGATCTTTCAAAGAAACCGGGATTCAAGAGGTTGGTAGCGCAATAGGTACATTGATAGGGGCAGCCTCTGGAGGTCAATAAAGGGAGAATCCGTTGACTGGATAAGTACTCGTAGGCTGGAAAGGGGATGTTGTCGATTTTTGAGAAATCAGGGTGGTTATTACAGTGAACCCGGTTATTTTTCAGGTATTCCAGAACCTGGCCCTCGCCATATCCTTCAATGATATCATCAACCCGGATGCTTTTTTTGATTTTTCTTGAAAGCAGGGTAGGCAATATTCCTCCCAGAATGATTTTGGCTCTGGGAAATCTTTCTCTCAAATGTTCAATGGAAAAAACAATCCCATCAAACCAGTAGGTCATGAGACTGGTTATAAAAATGAAATCGAGATCCGGCAGTTGATCCAGTTTTTCTTTAAAAAGGCTAACCGGCATTCCGTATCTGGAATAGTGACGGGGAATTTGTTTATAAATCTCTGGTTTTTCAATGATTTCCTGATGGAATTTCCCCCTTCCGTCTTCACTTGATTTGGTTTCACTTCCTTTCAGATCCTGAAATCGGTCCAGAACATCGATCCAGTGTATTTCGCAATCCGTATATTTTTTTAAGACAGCGGCGATATATAGAAGCCCAATGGGCCTCAACCATAAATCGAAGGCGGTAAAGTCATGGATGTAAGGATTTAATAAAAGTGTTCTCATGGTTGTGCACAGGCAATCCGTGGAATCTGACCGTAATCATTTATAAAATCTATATGATGGAAGTCAGCATCTATCAGTAATTTCTCGACTACCGGCTTCTGCTGGTATCCGATTTCAATCAGCAGTTTTCCTGTTGGTTTCAAATAATCTTTGGCTCTTGATATGATTTTTTCAATTATTTCGTATCCGCTGGGGCCAGAGACCAATGCCTGCTTGGGCTCATGGTTTCTGATGTGTGGGGGAAGGTCAATCCACTCATTCTCGGAAACATAGGGGGGGTTTGATACAATCAGGTCGAATGTTGATTTTTTTTTTGGAAATAAATCTGAGTGTTGGGGAATGACCTGTCCTTTGACTCGGTGAATTCCAATATTGTGGCATAATACCTGAAATGTTTTTTTTTCCTTTTCAATCGCTAATACCATTGAGCCGGTTTCCAGTGCGATGACAATGGAAATATTCCCGCTGCCGGCTCCAATGTCCAGTACCCTGGCCGGTGAGGTCAATGTATCGATTGCTTTTTCTACTATCAATTCTGTCTCCGGCCGTGGAATCAGAACATGTTTATTCACAAAAAAACTGGCAGTATAGAATTGCTTCTCCTGAATAATGTAAGCCAGTGGCTCGTGGTTTTTGAGTCTTTCCAGATACCGGTAAAATTTTCTCAACTGACATCTATCCGTAATTTGATTCTGTTTCATTATCCAGAATTGATCTCTGGAAAGTCCGAATGCCTTTTCCATCAAAATCTGAATATCCAGAGCCAGGTTCGATTGCGAATCCTTATTTCTGGAATAGCGGGGCAGGTTTTGCAGGGTCTGGTAATATAAATCGGAATAGTACACTAAGCGATGATTTGATTAAGTTTTTCCTCAATCATTTTTTTAGAATATACTTCATGTAGTTCTTTGAATAAATCATTGATGAGGCCGTTAAGAATGCTTTCCAGATTGAAATTTTTTCCGGTTATTCGATGATCGGTAACCCGATTCTGGGGGAAATTATAGGTTCTGATTTTTTCAGATCTTTCTCCGGATCCCACCTGGGATTTTCTGGAGTCGGCAATGCTGCTTTCCTGCTTCTTTTTTTCAAATTCGAACAATCTGGCTTTAAGTACCTTCATGGCTTTGTCCTTATTCTTGTGCTGAGATTTTTCATCCTGGCAGGTAACCACTATCCCGGTGGGGTTATGGGTGATCCGAATGGCAGATTGGGTTCTGTTTACATGTTGCCCCCCGGGTCCTGATGCCGAAAATGTATCAGTTCTAATATCTTTGGGATTGATCTTAATTTCCACATCTTCAGCTTCTGGCATAACCGCGACGGTTACGGTGGAGGTGTGGATCCTGCCGCTGGCTTCGGTAACCGGGACCCTTTGGACACGATGAACGCCGCTTTCAAACTGAAGATTTTGGTTTACCGTGTTTCCTTTGATATGGAGAATGATTTCTTTTATTCCCCCAATAGCTGAATAGGTAGTTGAGATGATTTCGGATTTCCATCCCTTTTGCTCAGCGATTCTGGAGTACATTCTCAATAGGTCGGATGCGAAAAGCGATGCCTCATTCCCACCGACGCCGGCCCTGATTTCAAGGAATACGTTTCTGTTTTCTTCGGTTTGATCGATTACCAGAAGCTGGATTATTTCCTGTTCGATTTGGCTGATTTTATTATTAAGTTGTTCAATCTCTTCTCTGGCCAATTCTTTCATGGCTTCTTCATCCGAGTTTTTCAACAGGATTTCGGTTTCCACTCTCTGAGTGGAATATTTTTTCATTTTCAGGTATTTGTCTTCAAGGGGTTTCAAATGGGAAAGCTGCTTGGACAGTTCCTTCAGTTTTACCAGGTTATTGATAATTTCAGTTTTGGAGAGCTGGTCTGAAATGGAATTGTATTTCAGATGGAGTTGTTCCAGATGATTAAATAGCTTTTGTTGGGAAATGGAGACCGGTGCTTCCATAGTCATGAATCAGTATATGAAGAGGGTTAGAAAAAAAGAAACATGTATTACTTTTCCTGATAACCGTATTTCTTTTTAAACTTTTCTATTCTTCCTTCAGTATCCACATATTTCTGTTTTCCGGTATAGAAAGGATGACAGGAAGAGCAGATTTCGATTTCAATCTGTTTTGTGGTTGCCCTGGTTTTGAATGTATTGCCGCAGGCGCAGGTTACCGTGCATTCCATATATTCAGGATGTATTCCTTTTTTCATTTTATCCTCCAGGATATTGAATTTTATCATCTAACCTTTTTTTTGTCAACCGATCTGGTGTCAAGGGAATACGAAGATTGCGGATTGAGTTTTTGGGCAGTATTGGGTAAAATATCAAAGACAAACCGACAAAATGGAAAATTCGATAATGAACCGAACAGTGGCGATCTTATTGGCCGGGGGTTCGGGCCAGCGTTTTGCAGAAGCATATCCCAAACAATTTTCCCGGATCGGAGAGAAAACAATATTGGAACACTCCCTGGACCGATTTGAGAATCACCCGGGGATTGATGGCATAGTGCTGGTTGAAAATCAGGACTATCATAATAGAACCGTGAATATTGTCAAAAATAACTATAGGAAAATCGAATCCATATTGGCCGGAGGCAGCTCCCGGCAGGAATCATCATATATTGGTGTAATGGCAGCCGGAGGCGATGTGGAGAAAATCCTCATACATGATGTGGCCAGGCCATTGATCCCCAAAACCATCATTGATGAATTGATAAACAGCCTGGGAAAATATTCAGCTGTGGCCCCGGCGGTATCTTTTTCCGATACTGTGATTGAAATTGATCCGCATTCTCAGATCAAAACAATTCCCGATCGCCAATTTGTAAAGCGGGTTCAAACGCCACAGGCATTCGAGCGGCAACTAATCCAAAGGGCTCATCTATTGGCCAGGGAAAAAGAGATCATAAACAGTCCGGATGACTGTTCCTTGATTTTTAAATCGAATCTGGCAGAAATCTTTATCATCGAAGGCAGTGAGTTAAATATAAAAATTACCTATCAGGCGGATTTGGTCATTGCCCGCGAAATCTTAAAAAAACATTTTCCGGACTGATTGTTTTCAACCAAAATCTGAAAGAGGATGATGGTTTAAATGAAAAATAGTAATGGCGGAGGTATCAAATATGCAAAAAAAACGTTGTGAATGGGTTACTGATGATTTGATTTATATCCAGTATCATGATACCGAATGGGGAGTGGAAGTCCATAATGATATTGAATTTTTTGAGGCTCTGATTCTGGATGGTGCTCAAGCCGGGTTAAGCTGGTTGACCATTTTAAAAAGGCGGGAGAATTACCGAAGGGTGTTCGATGGTTTTGATCCCGGCAAGGTGGCCCGTTTCAGCCGGGAAAAAATCAATAGGTTGTTGCAGGATAAGGGTATTATCAGAAACCGTTTAAAAATAGAATCAGCGGTCCGGAATGCCGGCGCATTCCTGGGCATTCAAGACGAATTTGGGAGTTTTGATAACTATATATGGCGCTTCGTGAGTGGCAAGCCAATTATTAATAAATGGAAACAGCTCAGCCAATTGCCCGCAGTTTCTACCCAATCGGTTGCCATGAGTAAGGATTTGAAAAAAAGAGGGTTTAGTTTTGTGGGTCCCACTATCTGTTATGCGTTTATGCAGGCCGTGGGTATGGTCAATGACCATACCATGGATTGTTTCAGATATGGAGAACTTCTAAAAAAGAAGTTATGAATATGAGAAGTTAAGAAGACAAAAAATAGAAAATTGTAAAAAGATATCAGATTAAGATGAAATGAAAATACAGTGGTTTTGTGAAAATATTTTTGCCAATTCAGGTTATTCGGATGAGGCCAGAGTTATGATACGAGGTCTTAAAAACCAGGGAGTAGAAGTCAAGGTGGTTGGAAAAAACAAGCGGCTGGGGCCCAGCGAATTTGATTTTCAAAGTGACAGTGATCCCAGCATTCCCATTGTGTTTCATTCCTTTAGGCATGGATCCTATCAACCAAATCCGGAACAGTATTCCATTACCCGGACCATGTTGGAAGTTTCAAGAATTCCATTTAGCTGGGTTTATCGCTTCAATCGACTGAATGAAATCTGGGTTCCCAATCATTTTTGTTTTGACCTGTTCCGGAAATCAGGGGTCAGTCCGGAGAAGATGTTTGTCATTTCCAGTCCGGTTGATTTGAAGATTCCGGATCCCGGTTCCCTTTACCAGCTGGAGATGAAGAACAAGTTTGTACTACTATCCCTGTTTAATTATAAT
Organism: uncultured Aminicenantes bacterium; assembly: GCA_965195285.1. GTDB lineage: Bacteria > Acidobacteriota > Aminicenantia > UBA2199 > UBA2199 > CAZOWT01. The sequence continues at coordinate 49,333 of CBDAFS010000039.1, read as the reverse complement.
GCCCGTTACCGCAAAGGACTGGATGTATTACTGAAGGCCTATATTGAAACCTTTAAAAGCAATGATGATATCTGTTTGGTACTTAAAACCAATGCCACTTTGACAAAAATAAAGGATGAGTTCAACCTTCCAGAGGAAATTCCCGAGGTTCGTATACTGAATGCGGTTTTGACTGAAAAAGAATTGTATTCCCTTTACCGCAGGGCGGATTGCTTCATATTACCTTCCCGGGGCGAGGGAATCGGCCGGCCTTTGTTAGCTGTCATGCAGGTTGGTACTCCCATCATAACCACCGGATGGGGCGGACAATGTGAATTTTTAAATTCAAAAAATTCGTATCTGATTAAATTTGAACTGGTTGATATCGAGGCAAATCATTATTTGAGATATCCTGGGTTTTTTGGCTCTAAGTGGGCGGAACCGGACATCGGGGATTTGAAAGCTAAACTGTTGATCCTATATAAAAATTATGCGGATGCCCTAATTAAAGCCAGCCGGGCCCGGGTGGATGCAGCGAAATGGAATGTCGAAAAGACATCACAATCCATAATCGATAGGTTGAACCATCGACTTCCCTCCTTTTTCAAATCCGACAAGAAGCCGAATCTTTTTGAACGGTTGTTTCCCCTGTATTATCCACGGCTACAACATAGTGATGATGTCTTTAATCTGAATCAGAAGGACTTCAACAAAGAAATCAAATCAGTGGCTGTTTATGGGTCTTCAGCGATTAGGGGCCGGGTTATTGATTTTCTCCATCGAATCATGGGGATCCGGGATATTGTTCTTATTGAATCCGGAGTTCAGCAGGATCAGTATCGACATTTCACCCGGGTTGAACTGAGTCGGTTTTCAAAAAGACAGACTCCGGTTGACATCATTGTCATTGCAGTCAAGCTGAAGGGTTTGAGAACTCATTTCTTTCGGTTGCTCAATCAAATCGATTCCCTTCCCGTTTATTACTTTGATTGATTGCAAACCCATGATGTGAATAGGAATAATATTTTAGCGTAGAATGACCAGTACTGCACCTAAAAAAGACAAGAATATTGCCAGTATCCGTTTCCAACTGACCGACTCTTTAAGAAACAGGATTGCCAGTACAAAGATAAAAATGGTTGATAACTGGTTTAACATTCCGGCAATGGATACGTCGGTGTATTTCAATCCGCCCACCCAGCAGATCATAGCCAGGAACGATCCGCTGATGGCAGCCGGAACTCCTATCTTCCAGGTTTGGGGCTGCCTTAAATTGGTTAGAAATCGGTTACGCCTGGTACGGTTAAAAAATATAATGGGGATTAAACCCATAAATCCAAAAAAAAGGCGGACACCGGATGCCCAAATCAACGGTGCATTATTGAGAATATCTTTTATAATGATAATCCCCACCACCATGGTAAATATACCTGTTATGCCGATGATGGTTCCGATAAGGATATCTTTTCGGGTTCGGCCCGGTTCAGGTTTGCTGAGGGAACCGATGATCAATCCCGCCACAATAAGGCAGGCCCCCAAAAAAGCAATGGGTCCGATTCGATCACCCAAAAAAATATAGCCCATGGAAAGCAGAAAGGGCGTATATGAGGTGTCAACCACGGCCACCAGACTTGCGCCCAGTTTATTCAGTGATATAAAAAAAAGGGTATCGGCAAGTGTGATCCCCAGAAGCCCGGATAATCCCAGCATGATCCAGGCAGATAAAGGCTGACCGGGATTAAAGCTCTCGCCAAGTAATGGAATGGTTGGAATGAAAAGGGCCATGGCGATGAGGTTTTTAAATAGGTTAAGCGATAACGGTGACATATTTTCACCGCTCTTTTTAAAAAGAATGACACCAATGGCCCAGAATAATGCGGCACTCAGAGCCAGAATTTCACCTAAATAGATCATGATTTTCCTGTTGGCAAAGGGGATGAAAATAAGCAGCAATTATACCGGATATAACCGGTTATTGCAATGTATCAAAGTCCTTTTGTAATAAAATATTATTTATTATATGATAAATCCGAGTGATATGTTTTTCTTAAAAATAAAAATAATTTATTTTTGCACTATATCTGTTTTTTTAATTTTTACCCTGGATTCATGTCAGTTATTTAAAAGTGAAGATGAAACAAACATACGGGAGATTGATTCCAAATGGAAACTTTGGGAATAGGGAACCCTGCTACGGGGAGCCAATATATATCAACGCAGAGTATATCCTGAACTTGATGGAAATGATTTCATGGGAACCGGACCCGGTCGGAGTGAGTTCACTTTTTTTTAGGGAGAGGATGGAGAATGGTTTGATGAAAGTTATTATAATGATCATGTCTGGGTAAACACTGATGCGCAGAATGCCTGGGTAGACATGTGGAAGCAAACAGCCTACCACTTTAAGGATTGTCCGTATTTGATTGGTTATGACCTTATGGTGGAACCCAATTCAAATGAAATCTGGTTGAATTTATGGAATCAGGAGGAGTTCTATGATCAGTATTCAAATACCCTCTACGATTGGAACCAGTTATTTCCCAGGATTGTTTCTGGCATAAGAGAAGTTGATGTGGATATCCCCATACTGATCGGGGGAATGGGGTATAGCGCTGTGGAATGGCTGTCCTATGTTGTACCGGTCTCGGATCCCAAGACACTTTATACTGTCCATCAATATGCTCCGGTTGTTTATACCCATCAGAATCCGGAAGGTCAATATTGTTATCCGGGTTTTTTTGATATCGACTGGGATGGGATACCGGATCAGGTGAATGAAGATTGGTTAAATGCCCTATTGGGAGTTATTGATAACTATAAAGCTCAATATGGTGTACGGGTTGCTTGTAATGAGTATGGAATTATGAGATGGGTATGCGGTGCAGCCCGATTCATGGATGAGCAGATGGAATGTTTTGAAGATCTTAATATGAACTATTCCCTTTGGGTCTGGGAACTACAATGGTCAGCCTGGAGTCAAGAGGTGGATGCCTTCAATTTTCGGTTTGGCCCAGATCCGTTGAATACCATTGATTTAAACTCAAGTGAACTTATGGAAGTGATCCAGAAATACTGGAATAAAAACACCTGTAGACCTTCCAATATAGAATTTAACATTGAATGAAATGATGTCGATCCGGAATACAATAGGGTTGAAAAAAAAAGTTTTTACGGTAAAATGAAAACAGGGGGTAATAATGATTCAGAAAGAGTTGGCCTGGAAAGTCCGGGTTATCATTGAAAAGGTGGATGAAATACTGAGTGATCCGACCACTCCGTTGTATATCAAAGAAACGCTTGATGACATCAAGGAAATGGCCCAATCCATCCAACAGCAACTCGATTCAGGCCACATCAAAATTTCAGAATAGAATAAATGAGAGTTTTTATCTTTTTTTGATTTTTCTGTATATCGATATTAGAACTATCAGTATTTGAAAATGATGTTGAGGTGGCAGAGAGTGGCTTCATCTTCATTGTTGAGTTCGTATTTTACACCGGTATTCAATTTGGTCCCGTTTAAAAATGTCCCGTTGATTGCACCCGGTTCTTCTGAAAGGAAAAACTTGCCATCCGAGTAAGATATTTTAGAATGTTTCCGGGAAATATATTTTTCTTCATCTTCTTTGGTTAAATCCACATCCGGAATAAAACCGGTGGTATAGTCACGGCGACCCAGGAATGTATTAATTTTGGTCAGTTGAACGATCCGGTTGGACCGCTGGATGATCAGGTAGGCTTTTATATCCGGACTCAGCTTTTCAGAGGTGATTTCCTCTTCATCAGCGCTGGTTTTGGGAATCTTTTCCGGAGTAACCGATTTGGTTTTTAGATTCAATAAATTATTGAAAATATTCAGGTTTTTATCCGATAATTTTTTGAGAATTTTCAAAGAAATTTCCCGGTTCTTATTCATCATTTCCTTCAGTGATGAATAGGAGATTTTTATAATTTCTGAATCTTCGATAACTTCAATGGTATAAGCAGCATTTTGATTTTCATTGAGGGATTCTTCACCAAAAAAATCACCGGTAACCAGGGTGGCCAAAACCACCTGGTTATCTCCAAGCAGTATCTGTACTTTTCCCTTATCGATAATATAGAAATTATTTTGTTCATCACCTACGTTGTAGATGATATCTCCTTTATTATAGTGGGTTGTCAGTTTTTTCGAACCTTTCATGGCCATATGATTAATAACATTTTATATAAGATATTTAAATTTGTCAAATTTTTTAATCATTGCTTCATCCTGCATTAATTTACATTTTATTTGTAGAATGGAAAATCAGGTTTGCCAAACCGCTCATGGTGTCGGTTGAATGGTGTTGACAAAGCCAGGGTGAAAACATATAATTTTTGGATGCAGAACCGTTTTAAATTTTTTGTTAAGGAAGGCAGTAGAGAAGAAGATCTGCTCCTGAAAATTAATAAAAGAAAACTCCCCCGGCATGTGGCCATCATCATGGATGGGAACGGACGCTGGGCTAAAAAACGAAAACTGAACAGAATCGAAGGACATTTGGAAGGGGCAAAATCCGCCCGGATTATTGCCGAGTGTTCCTCCCGGATCGGGATTAAATATCTGACCCTATTTGTGTTTTCGAGTGAAAACTGGAAACGTCCGCCAAGGGAAGTAAATAAACTGATGGATTTGCTATATAAAAACTTGGCTGAGAAAAGTGGGATTCTGAGTGAAAACAAGATTAAACTGAAAACTATAGGTGATTTGGGGAAAATACCGCCTCGTTTGAGGAAAAAATTATTGGAAACCGAAAAAATGTCAGGCCATTATAAAAACCTGCAGATTAACCTGGCTTTAAGTTATGGGGCACGAAATGAGATTATCAATGCAGTTAGAAAGATTATTATTGATAATGTTTCTGCTTCCGATATCAATGAGAAACTTTTTGAAAACTACCTGAATACCCATGACTGCCCTGATCCGGATTTATTGATCAGAACTTCAGGCGAACTACGAATTTCAAATTTTTTATTATATCAAATTGCCTATTCAGAATTGTATTTTACCCAGACACTCTGGCCTGATTTCAAAGTTTATGATTATTTAAAGGCAATAAAAGAATATCAGGAAAGGGGAAGGAGGTTCGGAGCCATATGAAGGAAACTTCAGTTCGCACACTAACCGCTATGGTTATTATTCCCATTATTTTTGTTTGCATAAAATTTCTTCCTTCTTTGTTGTTTTCCCTGTTTCTCTATTTGATCTTCAGTATAGTGGCCTATGAATTCATAAAACTATGCAAGCCCAAAACCTATTCCCTGTTGTTGATATTTATTTTTGGTTCGATTATTGCATCACATTTCACTTTCAACCAACCTGATTTGATGATGTCTATAATGGGGATTGTTTTTGGATTCGGTCTGTTTTTTTTATTTTCTGTCAGAAAATCAGAGGAGTTATCCGCTTTTATCAAGGATATTGGAATCCATTTTTTAACTGTTTTTTATATTTACATCCCCCTGTACTTTATTTTTAAATTAAGAGAATTGGGAGTCAATTATCTTTTTTTTCTGATTTTTGTCATTTTGATTGGTGATTCGGGAGCCTATTTCATTGGCAGGTGGGTGGGCAAACACTCAATATACCCGGTTGCATCCCCGAAAAAAACCTTGGAGGGTTTGATTGCTGCCATACTTACAGCTGCTCCGGCCGGCTGGCTGGCCATGTTGATTTTTCCAGTCGAGGTTGAAATTTGGAAGGCAATTTTAACCGGAGGCCTGATTGCCCTGTTTTCTCAGCTTTCAGATCCGATTGAATCCCTGTTTAAGAGAGCCGCCAATCAAAAGGATTCCGGCGCCATATTACCGGGTCATGGTGGTTTTCTTGACCGTTTGGATAGTTATATTTTTTGTTCTCCATTGCTGTATTATCTCATTTTATTTTTTTGGAATGCATAATCGGGAATACTGAAATCAACAAATTGTAAGGATATGAAATTAAAAAATATCGCCCTGTTGGGATCCACCGGTTCAATCGGAAGGAATTCACTGGACGTCATCGATGCCAACCGGGATCGGTTCCGGCTGGTTGCTATTGCTGCCGGTGAGAACATCAAATTATTACAGGAGCAAATTAAATTTTTCAACCCGGATCGAATCAGTGTCAAGTATAAAAATGATGCCGATCGATTAGAAAACCTTTTCCCGGATAAAAAATTTTATTATGGAGATCATGGCATCGAAGAAATTGTATCGGACAATGGGATTGATACGGTAATCTCGGCCATTAGCGGAACGTCGTCACTGGCTGCTACCATAATTTCCATTCGAAACAACCAGCGGATTTGCCTGGCCAACAAGGAAACACTGGTGGCTGCCGGAGAGTTGATAAATTTTGAATTGAGTCGGTCCCGGGCAGAGCTGATCCCAATCGACAGCGAACAAAGTGCTATTTTTCAGAGTATCGGGGTCAATAAAAAAGAATATTTGAAAAGAGTCATACTGACTGCTTCGGGGGGTCCTTTTTTCAGAAGAAGTAAACGGGAATTTTCTCAGATCAGCGTAAAAGAGGCTCTGACCCATCCCACCTGGTCTATGGGTACAAAAATCACACTGGATTCGGCAACCTTGATGAATAAGGCCTTGGAAATTATTGAGACTCATTATCTATTTAATTTGAATAAAGATCAAATTGATGTGGTCATTCATCCGCAGAGCATTGTGCATTCAATGGTTGAATTTATTGATTCTTCCCTGATCGCTCAATTAAGCTGGCCAGATATGAGAATTCCGATTTTATATTCTTTAAGTTATCCGGAGAGGATATTTTTCGAAAGTAAAGGTTTGAATCTGAGTGATTTAAAGAAATTTGACTTCTATCCGGTTGATACGGATAAGTTCAGGTCTATTGAATTGGCCTATTATGTACTGGAAATGAAAAAAAATGCAGGAGCGGTATTCAATGCAGCCAATGAAGTTGCAGCGGAGTATTTTTTAAAGGAAGAGATATCTTTCAATGATATATTTGATGTGGTAGAAACTATTCTTCACGGTGAAAAGTTTTATCCCATCCATTCCCTCGATGATTTAGATGAAACCATTAAGGATACCAAGAATAAGACTACAAATTATATTAAGCGGAGAAAACCAAAATGATTGTTTTATACCAAATTTTAGCTTTTGCCATTGTGCTGGGTATTATTGTATTTGTACATGAACTGGGTCATTATTTAGCAGCGATTTTAATGAAAGTAAGAGTTGACGTTTTTTCTTTCGGAATCGGAAAACGCCTGTTCGGGAAAAAAATTGGCCATACGGATTTCAGACTGAGTTTAATCCCTTTAGGGGGATTTGTGAAAATGGCTGGAGAGGAGGAATATGATTCAGAAGAGCTGAAGCCGCATGAATTCCAGTCCAAAAACCGCGCCCAAAAGATATTTATCCTGATCATGGGACCGGCCATGAATATACTGTTATCTTTTTTTATACTGACTGTTATCAATATCAGCGGAATTGAGGCAGAACAATATAAGTTCGAGCCTCCACGAATCGGATTTGTTGAGAAAGAATCTCCTGCAGCTAAAGCGGGAATAAAAAAAGGTGATATTATAGTCTCTGTCGGTCAAAGAAAGATCAATAATTGGAAAGAACTGGAAATGAATATAGGGGCCAATCCCAATGAGATTCTTGATGTGGTTGTCGAGCGGAACCGAAAGCAACTATTCCTCAAGTTAGAAATTGAGTCCCACTCCAAATATAATATTGGATATGCCGGATTATACTGGGATCATAAAACAGAGATTCGTACCCTGAACCCAAGCGAACCTGCAATTAATGCCGGATTGAAAAAGGGGGACGTGATTCTGGCCATCAACAGACAGAATTTAAACTATTTTGAAATCGGAAAGGTTATTGCCTCAAATCCAAACCAGCTGCTGATATTTACCGTAAAACGCGATCAGGATATTCTGGATTTTAATATCACACCTAAAAAGGTACAGAAGAAAGGCGTCATCGGTATTGAGATGACACCTCATTCACCCACTGTGACTGTCAATTATGGTTTCTTTGAATCCATGCGCAAAAGTGTTGATGAGTTGAGCAATCTGACCTTTCTGACTTTCAATGCTTTTAAGAAAATGTTGGTGGGTAAGCTGTCACCCAAGAATTTATCCGGACCCATTGAAATTGCCAAGTTTTCTCAAAAAGCCATGGAAAGCGGTTTATCCAATTTTTTTATTTTAATTGCCTTTATTTCCCTCCAATTGGGAATCATCAATCTTTTTCCAATTCCGGCTCTTGATGGCGGGCATTTGATGATTTATTCGATTGAAGCGGTCATTCGAAAAGAATTGAACCAGAAGGTAAAAGCCATTTTGATCAACACCGGATTTATTATACTCATTGCCCTGATGGTGTTTGTTTTGTTGAATGATGTGGCCAAAATATTACCCAACGGATGGAATTCCTTTATTCCTTTTTGATGAATGAAAAGGTTTAATACCCTGTTGTATTAACCGAAATACCGCTTAATTGCAGTAAAATTGATAAATTTCAGGTTTTATACTATCTATTGAGTATGGGAGTGATCAAATTCGGAACCGATGGCTGGCGAGCCAGAATGGGACGGGAATTCTCCTTTAAAAATGTGAGAATTTTCACCCAGGCCTATTTTAATTACCTGAAAAAAAGATATCCCGGAAAAGAACTGAAAATCATCGTCAACTATGATACCCGATTTTTATCCAGGCAATTCGCCTCCGAAACCGCGAAAATGTTATCATTGTTCGGCGTAAAAACTTATTTTTCCATCCGGGATGCCCCGCTCCCTGCTATTTCCCTGGGGACCGTTAGCTACCGGTGTTGCGGTGCCATCAACTTTACGGCCAGCTATAACAAACCAGTATACAATGGGATTAAGGTTTTCAACCATAATGGGGCCCCTGCAATGCCATCAGAAACCAATCAGATAGAAAAGGAAGTGGAGAAGATTCAGCACGGTTTTCATTTCAGACCCCAATATGCAAACAAAGAGCTAATTGAAACTATCGATCTCAGAAGTCCTTATATTGATTATATTGAAAGCATAATTGATTTTAATTTAATACGAGATTCAGGTGTGGTGATCGTTGTGGACAATTTATATGGCGCTTCCAGGGAATATTTGGATTATGTGTTGAGCAAAAATGATATTGAAATTGAGAGTATTCATAATTTTCCCTATTCGTCTTTTGGTGCGGTTATTCCATCGTGCAACAGTGAGAATTTAAGAGAACTCTCTGAGCTGGTGTGTGAAAAAAAGGCCGATATCGGAGTGGCCACGGATATTGATGGGGATCGGTTCGGTATTGTCAATGCCAAAGGAAAGTATATCAATGCCAACATGATTGTTCCCCCGCTGATTGAATACCTGATAACCATCAGGAAAATGGAGGGCGGTATTGTCAAATCGATATCCACCACAGACTATATTCAGAGGGTTGCCAATTATTATTTTCGAAAAGTCTATACAACCCCGGTGGGATTCAAATATGTGGCAGATATGCTTTCCAAAAGAAAAACATTTATTGGAGTAGAAAGTTCTAATGGGGCTTCCCTGAATAAGGGAATCAACATTAAAGATGGCATTCTTTTTAACTTATTGGTAACCGAGATGCTGGCTTATTATAAGTTGGACATGGATAAGATCCTGAAGAATTTTTCACTCAAATTTTCAAAGCTATATAGCAAGGAGATTTCGGTCAGGGTTAATGAGTCCAGAAAGAAGAAATTCCTGAATCTGTTGAAACACAGGGATTTTAATGTAAATGGTTTAAAACCGAAAGAGATATTATTTGATGACGGCATCAAATTTATATTTCAAAAATCCTGGCTTTTATTGCGAGAATCCGGTACCAATCATTTACTCCGTATCTATGCCGAATCACCCCTGAAGCAAAGGACCACTGAATTGATTAAAATGGGGAGGCAGTTGATTGAATAAAAACAAGACAAGGAAATTTTTAACTTCAAAAGGATTTTTAATGCTGATTGCCCTGCTTATATTAATCATTATTCTCACTTTTTTTTTCGGCGAGGGGGGCATTATTGAGATCATTACTACTCAGACCAAAATAAAAGATTTAGAGGAAAAAATCGAAGGGCTTGAGCAGGAAAAAGTACAGTTGGAGCAGGAGATCCGGGAACTAAAAAATAATCCCCTGGCACTTGAGAAGAAAGCCAGGGAAAAATTGTGGTTGATGAAGAAAAACGAGAAGGTCGTGGTTATTGTAAAGGATAAAAAGAATCAAAAGGAGAAGGGTGGGAAGAAATAGCCTGCCGAGCCTGTTTCCCACTGAACCAGTCTCTTGAAAAAAAAACCAGATATGCTATATTGAAAGTGATTTATTATTGATGCTATCGTGATATTATTTGTAGGTATGCAAACTATCAGCGGCGGTAGCTTATTGTTTAAATGATAAATAAAATTAGAATTGGGATCACACCTTTTGCTTTTACCCAGAATCCATTTCTGGTAAAAGCAATTGAAAAACATGATTTTGCCGAGATCAGATTAAATAAAACCAAATACCCGCTGGATAAAAATGATTTAATCGATTTTTTACAGGATTTGGATGGTTCAATCATTGGACGTGAGAGAATAGATGAAAATATATTACGGAATTCTTCTAAAATAAAAGTCTTATCAAAATACGGAGTCGGACTGGATAATATTGATTTTCGGGCCTGTCGAGATTATGGAGTAGATGTTTTGTTTTCCAAGGGTGTTAACCGGAGGTCAGTTGCCGAGCTTACCCTGGGATTCATGATTTGCCTCATGAGAGATTTTTATCAGGCATCGGATGAGCTCAGAGAAGGGCGGTGGAACCGGAAGGGTGGTCACGAGTTGACCGGGAAAACAATCGGAATTATTGGGGTTGGCAATATTGGGAAGGATATTGTGGAGTTATTAAAATATTTTAAATGCAAAATATTAGTGAATGATATCATAAACCAAGATAATTATTACAAAGAGAAAGGATTAATTGAATATTCTAAAGAACAGATATTTAGTAGAGCTGATATAGTGACAATACATACTCCCTTGACAGAGCTAACTAGAAATATGGTTAATAAAAACATGTTGAAAACAATGAAAAAATCGGCTTTTTTAATAAATACTGCTCGAGGAGAAATTGTAATACAGGATGATTTAAAATGGGCTTTAAAAAATGGAATTATTGCTGGCTCAGCCATTGATGTTTATGAAATGGAACCTCCAGAAGACAAAGAGTTTTTGGAATCAGAAAATCTTATTTGTACTCCTCATATAGGAGGGCATACTGAAGAAGCCATAGAGGCAATGGGACAGTGTGCAATAACAAATCTAGTTGATTTTTTTATGTTAAAAAGTAGAGTAAAATAAAATGATTATATTTTTTTTACAAACCTGTATTTATATAAAGCTAAGTTTAAAATTTAATGAATAATAATAAATTAAAGACATATGAACCTGACAATATTTTAAAGAATGGGTATTTTTGTATTTTTAAAGAGATTGTTTCTGAAATAAAACTAAGCCGTTGGTTAATCTATCAACTTTTTAAAAGAGATTTCCTGGGCATATATAAACAATCATTTATCGGGGTTTTATGGGCTTTTGTAATTCCTCTTATTAGTGTAGGAACTTTTATTATGCTTAATCGGTCTGGTATATTCAACCTTGGGAAAATTGATGTACCCTATCCTATTTTTGCGGTGTTAGGAATTGCTATATGGCAGGTGTTTGCCTCAGGACTTATTGCAGGTTCAAATTCATTGGTGAAGGCCGGATCGATGATTGTAAAAATAAACTTTTCAAAAAAATCACTGGTAATTGCTTCAATAGGTCAATCACTGGTATCTTTCCTTATTCAATTTGTTCTGGCAGGAATTCTTTTTTTATTTTATGGTTATTCCCCACATGCAGCCATATGTTTATTTCCGATTCTTATACTCCCAGTCTTTATCTTAACCCTTGGCCTTGGTTTTATTCTATCAATTTTGAATGGTATTTTGAGAGATATTGGAAATATTATTTCAATATTAATGACGTTTTTTATGTTTTTAACACCCATCTTATATCCAAAGCCAACCACCGGGATTCTGGCTCAAATAACAAAATATAATCCATTATTTTATCTTGTTTCAGTGCCAAGGGATCTTATATTAACCGGATACTCGAAGGAATGGCCAGGTTTTTGGGTTTCCGTTATTATTTCTTTTTTTGTTTTTATTTTTTGCTTATTTGTTTTTCACCTGACCGAAACCAGGGTAGCAGAGAGAATTTAAGATGAATAACATTTTGGCTGTAAATGTTGAGAATGTGGCAAAAAAATATTGTAAATCGTTAAAACGATCTATGCTTTACGGCATAGCCGATATAGGTAGGAACATTTTAGGCTTGAGTTCTCATCCCGAGAGTTTAAGGAAAAATGAGTTCTGGGCAGTTAAAAAGGTCTCTTTTGAATTAAAAAAGGGGGAAGTGCTTGGGATTATTGGCCCGAACGGTTCCGGTAAAACAACTCTGTTAAAAATGTTGAATGGAATTTTCTGGCCTGACAAGGGCAAAATTACCATTAAGGGAAGAGTTGGTGCTTTAATAGAAGTAGGAGCTGGTTTTCATCCCATGCTAACTGGAAGAGAGAATATTTATGTAAATGCTGCAATTCTTGGAATGACAAAAAAAGAGGTGGACAAAAAATTTGATGATATTGTTGAGTTCGCAGATATTGGTGGTTTTCTGGATACGCCTGTGAAGTTTTACTCAAGCGGGATGTTTGTGAGGCTGGGGTTTGCTGTGGCTGTGCATTGCAAGCCAGACATACTGCTGGTGGATGAGGTGCTGGCGGTGGGGGATGAAGGGTTTCAAATTAAATGTTTCAATAAAATCGGCGAACTCAAAAAAAATGGAACAACAGCTATATTAGTCTCCCATAATATGCACATAATTTCAACTTTTACAGAAAAGGTTATTTTTTTTAACAATGGCAAGGCTAAATATTTTAACCGTGTTGAAGACGGTATTAAGGAATATACTAATTTATTTATTAGCAAAGGGGATTTAGGTATAGAAAAAATTTGTAGCGGTAATGAAAAAATTAACTTTTTTGATGTCGAAATAGACAAGAGAATATTATACCCTGGCGATTCCTTTTCGATATCTATGAAATATAAATCTCGGATAGATTATGAGGATGTAGACATTGATACTGGGATTTACAGTGGGAATGAGAGATCACTTTATTTTCTGGCAACTAATAAAGCATATAATAAAAAAATAAATTTAGAAAAAGGCAAACATACTTTAAAAATAGAAATAAAAAATATTCAAATCAATAATTCTATGACGAAAATAATTATTGCAATATGGTCCAAAAATAGAGTTGGATATTTATTTTGGTGGAGAATTCCTGTAGAATTTAAAGGGATTGACCATTCAAGAGGGAAAAATTTTTTAAAGGTTTTATATGAGGTAAAATAATTATTGTGATAGCAAAAAAATAATAAGAGGTAAGTATGCTGAAGAAATCGCAACAAAAAACAATTAGAGATGAATTGGATGTAAGTAGTTTAAAACCCAAACAAATCGAAGAATTAGATTTTTGGTCAAATATAAGGGAAAATGAATGGAAGGGATTCTCTCCTGATGAATGGAGAATTGCAAATATTTATTTCAGAAAATACTGTCTTATGTATATAAATCGCAGTATTAGTGACCTAAAAAATAAGGTTGTGATTGAGGTTGGTTGTGGACCTACCGCAGTAATTTCCCATTTGAACAATACAACTGCAATCGGAATAGATCCACTTATAGATGAATATAAAAAAATGTGGGATCTTTCTAATGATAATGTTAAATATATTTGTAGTGAAATAGAAACCTATAAAACTGATATTAAAGCTGATGTTGTTATCTGTTGGAATGTATTGGATCATGTTTCAGATATCGAACTTGCCACCAATACCATTTTTAATATTCTTAAAACTGACGGAGAATTGTGGTTTATGATAAACATTGGGGATACAGGCACCTCTTGGAAGGTAGTGAAAAGAAATGCTGATAGTGCGCACCCCTACAAAGTTAATGTTATTAGCATTTCAAAATTAATGAATAAATATGGTTTTTACTGGAGAGAAAAGGTGCTGATAAAGGATTGTCTGAACAACAGGCACACAATTTTGATGGGTGTTCTTGAAAAGGATATTGGTAATAAAAAAAATCAGAAAAATATAGTATCAAAAATGAAGAAATTAAAAAGGTTATTAAAAAGAATTTTTCAAAAAGATAGAATTAAGGATAGTAAGCTTGACGCAATAACTTGTATTAGGTACACAATGACATGGCGGTGTAATTTTAAATGCGTTTCTTGTAATATATGGAAGAATAAAACCTTACCAAAAGAGGAGCTTACTTCTGATGATATAGATAAATTGACAAATAATAAATTATTAAAAGATGTTAATGAAGTGATTCTTAGTGGTGGAGAACCAATATTGAGGAATGATTTTCCTGAAATAGTGATAGCGCTTCATAAAAAATTAAAGAAAGCAAAGTTTAGCATTACGACCAATGGCTATGATCCTGATAGGACATATAATTTTTTTAAAAAAATAAAGTCACTTGCTCCCAATCTAAAATGGGCATTGATTGGTGTAAGTTTAAATGGTCCTAAAAAAATACATGATAAAAGTAGGGGTATAAATGGCAGTTTTGAAAATACTGTAAGGACGGCAGAATTATTGAAAGAATTTTCTTCAAATGTTGATTTTAGCTTTACATTTCTTAGAGATAATGTTGAGTATTTCGATTGGGTCCAAGATTTTGCCAAAAGTAAAGGATTAGGTGTTCATATATGTTGGACTGTAATGAATGATCGTTTTAGTACAACAGAAGAAGATTTAGTTTTTCAAAATAATTCTGAATTAATACCTATTTTAGAACGCTATACTGGTATTGACAAAATTAAATTTACTAAAGATGTTCATGGAGATTTCTTAAAGTATAAAGGAAATATTAAGTCATGTTATCTTTATGATTCAATAATAAATAAACGCATTATGCCATGCCATGCATGTAAGACTTTTTTCCATTTAGCTCCCAACGGGGATGTTTATCCCTGTAATTTTAAATTAAGTGAAGATCGGAAGATGGGTAATGTAAAGAAAGAGAATTTTGATAAAATATGGGAAAATATTCCCCAAAAGTTGTTTGAAGATATAAAAAAAGGTAAGTGTATGTATCCTAACGGTGTTTGTGGTGATAGTGATATTAATAGAAGTATAAATCAAGTTGATACTCCAATTTTTGAATGGTATTTGGAGAAAAGAAAAAAAGATAAAAAACTTATACAAAAGGAAAGTTAATGATGGCTGAAAGAGCATATCCTGAAGAACTAGCTTATGTAAATAAAACTAAATATTATCATGTTTTTATCGAGAGGTATAAATTTGGGAAAAAATATACAAAAGGTAAGATTGTATTGGATGTTCCCTGTGGTTCTGGTTGGGGGACTTCTTTGATTGATAATGCTAATGAAGTATATGGTGTGGACATTTCGTTAGGCGCAATTCAGTATGCTCGTTCCCACTTTAAAGGTATTTTTTCACAAGGTTCCATGTGTAAACTACTTTTTGAAGATAATAAATTTGACGTAGCATTGTGTTTTGAAGGCATAGAACATATTACTAAAGAGGAAGGAGTTATATTTATAAATGAGATTAAAAGAGTTGTGAAAAGAGATGGTTTAATAGTTGGATCGGTCCCTATTCTTAATAAGAATGGCGGAGATACCAGTAACCCTTATCACAAATTTGAGTACCCGGAAGATTATCTCAAGATTTTATTAGAAGAAAATTTTGAAGTTATTGAATACGTTAACAAGAGGGGTGGCGATGGCCCGATTGTGTATTTTGCTTTAAAGAATCAATTAAAGCATAGAGTAACAATGCTTGCGTCTGCATATAATAGTGAAAAAGATATCAAAGGAGTAATTGATAACGCCTTAAATCAAACTTTCAAAGATTTTAAGCTTGTAATAATTAACGATGATTCTGCTGGTAGAACGGCGGAGATTTTGCTGAGCTATACTGATCCCAGAATTAAGATAGTCAATTATGAATTTAAACAGAGAACAGATTATAATTTAAAATTAACGAAGGAATTAGAAAAGGTAAATTTCATTAGAAATATTAAAAAATATATCAGGAATATATTACCAGATTTTGCAGTAAAGCTTATAAAGAATTATAAAGAGAAAAAGCATGAATAATGAAATTAAAAATAATATAGAAATATTGGTAACTGGTGGAGCGGGATTTATCGGAAGTCATTTAATAAAAAGGTTATTAGAAGATGGGCATGAAGTAATTTGTTTGGATAATTTCAATGATTATTATAATCCGGAAATAAAGAAAGATAATATTAAACCTTTTTAAGAAAAAGAAATTTTAATTTAGTAGAAGCAGATATTAGAGATAGGGATGCTTTAAAAAAGATATTTAAAAAATATAATTTTCAAAAAGTAATTCATCTTGCAACACAGGCAGAAGTGAGATTATCTTTAAAAAAACCTAACATATATATAGATGTAAATGTAAGCGGGACCTTGAATCTTTTAGAATTAAGTAGAGAATATAAAATAAAGAATTTTATTTTTGGTTCATCTTCCTCTGTCTATGGAGCAACAAAGGAAATTTCTTTTTCAGAAGAAGGCAAATTAAAACCAATTTCGCCGTATGGAGTAAGTAAAAGGGCGGGTGAACTTTTGTGTTCTGCATATAATCATCTTTATAATATTCCGATTACAATACTATGCTTTTTCACAATTTATGGCCCAAGACAAAGACCGAATATAGCTATTCATAAATTCACTAAATTAATTAATGAAGAGAAAGAGATTTGTTTATATGGTAATGGTAAAACGAGCCGGGATTATACTTATATATCTGATATTGTAGAAGGAATTATATCTATTTTAAATAAAGATTTTAATCATGAAATATTCAATCTCGGTAATTCTAAACCAACAAATCTTTCTTATCTAATTTTGTTAGTTGAAAAAAATTTAGATAAATCTGCAAATATAAAATATCTACCTGAACAACCTGGTGACCCCCCTGTTACTTTTTCGGATATTAGTAAATCCAAAAGAATATTACATTATGAACCTAAAGTAAAAATAGAAGAGGGGATAAGAAATTTTATTGAGTGGTATAAAAATGAAAAATCCTAAAGTTACTGTTTTAATGCCAGTTTATAATTGTGAGAGCTTTCTCAAAGAAGCCATTAATAGTATCCTGGAGCAAACTTTTACAGACTTCGAATTTATAATCATTAATGATGGTTCTACGGATAGTACTGCGGAAATATTGCAGAGTTACAGCGACTTAAGAATTAAAATAATTAATAATGAGAGAAATATTGGTTTAACCAAATCATTAAACACAGGGTTAATGATGGCAAAAGGTGAATACATTGTTCGAATGGATGCAGATGATATTTCTGTGAAAGATCGACTTAAATTGCAATATGATTTTTTAGAAAACAATAAGGATATTGGATTTGTTTTCAGTTTGGCGGATGTGATTGATGTGGCCGGAAAAAGAGTTGGACGGTTTGATAAAATATTTTCGCCGGAAGAAGTGTATTATATTTTATATTTTGGGAATTGCATAGCACATTCTACGGTTTTTTTCAGTAAAGATATTGTAATAAATTCCGGAGGGTATGATGAGCGGATGGATAAAGCACAGGATTATGAATTATGGACAAGATTATCAAAAATAACAAAATTAGTTCAAATCAATAAAGTGCTGGTGAGTTGGAGAGAAACAAAATCTAATATGTCGTCAACATATTTATGTCAGCAGATAAATTCAGCCAATAGAATTTCAAAACAAAAAATTGAGGATATAATTGGCAAAAAAATCACCAACAATGAATATTCTGTTCTGAAGGATATGAAATTAGACAATGTGAATATAAAAAATTTTAACATATTCAAAAACATATTAACTCTATTGGATACATTTAATAAGAATCTCTTATCTAAAGAATCGAATTTGATAAAAAAAATTGGTTTAAAAGAAAAAAAAATAAAAAATATCATAAAGTATAAACGAGATAAATATATTTATTTATATTTCAGGAATAATCTGTTTAAAAAATCGATAACCGATTTTTTTTTATTGCCAATCGAATTAAAAATTAATCTAATAAAATATATTTTAAAAGTTTTTACTGATAAAATTGTGAAGGCTTTAAAAAGATCAAAATTTTCTCTCAATAAATGATAAGACTACTCGAAAATTAAAATGATTTCTGGTTATTGTCTATTAATTTAAGGAATGAATGAAATTGTTGAGTGATATTGATATATCATAAATGAAACCAAAAGTAAGTGTTATTATTCCCCTGTATAATCAGAGAAAATATATAGGAGAAGCAATAAAGAGTGTTTTAGACCAAACCTATTCCAATATTGAAATTATTGTTGTAAATGACGGTTCAACTGATGATCCATTTCCTGTTATCCAGAAGTTCATCAAAAGGATTCGTTTGATAAATCAGAAAAATTGCGGACTTGCTGAAGCCAGAAATACTGGAATTAAAGCTGCTAAAGGTGAGTATATTCAATTTCTTGATGCAGATGATCTTTTACAAAAAAACAAACTGTCAAGGCAAATAGAATTTTCCCTAAAACAGAATGCAGATATAACCTATTGCGAGGTTGATTGGCTATTTGATGATTCTAAAAGGATTGTGTCTATGAATATTGGAAAAATTGATGATATTTTCCCTTATTATTATAATTTTTGGTTACCATATCCGACTCCAATTCATTCATTACTATTTAATAGAAATATTTTCAAACATTTTGGTTTATTTAAAGCTGAATTAAAAGCCAATGAAGACAGGTACATGCTAAGTATTTTAGCAGCAACCGGTGTGACTTTTAAATATTTCCCTTTTATTGGTGGTTTTTACCGGATTCATGGCAGAAGCATGAATGCGGATCGTATTCTTATGATAGCCAGTGCAATAGATTACTACAAGAAATTAAATTGTGAATTAGGTGACAATTGCATTATTGAAAAAATGAACTATTCCGGATATCAGATGATGTGCGCAAACCTTACTTTTCTCTATTTTCAGGAAATTCAGAAAGGAACAACACGGGAATTGTTAAGACAAATCAGGCAGATAATCAAAAGGGAATCATTGGAATTATATGCAAATCCTATTCCGTCACGGTTTAAGAAGACTAAATTGCCCAAAATGCTTACCGCTTCATACATAAGAAGGTGGTTGAAGTTATTTAATATTGATATATAGTTTTGATAATGATGAATAGCTTATTTAATTAGACAATTAATCATGTGTGGAATTGCCGGATACTGGAATTATCGACATCAGATCAAGAGTACTGATATGATTGCGGGCATGTCGAGGGAAATTGCCCACAGGGGACCGGATGATGAAGGCTATGTGTTGATTGATACCACCAAAGGGCATAGCCTGGACCTGTCTGCCAATCACTCACATCCGGAAATCAAGCAGAAGTATGCCCCGGTTGGCCAAGTGAATTTAAATTTTTCTCATCAGTTGGCCATGGCCCACCAACGGTTCTCCATCATTGATATTTCGCCATCCGGTCACCAACCCATGTGGAACAGACAGAAAACAACCTGCCTGGTATTCAACGGTGAGATTTTTAATTACATAGAACTCCGGCAGGAATTGGAACAAAAGGGTATTACCTTTAGGACCAGGTCGGATACGGAAGTTATTCTGGAAGCGTATCAATACTGGGGGGAGAAATGTTTTTCGAAACTCAGCGGATTCTGGGCCCTTTCCCTGTTTGATTTGAATCAAAACCTGCTGATACTTTCCCGGGACCGGATTGGTAAAAAACCACTTTATGTCTATCATTCCCGTCAGAGGATATTGTGGGCTTCAGAAATAAAATCCCTGTTACCGATTCTGGACAAATCTGAGCTCCATCTGGATGATGAAGTCGTTTACAACTATCTGATCTCCGGGATCAAGGACTTCGGACATTCCACATTCTGGAGAGAAATTCTAATGATGGATAATGCCGCCTTAGTGAAAGTAACGCCGGACGGGAGATTGACTTCCCGTCATTATTGGGAACTTCCGGATAACAGAATGGATGAAAGCGAGGTGGATTTTAAACAATCAACCGAGCAGTTTAAAGATTTGATGAAAGTTGCCTTGACCGAAAGGCTGCGGGCAGATGTTCCGGTTGCTTTTGAGCTCAGCGGAGGATTGGATTCATCTTCCCTGGTTGCCCTGCGAGCGTCTCTAAATCCAGCTCCTTTTGCGGCTTTTTCAGTCAAATATGAGAATAAGAAAGTGGATGAATCAGATTTTGCCGTGAAACTGGTTAAGCAGTATCCACAGGTGAACCACCATTTGATTAATTTTGAAGAGGAGAATTTGTGGGAATATCTGAATGACTTCATATACCTGCTTGAAGAACCCTTTCATGGACCTGTTCTTTTGGTCGGTCAGTTGTTGAGGAAAAAAATGCGCGAACAGGGATACAAGGTGATCATTGGCGGTGCAGGAGGCGATGAGGTTTTTGCCGGATATACGGAATATGCCATTCCCACCCTGAGGGCCTTGTTGAAGAAGGGCAGTTATTCTGCATTTTTCAAAAACATTCTATTTTATAAGGAAAAATACCCGCTCAGTTTTTTCCCTTTAACCAGGCTGTTGGCCCGTAAAATCTTGAATTATCGAAGAGAGCCAGTGGAGTTTGATCGCTATATTAAATCAGAAAAAGAGTATATCCCGTTTCTAGAATATCCCAAGGATATTAATCAATTGTATATCCAGAACATGAAAGACCTGAAGATGTATTACTGGATGAGTTCAAGTGACAAAAGTGATATGGGGATTCCCATTGAAGTCAGGAATCCTTTTCTTGATTACCGGGTGGTGGATTATGTCTTTTCGCTTCCGCCCGGTTATTTCTTCCGCAATGGCTGGTTGAAGTGGTTTCTTCGCAAATCCTTCGAGGATATTGTACCCCGGTCCATTGTGTGGAGAAGAAGAAAGAGAGGCTTTCCCTTTCCTCTGGGAAAATGGTTGATTGATAATAAGAAAACCATATTCGGCATTATTAATGATGCGGATCCCCTCTGGCTGAATAACCAGGCTATTCTCCGAGATTACCCGGTACTGGCCCGGAAGAACCCCGAGTTTTTGTGGAGAATTGTTAATTTGGAGCTCTGGCATTCGAGGTTCATTAAGGATCGTCAACTGATTTTTGAAACTTTTAAAAAGTAAATCATTCCCCATGAAGATCGCATTTATTGTAGGCGGGTTTCCCTGTCTGTCCGAAACCTTCATATTAAACCAAATAACCGCTCTCATTTCTTCGGGCCATGAAGTGGAAATTGTTGCTTTGGAAAATCCAGGAGAAAAAAAAATACATCCGGATGTGGGCAAATACAATCTGATACAAAAAACAACTTATTTTCCCCGGATCCCCTCAAACAAATTGTTTCGGATCCTGAAGGGATTTATTCTATTTTTATCTCATTTTTCTAAAAACCCGTTAAGAATATTACGCTGCCTAAATATTTTCAGATACGGAAAAGATGCCCTTTCCCTGAAATTGCTCTTTTATAATATTCCGGTATTGAAAAAAAATTTTGATATACTGCATTGTCATTTCGGTCAGAATGGGATGATCGGAGCCTGTTTGAAGAAGGGGGGGGGCGGAGTCCGGCTTTTAACTACTTTTCACGGTTATGATTTATCCGAATATGTTCATATTTCCGGTCCTGGTATTTATCGTGATTTATTCCGGATCTGCGATCGATGCCTTCCTATCAGTGAACACTGGAAACGTAAATTGATGCAAATGGGCTGCCAGGAGGATAGAATTACGGTTCACCATATGGGTATTGATGTAAACCGATTTGAATTTCAGCAGAAAAAGATATTACCGGGAGAAAAAATAAAACTCTTGACCGTTGGGCGGCTGGTGGAAAAAAAAGGCCATGAATATAGCATTCGGGCCATAGCGAAAGTCCTGCATAAAACACAAAATGTAGAATATATTATTGCGGGAAACGGTCCGCTGAAAAAAAAGCTGGAAAACCTGGTCCGCCAGCTGGGAATTGATTCCCAGGTAGACTTTTTGGGTGAGTGCAATCAGAGTGAAATCCTGGAATTGTACTTGCAAGCGCATATCTTTGTCCTTCCCAGCATCACCTCAGAAAGTGGTGATCAGGAGGGGATTCCGGTAGTACTGATGGAAGCCCAGGCCATGGGAATGCCGGTTATTTCCACGCTTCACAGCGGCATACCCGAAGGAGTGCTGGATGGGGAGTCAGGTTATCTGATTCCTGAAAAGGATGTCAGTGCCCTGTCCGAAAGGATAGAGTATCTGATCAGCCACCACCGGATCTGGACGAAAATGGGACATAATGGCCGGGCCTTTGTGGAAAAGGAATTCAATCAACACATTCTGAATCAACAATTGGAGGGTGTTTTTGAAAATACACTCTGGGTTAAGTGAATCAGAAGCCGGCTTATGACTGAAAATACGGATACGGAAATGCATCATGTCTGAACCTAGAATTTTATTTGTGGTGGACAAGTTTTGTGATGAACCCCGGGATTTGAGAAGTCTGTACCCCGGCGGTGCCGAGATGACGGATGCAGCACTTATCGAAACCTGTCCATGGAAGTTGGAGGGTGTGCGCATAAAAGATCTGAAATGGAAACATTTGGACGATTTTGATGTGCATATACTGGGCAATCTGTCCCTGGCATCCCGACAGCAGATTAAAGATATTTGTCATTTTGGCCGACATATTCTGTTTGAGCATGATGTGAGGATCTGCCGGTTTCGGGGAAATTTTCCCGAAGCCTGGGAACCTGCACATCGTTTCCGGCATTGGTGTATTTGTCCCCATTTTTATCTCCGGTCATTGTATGGCACTGCACTCGGGGTCATCTTTTTGACCCACCGCCAGAGGGCAGTTTTTCACCGAAATCCATTTTTTTCCTGTTCCAGGGAATTGGTTTTGGGTGGTTCGGCAATGGATAAATCATATTTTAAACGGGTAAAACGTTTTCAATCGACTTCCTCTCGCCAGAAGAAAGGCACCTGTATTGCCTATTCCAGAGGTCCGATCAAGGGGTTTAAACCGGCAATGAAATACTGCCAGGGAAAAGGAATCGATCCCATCATCATAAAAGATATGAAACCCGACCAGGTTTTAAATACATTTGAAGGCGCTTCACAATTTGTTTTTTTACCGAAAGCCCTTGAACCGGCCGGCCGCATGCCGGTTGAAGCCAGATTTTTAGGATGTGAGGTGGTGGTCAACAGCCAGGTGGGAGTGGCCGGTGAATCCTGGTGGAATCTGAATGATGTACAGGCCTTGAAAATTGCCAGGGCTATCCCGGGACGCTTCTGGCGTTTGGTTGAACACTTGTTTGCTCGAAGAGCGGAATCCTGAGTGTGATGATGAATATAGCTGATTCAGAGATAGGTGAGGGGGCATGATGCTCGAATCCGGTTCTGATTGGAAGAAACATTTTAGAATTGAGCATGTCTGGTTTTTCGGTATCCTGGTTATCGCCGCTTTTTTACGATTAAAGGGATTGAATTTTCAAAGTCTGTGGGGAGATGAACTGTTTTCCATTTATCACAGTTCGCCCGATTTCTCCATATTCAGAATAGTGGGGGTTTCCCGCTGGGACCCGCATCCCCCTTTGTTTCTTTTACTTCTGCACAGCTGGATGAAACTCTTTGGCTACAATGAATTTAGCCCTCGGCTTTTTACTGCAGTGATTGGCATTCTCAGTGTTTACCCTGTGGTTCTCTTGGGAAAGGAAATATTCAACCGACAGGCCGGACTTATTGCCGGTTTGCTGGTTTCGGTCAACTTTTATCACCTGTATTACTCTCAGGAAGTCAGGCCCTATATATTGCTTTTTCTGTTCACTACCCTCTCCTTTCTGTTCTTTATCAAAGATTTGAAAGAGCCGGGGAAAAGAAACAGGCTTTTCTATGTTCTGTATACTGTTTTGATGTTGTATACACATTACTATGGATTGTTTATTCTGCTGTCGCAGTTTATTTATTTAGGTTTTTATTATGGCTTTCAAAAAAAACTGTTTAACCTGAGAGCAACCCGACATCACCTGATGGCCGGCCTGATGATGATCCTTTTATATGTTCCCATGATCTGTTTTGTTTTAAAAATGTTGCAGAAAACCGATCACTGGATAAAAGCCCCGCCCAATCCGCTTTTTTTCCTAAATCTTTTTAGGGCTTTTTTTGGTAATGAAATTCTTCTGAACATCCTGTTTTCCGTTTTACTACTGTTTTTGGTGGTCAAATGTATACTGAAAGGGAGGCAAGTGACTTGTACGAGTAGTGAATTCAAATCACTGCTGTTTTCTATTCCAATTGTCATCAGTTGGATTTTCCTCTCATTATTTGTTCCCTATCTGAGATCCCTGCTTATGGTTCCCATGCTGTCATTCAAGCACGGAATCTATATCCTGGCTGGGGTTTTGGTGTTGATCGCCGCGGCCATTGCCATGATCCGGTCGGGCTTTTTGAGAATGATTATCATTGTGGCGGTATTCATGGTATCGGTGTCCGGTATTTATTTTCAGCATGATTATTATGGTCGCAAAACCAAACAGCAGTGGCGGGAAGCCGTAACTCAAATCAGGCAAGTAGCTGAAGGAATGTCAGAAGATTCAATTGCGGTTCTTTCTGAAGAAATTCGCTATTCGCAGTGTTATTTTGATTTATTGAAAAGTGACGTAAAGATATTGTCTCCGACCTTTTTGAATCTGAAAAATTGTGTAAAAAAACAAACCGGATCATCATTGAACCTGCTGATACTGGATTGGGAGGAACAGCCGATCCAGGATCGAAGGTTTTTGAATATTTTATCACGCTATTTCACCCGGGTTGAAACCAGGCGTTATATTTCGGTATCCTTTGAAAAGTATGAATTAAGGGGTCAGCAATTGCAAGCACTGAAAACATTGCTGAGAATAGCCTGATGAAGATCTTAATCGACGGACGCTCCTTACAGACCTATTCAGCATTCCGGGGAATCGGGCGCTACACTAGACAATTGATCGATATTTTTAAAAATGAACGGGCATTCCATTTTCTTTTTTTCAATGAAAAGAATTTCTGGCCAGAACTGGAAAGAAAATTATTTTTGAATTCCCCCAGACGATTGATTACCTTTACCGATCATGTGATGCTGAAAAACCTGTTGGTTGAAAAGGCCATACGTGTTTATCATTCACCCGCTTTTGCATTGCCTAAAAAACCGAAAAATATCTTTTATGTCCTTACGGTTCATGACCTGACCCCGCTAATCTTCCCTGATTTTTCCAGTGCCAGGCACCGGTATATTTTTAAGAAAATTATTAAAAGTGCCCGGAATGCCGATGTAGTGATAACTGTTTCCCGTCATACTGCCAATGATCTACTCAATTATTTACCTCAACTTGAGGGTCGGATACGGGTCATTCACAATGCGCTTGATAAGCATATCAATCCCGCCTTTGCTCAAAAACCGGATATGGAACTTCCCTCGGAATATTTGTTTTACACCGGAGGTATTGACAAAATCAAGAATCTGAAGACCGTTGTACAGTCGATTCGCTTTCACAAGCTGCCCCTGGTCATTGCCGGGCAAATAGAGGATTCCAGTAAAAGGGAGCTTTTAACTTTTTTGAATGAATGTGATTACCACCGGGTTCATTTTTGTGGCTATGTTTCGGACAATGAACTCAGCTATCTATATCAGAATGCCAAGGTGTTTGCCTTTCCAAGCCTGTATGAAGGTTTTGGTTACCCTCCACTGGAAGCACTGCGCTGTGGAACCCTGTCCGTGGTATCCAGGAGAAGTTCGATCCCTGAGGTAATGGGGGAATCGGCGCTTTATGTCGATGACCCACTGGATCCGGAAGCATTTGCCATGAAAGTCAATGAATTGATTGAAGATACGGAACTGGAAAAAAGGTTGCTGGAGTCGGGAAAACGGATTCTCGAAGCCTATACACTGGGAAAATTCAGAGAAAAAATGCAGGCAATTTATAAGGAGATCCTGAAGAAAAAGTGATGACAAGTCAACTAAAAATAAATCAATGTGGTCATTCAGCATGGAGATTTCCGGGTCTGTTTTTGATGACCATGATTTTCATGACAGCTTCAGTGATATTGAGGTTTCCTTATTTATACGAATGGGATTCTGTCAATTATGTCAAGGCCATTGATGAGTTTAACCTGTTTCTGAACCAGCCCCATCCACCCGGTTACATCGGGTTCGTATTTATCTTGAAAATGTTGGCCGGGATTTTTCAAAACAGCTATTATGGCTTTCTGGCTATTGTACTGATTTCATATTTTATTTTTGCCCTGTTTTCCACGCTGCTGGCCAAAGATTTGCTCAAGAAAGAATTCAGCCCCGGTCTGTATGCCTTTTTTCTTACCGTTCCCATTGTTTTCTTTCACTCCCAAGTCACCACCATTTATTTAACCGAGGGGGCTGCCGTTATCGGCATTGTATATTGCCTGAATAAAGTGTTCCAGCAAAAATGGAATCCATATATGGTTCTGGTCATATTGCTGGGAGGATTGATCAAAACCAATATTCCGCTGGTTTTGCTACCTTTAGCCATCTTTGTGATGTTTTTTCGCATAAAAACCGGTTGGAAAAGATGGACCTTTATTGCCCTGTTTATAGTTGTTGATGTCCTGTGGTATTTTGCTTTGAAAGAATGGGTGTTCTACTTATCCAGGGCACCGGATGCACTGGATGCCTTGATTACCGATTATATAATCAGGGACAATATCCTCAGTGGTTATTTAGGTGGAATCAAGAACCTGCTGCTAACGGTCATAAAAAATTGCAAAAATGTCATCCTGGCCTTGGTCATCCAGATAATACCCCTTACATTGATAATGATGGTCAGATCGGGAAAGATTTCATTTTTGAAAATCCTGAAAAAAAACAATACCTGGTTTTTAATCATGTGGATACTTCCACATTTAGGTTTTGTATTGCTGCTGTACTTTCCAAAGAATGGGTATTTACTTGAAATCTTTACCGGCATGGTTATTCTGGTCATCGGATTTTTTCAATGGCAGCGGATCAGAACAAGGTTCAAATGGATTGTCATGGTAAATCTCTTGTTGTTTTTTATCCCGCTACAGCTGGATTATTTCAAGGCCAAAATCAAAATCAGCGGTCAGGATAAGCGCACCGGAGAATATGTACTTTCTCAGGTTATCCGGATATTCGAGACTACCCATTCCCACTCGGTGTCAATCAGAAAGATTTATGAATATTATTTTTCAGAAATTAATAAAATAAAAAAAGAGGGCCGGACCTTATTTATCTTGAGTAACATCATTGCCGATTACCGGGTCATTCCCCATTATTTGGAAAAATATGAATTCCTGATAGTCCAAAGGGAAAGAAAGCATTTTATGGTATCAACCTT
Source organism: uncultured Aminicenantes bacterium (assembly GCA_965195285.1). Lineage (GTDB taxonomy): Bacteria > Acidobacteriota > Aminicenantia > UBA2199 > UBA2199 > CAZOWT01. The sequence continues at coordinate 21,840 of CBDAFS010000039.1, read as the reverse complement.
TATACATGGGAAAGTAGCAGTAAAGCTCATTAAGAGAACAGAACCAAATATTGATTTGACGGGCTATGATCGGATTTATTTGATCACCTCAACCCCGGAAAAGTATGTGGGAAAATTACTGAGAGTCAAAGAAACCATTTTCAGAATAATAGCCGAGACCATTGACATAAATGGCCTGAAGATTTATATCCTTAATCAAAACCCCTCCTAGCGGATGGAATTTGTATTCTCATCCCTGATTCCTGACTCTGGAAAACACCCTGATTTAAAGCTGGTCTGGACGTTTTGGCTAAGTTGAATTCACTTTTGATTTTCCAAATATTTTATCAATTCATCAATTTTGCCTATTACTGTTTCAGGTTTTGGAAAATATCCTTTCCCGAGGGATTGGACTCCGAACAGGGGCCTTTTCAATCCGATATCACCTTCTACGGCGATCTGGCGTTCATTGAGTGGATAGGGGCCTGATCTCCGGTAATTGGTGGGTCCAAAAACCGCAATCAGGGGAGTAAGGATCTGAACGGCCAGATGCATGGGCGCCGAATCATTGGAGATTAGAAAAAAAGCTCGCCTCAATAAGGCTATGAATTCAATCAGGGTTAAACGGCCCGACAGGTTAATTGATTCTGGAACTGACCGGGCAAGTGAATTTCCGGTCTCTCTCTCGGCAGGTCCCGAGCAAATAATAATCTGAAGGTGGTGATTGAAAATTATATGCTGGGCCACTTCAACAAAATGGTTAAGCGGCCATCTTTTTAAGTTCCAGTATCCGGCAACCGTCGGATGTATTATCACAAAAGAACCGGGTTTCAACCCATAACGCAAAAGGAGTTCTTCTGCCTTGAGTTCATCGGATTTATCCAAAGGAATTTTATAGTGATATCTACTCTCTGTGAAAGGAGCGATCAGTTCAAAATTCTGCTGAAAAAAATGGATTTTGCGGTTAAAAACGGTATGGTTGTTTAATAGATAGCGGCCACCCAGGTTACTGAAACCACGCCTGATTTTCGAACCGGAGAAAAATCCGAACAGTAGGGCAATACGAAAATCTCCCCTAAAATCGATAAAAAGATCAATTTTTATTTTCCTCAATACCCATATTTTTTTTATCAATTCAATTAAGTGGGTATGTGGTTCCCGGTTAAAGCAATACCATTTCAGGTTAATGGGGATGATTTCATCGATGAATTCCAGCTTTTGGGCAATGGGCTGATTCCAATCCGGTGTGACCAGGAATATCTGGGAATGCGGGAATGTTTTCTTTAATGAATACATGGCATCGGTATTCATCAGCAGATCTCCCAGGTGATCGGGTCTGACCAGAAGAATTTTTTCAATTTTTTCAGGTTTTTGATTTTTTCTGAATATTCCAAAAGGCCAGGTTATGGAATCAATCAACCGGGCGATTGCCCGGGCCTTTAGGGAGTAATTGGCATAGGAAGCCATGATGTGATTATACCAATTTGGCCCGGTATAGGCAAAGCCGGGTTTTTGATTGTTTCAGGAATGGAAACCGATAGCTTTGGAATTGATAAAAATCGGGCTATTTGCTAAAATAGTGACGATGCAATGTAAGACCTGTGGCAGTGATAATCCTCTTGATGCTCGGTTCTGTAAATCCTGTGGTGTTCAGATGCAGGCTGAGGATGTCACCATCCAAATATCCGGAACGTCCTCTACAGGAGAATCGGATTCTGCGGAATTGAGCTTTGATGATTTACTTCTGAACCGCCGCTTCAAAATCATCAAAAGTCTGGGACGGGGAGGGATGGGAACCATCTATCATGCCCGGGACCAGAAGTTAAAAAGGGAAGTGGCCATCAAATGTATTTCGGAGAAAACCCTCAATGATTTTTATTCAAAGGCCCGTTTTCTGAGAGAGGCTCAAACCGCCTCGCAGCTTGAACACCCGAATATATGCACCATATACGAGATATATGAGGAAGAGAATAACAACTATATTGTCATGCAATTTGTTGATGGTGTGACCCTTGACCAGATCATAAGCCTGAAGAAGTTAAGCATCAATAAAATCCTGGATATTACTATCCAGATATGCGAAGGCATGATTGAAGCCCATTCCAAGCAGATTATTCATCGGGATATAAAACCGGCCAATTTAATGGTTAATCAAAAGGGTTCGGTTAAGGTTCTGGATTTTGGTTTGGCGAAATTCAGGGATGAATCAATCATGAAAAAGAAGGATATGATCGATTCGACCCACTTCACTGAAAAGGGAATTATAATGGGAACCGTTTGCTACATGTCACCGGAGCAAGCCAGAGGAGAGCATCTGGAACCCTCCAGCGACATATTCTCTTTCGGGGTGGTGGTGTATGAAATGCTGGAAGGGATTAATCCCTTTCAGGATAAAGATCATATATCTACACTGTACAATGTCATCAACAGGGACGTACAGTTTTTCCGCGATATACCTGATCAACTGAAGCAGATGGTCAGATGTGCCCTGGAGAAGAAACCCGGAGACCGGTTAACGGATTTTAAATCAATCAAAGAAAATCTTGAGCAAATACGGGAAGATTATATTCTGCAGGCTGAGAGTAAGAATATTGATTTCAAAACAGAAATTATTGATACCCAGGATCAGAATAAATTGATGAAAGGAATACAGAGGACTTCTGACCAGGAAGGACTGGGAGATATCGTCTACCGAATCAAAAAAATAAAGGCCCATACCGAACCACTGATATACACCAAACACCGGATCATGAAAATGGTATCAATACCTCTGGCCCTGGTCCTGATTATCGCCCTGTTATTGATATTGACTGGCCACCGGGATGATAAAATGATGATTCCGGACCCCGGTGAAAAATTTTATATTTATTTACATGATTTTAAAAACCAAAGCAGTGATAAACAACTCTTCGAAAAATTGAATTACTTACTGTACCAGTCTTTAAATCAGTTCCGGGAATTTAAAACCATAAATGAGGATATTGCTTCCGGTCTTGATATGGAAACGGATTCCGCTTTTAGTGCCAAGGGAGTATTGGTTTCGGATCAGGTGGGGGGGGGGCCCGAAAACATCCCCGGGCAGGAAATGGCGAAAAATACACTTGATTCCCGGAATACGGTGATAAAACTCATGAAAAAATTCAAGGTATTGTTTGAATTAAAGGGAACGGTTACCCAGTTCAACGACTTCTACAACATTGATGCCGTACTGATCCCGGTGGTCCGGGGGAAAAAGCAATTACCCATCACTATTCCCATACAAAATAAGGATATATTGCTTTCCAGTCAGGTGGACACACTGGCAAAACGTGTGTATTTAAGTGTTTTCGGTAATAAACAGGCGGATGAGGTGAGAATAAAAAAAATCTCTGACCTGTTCGGCAGTGATTGGAAACGATTTTCAAGTTTTTACCAGGGACTTAAATATTACCGTAAGTTTCGATTCAGCCAGGCTGAATATCACCTGAAAAAGTCGATTGATCTCCCTGTAGCCAAATATTTACTGGCTGATATTTTCTATTTCAAGGGTAGGCGGGAAGAGGCCAGACAGTTAATCCGGGAGGTTGTGTGTTTGAAGGATAACCTCACCGGTAGTTTCCGATTAAAAATACAGGCTCTCAAATCCCGACTGGAATTTAATTTTAATGATGAAATCGAAAATCTGGAAAAGTTGAAGGAAGATTTTCCATTTCTTCCGGATGCTTTTTTTGAACTCGGAGAAGCGTACTTTCACCGGGGAGATGCGGAAAAGGCCATTGGTTTTTATCAGCAGGTTCTGGATATCAACCGAAAGAATTCTAAGGCCATCAATCATTTGGGGTATTGCTATTCTTATCTGGGAAATCACAACCAGGCCATTCAACGATTTGAGGATTACCGCAACCTGGATCAATCCGCCAATTCTTTCGACTCTCTCGGAGATGGGTATTTTTATTCGGGTGATCTGACCTCTGCCGAGGCCATGAAACTGGCCGCCCTGTCAAAAAACAGTCAAAGTGTACCCTGGTCAAATCTGACTCTGGCTGACATTTATATCCTGAAGGCTGAGTACCAGAAAGTGAAACCGGTTTTACTGTATTATAACCAGCTTACCAATTCAAAAAAGGAGAGGGCCCGATCCATGGTCAAACAGGCCTATATTCAATTTTTGGAGAAGAATATGGATGAAGCACTGTCCATTCTGGACCAATCGCTGCTCATCTATAATTCTAAAGATATCAATGATTATACCGTGGCGGAAGCCCACTGGTTGAGAGGGATGGTTTTACTGAAACTTAACAAATTGAAAGCCACCCAGCAGGAGCTGGAATGGTTGCGGGAAATCAAACAGCGTTACCATCTGTCTGAAAAGAATTTTTATATACCTTATAAATATTTTTTGCATTTAAGGGCATTGATTTATGAAAGCGAAGGCCAATTTGATAATGCAAATAGTAATTTTAAGAACCTGATGAAGTTGAAAACCCAGCTTTCATACTGGGTGACCTGTTATCACCGCCAGTTTTTTCAAACCGAATACATTCAATATTTGATACGGAACCAGAGATATCGGGAAGCTATGGAAGAAGTTGAGGATTGTCTTGAGTTCAATCCAAACTATATTCCATGCCTGTGGGAAAAAGCAGGATTGCTGATGAGATTGAAAAAATCCCCTGAAGCCTTGATTATCTACCAGAAAATTGCCAAGCTATACGGTCGTTCGGTTGAGGAAAACCAACTGAGAAAAACACTAAAAAATCAGCTGGCCAATCTGGATAAATCAAACTGAATCGAGTCGGTCCTGGCCAGCCTCCAGCTTTGGATGTGTTGGTTTTTCCCCCCTATTTATACTTCTCAGAATGGTGCCCAATACAATTCCCATGAGGAATACCAGGAAAATCATCAGGGCTCTGGATATGGATAGGCTCCAGAAGAGAAAGTTTATGACCACAACATCAATATTCTGGAAAATGAATATGACCATTAGTATCCCAAAAACAATACCCGTGACAAATTTCATTTCACCTCCTTGCTGTCTGATTCAAATTTATTTAAAAAAAGATTGGACTTCATTATATTTTATGAGGTTTAATAATTCAATATCTGCTCCGGATATTTAACACAAGGTTAGTAGCGGGGAATACTTTTTTCTGATATCTCGGCCAAAATCTTTTGTTTAAAACGGTATAAACGCCGATCTATCGGATTAAAGGTTTTCAGATTTTCATTTTCGGTCAATTTTCCGATGTATTTTCCTAAGAAATCAGCGGTAAGGATTTTGGCGTGGTATTTGATCCAATATATTTTTTTTTGAAAAGGTATTGGTAAGAAAAACAGGGCGATCAGGATACGGTGCAGTAACCGAATTTTAATAGACCAGAGCATACTTAATTTGTTTTTGACATAAATGACGCCGAATTCTTTTTGGCTGAGATGCTGGTCAAGACACATTCGTTTGAGGAAATAACCGAAACTCATGTCATGCCAGTGATAAAATGTTGCCTTTTTGGCCAGGGCAATCTGTTTATTGTTGAGCAGAATCCGCTTGGCAAAGAACATATCCTCTCCGTAGGGGACATCCGGAAGGCGAAGTTCCAATAGTGTTTTCCGGTCAATACATGATGCGCAATTATCAAAATTACACAATAAACGTTTCTTCATTCCTGGCATGGACTCCCATTCAGTCGGGGAAATGGATGGTACCAGGTCCGGGTAGGACATATACCAGTGGTTATTCAGGTAGGCTTGCAGTGGATCTGCCTGTTGGGGATCGATCTGATAAACTCCGTAAGCTGCTGCAGCTTCTTTATTTATTACCGGGGCGGTAAGTTCGGACAGGAAATTTTTTCCAATGGGAATAATGTCTTCGGTAAAAAAAATCACCTGGTTGCCGTGGGCATTCTCAACCCCCAGCATGCGGGTACTGCCGTGACTGAATTCTCTGGCCGGGATTGAAATGATTTTCTTATGTTTGAATGAGGTTTTCCTCAAGAATTCCTCGGTACCATCGGTGGATTCGGTGACCAAAAAAATGACCTCGTATGAAAACTCGAAGTTCTGGTTTTCGATGGCCTCGATCAGTCTGTCGATGATACCCATGGAATTTCTGGTTGGAATGATAATTGAAAATTCTGGTTTCATCGACTGGTATCAATCTGAAATATACTGGTTTAACAGTGAGTTAAAGAACGCTTTGACTTCTTTTATGAATCTCGTTTTGTCATAGGCTTTACTGCTGAGTCTGGCGGCATTTCCCATGGTGGTTAATTTAATGGGATCATGCATCAACTGAGTCGTGTATTGGATGAGCTGGAAAGTGGATTTTACCCTGAATCCGTTGATTTCATGCTCAACGATTTCCCGCTGGCCTCCGCCATCAAATACAATCGGTACCAGGCTGTTTTGCATGGATTCGCAAATGGTCATCCCAAAATGCTCGATTTTGGCCGGATCATTCTGTCCCAGGCCACACAGATGCCAGAATATTTTGGCATCCCGGTACAGGGATTTCAACTCATCAGCAGGTATGTTGATTTTCAGATCAATATGGTCGTGTCCCAGGCTGTTTTTTACGGATTGGAGATAGGGGTTGTCAGGATTGGATCCTCCGACCAGAATCAATTTCCAGCCCAAAGCAATTTCAGGATAAATTTCTTTCATTCGCTTGAAGCTTTTTATCATTTCCAGCTGCTTCTTGGTACCGCCTTCCTCAAAACGGGCCACGGAAATGATGATATTCTTCTTGGAGGTGGTGCCATCATACACCTCCATATCCACCGGTGGATATATATGTTGATGGGGTTCGAGCTTCCATTTTTTTTTGATCCAGCTGGCCGTATATTTGCTGTTATACATGATGGCCGTATAGACATCCGGGTAAAAATAATATCGAGGTCTTCGTTCGGGAAAATGGACCATCATCACAGACAGGTTGGAAAGGGGATATACCATTTCCAGCATGGTGTTATTTAGAAAGAAATCGTATTTAGCGGATTCAAGGCTGATGAGGTGGAAGGGGTTTTGAGTTTTGGATTCAACCAATGCAGGGTCCAGGTGTAGGGATCCCAATTTATCATAAAAAGGAATGGGAATGATTTTAAAAGTACAGCGGCTTAAATCCAAGTCATACCAGTCCAGAATGTTCCGATGATTGACCGGCTGGTTGGATAGAATGGTGATATCAAAAATATCCTGCAGAGCCAAGGCCATGGTCATTCCATATTTTTGACCGCCACCGATAAAGTGAAGGCAGTTGTCGTACAAGGCCAGGGAAGGTTTGCGCAATCCTGCTGAGACTTCAATTTTTTTGATCAGATTCAATCCGGTAGACAGGCCATGGCGTTTTGAAACCTTCCGGATGAGCCGGGGAAACCATTTTTTAAATTCAGTGGTGTTGCCTGAGTCAATCATGGTTTTTATTCTCGAAGAAATGGTGCCGAGCCATTTTTTCCGGTTCAATTCTCCCGGAACATTATCTCTTTCAGCTGCTTTTTTCATTAATTATTATTTCATCCCTGCTTTTGATTGAATAAGAATCATATCATTTTAGCCAGCCAAAGACAAGCACGATTCAGAACGGGCTTTGAGATTGATTTTATTTGTAAAGGGGGTTCATTTAACCGTAAACTCGATTCCGAGAGACACCAGTTTTTGATAATCATCGCCCTGCCGGACACATCTTATCGGGCTCCGGGTTAAATCCAGGATTGTCGATCCCTTTGATTTCTCCAGGGGACCTTTATCTATCAGAAGGTCGATTTCGGGGAATTGGGCCTCTATCAGGTCCGGGTTATTCAGGGGTTTTTGATTGGATCGGTTCACCGAAGTTGATATCAGTGGAACTTTCAATTTTGAAATAAGTTCAAGAATATCAGGCAGGTTGGGAATTCGGATGCCGATTTTCGAACTGTTTTTCAACAACGATTTTCTTAGTTGTGGGGAGGCTGGCAGCAGAAAAGTGAATTTTCCCGGGACCAATTGCCGGGAAAGCTCATGAAAAATTTCAGGAATGTTTTCAACCAGCTGATTCAGCATCCGGATACCGGAAATGGCCACTGAATAGGGAAGTTCTCTTCGTTGTTTCAGACAATCGATTTTATTGATTACGATCAAAGAGTGAAAATTACCCCCCAATCCGTATAGGGTGTCGGTGGGATAACCGATGACACCATTTTTTTTTATGATTTGCCGAATACACTGGATACTATTTTCAGTCAGTAACTCTTTGTAATCCAGTCTGATCATCTAACGGGGGTCAATTAGTGAATACAAATGGAGTAGGGCATCAGCAGGGCAGGGAAGAATTGATCGTACTTCTTTATTGTAGATTCGATGTTGTTGATCACATTCAGATCCTTGACCTGAAAACCGGCCAATTCGAGAATATAATCCAGCAGAGATTTTTGTTTTGGGTAGATTTTGAGGCTGATTTTTTCAGAATCCGGTATCTTGGCCAATTTCTTGGCTGTTTCAATGGCTTCCAGTATTCCACCGAACTGATCGACCAGTTTCAATTTCTTGGCAGTCATGCCGGACCATACCCGTCCTTGGGCGATTTTTTCCACCTGTTCCTTTTTGATATTTCTGGATTTGGCTACGATGGCCTTGAAGGAGTTATAAATTTTTTGCATGATACCCAATATTTTTTGCCTTTCCTCAGGGGTAAAGGATTTGTAATCGGAGAAGATATCCGCATGTTTTGAGGTTTTAAGGATTTCCTTATTCATCCCGATATTATTATAAAGATCTTTCAGGACAAACTTTCCACCGACCACTCCGATTGAACCGGTGATGGTCTGGGGATGGGATAATATTTTGGATCCCGATGTTGAAATCCAGTAACCTCCGGAAGCAGCCAGATCAGACATGGAAATGACCAGGGGTTTCTTCTTAACCAGAATTTCGATTTGCCTGCGAATTACCTCTGAGGCCAGGGCCGATCCCCCCGGACTGTCAATTCGCAGGACCACGGCTTTGGTAGAACGGCTTTTCCGGGCCCATTCCAGCTGTTTGGCAAGGGTATCTGAACCCAGTATTTTTCCGCTGAACAAAGATTTATTATTACTGCAACTTTTACCCAGATGGATTTCACCGGAAGCGAAGATGATAGCGATTTTTTTGGACCCCCGGTAGGGTTTGGGTGAAGACGTTCGGCGATAGGTGTTGAAATTAACGGTTTTGTATTTGGAATTCAGGTCTTTCAATATTTCATCGTGAAATAGGGTTTCATCGATTAAGCCGGCTTTCAAATAATCCTGATTGGTCAGAGGGGAATTTTCCAGGATATCCCTCAATAAATCCATTTTGATATTTCTTCTGTTGGCAATTCCCTCCAGCACCGAGGTGTAGATGTCATCCAGAAGTTTCTGCAGGGATTCCCGGTGGGCCGGGGTCATGCCGTCTTCAGTGAACATATTGGCGGCGGTTTTGTAATCCCCGATGTGAATCATATCTGCCTTTATTCCGAGTTTGGAAAAGGTGTTTCGCAAAAAAATTGCTTCACTGGACAAGCCTTTCAGAAACAAATCCCAGCCCTTGAACACATAAATCTTATCGGAAAAAGTGGCCAGGTAATATTCCCGCAGGCCACCGGATTCGATAAAAGCATAGACTTTTTTGCCACTCAACTTGAAATCTTCAATCATACTACCGATATCTTCGACTTTTGAAAAACCAGTGTGTATTCCTGAGATTTTTATCAGGATACCCTTTATTCTTTTATCCATTTTTGCCCGTCTCAAATGGTAAAATAAATCCCGGATGGCAATATCGCTTGAAGTGATCGATTCATTGTTATCCACAATCTTTCCCATTAAGTTGAGCTCAAGCCAGGCATTTTCCGGTATGTCCGGTTCTTGGGTGAATTGCAGGTAGATAAAACCACCCAGCAGGGCAATGAATATAAAAAAAACAATAATAATCAAAATGGCAATCAGTAGACCGCGCTTCATGATTTCTCCTTTGGTATTCGCGTAAATTTCATTTTAACACATTTACTATTTAAGCGTTTAAAATATCTTTAATTTTAAAATAACAATAGTTATACTGGATTTAAGTAAAAAAGTTTTCTTTAATTCATGATTAAACCGCATGAAAAGTAAAATTAATTTCGGACTTGACAATCATCGAGCTTGAAGGTAGATTGTTTTTTTAAACAGTCGGTACCGAGGTAAGGATGAAAGAGTTGAGAACCCGGAATATCAAACGAACTGAGAAAGTGAAAATAAAGGTGAACGGCCATGAAATCGTAGCCTATCGGGGGGAAACTGTACTGGCCGCTTTGATGGCATCGGGATATAAAAAATTGAAGAAGAGCTTTGTAAAAGGAGACATACGGGGACCCCTGTGCGGAATGGGTATTTGCTATGAGTGTTTGGTAACCATAAATGGTATCGCCAACCTGCGCTCCTGCATGACTGAAGTGGAAGATCAAATGGAGATCCAGACCGATGAATAAGCAACGTTTTGATGTCATTATTGTAGGCAGCGGGTTCTCCGGGATTGTAGCGACAAACATCCTGGCTGATCAGGGATTGAGCATCTTATTGGTGGACGAAAATATTCATATTGGCGGTCAATTGTTACGGAAAATACCGGAACGATTGGGTCTTTACTCGACATACAATCCGGAACCGGTTAAGAAAATCGGATTTGCCCTGGTTGAAAACATTAAAAACAAAAAGGTGAAGATCATGAACAGGGCCAGGGTTGTGGGTATTTATCCAAACCGGGAAATTCTGCTGGAAGTGGCAGAAACCAGGGTCATATCACTGGAGTACGATGTCATTCTCTTTACCACCGGTGCCCGTGAGAGATTTCTCCCATTTAAGGGCTGGACCCTGCCCGGGGTTTTTTCGACAGGCATGGTTCAGGTGTTGCTGAAAAGCCACGGGATACTCTGCGATGAGCGGTTGCTGATCGGTGGAACCGGATTGTTCTTGCTTGCCGTGGCATATGAATTTCTGAAAAACGGAGGCCATGTAATTTCAATCTGTGAACAGTCGACCTTTTTTGATAAGGCAAAATTCCTTCCTCTGGTTTTCAGCCAGTATACGAAATTCATGGAAGGCGGCAAATTTATCAGCCGGATTGTTTTTTCCGGAGTTCCGCTGAAATATAAAACCCGAATAGTCGAAGCCCGGGGCAAAGACTCACTGGAATCGGTGGTAGTGGCCAGGGTTGATGGTGATGGAAAAATCATTCAGGGAACCGAAAGGATCCATAAAACCACGGCCCTGGCGGTGGGATACGGGTTTGTTCCCAATGTCGAACTTGCCCAACTGGCCGGATGTAAACTTGAGTATTCGGATACAAAGGGTGGCTGGGTGGTTGGGGTTAGAAACAACCTGGAAACCTCGGTGGAAAATATTTTTGCAGCCGGTGAAATTATTGGTATAGGCGGGGCCTATAAGTCCATTCATGAGGGTGAAATGGCAGCCAATAGTATCTTATACAGATTTGAAAAGATCGGAAAAAATGATTTTTCCAGAAAACAAAAAAAAATGGACCGGAAAAGAAAACAGGATTTGAAGTTCGGTGCCCTGTTCAATTTGCTGTTTAGAGTTCCGGTGGGAGCGGTTCTGGAAATTCCGGATGAAACCATCATTTGCCGGTGCGAAGATGTTACCATGGCTGAAGTGAAGAAAGCGGTGAGTATGGATTTAAAAGAGCCGGGTGCCATGAAAATAACGGCCAGAACCGGCATGGGCAATTGTCAGGGAAGGATCTGCGGCCCCGTATTATATGATATACTGACGGCATTAACCGGACAGTCACAGTCCCATCTCGGCCCTTTTTCCGCCCGTCCTCCGTTAAAACCCGTGTCCATTGAATCTCTGATCAATCACAGAACCCATATATGATTTGATGAGAAATTATAAAAATATCCAAACTGCTTGACATCTTTACCCTTATTCAATAATATTAACTCTTGGTTAAAAAAATTGAATGGAGGTAAAGTGAGACAAGCCATCAGACATTTCATTATTGAAAAGGCCAGAGAAGTTTTTGAATTAAAGGGTTATATCAATACCACTATTGAAGACCTGGCCAAGGCATCCAATATATCCAAGCCCACGCTCTATAATTATTTTACAGGAAAAGATGATATTTTTCGCAGTGTGGTGGAATTGTCCAATTCCGAGTTTGATGAATTGCTGAACCCGCTGATAACCGAACCGGGGAATTTTACCGAAAAGTTGAAAAAAATCACCTTTTCGGTTTTGAATCATGTCAATAAAAACCGGGGAATACTTAAGATTGCCTTCCATGAATCCAATATGTTTATCGAAGCCATTGACAAGGAAAATTTTGGAGGAATCGAACGTTTGTTAGAAACAGTACAGAAACGGGTCCAAATCTTTAAAAAATTTTTCCAGGGGGGACTGGATAATGACTATTTAAAAAAAGATATTCCCCTGGATTTAATTGCTGTTTTTTATGCCGGGATATTAGGCGAATTCAGTCTCGGGTATATCCTGGGAAAAGAAGAAATGGCTGATTTTGATTTGAATCAACTGACAGACCATATCACTAATATCATAAGCAAGGGGATCATCAAAGATGAAAAAAGGAAATAATTTTTCAATATGATGAGTACGTAGACGGAGGTTGAAATGAAAAAAAACATGATAGTGCTATTAATCATTATAGGTGGGTTTTTCCTGTATTCGGATCAGGTTATCCATTTAACCATTGATAAAGCGATCGATATGGCGCTCAAGAACAATACCAGATATTTGATCAGTCAGCAGGAAGTGAAGCAGGCCCGGTACGGTGTGCAGAAGAATCTGGGTTTTTTGCCCCAGGTGTCCATTGAAGGTTATCGGGTTTTGGATGAGAAGTTGATGGAACTGGAGATGCCACCACTGATTCCCGGCGAAGAACCTACTAAAATTGCTCTGGATTTCACTAAAAACTATGAGTTCAATGTTCAGATTGTTCAACCGGTTTTTACCGGGGGGAAAATCTGGTATTCATTTAAAAATGCCCGGATCGATCTGAAAATAGCCAAAGAAAAACTGAAAAATTCCAAAGAAGACCTAATATTGAATGTAAATAAAATATTCTTCAATATACAGGTCTTGAACGAATTGTTTAAAACCCATCAGGAGGCACTGCAATTGGCAGAGAAGAATTACCTGAATGTCAAGGAGAGCTATCAGCTGGGAATGGTTTCGAAATATGATCTTTTACAGGCTGAATTATCAGTGAGTTCAGCCAAACCGAAAATACTGAATATAACCAAACTTCTGAAGATGATGCAGGCCAATTTGAAAGTCATGTTAGGGCTACCCGATAAGACCAATGTCCGGGTATCCGGATCACTGGGATATGATAAAAAGCAACTGGTTCTCTCCGAACTGGTTCAGGATGCCCTGATCAACCGTTCTGAAATTTTGCAGTTAAAAATGGAGGTTCAGAAAACCAATAATCTCTTGAAAATGACCTGGGCCCAGTATGTTCCTGATTTTTCCCTGGTGGCCACCTACAGTTATCGTTCCGATAACCTGAATTTCAGAGCGGGTAATTGGGAAAACTTTTATTCAGTCATTCTGGGTGTCAGTTTTCCCATATTCAATGGTTTGAGAAGGAGTGCCGAAGTAGGGGAGATGAGGGTGTTGAAAAAAATCCTTAACATGAATGTAAAAGAACTGAGCGATGCAACCCGAATGGAAGTGAAAGATTTGTATTTGACCATGCAGGAAGAATACGAAAACATTTTATTGGGTCTGAAGAATATTGAAACCGCCAAAGAGGGGGTCAGGATTGCCGAACTGAATTACCAGGAGGGTATGATTTCAATCCTTGAACTGAACACATCGATAAATGCCTTAACACAGGCCAGGGTGATGTACCTTCAGGCACTATACAACTATAATATTGCCCTTTCAACCATGGAAAAAATATCAGGCGTTAGCCTAAACGGAGGTATAGAATGAAACGAGTTTTAATGTTGTCAATATCATTGTTAATGATTTATATGGGATGTTCAAAGGGGAAAAGTGAAGAAAAGGTTTTGGAGAAAAATCCCATTAAAGTAAAAGTAGTGGAGGTTAGCAAAGGTGAGTTTTCAAAATTTCTGCAATACAAGGGTACGGTTTCTTCTTGGAAAACCGCCAATATTGCTCCGGATGCCTCGGGCAGAATTTGGAAGATTTACAAGAAGCAGGGCGATCGGGTACAAAAGGGTGACCTGCTGGCTGAAGTAGATACCACCACACTAAAGCTTCAGTTAAAACAGGCCCAGGCTTCCCTGGGAGTAGCCAATGCCGGTTATAAGGATGCCAAATTGAATGTAAGCCGGCTGGAAAAATTACGGGGAAAAAATGCCATTTCCCAGATGCAATTAGAGAAAGCCCAACTTGGCTTTGAATCCGCTGATGCCCAAAAAAAAAGTGCCGAGGCCAATCTCAATGTGATCAAGCATACTCTGGAGAATTCCATCATGAAGGCCCCCTTTGACGGTATCATCACCTCCAAAAATATGGAAGAAGGGGATATGATCAATCCAATGATGGGAATGGGGGCCAATGTGCTCACCCTCATGGATTTGAGTCAGGTTAAAATAGTGCTGGATATTCCCAGCGAGGACATTGAAATAATTCAAATAGGCCAGAATTGTTTGGCCACGGTAATGAGTTTGGGTGATCAAGTTTTCAACGGTGAAGTATACAGTAAAAACCTGGCTGCCGATCCGGTTTCCAAAACCTTTAAAGTGGAAATCAAAATTGACAACCCGGACATAAAAATAAAAGCTGGTGTTTTCGCTGAAGTCATGATTCAGATTTCCCGGAAAAAGGATGTGATTACCCTCCCACTATCTGCACTGGTTGATGATCAATTTGTGGTATTGTTTGAGGATGGTAAGTCCAGGACAATAACAGTTAAAGCCGGCGAGAAAAATGATAAGCAAGTGGAGATTTTAGAAGGATTGACAACCGGTCAGCTGGTCGTGGTTGAGGGAAACTATGATCTGAAGGACGGATCCCTCATTGCCCTGGAAGGAGCTGGCAAATGAAGATCATTGATTTTTCATTGAAAAGACGGGTCACCGTCTCCATGATCGTGATGGTCGTTGTAATCCTGGGTTTTATCTCTTTCGGGCGTCTGGGGCTGGACATGTTCCCGGATATGGAAATGCCCTATGTGTCGGTGATTACCAGTTATTCCGGGGTGGCTTCCGAAGATATTGAAGCGACCGTGACCCGGCCCCTGGAGCAGTGGGTATCAACGGTTTCAAATGTCAAGGAAATCAAATCGGTTTCCCAGGAAGGTTTATCCATCCTGATGGTGGAGTTTGAATCCGGTACCAACCTGGATTTCGCCGCCCAGGATGTCCGGGATAAGATCGGGATTTTTGATGCCTATTTGCCCGACGGGATCAGTGATCCTATGGTGGTGAAGTTTAATTTCACCGATATGCCCATTATGATGTATGGAATTACCGGTGGAAAACGGGAATTAAAAAAGCAGAAAGAATACATTGACAACGAAGTGGCCACCCGGCTGGAACGCCTGGATGGAGTGGCATCGGCCATGGTCTGGTCTCCGGAAGAGGCAGAAGTCCTAATAAATGTAAACAAGGGAAAATTAGAATCCCGGGGTCTGTCCATTACCCAGGTGGAACAGGCCATTCAAGCCTCCAATATAAATTTACCTTCGGGGTACCTGGAAGAAGAGCACAAGGAATTTTTAATCCGAACCATCGGTGAATTTAAAACCGTTGAAGAGATCAATGATGTTGTTGTGGGTTTGGGCAGCAGGGGCGAACCCATATTTTTAAAGGATATCGCCGAAACCAGGGAAGCCAACAAGGAAATGAGGGCTCTGGTCAGAATGAACGGAACCAAAGGCATCATGATGATCGTTACCAAGAGTTCAGGTGCCAATACGGTTCTGGTAGCCCGACAGGTCAAAGAGACCCTGGAACAGATCAAGCCCACCCTGGATCCGGATCTCGAATTTGGCATTGCCATGGACTTTTCCCGAATCATCGAGATCATGTCGGTAAAAAGTGCCAATAATATCCTGGTGGGAGGCTTATTAGCCATGCTGCTCATTTTCGTATTCCTGAGAAATATCCGGCCCACCCTGGCCATTGCCATTGCCATTCCGCTTTCGGTTATTGCCACGTTTATTGCCATGGATCTGGCCAACTATACTCTAAACCTGATCACCCTGGGAGGTCTGGCCCTGGGGGTGGGCATGTTAGTGGACAATGCCGTGGTGGTAATTGAGAGTATCTTCCGCCATCTGGAAGAGGGTAAATCCAGCTACGAGGCTGCCAAGGTGGGCACTTCAGAGGTGGCCACAGCCATTATCGCCTCAACCTTAACCACCATAGCGGTTTTCTTCCCCATGATTTTTGCCTCCGGAATTGCAGGAAAATTATCCCAGGGAATGGCGCTGACCGTTGCCTTCTCCCTGTTATCCTCCCTCTTTGTGGCCCTGACCATCATTCCCATGTTAGCATCCTGGCTTTTCAAGGTAAAGAAGAATGCCAAAAAAACGGCCCTGACCCTGGGAAAAGAGAAATTCTTGCGATTCAGAAATATATATGAAAAATGGCTCCACCGGGTATTGAAAAGAAGAAAATTAGCCTTGATATCGGTATTGCTGATTTTTGTTGTTTCTCTGGTGGTAACATTTTTAATGGGTGCGGAATTTATGCCCGATGTGGACCGATCCATGATTGTATTGAAACTAACCATGCCGGTGGGGACCAATATCGCCGAGACCAACAGAATTATAAAATACCTGGAAGATCAATCGGTGAAAGATAAAAATGCCCTTTCCACCATGATCAATGTGGGATTGAGCGAACAGAATGCCCAGGATTCGGGTTCTCCTTTTACCCCGTCCGGATCGTATGAAGCGGTATTGTGGTCGTATCTGGTGACCAGCAGCAAGCGGGATATTTCCGATAAGGAGATATTGGAACAATGGCGTCAGTATTTTCCCGAACTGAGTACCGGAAAAGTCCAGTTTGTTGATGTGGCCTCATCCATGATGGGTGACTCCGGAACCAGTCCCATTGAATTCAGCTTTTTTGGCCGTGAACTGGACAGGTTGCAGATGATCGCCGAACAGATCAAAGAAAAAATATCAGGTATCGAAGGTATAAGGGATGTGGAAATATCCATGCAAAAACGCAAACCTGAAATACTGCTGGAAATTAAAAAAGAGGAAGCTTCAAAACTGGGCCTGACCCCTTATGATATTTCCCGTCAGGTTGAGACCTTTACCATAGGGACCGTGGTCTCCCGGATGATGCTGGAGGGAGAGGAGAGGGATATCCGGGTCCGGCTGGAGGAAAAAGACAGAAACAGCCTGGAGGCATTGAAAAAACTTCCCATTATTACCTCCCAGGGAAGCAAGGTATATCTCTCTCAGGTAGTAAACTTCAAGAATGCTTTCGGTGCGGTGAAAATCGACCGGGAAAACCAGGTCCGAAAAGTCAGTGTCAATGCCAATTATATCGATAGAGATTTAAGCGGAATCATTTCAGAGATAGTGGAAAAGAGCAAATCAATAGTGGATAATTTACCTGAGGGTTATTTTTATGAAATGGGCGGACAGTACAAGGATATGATCGAATCTTTCAAAACCATGGGGCTGGCTCTCCTGTTAGCCATTGTCCTGGTATATGCGGTGATGGCTTCCCAGTTTGAAAATTTGAAATTTCCCTTTATCATCATGTTTACCATTCCCATGGCTTTTATCGGAGTGGTGGCATTGATGGCCCTGACCGGGAAGAACATCAGTCTATCCGCCATCATGGGATTCATTATGTTAGGGGGAATAGTGGTCAACAATGGAATTGTCATGGTTGACTATATCAATCAATTGATTGCCCGCGGAATGGAAAAATACGATGCGGTGATTAAGGGAGCGGTTATTCGCATGAGGCCCATCCTGATCACCGCTCTGTCGACCATTTGCGGTATGCTGCCCATGGCACTATCATCAAGCGAGGGAGCGGAAATGCGCTCACCCATGGCCATTGCCTTGATCGGCGGTCTTTTTGCTTCTACTTTTCTGACCCTGTTTATTGTTCCGGTGTTGTATACCATGTTTTCCAAGATAAAGGTTAAATAATCCTGACCATTTAGCCATCTGATATCGGATCGAATGGTGATATGATGTGGTTGTTGTTTTCGATTCTGACCGCTCTTTTTGAAGCAGTCAAGGATGTCATCTGCAAGAAAAGCCTTAAAACGACCGATGAGTATCTGGTCTCCGGGTCCATGTATATGTTTTCCCTGCCGGTTTTACTACTGGCCTTGTTTTTTATAGAGATTCCCGTATTATCAAATCGGTTCTGGCTGGCCTTGTTAGCGGGTACGATTTTGAATGTGTTAGCCAGCCTGCTGTATATGAAAGCCCTGAAACATTCTGATCTGTCCATTTCCTTGCCCATGGTGACATTTACCCCGGTTTTCCTGCTGGCCACCTCTCCGCTGATTGTCGGGGAATTCCCGGATTTAAAGGGTTTGATCGGAATAATACTGATTGTCTGCGGTGCTTATATTCTGAATGTCAAAGAAAAGCAGAAGGGGCTCTGGAGCCCCATTCGGGCACTGATGCGTGAAAGAGGGCCCCGGTACATGCTGCTGGTGGCATTTATATGGAGCCTCACCTCCAACATTGACAAAATAGGGGTTATAAACTCATCGGTTCTTTTCTGGGTACTCTCTACCCATGTGGCTTCTGCTATAATCTTTTTACCCCTGGTCTTATACCGCTTGCGCAGAAATAAAATCCGTTTATCGATGCCAATGCTTAAGCCACTGCTGTCTATCGGACTGCTGACAGCACTGCGATCGATTTTTCAGATGTCAGCCATTGCCTTAACCCTGGTGGCATATGTGATTTCCATCAAGAGGACCAGTGTGATTTTGGGTATCTGGTTCGGTTATCTGTTTTTAAAGGAAAAGGGATTTGCCGAACGCCTGACCGGTTCGATTATCATGGTTTTAGGGGTATTCCTGATTGCCTGGGTTTAAGTTTCAACAGAGGAACCAATCGGATTGACAACCAAATAGAAACATATTAACATGAGATGCACCAGGTGAAATAGGATGAGACGATTTTTGATCCAAACCGTATTAATTGTTTTGATCAGCTTTATGTGCGCGCTTCTGTACAACTATATCCTGGGCGAACCGTTACTGTTGTTGAAAAAATATGATCCCCTTAATTCTTCTGATTCTTCGGTATTGGGCGAGCAGCCGATCATTGATGAAATCAATGTAGAAATGCTTAAATCCCTGAAAGATCAGGGACAGATCATTTTAGTGGATGCCCGGATTGAAATGGAATACCGGATAAAACATATTCCTGACGCCGTTAACCTGCCCATCTCTGATTTTGACCGGGTTTATCCGAAACAATCGCCTTTATTCCGGCAGAATAAAATAATCGTCACCTATTGTAGCGATGATTCTTGTACGGATTCACTGCTCCTGGCCAGGTTGCTTTTTAAAAAGGGACATGAGAATGTGTTTGTGTTCAGGGGAGGCATACAGCAATGGGTGGAGTTGGGCCTCGGGGTTAAAGCAGAAATCCGGGGATTAAATCAAGATGAAGACTAAAATATCAAATCTTTTAGGACATTATTCGGTTCAGTTCCTCTGCCGGGTTATTCTGGGTGGATTATTTATATATGCCAGCCTGGACAAAATCGCACATCCCCATGATTTTGCCAGAATCGTCTATGATTATAACCTGATTCCGGATATCGCCATATACTGGGTTGCGGGTATTCTTCCCTGGTTTGAAATGATCTGTGGCCTGCTGCTGATTTCCGGACTGATGATCCGGACACCCTCGATTCTGCTCAGCCTGATGTTGCTGGTTTTTATAGCGGCAATGGGGTTAAATGCCCTCAGGGGACTGGATATCACTTGCGGATGTTTTACCACTTCTCAGGACGGAACGGAAAGTTTAATTATATCGATATTATGGGACATCTTGTTTCTCATACCCGGTTTAATCATCATTTTTTTCCACAAAGAGCGGATAAAGACAATAAAAAAATAGACCGAGAAATTATAGGGACATTATACATAATTATTAACGTGGGGGTGGGGACGGTCTTTTGGAATTTTGATTTATTTTCTATTGTTTATGGTAATCCAAGGATGTTGCTTGAGTACACCAAGCAAGCTGGTGAAATCCAGAGGGATAAAATCCCCCATTTTTCTATAAAATAGGGGACGGTAGGTTGAAACGTTGCAACTGATAAATTGGGATGGATTGTTAATTTATAAAATATGGACCGGTGCGTGCAAAAGTGTAAATTTTATGATAATTTATGTAAATGATGCGAAGTAATGAGTAGTTCATTGAGTAAAACTGAGGAGATGATGAAGAAATATGTTAAACGTAACAAAAGGATTAATGAGATACTGGATATTATCACCAACAGTCAAACGAAAACTTGACCCCTTGTTTATTGAGCCGAGGGGAAGGAGGATGTCATGAAAAGTAGTTTGAGAGTTTTGGGGGTCGTAGTATTAACCGCCTTGCTCGCAGTACTTTTAACAACATGCGGAACAGATGGCGATAGTTACCCGACTACAGTAGCTTCAACAGTAACTTTGAACAGTACTAAGGGAGTGGATGGTTTTGTTACCTCCATGGGAAGTGCTGTAACTTGGACTCAAATAATGGTTGGAGATACTGGTGCCGATATTGGAGTGCGAGGATTTCTAAGCTTTGATATCAGCAGTATCCCGCCAGGTTCCAATATTATCTCTTCCACTTTGAGGAACTACCAAGAGGCGGTTATTGGAACGCCCTATACTGATTTAGGAAATGTCATTGTAGACCATTTAGATTACGGTGCTACTTTGGATGGGGCTGATTATAATTTGGCCGCCCTTCAAGACAATATTGGAATCCTCTCTAATAATGCATCTATTGAATTTAAAACCTTGAATGTTACAGCACGCCTTCAGGATGATATTAATAATGGCAGAACACGCTCTCAGTATAGAATGCTTTTCCCAAACCCTACGGACAATGACAACATCGAGGATGCAGCATTCTTCACACAAGCAAAATGTGGTGACTATTCTCCTGAATTAGTTGTTACATATCAATAAAGATTTTTTTAGGGACACATCCCATTTATTTAACAGTGAAAAAATGGGGAAAATGGAAATGGGGTGACGGTGCTTGACAATTTGACATTTTAAAAATAGGGTACTGTTCCTCTTTTTAAATTGGAGCCTGGATTTGTAATTTATTGTTATTTTTATTATATTCTTTATAATAATTGTAATTATCGTTTAAGATGCATCGAGAATAAGTATGAGTCAGGCAAAAAATAAAATTTTGATCAAGCTAATTTTAGTGGTATTGGTACTATTACCCTGCAAGGGAATCTGGGGGTGGGGACGGTCTTTTGAGATTTTGATTTTTTTTCTATTGTTTATAAATTATAGGGACATCATACCTGAGTATTCGATTATAATGTCCTTGGATAAGCCATATTTGAAAAATTAAGTATGGTGTCCCCCGAATTGTTAAACCACAATCCATTGACATTCAACATACATATTATTAATATTTCTATATGATTAAAAAGGAAATTTCCTATGAAATCACCTTATGTTGTTGTAACAATTCAAATTTGATGGCGTTATAATAACCAAAGAAATATGTAACTGGAGGAATAAATGCTCAAAGGACGAAATCTTTTCATATTGATTTTTCTATTTGTTTTTGTAAGGATGCATTCAGATTCTAGTAATCAGATTTTCAATATAAAGGTTTCCGGGACAGTTGTAAACCCCATTTATGATTCAATCAGAATAGCAGATAATGATATTACCTTGGATTCAAAGGGGAGTTTTAACCAAGTTATACATGTTG
>CBDAFS010000038.1:0-24858 GCA_965195285.1 uncultured Aminicenantes bacterium | reverse complement strand
ATTGTATGCATTCAATGCATATAGCTAAGCCTGAACCATTTATTCGCCAGGGCAGGATTGCTGCTGAAAAAGCATTATCCATTGATGAAAACCTGGGGGAAGCCCATGCAGCGCTCGGGTGGATTAAATTCTTTTATGATTGGGACTGGCTGGGGGCTGAACGTTCCTTTAAGAAGGCTATTCAGCTTAACCCGCGTTATCCAACCGCTTACAATTGGTATGCCGTGTCACTTAGTATCCTCAACCGCCATAAAGAAGCCATCCGCTATATGACCCAGGCGCGAGAATATGACCCCGGATCAGCAATTATCAATCGTAATCTTGGTGTTATTTATGCCTGGTCCGGTGCTTTTGAAAAAGCAATAAATCAGCTTCAGTTTACAATTGATATGGATCCTGATTTCTCACCTGCTTATCATCATATGGGTGTTGTTTATCTTTGGCTGAAAAAGTATGATTTAGCGATTGAATATTTTAAAAAAGTGAGGGTGATGACTGGAAATTTTTTTGATATTATCGGAATCCTGGGTTATACTTATTGCAAAGCAGGGCAAAAAGAAGCCGCATTAAGTGAACTAAAAAAATTAGAAGATTTAGCTAAAAACCAGGATACCAGAGCCTTCGAATTCAGTTTAATCCATTACGGTCTCGGGAATAAAAATCAAGCCTTTAAGTGGTTGGATATTGTCTGCAATAATCATGAATTTGGGGCAGCGCTGCTAGGATGTGAAGCTGAATTATGGTTCGAAGATCTATTACCTGATCCAAGATTTAAAGTTCTGTTAAGGAAAGTGGGTTTTGAAAAATGATTGACAAAACTATTTTCCACTAGATCCTCGAAAAACTGGATGAAGGCGGCATGGGGGCTCATTACGGCAGATGTCACATGTTAAATGGCAAATGTTAGATGTGAAATAGAAAAAAAATCATGATTGGAAAAACAATATCTCATTATAGGATTCTGAATAAAATCGGGTCTGGAGGAATGGGAGAAGTTTATCTCGCCGAGGATTCAAAGCTAAAACGGCGGGTGGCTTTAAAATTTTTACCTAATAAATTCACTAATGTAGGGGCGAATGGCGATTCGCCCTCTGTCTCAAGGGCAAACCGCTGCTCTTCCCTACAATTTGGATAAAATCTACTCACATTATCAAATAAAAATAAATTCCTATAATGTTATAAGCTTGTGACCTTTTTCCAATACCCTGCGGCTTTCCTTTCCCATGCAGAAAAGGATATCCAGAGCCGAAAGGTTCTTTTTATATTGACCCCAGAACTGGGGATATACGGGAGAAAAATATTGTAAGAAACTCACCCGTATCCCTTTTTGCTTCAGTCGCTCCCAGGGAATTGTCTTTTGTGAAAAATGCGGTAGAATCACCTCATCGGCATTCAATTCTTCGACCATATCCATTAGCAACTGAAAACCGCTTGATTTTATTCCGGTATCTGACTGCAGGGTAAAGGAGGTAGCAATGCCCAGCTTTAATTTTATAAATTCAAGAACCGGTAATACCATATCTAAAAAACCATCTCCGCGAGCCTCCAGAATCCGCTTCAATTCACCCTGAATTTCATTAAACCACAGGGACTTGAGATAACCATGATATAAAGTTTTCATCCATTTTTTTACCCAGTATTGCTTCTCATGGATCTTCAGATCTTTGATTTTCTGCCTTTCTCCCGGGATTCTTTTGATGGGGACGGTAATCCACAATTCACCATCAGGACACTTTAACCGGTTGCGGTTCACAAAAGTAAATCCCTGCGCAAACAGACTATCATCCAGCAGCACCATGGTATCGGATGCCATCAATCGGCAAAAGAATCCCCCCCAGGGTATGAATCCAGGTTGGTTGAAACTGATTTTCACGAGTTAAAGCCCCATAAAAAAAATGTACTATCTTTGGCCGTATGTCAACTTGCTATCACTCGAATCTATAAAAAAGCAGGTCTAATCTTGTTTTTATATAAAAAAAAATCAAGAAAAAACCTTGACATTTATTTTATTTTTTATTATAAAATGAACAAGGAGGCTCTATGAATAAGAAAATTATCACTTATTTTATTGTTCTTGTTTTTCTATTTTCTGTCAATTCTCTATTAGCGGAAAAAGAAGTCAAGAGATTAGGAGTAAATCCCTTTTACAGATCCAAGGATCTGAAGGCAGAAGATATTCAAACCATTGCCAATGACAGAGTTGGAGAGGTAAAAATCGGATTTGAAGAAGCCGGGTACGGAGACCTCTTTTTTGCATTTATCGAGCAGCTTAAATCAGCCCAAATTGAATTTATCGAAATTCAGCCTGGTGATACGATCATGTGGATGATGTTTAAAAGAGGAAAAAGGGTTTACGTCGAAAAGGATGTTATCTGGGCAGGAAAAGAACCTTTCCTCGCCTATCGATTCGTCATAACCCGGGACTTAAAGGAACATGTTTTTATCGTACCGAAAATTTGCGGTAACATTTCACTAAAAAGTACCACCGAATTACCACCCCCACCACCACCGCCCCCACCACCCAATCAACCCCCCACCTGCGATCTACAGGTCAATCCCACCGAGGCCTTTGCCGGTGAACTGATCACCCTGGATGCCTCGGGTTCAAGCGATCCGGATGGAAAAATTGTATCGGTTAAATTCACCATCAATTATGACAATGGAGAATTACTGGAAGAAAAAGTCCTGGAAACCCCCCCCTGGATCTATGAAACCAAGATCAAAAAAGCCGGAACCTATAAATTGATTGCTGTGGTAAAAGACAATGATGGCGCCGAAATCAACGGAGAAAATTGCCAGAAAGAAGTTTTTCTGAAGAAGAGAGGCTTTATTGTCGGAGACCTGGGTATTCTCTACATGCCGGATCCGGCCACCTGGATACTGGCCAGAGTCGGATATATGTACAAATTTTCAGAAACCGTCTCAATCATCGGTCTGGTTGGCGCAGCCCCTGAAATCTCAGACAGCAATGATGACACCACTGCCATACTCGGTGATGTCACTCTAACCTTCTGGTTATCCAAGTTCTTTGTAGGAGCTGGCGTAGGTGTATTCCACACCAGTGTGGACACCAGATTTGATCTGGTCATCAATACCGGTTTTATGTTCGCCAAACATGTCGGCTTGTTCGTGGAAGGACGCGTGGCATTTGATGAGTTCAGTGATATCCAGACACGTTCTCGCTATGGCGGCGGATTAAGAATAATATTCTAAAAGGGAAAATTAATAGATGAAAGATGGGGGATTAAATCCCCCATCTTTTTTTCATCAATACTCTTACTCTAGTTTTTATTTACCTTTAATCTACAATATCACCAGAAAAAAATCTTTTTCAAACTTCAATTTTCTTTATCTCCTTGACAGGATTATTCTCCATATTCAAACCGAATCTACCGGAACCAAGGAGCGCTCATGAGCACAAAAATAAAACGAAGAAAATTTATAAAGAATTCAATCCGGTCAGCCGTTTTTCTGGGCCTGGGAGGTTCACAAATCTTTTTTCAAAAATCATCCCGGGCCAAGGAAATCGATATACTGATATCAAAAGGATTGGTTTTTGACGGACAGGGAACACCACCACAGGAAGCCGATATAGCCATAAAAGGCGATAAAATCTATCGGATCACAGCCAATATTAATCCGGACAAAGCCAAAAGGATCATCAATGCCCGGGGACTGGCGGTTGCACCTGGATTTATCGATGCCCACAGCCATACAGATGTGGGATTATTGGTAAATCCAAAAGCCGAGAGTCAGGTCAGGCAGGGAGTTACAACTGAAATCAGCGGAAATTGCGGATTCTCACCCTTCCCAATTTCTGATGTCGTTTTCAGCGAATACCGTAAATATTATAAAGAAGAATATAATATTAAACTGGACTGGAGAGACATCAACGGATTTTTTAAGCGCCTTACTGAAAAGGGAATGGCCCTCAATTATGCCACTTTATTGGGTCATGGAAACTTGAGGGGAGAAGTTGTTGGATATTATGACCGTCCTCCGACCGAAAAAGAAATGCATCGGATGAAAAAACAGGTCCGCGAAAATTTAAAATCCGGTGCACTGGGAATGTCCAGCGGCCTTGAATATGCACCGGGAAGCTATGCAGATACCGTAGAACTCACCGAACTGTGTCATGAGATTGCCCACGCCCGGGGAGTGTATGCCACCCATATGAGAGATGAAGGGGACAAACTTCTGGAATCCATTGAAGAAACAATTCAAATCTCTAAAAAAACAGGTGTAAGTTTACAAATTTCTCATTTAAAAGTTGCATATCAAAGAAATTGGCCGAAAATAGATGACGCAATAACAAAAATCGAGGCTGCTGCAAAAAAAGGAATTAACATTTTAGCTGACAGGTACCCCTATGTTGCCGGTTCCACCGGTCTAAGCTATTTTTTCCCTCTTTGGTCAAAACAAGGTACCACAAAAGAGTTTATTGCCAAGCTAAATGACCCTAATTTGGATTCTAAAATTCGCAATCATTTGAAAGAACAGGAAAAAAAGCTTGGTTCCTGGGATAAAGTTCTGATAAGTTCGGTATTTACTGAAAAAAATAAACCCTTTGAAGGAAGGAATATTCTTGAGGCTGCCGGGGAAATCCGGAAGGAACCTTATGAATTCATACGGGATTTACTTATTGAAGAAGAGAATCGTGTTTCTATGATATTGTTCTTTGCCAGCGAAGATAACCTGAAACGGATCCTGGCTCATCCCCTTGTGGTTATCGGTGCCGATGGGGAGGCAGTAGCCCCTTACGGTTTACTGGACAAGGGGAAACCCCACCCGCGATACTATGGTACGTTCACCCGGATTCTGGGCCGGTATGCCAGGGATGAAAAAATATTAAGCTTGGGCCAAGCCATTAAAAAAATGACCTCTCTGACTGCTCAAAAATTCGGATTAAAACATAGAGGGCAGATAAAGGAAAATTGTTTTGCCGATGTGGTGATCTTTAACCCCGATACAGTTTCAGATCAGGCAACCTGGACAGACCCAAAACAATATCCCCTTGGAATCGAATGGGTGGTTGTAAATGGAAAAATTGTTATCCGAAACGGAGAACATACCGGAAGTCTACCGGGAAGAATACTAAAAAAATCAGCAGTCTAAATATTACAATAAGGATATCTGTTTCTTAGGTTAATTCACTCTAGACTGATTATAAGAAATATTTAATTTATGATTCAAATCTCTTAAAAATAAGGGTTCCATTGGTCCCGCCAAATCCAAAAGAATTGGATAAGGCATAACCTATCTTCTTTTCTACACCCTGGTTGGGGGTGTAATTGAGATCGCAGTCTTCATCCGGGAATTCATAATTCATGGTCGGAGGAATAAAGGAGTCGAATATTGAAAGTACGGTTAAAATGGCTTCAGCACCTCCGGTGGCACCCAACATGTGTCCGGTCATGGATTTGGTTGAACTGACATTCAATTTGGAGGCATGGTCACCGAATAACCGTTTGACGGCAATGGTTTCATATTTGTCATTCAGGGGAGTTGAGGTGCCATGGGCATTGATATAATCAATTTCCTCACTCTGGATTTCGGCACTATTGATGGCCATCTTCATGGAGCGATAAGCCCCATCCGCCTGGGGATCCGGAGCGGTCATGTGATAGGCATCACCGGTAAAACCGTATCCCACCACTTCAGCATATATTTTGGCTCCCCTTTTTATGGCATGTTCAAGATCTTCTAACACCAGAATCGCTCCTCCCTCTGCAACCACAAAGCCATCCCTTTCCTTGTCAAAGGGACGACTGGCCCTCTCAGGATCGTCATTTCTCGAAGATAAGGCCCTCATCACCGAAAAACCCGCGATTCCCAGCGGGGTTACGGGATATTCAGCCCCGCCCGCAAGCATGACATCAGCATCCCCCATTTGAATGATTCTGTATGAATCACCGGTTGAATGGGTGCTGGTGGCACAGGCAGTCACATTGGCCAGGTTGGGCCCCTTAAACCCGTATTTAATGGCTATCTGGCCGGTGGCCAGATTTGCGATCGAAGCCGGTAAAAAGAAAGGTGATACTCTGGAAAAACCCCTGTTCAATAAGATTTCATGGTTTGATTCAATCGTAAATATTCCTCCAATTCCGGACCCCACATAAACACCTATTCTCTCGGCGTTCAATTGATCAATCTTCAAATTTGAATCCAAAATCGCTTCATCGGCTGCAATCAGGGCAAACTGGATAAAAGGATCGTACTTTCTTAATTCTTTCCTATTAAAATAGTCATAAGGGTCATATCCTTTTACTTCTCCGGCAATCTGGGAATAATATCCCTCCGGGTCGAACCGGGTAATCCGACCGATTCCTGTTTTACCGTTCTTTACATTTTCCCAGTTTTCAGGAACCAACTTGCCAACCGGGGAAATCATACCCAGACCGGTAACCACAACCCTTCTCAGGTTGATTGTTTTTTTAACAAAATCCATTATTTATTGGGTTTTGGAAATAATGAAATCGACAGCAGCTCCGATTGTGGATAATTTTTCAGCATCTTCCTCTGGGATTTTAAGGTCAAACTCATCTTCCAGTGCCATGATTAACTCAACCTGATCCAAAGAATCAGCGCCCAGGTCCTCAACAAATTTTGCATCGGCAGTAACTTGATCTTCACCAACATTTAATTTTTCTGAAACAACACTTTTTACTTTTACCAAAATTTCTTCTTTTGTCATAACTTCCTCCTTTCTTTTATATTACCAGCCCACCGGAGACATTAATAACAGTTCCGGTAATATACGAAGCTGATGGTGATAATAAAAAATAAACGGCTTCAGCCACATCTTCGGGCGAGCCAACCCTTTTTAATGGTATTTGAGACAGGTATCCCTCTTTAACCTTATCCGGGAGCTTTTCGGTCATTTCGGTTAAAATGAAACCGGGCGCAACTGCATTGACGGTGATATCCCGACCACCCAGTTCCCGGGCCATAGATTTGGTCAAGGCAATGACACCAGCCTTAGAGGCTGCATAATTGGCTTGCCCGGGGGTTCCGAGAATTCCGCTTACCGATGAGATGTTTACTATCCGGCCAAACCGGTTTTTCATCATCTCGATGGCTGCAAAATGGGAACACAAAAAAGCCCCCTTCAAATTGATATCCAAAACCATATCCCATTCCTGTTCAGACATCCGGATCGACAGATTATCCCGGGTAATCCCCGCATTATTCACCAGATAATCAATACTGCCGAATTCGGCCATACAGGACTGAATTAATTTTTGAACACTTTCCCCTTTGGAGACATCCGATTCAAAGGCAATCGATTTTACCCCATGGACCTCCAATTCACCAGCCGTTTTTCTGGCCTCATCAACCATGATATCAGAAACAACCACATTTATACCTGCTTTGGCCAATCGAGTGGCAATCGCTTTGCCGATGCCTCTGGCAGCTCCGGTTACAATGGCGCTCTTGATTTCAGCCATATTTGAGCTCCTTAAATACTTTCTGCATTTTTTCCATTTCCAGAGAAATTTTACCCAATACATTTTCTTCAATAAAACGTTTGCTCAGGTAGATGGCATTTTTTATGGCTTTGGCACTCGAACGACCGTGCCCGATAATCACAATCCCATCCACCCCCAGTAATAGTGCACCGCCATACTCCTGATAGTCCAGCTTGTTTTTTATTCTTCTGAGAGAGCTTTTCAAAAAGAAAAAACCGATCTTGGAAAGCATGTTGGACATGATCTCCCGTTTTAACATGGATAGCATGACATCAACAACCCCCTCCGCCACCTTCAGGGTCACATTGCCGGTAAATCCATCGGTAACAATCAAATCCGCTTCACCGAGATAAGCTTCTCTCCCCTCTATATTACCCATAAAATTAATGTCCATGGCTTTTAACAGGGTATTGGTCATTTTGACAACTTCAGTTCCCTTCACTTCCTCTTCACCGATACTCATCAGACCGATTTTGGGATTCTGGATACCATGGACAGATTCCAAATAGACCTTGCCCATCAGAGCAAATTGAACCAGATTTCTAGGTTTCGAATCCACATTAGCCCCTACGTCAACCAGCAATGAATTTCCCTTGAGGGTGGGTATCATGATTGCCAGTGCCGGCCTTTCAATACTTTTAAGCGGGCCCAGAACCGTTTTGGCAAGTGCCATCACCGCTCCGGTGTTTCCTGCCGACACCATGGCCTGGGCTTTATTATGCTTGACCAGGTCCAGAGCCTTTTTTATTGAGGTTTTTTCCCGCTTTCTCCAGTAGGAAAAAAAATGTTCCCGCATTGAAATTTGTTCAAGGGCATCAATAATTTCAATCTTTTTTCCAATGCCTTGATTGTATTTACGAAATTCCTTTCTGATTTCCTTTTCCTTTCCCACCAGAATGACATTGTGATCTTTACTGGACTTGATATAATCCATCACTCCTTCTACAATAGCTTCAGGGGCATAATCTCCGCCCATGGCATCGACAGCTATTTTTATGTCGGACATAATCAGTCTTCCTCGCCCTTTTTAACCTGCCTGTCTTCATAATAACCGCAGTTTTTACAGATTCGATGAGGATATTTTGGTTCTTTACAATGGGGACAAATTGATAATCCTTCCACTTTTAGCGCATGATGAGACCGCCTCTTGTTTTTTCTTTGATGAGAATGTCGTCTTTTTGGAAGTGCCATTTTTACCTCTTTACTTTATCAATGAGTAAACTCATTTCATTAAATGAATTTTCACATTTACAGGATTCATGATTTAAATCAACCCCGCAAACAGGACATATCCCCTTACAGGCTGAGTGGCAAAGCGGATTAAAAGGGACAAAAAAATTGACCTGCTCCATCAGGATCTTTTCAATATCTATTTTATTACCTTCATAAAAAATGTATTCCATATCATCATCATTCAAGTGCAGGCTGCTGATATGAATCAGGTTGGCCGGGAACAAAATGATATCAAATCTGGAGTTCACTTTCAGTTCAAAATTTTCCAAACACCTGACACAGCGAAGAGAGAGCGATGTTTTGATTTTACCCTTGACTATTATTTGATCTCCGTGGCGGACAAAAAAGGCATTATAATGGAGGTCCTCGATAAAATAACCCCCATCCTCGATCAACAAATTTTCTTCCAGTTCAATATGGTCGCTTAAAGAAAGCCCTTCACTGGTTATTTTTTTAATGTCTATTAACATCGCCTCACCTATACTGTCATGATTTCAATCAGAATAGCTCTTTATTTATCATATTTCTTTTTCAAAGTCAAGAAAGGGAAGGCCGGAATTTTTAGCCGATATCCACACCCCTGAGGGAATGGGGACCTACATTCTCGATCAATACCGGCCTGAATTCTCCAGCCACCCCCCCTGAGCGAAGATTAACCACCCGATGGCTCTCTGTTCTTCCAATCACCTCACCCTGCTTTTTGGGATTTTCCCGGGTGATCAAAACTTCCACAATCTGGCCAATGAGTTTCCGGTTGTTTTTTAACTGAATTTTTTCCTGAATTTTCTGCAGCTCGTACAATCTACCCTTTTTTACCTCGAGAGGAACATCGTCAGGTTGCAGGAAGGATCGGGTATAGTTCCTGGGCGAATAAACAAATGAAAAAACCGATTCATATTCGACATGCCTGATCAATGATAAGGTCAGCTGAAAATCATATTCACTCTCTCCCGGAAACCCAACAATAAAATCCGAGCTGAACTTCATATCCGGGATCTTTTTTTTAAATCGATCGACAATCTGAATATAATCTTTCCGGTGATAGGAGCGGTTCATTTTTTTCAACACCCTGGTGGATCCGGACTGAGCCGGAAAGTGTATATGGCGAGTAATATTTTTGTATTGTAACATGACTTCAATCAACTCTTCATCAAAATAACCCGGATAGGAAGTGATAAAACGAATCCAGCGAACCCTGGTTTTTTCAGCCAGTGTACCCAGGAGCTGGGGAAAGGTTTTACGATTGATCCGGTCTTCCCAATTATTCACATTTTGCCCCAGCAAAACAATTTCCTTATAGCCTTTATCGGAGAGATACTCTGCCTCCTCCAGAATCTTTTCATATGGTCTGTATTTCTCCCGGCCTCTGGTAAAAGGGACAATACAATATGAGCAAAAATTATTGCACCCTTCCATAATCGAAATATAACCGGAAACAGCACTGGTCCTGGATTCTGAATCCGGATATAATTCCACCCACTTTTTTGTAAACCCGACCCACACTTTCTTTCTGTTCTGATTGGTAATCAGGTCGATGGCCGAGTGAATCCGGGAATATTGATGGGTTCCCAGGATAAAATCAACCGCAGGACTTCTGGATAAAATCGCTTCTCTTTCAGATTGGGCCACACAACCGGCTACAATAATTTTTTTATCAGATGAAATTCTTCCGATATAAGAAAAGATCTTTTCCTGGGCTTTCTCTCTGACCGCACAACTGTTAATAATAATAATATCGGCCTGGGCTTCATTCTGGCAATGGTGCCCCCCCCGGGATTCTAAAATATGCCGGATCTTTTCAGAATCATTCACATTCATCTGGCATCCATAGGTCTTAATAAAAAATTTCATTTCCCGATTGCTCCCATAGCTTTGTTAATTCTTTTAAGTGCTGTACTCAAATCAAAATTTTTTCGTTCTTCGGCTGTCAAAACATCAAATAATTCTGTTTCAATACGTGAATTCATATCTTTTATTTCTTCATCTGAACTGCCAAGATTCTTCCTATATTTACTTAAATCTTTATCAGCGCCATCCTCTTGAAGTTTCTTTTCGAACAGGGTTATTACTTCTCTATTGGTCAAATCAAACTTATTGTGCAGAATAAAATCAATGTCGTAGAAGTCTCGGGGAGCTATAATTTTCCGTATCGCTCCTGCGCGTAACTTTTCCGACACAATTTCTTTTAATGACATACATTGAACTTCTCCTCCAGGAACCAACGGCTCATCGGTAAAAGAGTGTTTAAATTTATGCCTCACCTGCCTTTTTTCGATTGCCAAAATAGTATTAAACCTGAGTCCTATTTCAAATTTAACCATCTGCTCTGAAAGCGTTGTGATGGAATCATATACTAGATGATATACATATTGTTTCGATTCATTTCGCCCGGGATTGCCAGCATCATCAATCTTCATTCCAAATTGCTTAACAAACCCCTCAATACTATCCTTAACCGGCTGGATACATTTGCGCCTCTCGCCTCGTGTAACTTTATACTGAGGGAGCAACATACTAAAATCAAGATCTTCACTCAAACGATAGTATGAGTAATATATTTTATTTAGGCACGTCCCTCCTTTGAAAATTAGGTTTTCTGATAGTTCATGTATACGCGAAAGTAGTAACGTTAAATAATAATCTTTCTCCACGAGTGGCGCGTAAAAAC
Source organism: uncultured Aminicenantes bacterium (assembly GCA_965195285.1). Lineage (GTDB taxonomy): Bacteria > Acidobacteriota > Aminicenantia > UBA2199 > UBA2199 > CAZOWT01. The sequence goes on along the minus strand of CBDAFS010000038.1, from coordinate 13,488 downwards.
CTGTTAATGATGCGACACGATCGATGAGAGTAAAAAATTGTTCTTTATCCTCGTGTATCATTGATAATAACTCTCCATTTTTTATTTAATGTGCCTTTTCTTGATTTTGAAAATGAAATGATCGATGTTTCTTGAATACTTTTTGCAAGCGGTTTCAACATCACGTCATTAATTCCGCATTTTTCCAGTATATACCCCATGTATTTGCGCGTTTTTATACTGGGAAACCGCACTGCATAATCAATAAGTGTTTTTACATTACACTTTTTCTCTGTTACAAACCGCTCTACTATTTCTCCTGCCGGAAATAATCCGCCTACCGGTTTATTGAAATAAATAAGATCAACAAGCGTCTTCTCTTTTGAACTCATATATACATCAATACCCCTCACAAGCTTCTTTTCAATTCCGTACATTTGTGCTTCGGACACATTTATAAATTTATATAGAATTCCAGCTATTTTCTTTTCTTTACTCAAACGCGTATTAATAACATACACTTTCTGAAACTGCTGAACTGTAAAATTGTAATAATTAAACATTGTCGAATATCCAATATAGTAATTCCCATCAGGGAAATAAACCGACGGAATAATAAACTCACTAACACGTCGACCCGTGGGAACAGATTCTAAGGGAACAAATATATATATACCACTTTTAATAGGGATTAAAATATTCTTCTTTTTGAGCCTAAATACAAGCTGTCTTCTGTAAGAAAAACCGACAGGTAAAAAAATATCCAATTCTTTTGCGGTTACGATCTCTTTTTTTTCATATGCAAGGCGTGCTATAAGTTCTGTCTCTGTCTGGCTAAGAGAACTAAATGTTTTTTTGTTTGCCATATGTATCTCCATGGTTACATTCGGCTAATTATAATACATAAGAATAATACCACATAAAATCTATAAACCCACCCATTATTTTTAGTTTTAGATTTATCCCCACTTGGGCTGGATCAACCACTTTTGCACACACCTGTCGTTTTTTTTAAATTCCAATTAATTGCGAAAAACATTGACAACCTATTAAATAGGTGATATAATCTACATAGAAGGTTAAAGATGTTAGAGAAATTATTTGGCAGTAAAACGGCGGAAAGGGTACTGATGTATCTGTTTGTATATCAGGAAGCGTATCCCACAGAAATCTCCCGCGTGTTTTCCTTACCACTTAGCATGATCCAAAAACAATTACAAAAATTTGAAGAAGGTGGGATTTTAGTCAGTCGCCTTAGGGGAAAGGTCAGAATTTATCAATGGAATCCCCGATATCCTTACCTTAATGAGGTAAAAAAATTGTTGGCTAAGAATTTTGAATATCTTCCTGAAAACATTAAGAATAAGTTTTACCGGCAGCGAACACGCCCCAGAATAAAGGATAAAAAATGATCCAGATCACACAGAAAATAACCCTAAAAGACTTGGCTTCATTAGTCGGTAAAATATTGAAGAACGCTGCTATTGATGCTGTGCTAACCGGTGGAGCTGTTGTTTCAATCTATACTGATAACAAATACCAATCCTTTGACTTGGATTTTATTACCCATAGTTCCCTGAAAGAATTGGAAAAAGCTTTTGAAGGTACCGGATTCTACCGGGATGGTAGATTTTTTAAACACCCAAAAACGGATTTTTTTATTGACTTCCCCGCTCCTCCCGTATCTGTAGGTAATACACCGGTGACTGAATTTAATGAGATAGTTTCAAAATATCAATATCTTAAACTTCTTACTCCTACGCATTGTGTGATGGATAGATTGGCCGCTTATTTCCACTGGAACGATCAACAAGCCCTGGTTCAAGCTTTGATGGTCGCACATGAAAATGTCATTGATTTTGAAAAGGTTAAGAAGTGGTCCGCCGATGAAGGGATGAGTGGTAAATTTGAATATTTTTTCACTGAATATAAAAAAAGCAGATCCAATAGGTAGCGTTCGAAAGCTATTATATTTTGATTGAACCACCCGTCAGTATGATTTTTCATTCGCTTCATTAAATCCAAAGAATCATCCAGATTACATAAAAGTCAACATTCCTCGAAACCTGCCTCCCACCTTCTTTTTGAACTATTAGGAATTTCCTAATAGTTGAATCTTTGTAATAAGTTTCTCTCTCTCATTCTCGACCCGGGAAATCAAATAAAGTTAATCTTTAGAAAGACTTTTATATTTTTTTCAAAGTGGACTAATTACATTTTTTTCAAATCCATGAAAGTAGAGCATTCAACTGGATATAGATACCTTAAACCAGAAGGTTCAAATCCCAAACAACTGTAATTGCCGAAGGAGGGAAAATAAAAATAGCAAGAATTTACAAATTGCCAAAGACTAAAAAACTTTCATTCAAGAAATATTAATCACGGAATCTACTTCAGACCAAAAATATATCAAATCTAAGATTCTTTGAATTTGAACAGGATAGCTATTTAATGGCATCTCATCATACTTCATAAATGCAGCGCCAACTTTCCCATGTTTATCTGCTTGACTTGCAGATATTCCAATAATATGTTCTAGTACCGGGGTAATCTTAATAATTTTTCCAATATTTGAATCTAAAGCATTAACAATAAAATCATTTTCTCTGAACATTCTAAGCTCTGCTTCTTCTTTATCAGTTTTATTAGGCTTATCCTCAGGAAAGCTAATTGGATCTTCGTCATGTATCACAATATAAGGTATTTTAAAATGATTAAGGACTCGCATAAAAATATGTATATTTGTCTTCCCTCCACATTCAACAACACAAATATTGTTAGCTGATAGATCATATTTTTTATCAGTTTCTACATATTTTGAAGACCAAAACGGAACAATAAATCTTTCAGTATCACCTTCTGTCAGTACTACTTTCTTTGAGAAAAACATTTCACTACGCGATAAATTAAAAAGGCTTAGATATCTAAATACCTTTTTTAACCTGTTTTTTGCCTGAGAATTTTCAGACGCAAAGATATCTCCAATAAATTGAAAAGTATTTGTGGGACCATTCCCATCTCTGCAAGCAATAACAATATTTTTGTATTCGTACATATCTACAAAGAAATTTGAATGAGTACATGCCAACACCTGATCAGTTGTGGCAATATTCTTGAGAACATTCATCATCTTCCTCTGCCCATTCGGATGCAAATATAATTCAGGCTCTTCAATCGCTAATACAAAATTTTTCACCAGTGCTTCTTGCTGCTCTTCTTCTACTATGACTGTACTAATTGTTTTAGCATAGGCACGTATATACGCTAAAATTAAAGCCCTTTGGAGACCATGCCCTTTAGAGTCTATAGAAGTAGGCAAATCGTCATCTAGTGTAATTTTGACGTCTTTAAATAAATCGACTAATTCTGGAGTTATAATTTCAATACCTACCTTTGTTCCTGGCATGTTTTCACATATTATGCCAGAAATGGTTTCCTCAAAATCCTTTATCTCTTGTAATCTATCTGAGTCATCACCTGTTTCAGATTTATTTAAATATTTCTTTAATCCATCGAGTTGATTTTTTACTTCTTCAAATTTCGGATTTTTCAAAACGATTCTATTCGTTAAATCATTAACCAACTTACCTAGTACAGTTTGCTGTGTTGGTTTTGATTCGTCTTGAGCATCTTTCACAGCGGGAACAAGATAAAATTTAGGTAATAGATCTGCAAATACTTCTTTGAGTCCGGCTGGATTTTTTATCCAATCAGGATCACCAAACTCTACCTTACCTTCCTCAATGTGTTTAACAACACCTTCTTTATATGAAGCTTGGGTTACCGTCCCTCTATCTGTTTTAAAATATGATGGCAGATTATTATCCCTAACGATCCTTGTGATGTCAGTTTTATACTCATCCAACCGCGATAAATCGAAATGAGTTTCCCTAGGCTTTGCTTGCCATCCATAAAAAACCATTTCATATTTCTGGATTTGATTGTTATACTTAATGACTTTTTTCCCTCGAATAGCTTGGTCATAAATCCAGTGTTTTAAGTATTTCTGGCTTTTGTCTCGATCAGTCAATCTATCAAAAGTAAGAATAATAGAAATAGTTTCATTGTGACTCTTAAAATAAAAAAACTCTTCATTAATTCCTCTTACAGAATCCTGATAAAATAACTCAAGTGCACGGAGAATATTTGATTTGCCAGCATTGTTCTCTCCTATAAGGATTGCAAGTGAATCAATATCTATCTCTATATGATCGATAGAACGGAATTTATCTATTTCGATTTTATATAATTTCATGATAACTACTTATACATATTATTCTAATTTTTCCTCTTCTCCATCATTCACTTGAGGCAATTCTAACATTTTTACGAATGGCAAAGATGGACCAGCAATACCCTCAAGATCACCATGCATACCAGCAATACTTTTTATTACTTTATCTATTTGCTTTTCTCTTTTAGCCCAATTCTTTTCCATTGCTCTTTTTTCAGAATCCAAATCATTCTTTAAAGCTATAAAACCCTCAAGAATTGCTTCCAATCGATTTCTAAATTCTGCTCCAGTCAAATAATTGTAAAGAATTTCCATTTTTTCTGTTTTACCATCCTGGAAAGATTTTTCTCTGGCTACTTCAAGTAACATAAACCTTAATGCCCTAGATAAATCTAATGCCAAAGGAATACTAACTACCCAAACACCATTTATCTGACTAAATTGAGTAACTCCATCAGGAAGAGTCTCGGAAACTATAACAACCAGATGGGCTTTTGCTTCTCGCTGATCATTTTTTGCTTTTTGAATCCAATTATCACTCCAGTTTTTTGTACGTTTTGATTCCCAAAGAACTTTGCCACAAATCTTGCCAGATTGCGATTTTACAATCTGTATCGCATCAGCTCCTTTTATTCCTTTAGGTACAGGTTCTATATCATCAATAGGAAATTCTTGCCTTAGCAGCTCTTCAATATGGAGTTCCAAAACCTCACCCTGTATCTGCTGTGATCCTTGTTCTGCTTTCCGCTTTAGATCATCAATTTGTCTTCGCATATCAGCCATCTGCTTTTCTTTTTCAGCATCCTTTAAACGGTGTTTTTCTTCATAATCTGTAAGTGCTTTATTAATTATCTTTTGTCTTTCAAAATCTAATTTTCTAGCAACCTCAAGTTCCAAAGCCCTTTCTTTTTCCTCTAACAAGCGTTGACGTTTACGCAAATTCAATTCAACATCCTGGCTTTCCTTTAATTTTTTGTCTTTCTCAATTATTTGTTCTTTCAAATCGTTAATCTCTAAACCGAAAGTCGCCTCTGTCTTTTTCTTAGTTTTACTTTCTATTTGTTTCATTCCTGTAGCAAACTGCTTGCGAATTTCAAGCTCTTTTTCCGCAATCTTTTTTGCCATATCAAACTCAAAAGATTTTTCTTTTTCTTGTAACTCTCTCTGTTTTTTAAGAATTTCCATTTCTTTGCTTTGTAGCTCTTTTATTTTTTTACTTTTTTCAGCAAGCTCTTCTTTTGCATCTTCTATTTCTAGTTTTAATTTATCTTCTATCTGTTTTCTGACTTTCACTTCAATATTTTTTCGTTCTCGATTAAACAGCTCACTAAGTTTCTTTTCTTTCAATTCAATATTTTTTTGAGATTCTTCCTTTAAGTCCTTGATTTGTCTTTCATATTTCTTTGCAACGGTTATTTCTATATCATGAGATATTGCTTGTGAAATCTGAAATTCAGCGCCACATTTTGGACATTTCATAAATTCACTTGCCATGTTTACACCCCCAAACCTATGCAATCCGGGTTTTGATTTTTTAATCAAAGATTTCCTTTTTTCACTTTTTATAATTAGCTATTTTATGTTTAGCTTTCTTAATTCTGAATTAATCCACTCTTGTGCGGTTTTTTCATCTTTCTCAATTGCCATTTCAACACCACGTTTTGCAATATGGAGTAGTTTTTTTGATAATTTATTGCTATCTAAAGCCTTTTGTATGTTTTGACTTATTCTTTTCTGTTTCCCTAAATCAATACATGGAATAAGAATTTTCTTAATCTCACTATCTGCTATTTTTGGCTGTCCTGTTTGAGCTTTAGCTCTTTGTATTTGCGACTGAATAAAAATACTATGAAAAAGTGTCTCTAAATAAAATGGATCAAATTTACTCTTGAAATCAGGACGAAGCCTAAACCTACCCGTATTATTGGAAAAATAGCTTCCTTCATATTCTTTAAGAATAAGATTTGATTTTCCAATTGTGTCTCCAATAATCGCTGTAACAATATCAAATTCTTTTAATGTGTTTTGAGAACCATCTAAAAAACCATCATCTATATAAATAACTTGAGCTTCATTGATACTACTTAAATTTGAAAGTTCTTTAATTCTAATATAAGCACGTTTTGTTCTTTCATTGGTGTAATATTTCGTATCAATAAAATCGCCTCGTTTAAAAGTAAAAACTTCATCAATGAGAAAAGTTTCTACTTTAGCTTTAGAACAATTAATTATATCCTCATACATGGGCTGGAAGTATTCAGCGTCAATACGGTTGGATGATTGTGCATCGGAGTAATTCTTCACGAATGAAAGCCGGCGCTTCGGCTTCCAGTTTAAAAGGTCAAGTTCAGATAAAAGTGTTTGTTCTGCTTGAGAGTAAAGAGTATTTGCTTCCTTATGCTTATCAAATGAGAATAAAACGATTTTATCGATTAATTTTTGAATTTTTTCACCTAACTTTGGAATTAAAATTTCTCTAAATTTAGCTGGGCTAAAATTTGCTTGATTACTCACCATGAGATATTTTTCTATCTCATTTCTTCCAGTTGATGAATTTAAATAGATTACAAGCGTAGTAGGTAATATCTTTTTTCTATCTGGCCTAATTCTAAAAAGATAAGAAGCAAAGGCATAATCATAGTCCTCAAGAACAATAGCAGATTTTCCGACAAGCTTAGGATTGCCATTTGTTCTGCAAATCAAGACATCATCTTTTTTTAAAGATAAGCTCTGATACGTTGCAATATCAATTTTGTCGCAATATTTTTCAGGATGTTTGATAAATAAACTCTCAAATTCATTAAGTCGAAGTGCTGGGAAACCACTTTTAATCGCATTGAGTTCTTTTGATGTTCCGTACTGGACGAAATCAATTATTTCTTCGCCCGTATAATATTCCGTAGTCAATAAAGAAGTGGAATTATAAAACTCCGCTTCAAGCCTTTTTATTTCATTTTCTAAAACCTTGTTATAATTAACAACCGAATATTTCATATTTTTATTTCCAGAAACTTAATTTGTCTTTTTTCGCCCAAGCGCTTTTCTTCCTGTTTTCAAGTATTTTTTCGTTATTCGATCAAAGTCGCTTTCGAATGCCCTATCCTGGATAATTCTGTATTTCTCATATTCTTTTTCTGATAACCGTTTAGCCACTTCTGCTGAAACTTTGCCAGGGTTATCCAGAATTTCATAATCATTAAATTTCAAAAAAGCGTCTAATTTGCGTACCCAGTCATTCATCGTCATTGGGATATGGCGCTCTGCCTGGAGCTCAGCATAATCCAGATACATAGATACGATACGGTTAAGGTGTTTTAATTCAATATCATTGAGATAATTTTTTGCAATAGAAATATCTGTCTTAAGTATCTTGCCTTTGGGAGCATTCTTCCAGGTTGTCAACCCCATGTTCTTTTTACTTGCGTTAGTTCTGGCTGCCATTATCTCTGCAGCAGTCTGCCCGGTGATTGCCCAATGCAGTTTATTCTGAACTGTGGCGTAAAATTCCTGGGTAATCGGTGCGTTTTTATCATAATTAATACTGCACTCTGCGTAGATGTCTGTTATTTTCTTATAAAACCTTCTTTCCGAGGCTCTTATCTCTCGTATTTTTTCTAAAAGCTCGTCAAAATAATCTTTGCCAAAATGATGGCCTTGTTTCAAACGCCTATCATCTAATACAAAACCCTTGATAATAAACTCCCGCAAATGACGTGTTGCCCATTGTCTAAAATGAGTCGCTACTTTAGACTTTATGCGATATCCCACAGAGATAATCATATCCAGATTATAGTACTTTGTTTTATAGGATTTACCATCAGCAGCAGTTGTCAAGAAATCCTTGATAACTGAATCCTCTGACAATTCCCCTTCGGCAAAGATATTCTTGATATGCAGACTTATATTCTGTTTAGTGGTCTGAAAGAGCTCTGCCATAAGCTGTTGAGAGAGCCATACCGTCTCTCCTTCAAAAAAAACATCAATTTTTATATCACCATCGGGTGCAGTGTAAAACAAAAACTGAGCCTCTTTAGGCGTTAATCCTTTTTCCATCTCTAATCCCTCCAAAAACTCAGTTTCTCTTCTTTTGCCCAGTCTATGAAGGCTTCGGCAATACCATCAGGAAGCTCGCCGCTGTGATTATGTAAATCATGGTCAACGATAAAATGACCGTATTGGTCCAGCTTTATCTTACCGTCTCCGTTTTTAACATAAATATAATCCCCGGAATTATCTTTTCCCGCATTCTCTGACACACCGAAAAATATCGGGTAATCGTCCTTCTTGGGACACAATTTTTTATCCCATTTCTGAACGAATAATACACTCGTCTTCGTACCGGTATGAGGCTTGAAGGTGTTGTTATGCAAACCAATGACCGCAATGATTCTTGCCTTTTCGGCAATATATTCCCGGATATCTTTATCCGACGTATTGTTAAACCGACCCTGAGGCAAAACAATCGCCATACGCCCTCCGGCCTTGATAAAATCAAGATTACGTTCGATAAAAAGAATATCTCTGCCGACTTTCGATTTCGGCTTATTCTTGTTGTTGTAGCCTAACTCATATTTATGAATAATGCGGGATTCTTTTATATCGCCGGCAAAAGGGGGATTTGCCATTAAAATATCAAAACCAAAATCTTTGTTTCCTTCTCTGTCATTTTTCAATTTTTTCAGGCGTCTATATCCGCTACCATAGGTTTCGATCCAATTGGGATTTTTTGTTGTCTCGTCCCAACGGTCATGATCAAGCGTATTTAAATGTACAACATTCGTCTCCCCGTCTCCGGCAATAAGGTTCAAGGTGCGTGCCACACGCACGACTTTCTCGTCAAAATCGATCCCGAACACCTTCAGAACATCTTCTTTTTCTTCCGGTGAAATTTCGGTATTTTCGAAAAGATGACCCGTGAGATGAAAAATCGTATGAACCGTAAATCCACATGATCCGGCAGCCGTATCGATCATATATTCTCCCCTTTTGGGGTTGAGCATTTTGACACACATATCGATTATATGACGAGGTGTGAAATACTGTCCTTTCTCACCTTTCGAAGATTTGCTGACCAGATATTCAAATGCTTCGTCGATAACCTGTAAATTGGAATTGAAAAGTTTTACATCCTGAAGGCTTGATATACATATGGAAAGATGAGAAGGCGAAAGGTCGATTTTACTTTCGTCGGGAAACACGCCGGTCCATTTCCTTTTTGCTTCATCGAATAACTTTTGGATTTTCTTCTTCAATTCTCCTTCCGACTGACCGGTATTTCTGAATTCCAGCACCCTGAACCGTGAATCATCCACCTCTTGAACGGTTTCTTTGATTTCATCAAATGAATTTTCATTTGTTTTTCCGTAACTTGCCCTGGGCTCGGCAACCATAGGATAATCTTTTCCATTCAAAAAATAATTTATAACCGCTCTATCCTGCTGGCTTTTGTTTTCATCATATAATTTCGTAAATATGAGTTTAAAAACCTCTTCGAACACATCTACACCGGCATTGGCAAGGACTTCATCTTCCATATCCTGAATAATCATTTTAAGGGATTTTCCCTCCGAAGGAATTTTATCTTTGATGATGAGATCTTTGAGCGTATATCGTTCTTTGAGGATATCGGCAAGACTCTGATTGGCATTGGGAATATCGGTTATATCTTCAAAAAAATTGGGGTCTTTCCGGTTATAATGGGAAATCTGACCTCCGTTCGTCCATACGGCTATAGGAGCACCGGTAGCATTACAATAACTCTTGAGCTGTTCTTTTCCATCTTTAAGCTTTGGCTTCTTGATCTCCGCAATAATATATTCTACGTTCGGGCGATCTTTATCGAAAACTACTATATCGGAAGATTTCGTTTGCCTGCCGAATTTGACAGGATGCTCAAACCTTATTCTTTTCTTGGGATAGCCATAATAGTTTATTAATTTTGCAGTATAGAGTTGGCGCACAATTTCTTCGGGCTTAAGATTAATCTCTTTTTCACGTATTATACACTCCACATACGGCTTACCGTTTTTCTCTATAATTTTTTTTTCGAAAGTCGTTATTTCTTCGGGAGCGAATATTGAAAGATCATATTTTGAATCCTTCAAAATGGATAGCAACGTAATTTCATTTTTAACCATAACAGCTTCTCCTTAACAAAATCATACCCTATAAAATCCCTTCATCCGAAAAACTATAATAACTGTTATCACCGATTATGATGTGATCAACTAGTTTTATTTCCATCAATCTTCCGGCTTCTTTTAGTTCTTTAGTGAATTTCTTATCCTGGGGGCTGGGATTGATATTTGCGCTCGGATGATTATGCACACAGACAATCGACACCGCAAATTTCTGCAATGCAGAGTGAATGATCTCACGGATAATCGGCTGAGCCTGATTTACCGTGCCTGTAGCGGCATCTGACATATCGACAATTCTATTTTGACTATCAAGAAATACGACCTTGAACACTTCGGTCTTCAAATCACGCATGTAGGGCATTACGATACTTACCACATCTTTTGACGAACTTATCTTCAGTTTTTCGTGTCTTGATTCATCCTCTCGAAAGCGCCGGCCAATCTCGAGTGCCGCTTTTATCTGAGCGATTTTTGCCGGTCCCAGACCTTTGAATTCATTCCAATCCCGGATATCCGTATGGCTCATATTTCGAAACGTTTTGAACTTCGAAAGTATTTTTCTCGATAAATCAACCGCGCTCTGACCAGGCGTACCATTTCTGAGCAAAATCGCGATAAGCTCGGCATTACTTAAACTATGCTCACCGGATTTAAAAAGCTTCTCCCTGGGTCTTTCATCTTTTGGCCAATTTTTTATGGCCTTTTCATAGACTTTCTTCTGCCCCGGTTTCTTCTTCATCGTAACTCTTTTATCCCATTATCATCGCTGGTAAATATAAAAGTTTTCCCGATGTAGATATCGAATCTGCTCATAGTACAATAGATCCTATTCGAAACAAATGTCCTCCCATCAAAGATCCCAAATGTAATTTCAATTATACATCAAGGTTTCAATTAAATCGAATTTATCCAGAATCTTTAAATTTTCTAGGATCCGTAGAACCTCAAATAATAAATTAACCTGCTTGTCTTCCATTTTTTATCGACTGTTTTAAAAATTTTATCTGCTTTTTTACCTGAGAAAGTAGTTCACGATACTTTACCCTCATCTGTTTTGCTTCTTTATAATTATTTATAACTTCAAGCGATATATTCTTGCCCTTATATATAAATTTTACTTTTCCTTTTTCTCGAAGTACAAGATAATAATACTCATGCTCCTTAATCTTCTTTTTAATCAGACTGCCTTTAGGTAGTTTATCAAGTGCCTCTTCATATCTCTTTTTTATTTGGAGAGAATTCTTTAATTCTTCTTCCAGAACACCTATAATTACCATCTTTTCTCCTTAGTTACCATACAAACCTTAAAATATTATAATGTGTATGGTAACAAATGTCAACCAAAAGTTACCATACATACAGCAAAATTAATCGTGTTGTATGGTAACTCGTCAGCTGCGCCGAATGAATACAATAAGACGAATCGGAATGGGTTATGATCGCTTTTTGACAGCTGACAGCAAGTTTTCGGCTGCGGCTAATACATCTTCATTTACATCCCGGCCCGCCATTAACCGGGCGATCTCCTGAACGGTTTCCTGATGGGATAATTCGGTGGTGAAACTATAGGTCTGATTATCGCTAACTTTTTTTTGAATTAAAAAATGTTTATCGGCAAATGAAGCAATTTGGGGTAGATGGGAAATACAAATGACCTGATTGGACCGTGAAATTCTTTTCAATTTCTCTCCCACAAACTGAGCGGTTTTCCCCCCGATCCCACTGTCAATTTCATCGAAAATATATGTGGAATACGCCTCGTCTTCAACAAGTGATTTTAAAACCAGCATGAGTCGGGACAATTCACCTCCCGAGATGACATCCTTGATTTTCCCCGGGTTTTGGCCTGGATTGGAAGAAAAATAAAATTCCACTCTGTCGGTTCCCTTTTCGGATAAATTTTCAAAATCCGGCTCAATTTCCTCGAATTGCACCGTAAATTGGGCCCGCTTCATTTCCAGCCGGGACAACTCACTCTCCACCTGTCTGCTCAATTCCTTGGCTTTTTCCTGTCGGTTTTGCCTGACTTTACGATTGATGTCTTTATAAGAATTCAAGAGGGCATTCATTTCATCCTGGGTATCTTTCAGTGAAAATTCAATACCCAGAAGCGATTCTCTCTCCATTTTCAATTCCTGACACTTGTCCAGCAAACCGTCTAGATCCAGATCATATTTTGATTTTAACCGGTTCAACTTATGCAATCGATTTTGAATTTCATTCAGCTCATCTTCATTATACTCGACACCGTTCTGGATGGTGGAGAGCTGGGCGGAAAACTCAGGCAGTGTATTGTAAAAATTGGTCATCTCTTTTTCGTAATCCAACAGTTCCGGGTATATTTTCTTTAAATAATCCAGATCCTTCAAACTCTGTGAAATTTGATTATATATGGAGTTTTCATTCTGATACCATTCCTCAATGAGTTTCTGGGATCGTGAAAGTATCTCTTCAGAAGAACCCAGTATTTTCTGCCTCTGCTCCAGCTCCTGGTCATTTCCCCGTTCCATCTTTATATTATCGATCTCGCTGATCTGAAATCCGATCAAATCCAGTTTTCCCTTCAGCTGCTCCATCTGGGTTTTCAGATCCTTTAATCTGTGGATGAGCTCCCTCAAGGCAACCGTGGCTCCGGACAGCTGGTCCAGATATTTGCTGTTGCCGGAAAAACGATCCAGATACATCCGGTGATTGCCGGTTTGTAACAGGAAGATATGCTCATTCTGACCGTAAATGTTAAGCAGATTTTCGGCTTTCTCTTTCAATAGATAAAAAGGCACCATCTCTCCGTTTATATAAGAAACCGACTTGCTCTTCCTGATTTCTCTACGGAGTACAAATTCATCATCATCCCGGGTAAACAGGGCCTCCACAATCAGTTTGTCTTTCCCGGCTCGGATGGCATTTTCCGAAATTCTCTTGTTTAAAAATAAAGAAATCGCATCAATTAAAATGGATTTACCTGCACCGGTTTCACCGGTAAAAATATTCAAATGGGGAGAGAAATCAATCTCGACTTTTTCCACAACTGCAAAGTTTTCAACTTTTAGATGGGATAACATCAATTCAAGGAGAAAGGACCCAGAAAGGTTTTTAAATTGATCCGTCCATAACCCATATAGACATCAATACAGG
>CBDAFS010000037.1:0-1883 GCA_965195285.1 uncultured Aminicenantes bacterium | reverse complement strand
GGGGCTGCCGAAAAATAACTTATCTAAATCAACCATCATTTGGTAAAATCGAATAATTCCATTTTGGGTGTAAAGAATGGTATTCAATCTTCAATTTTGCCATATCTTCACCTGAGATTTTGACTCCTTTAGTATATTCTTTTTTATCCAATTGCGATGCCACAGTAAGACCTTTATTCGTCTTTGTGCCACTGATAAGTTTAATAATTGTTTCAAAACTAACGAGCGGCTTCCCCTTCCAATTCATTGTAATAAATGAAAACATGCAATGTTCTATCTTGTTCCATTTGCTTGTCCCAGGAGGATAATGGCATACAGTTATCGGTATTTCAATTTGGTTCACCAATTCCTGTAAATGAAATTTCCAGCCTTTATTTCGACTTCCATTACTCCCACCACCATCTGCACATATCATCAATCCATTTGCATTTGGATAATTTTTTCTTCCAAACATAAGCCACCATTGCCTAATGCTTTCAACGGCAAATTCGGAGGTATCATAGCTCATCCCCACATTAACCATTCCTTCATTTCTATTTATATCATAAATCCCATATGGTGTTGCCCTTCCAACACCAAGTGAAGGAAAATCATACACATTTACTTCTTTTGCTTGGCCTTTTTTCGTCCATGTTTTTCCAGGATTTTTGAATTCTCCTACGTTTTCTTTCTTTTTTGCATCAACTGATATTACGGGATATCCATGACTCATAAATTCTTTAGCCTGCTCATTTATATGTCTAAACTGTGCGTCTCTTTCTGGTACTGAAGAACCTTCGATGTTTTTCTTATTCGCCTGAAGCGAGTAATCGTTTTCCTTCAGCAGACGTCCTACCGTATCTGGATCGATTTTATGTCCAAATTCTTTTAATTTTGCAGCTATTTTATAGGTTGATTTATTAGTCCACTTCAGGAGACTCATTGGGTCACCTGCAGTGTTTTCATCCATGATTTTTTCAAGATTTTCAATGATTCGAGGATCTTTTATTTCTACCTTTTTTCTTCCTCCGCCTTGTGCTCGAAGTCGTTTGGGAGGTTCAAGTTTATCCGACGTTTTGAGTTCTTTTATCCCTTTACTGATGGTTGAATGGGACATTCCCGTTAGTTCTTCAACTTTTGATATCCCACCCCAACCAATTTCAAGTGCTATTGCACCAGCAAAACGTCTTGCTTGGACTTCATCTGCTCCGGATATGGCTTTTAGCCACCATGTCTGCTTGCAAGTCTCCATGCAATCATATAGGATGGCCTACATGATAAATCTAGCTATGTTATTTTTCGGTAACGCCTTAGAATTCTTCACAGCCCTCTCGCACTCTTTCAGCGAATCCACCAGCAGCTCGAACACATGCAGCGGCATATAATCATTCACAGCCCTGCCCGCAGTGATCACCTTCGAATGATACCCCAGCTCCTCAGCCTTCGTCACCAGATAATAAGGATCAACAGGCAAACAGTGCTCGCCCACACCCGCACCCGGATAATAAACATTGAAATTCCACTTGGTAGCTGCAGCTTCTATCACATCCATAATATCAATGTCCATCCTCTCAAAGATCAGGGCCAGTTCATTCATCAATGCGATATTCAGGTCCCTCTGGATGTTCTCTATAACCTTGGCTGCTGTGCCGCCTGCGAGGATTATGCTTTTCATATTTTATTCTTTCAGATAAACTTTTTTGGGTAACAATGAGTTGAATTGCTCGGAATTGTTTTTAAATTATACGTTTCCGGGGTCTTTTTTACATAGTATGTGTGCAGTTTATCTCAGTCGTTATACCCCGCAGCTCTGCTGCGGTTGGGACAAACTGAGTAACAACTTCAACCGCAAGTACATTTAGTTAAAACATGCATGCCACTGTGTTTATGCAATAGGTGAAACT
>CBDAFS010000036.1:0-38670 GCA_965195285.1 uncultured Aminicenantes bacterium | reverse complement strand
GGCTCTGGAATTGGTGAAGAGGGATGTTCCCGATCTGATATTACTGGATATTCGCCTGCCCGATATCGACGGATTTGAGGTTTGCCGGCGCTTGCGTATGGAGGAAAAGAGCAGCAAGGTTCCCATCATCTTCCTGAGCGGATTGTCCGACACCAGCGATATTGTCCGTGGCTTTTCCTCGGGCGGTTCGGATTATATCATAAAACCCTGCAAGGAAAAGGAACTCATTTCCCGGATCAAAAACCATTTGGAGCAAAGCCGGACACATATGCAGCTTGAAGATAAAAATATTGAACTGGAACGAGAGATAGCCGAACGAAAGCGGGTAGAGAATGAACTTCGCCAAAGCGAAGAAAAATACATGACCATGATCAAATATTCCAATGACATGATATGGACTTTGGATAAAAAAGGGAATTTTATATACATCAATAAAAAATTTGAAGAAATTACAGGGTATAAGATAATAGAAGGAATCAGCAAAGGATTTATTCCAATAATTGTAGAAGAAGATTTAGAAATGGTTTTTGATGTTTTTAAAAAAACTTTAGAAGGAAATCCTCAACATTATGAAGTAAGGATTCATGGTCCCAGCAGAAAAAAACAAATAACGTTGTCGGTTAATACAGCACCTATTTATAAAGATGAAGAAATCATCGGAACTGTTAGTTTTGGAAGAGACATCACTGAACGAAAGCGGGTGGAGGATGAACTTCGCCAAAGCGAGAACCGCCTCCGGACCATTATTGAATGTCTTCCGTTTGATTTCTTTCTAATAGATGAAAACAGCAGATATATCATGCAAAATGCCACCTGTCGGGAACACTGGGGTGATATTATTGGAAAACGCCCGATAGATATTTGCCCGGATTCGAATACACTGGAAATATGGAGGCGAAATAATAAGCGTGCATTTAACGGTGAAGTGGTCAGGGGTGAAGAGGTTATTCATATGAAAGAAGGTGATAAGTATATTCATAATATCATCTTTCCCATAAAGTACGAACAGGCCATAAAGGGGATTTTAGGTGTTAATATTGATGTTACCGAACTCACGTGGATCAAGGAGAGGCTCGAAAAAACCAGTGAGGCCATGGGCAAACTGGCCAAACTGGTCAGTGAGTGTCCCAATCCGATCATGAGAATTTCCAAAGAAGGTCTGATCCTTTATGCCAACAAAGCCAGCCAGATCGTTATGGAAACCTGGAAATGCCAGGTAGGTCAACCCCTGCCGGAGTCCTATCGGGAGCTTGTCCGGTCCATTTATGATTCCGGTCACATGTCTGAATTTGACCTGGATTGTTATGACGGATCCGGAATACAACTAATCCTGAATCCCGATCTGGAAGAGGAGTACCTCAATGTATACGGAGTGAAAAGTGAAAGAAAGATTGAGAAAGTCATTAAGTAAAACGGGGAAAAAACTCAGTTTATGAAAATGTAGCAATGTTAGGCTCCCTGTTTTTGGATGGATTAATTTTTATATACTTCGATGTAATCTGTTGGGGCCATCAGCGGCAATGGACTCAAAGCAGGAATCCATCTCGGTAAAGATATCCCATCGATCTCTTCCTATTTTTTTTGCTGTTTGATCAACAACCATTAACTCTAATTCTTCTTCCCTTTTTCCCTTCCATAGATTGTCAGCCAAAGCGACCAGCAACTCTTCAAAAGAGCACTCCGTTTCCCTCCAGCGGGCATGGGTAAGGCAAAAACGGGCAATGTCAGGTTGCACATTATTTTTTAATAAAAATTCGAATCCCGCCTGCTCATGCTGATCCCCGGGTTGGTTTAATTCTCCTGGATGAACAACCTTACCGGCATCATGAACCACCACCCCGATCCTGACCAGGTTTTCATTTATGTTAAGACCCAATTTTTTTAATATTGCTAATAGAATTTCAGCGGCTTCTCCAACCAGTTTAATATGGGTTAATAATCTATCCTCAGCCCCACGTTTCTTGAGCAATGAAATTGCTTCTTCAACAGTGGATATCATGATTATTTTCAATTATAAACCAATTTTGTCCAAATACAAATAGAGTCATTTCAACAGTAGGCTGAGCTTTTTCACATTCCCAATTCCCAAAAAAAAAGCATACCGTTAAAAATGAATTGTTTGGAACGAAAGCCTAAAATTTAATTGTTGTAATGATTTTTAATGTGATAAAATAATAAGTGATATTTTGATGGCTAAAAACAACCCGAAGATATGTTAATTCGATTAACTGAAAAATAGATCAGGAGTGGGTTATGATTATTTCCCGTTGGAAGGGATTTGAAATTGATTCCTCGGAAGGGTATTACGGGTTTACCAGCGATGTATCAGATGGTGAGGAACGCTGGCGATATTTGAATAAAATTTTAACTTCTTTGTTTCTCTGGGATAAGGTGGCATTTGAAATAAATGGTAAGGATAAGGAGTCTGAGGAGGAGATATATTCCTATCTGTCTGGTCTGGCTAAAAAGGGGGAAATTATCAATACCGAAAAAGAAAATAAATTCGATTACTGCCCCTATATGTATGCCACTTCTCCTCTGACCTTACGGATCATTCTGGACCGTTTTAAGGAGAAGGTAGAGTCTGTCTGGATCAACTTCTGTATCCGGCCCCTGAAGAGCATTGAGAGGGGGGCCATTACATCTCCATAGACCGCCGCCCGGATAAGTTACAAGATTTAATTGATTAATGGAATAGAACAATTCGTTGTGAAAGAAATAAGATCTGTTATTCAAACGCTTTTTAAAACTTTGGATCGGTTTTCATTTATTTTTAAAGAAAATCCGGAATTGATTTTTCCCCAAATCTTTAACCACCTGAAAGAAAATATTGAGGGTAAAGGGAAATTAGAGCAAAGACTTGAATTTGCCCTCGAGAAGCATAAAAAACCATGGCTTTATCTTTTAAATAAAAAAAGGTCCGATCAATCCATAATCAGAACCTATACCGGCCACTCTGATGTCATCACATCCTGTGTTTTCAGCCCGGATGGAAAAAAAATTGTATCAGGCAGCTGGGATCATTCTCTGAAAATCTGGGACAGTGAAAGCGGCCAAGAATTGGGCTCATTTAACGCACACCAGTCACCCGTTTTGGCCTGTGATTATAGTCCTGATGGCTGTTTGTTTGCATCTGCCGGTCGTGATAATACCATTAGGCTATGGGATTCCAGTACACTGAGAGAAGTTGCTACTTTGTCCGGTCATAATGATTGGGTTGAGTCATGTAAATTCAGTTTAAATGGTGAGAAACTTGTCACATCAAGTCGTGACAGCACTGTAAAACTTTGGAAGGTTCAGACCGGTGAGGAACTTTTTACCCTGAAAGGCCATATTTCCAGAGTTAGGGGCTGCACAATTAGCCCTGATGGGCAATACATACTCTCTGCAGGTGCGGATTGGACATTGAAATTATGGGATGTGGAGGATGGACAGCTAATAGATACTTTCAGGGGCCACAACGGTACTGTGATTAAATGTGATTTCAGTCCGGATGGGAAGAGATTTATCTCGGCCAGCGCAGACCGAACCGTGAAGCTGTGGGAGGTTGAAAACAGAAAACTCATTGCTACTTTCAGGGGTCATAATGATGGAGTGGAAACCGCGTATTTCAGTCATGATGGAAGGAGATTTGTTTCCAGTAGCTGGGATCAGACGCTAAAATTATGGGATATAGATGATAACAGAGAAATCTTAACATTAAGCGGACATTTCGGTTCTGTTTTGGATTGCCAATACAGTCCGGATGGAAAAAGAGTTTTGTCTGCTGGAAGAGACAAAACACTTAAGTTATGGGATGTAAGCCAAAACTTGAGACCTGATGCACAGGCGAATATTTTTGCTCATTCGGATTCGGTGAACACCTGTGTGTTCAGCCCGAACAGTCAATTGCTTGTATCAGGCAGTACAGATCGAACCTTAAAAATATGGAATGTTGAGGATCAAAAGGGAATAAATGTTTTAAAAGGGCATAGTGAAGAGGTTACAGGTTGTGCATTCAGTCCGGATGGTAAGAAGATTTTATCAACGAGCCTGGATACCACACTCAAACTATGGAATACCGATACCGGTAAGAATTTATCCACACTTGTCGGACATGAAGACCGGATTACTTGCTGTAAATTCAATCACCCGGGTAATTTAATATGTTCTTCGAGCTGGGATAAGACCATTAAAATATGGAAAACAGATGGTGGAAAATTGTTAAAAACCTTGAAAGGACATAAATATTATATTAATTGTTGTGATTTCAGTCCCGGCAATAATATGGTGGTTTCCGCCAGTGGTGACAAAACCCTCAAGGTTTGGGATTTATTAAAGGGGAAGAATATACTGACTCTGTATGGTCATGGTGATACGGTGAGCGTGGCAAAATTCACTCCTGATGGTAAAAGGATACTTTCTGGGAGTTGGGATAAAACTATTAAACTTTGGGATTTGAGGAGAGGAGAAGAATTATTCACTCTTATCGGACATACACATTATGTGAATGATTGTGACCTCAGCCCGGATGGCATTCTTATTGTTTCTGCCAGCCAAGACAATACACTTAAATTATGGAGTGGAAAGGATGGTCATTTAATCTATAATTTGAAAGGCCACAGGGACAGTGTCCGAAGATGTTTTTTTATTAATAATGGTAGAGTAATTGTTTCAGTGAGCCTGGATAGAACAATTAAAATTTGGCAATCGAGCAGCGGAAAGGAAATATTTACCTTAAGAGGTTACACTGACCGAATAAAAGCCATTGCTTTCAGTCCGGTCAGCAATAAACTTGTGATTGGCGATGATCAGGGTTTATTACTTTTTTTCAGTATGAAGAATTTTGATTCTCAATATATTGAAGAAGCGTGTCAGAAGATATTGTAAACTTATTATGACCGATAAAGAAAATTTTGAGAATTTTCCTGTTAAACAGAGGCAGAAGAGGAAAAAGGGCAGGCCCAATGTGGAAAAGAGGGGCGGGGCCCGGGAGATCGTCAAGAACCTGCAGTGGTTGTCTTTTCCCTTGATATACTGGAGCGGGACAGGCACCAAAATTCCTTTCCGGGGGGATTACCTGTACCGCCCGGTTCAGTTTTTAATCGGGGAAAAACTGAAGGGGTTACCCACCGGTATTTATGCGGTTCAGTTAACTTTTGAGGGGAAAAAATCGGAATCAGAAAATTCAGAAGAAAAGCAGGAATACCTGATTAACCCTCTGGTGGATTGTATCCGGGTCACTGAAAATCTGATTGCCAAAACTTCCCGGGCTTTGCAGGCAGCCCGCAAATATCCCCGGGCACTGCCTAAGATAATTCCCGATGTCAAAAAATGGCTGGAACAACAGGCTGTGATCCTGAACCGGGTGGGAGCCACATTGAAAGCAATTTCAAAAATGGGGAACAGCCATCCTGACAGACTGGCAATCGAAGAATCCTGTCTCTGGCTGGGACAGGACAAAGACCAGCCGTCCCAAAGAATCCATCCGGAAAAAATATTATCGTGGGTAAAAGAAAATGATGACTCTGAATCTCCCGGGAAAATCCTGGCAGCAATTGTGCTGGGTATTGAGAAGAAAAAAGCAAATTTGCCGGAGAATCTGAAAATCTGGAATAGACTGGGATCCACGCTTTTCCGCTGGCCTGTTGATATAGTGGCCAAATTGAAGTTGGGGAAAAAAATATCATCCTCTGATTTTTCAATTTTCAAAGAGCTCAATCACCCCCATGTGGCACTGGCCCTGTGGGAAAGGGTGATCGGAGGACAATCGATAGATATTGATTTTCTCAAGAAACTCTCTGCTCTGAACCGGTCCTGTTTCCGATTGGAATCTGAGCCCCACCGGAGGGGTCAGGCTCTGCTTCAAATCATGAACAACACTATCAAAGATATCCGGGAAAAAGTGGATGAAGATGACTTCACCACCGGAGACAATGCGATCGAATCAGAAAACCGGATTCAATTTTTTGCTGATGCCTTTATTCCAAATTATCTGGAATTTATCAATAAACAGGGTCTTCTACTCAATAATAAAGAATTATCCCCAAAAAAAATGTTGGATTTTGCTTACTGGTATTGTCTCGGTGGTCATTTTCCCACCATCTTTTTCAACAACCGCAAGTGGAAGACCATATTCAATGAGTTGCAGAAGGATCTTCACTACTTTGATGTAAAAACGGGTGAACCAGAAGATATACTTCCGGTCATTCCGGGAATGGCTGTAAGAATGACTGGCCAGGCCAATGGAGAAAAAGATCTCAAAAATTTGACCCAGTGGCTGGAAGTCTTACTTATTTATTGGTTCTGGAATGAGGATCGGAATGATCCGGGTGTACTGGCGGTGCAGATCCTGGAGACCGGATGGATCGCTTCACGGGGAGACCCATCCAATCTGGATCGTTTCTTTTTTCTGCTTTCAGAACGGGGGCATGATTTGTTGGGACATGATCTCCTGTATCTGATAACCAGTATATCTCAGCCGGATTTCAGCCTGTCCCGGGAATTGATCAACGAGTGGATGATCACCATGGGGGTGGTTTCCAGATACGGTTCATTGACCCCGGAACAGTGTGGGTTTGTGATCGACCGAAACATGATATATTCCACCCGGGCCGTGATGAAAAAAGGGACGCCGGATGCTTTGAAAGACTATGTCCAATGGCTGGAGCACCAGGATGAGAAGTGGTTTGATCTTACCCTTCATCACCGGCTTATCTGGGCCCGGTTGTTCCGGTTACCAAACCGGACCCTTAAGAAATGGCTGCTCTTCTGGGCTTCTGAAACAGTTGAAAAATCGGGATTGTCCTGGGTCCAGATGAGCCAGCTGTTGAATACCATATTAAGATTCTGTGTGAGTGAAAGCCATCTGGAGGATGATCCCTATGAACCCGATGATTATCCGGATGAAAAAGAGAGACAACAATTCATCAAAAATCACCGTTGGATTATTGACGTTATCATTGATTCCATAAAAAAATATATATTTCTTAATGATGGATCTGAAATTTCAGGCAATGATCGTTTTGAAGAGGCCCTGTACCGGCGTACCCCGGTTCTGGATATCGGCTATTACTGGGAAAGTCAATCTTACCGGGATGAAAAAAAAATGGTTACCCGCCTGCTGAATCTCTGCCAGGAAAAAGAAGAAATCCATTTGAAAGAAAATAAATCGATCGATCATGCTGATTTTTTTTCCAGTGATTCTGATTTTCAGAAACTCATGGTGATATTATCTTATGGCGAGGTGTTCCGGTTACTGGATTTTTTGGTCCGGTCGGCCCGGGAGAATACCAATTATAAAAAACTGATCCAGGGCTGGGAATATTGTCGGAAATTTCCCGGTGTTAGTCAGTTTTTGTTATCCCGGTTTATTAAGATTGACTATCAGGCTGATGTTTTCCAGGTGCTGAATCTAATGGAAACCGTGCGCCTGCTGCCGGAACAAAAATTGCTCATAACCTTTTTAAAAAATTGGGAGTGTCCTCAAGCTGATGAAAAACATTCCTTTCCCCATCGGATTTCCAAAGAGGCCCAGGTATTGTGGCAGGAGTATATATATTATAAAAACTTGAATAGAGCAGACAGGACGGTTTCTGAAAAAATCCAGAAAATCATTGACCTGCCTGCCATTTTGGAAAACGAACACCAGGCCCTGGTGAAAAATAAAAGGGCCGGGCTGCTTGACAGATCAGCCATTAAGCGTCTTGAGAAAGTTTCCGCTACCCTGGGGGATTCGGAAGCGATCAATGATTTGATTGACCAGAAGCTCTCCCGCCTGTTGCCCCGACAAGTGCCCTTGTTAAAGATGGAGGCCCTGGAAAAAGGGATAAAAATAGTCATTCAGAAACACTGGAAGACCATGGTAAAGGGAAAGGTGATCGAAGCCGGTGATCCGGACTGGGACAATGCATTATGGCTTTACCTCAGCACTAATAAAAACCGGCGCATCCTGCGGCGCTTGCTGAACCAGGAGGCAAGGCAGGACCGTAAGTGGACAATCGAATATCCGCTCAACCAGAAATATCTGAAGGCATTGAAAAAATCCGGTGTTGATACCGGAGTATGGATAAAGGGATTTGAAAAAACCTGGAATGTCAATGGTCAGGTCTGGCAGGTTTATACCGAGACCAACCCCTTAAAAATATTTCACATGGGAAACATGTTTAATACCTGTTTAAAAGTCGGAGGAATCCACGATTATTCAGTTGTAGCCAATGCCCTGGAAATGAACAAACGGGTGCTGTACCTGAAAAATGAAACCGGGAAAATTTTGGGCCGGAAACTTTTACTACTGAGGGAAGACGGTACCCTGTTTGGCTGTCATTCCTACGGCAGCTGCGACAGTTATGATTTTAATTACGGGGGTTCCCCCTGGGTGAAAATCTGCTTTGATCTGTTTTGTATGGAGTTAGCCAGGAAGTGTAAGCTGAAATTTCCGAACAGAGAGGATACGGTTTCAGAGGATGATTTTAAACTATTCTCTAACTGGTACTTTGATGGCACCGAACGGTTTGACCCATGGATAACCGGCCGGCTAGCGCCAACTGGAAAAAAAAGCAAATCCCTGCTGGTTGCCATGTATAAAGACATTCATCAGCGCCTCATGAGCGACCGTTTTGCAGATGAAGATTTATTCCGGCTGTTTATCTGGCTGGGAGACGATCTCATGCCGGTGATTGACCGAGTCCTGCAATCACCATTAATCAAGAAAGAAAACCTCATCTACATCTCCCGCCTCACCCAAAGCCAACAGGTTAAGAAGATAATCAGGAAGAATTTGGATTAAACCCAATTAACGCTCTTACTCTCTAACTTAGATAAAGGCAAAGGGTGAAGTAAAGGAAAAAACAAAATGGTCATAACACCTCTCTGATGCTTGTCATTTATTTTTCACTGACGTTCACGAAGTGAACAAATGACGCATGCTTTGCATGTACCTGACGTGACCAACGGTCACAAATGACCAGTAGGTTTTTAATCTCTTTTTCGAATTTTATATCAAGCTTATTTAATTTCGAGAATAGAATATCTTTTATAAGAATAGCTTGATCCCGGGTTGATGGATTCCAGCTGGCCTTTTTTGATTCGGCAGGCATGGTGGCTGTGGCCGCAGATGTGATACTTTACCTTCGGGTGTTTCAGGAGCATCTCACCTAATTTTTTACTTCCCATGAAGGCATTGGTAAAAGCCCAGAGTTTATCGCCGGGTTTATCAGTCAGCATTTCCCGAAAGCCCGGGTGGTGGGTGACAACCACGATGGTTTCCACCTGACTCTCCAGGATTTTGATGTCTTTCTCAAGTTTAGTTATCAATTCATTGGTGTATTCCGGGTCGCTCCGGTTCAGCCCGACAAAGTTGGCATCGTTCCAAACCACCCGGCCGAGAAACTCTTTCTTTTCAAATACAGTCCCGGGAAGTATTGGCTTTTCTGCAAAAGAATAATCATACCAGCCGCAGTTGCCCGCAAAACCCACTTTTCCCAGCTTTATTGGTTCTTTGTCTAACAGAACAAATCCGCTGTCTTCAATAATTTTTTCCAACCGCTTGAGGTGTTTGAATGTGTTTTTGTCAGCGGCCCAGTGTTCGTGGTTACCGAATACCATCATTCGCTGGGGAGCCACGGAACGAAACCATTCCAGGCATTTTTCCAGTCTGGTCCAGCCCAGACCCACCACATCCCCGGCAATGACCAGCACATCGGCTTTTTCAGTTTTCATTGATTCCAGGAAATGAAAAAAGTCGTTTTCCAGTTTCTCCGAATCGAGCAGATCATAATGGATATCACAGGTGGCTACAATTTTCATGGTTCGATCAACCATTATACTTTATTCAATCGATTTTTATTGTAGAAGGATTCAGTTTATTTAATGAGACAGTCTATAAAGTGGATTTCAAAGCAAGTATTTTTGTCTTCAATTGCTGGTCCTGTATCTTTTTAAAATCGAGAACCGGCAGTTCAACCCTTTTACTGTTGGCTGTCATAGAACCAATTTACTTCATCCGGTCCCCGAGAATATCCAGAAGGTCTTGAAAACATACAACTTTGTTTTCGCCAAATGACATTTCATTGAGGCTGATCCAATCCACTTCCCAGGCAAGGGTTGGAATAGTCGGTGTCCAGACAATCATCGAGTGCTCCCTGCCTGATTTGTCACTGATTTTCACTATCGACGGGATGTAACATGACGCGTAATGTGCTACCTGTTTTTCTAATATTTTTATGATCCGATCAAATTGTTCCTCTATCGAAGCATTAAAATCAATATATTTCCTGTAAACTTTTAAATCAAATGGAAAGGTGGGGAATGTAAACTCGTCATCTTCGGTTCTCAGTTGTTCTACAATTCCATCAGCTTCAAAAAGATGCCGCTTACGATAAACTTCCCTGGATTTCCATCGTTCTAAAATATCATGATCCAATAATTGGTTATCTTCGTCTCTGATGCTGCATTCCGTAATCTGCACTAAAAATTGCAGGGCAGAAAGAAGGGTTTGCCAATCACTTAAATTGGGGAGGATATTCTGTCGGAAAGAAAAGGTTACCTCGGTTTCATTTTCCATAAATGTAGCAGAAAAGCCACGAATGCCATTTTCGGGAAAGAAAAGTGCCATTTGCACTCCTTCTTCTCCAAAGGGTCCGTAAACGTTTTTGACCAGGCCCTGGTTTTTTAAATATTCAATGAATTCTTTCAGGGAAACATTTTTTTTATCAGAACATGATCCAAAAAATTCCACAGACATTTTTCCCTCTCTTATTCATAATATTTTAGCAAGTTTTTGTTTTAATAATATATTTTTATCAGTCTTCCATTGAGCTCTGTTATAAATTTGGGGAAAAGTGAGCCCCGGTTCTTCCTTCAACACAAAGGTGGATTGATCCAGTGCCCTCTGGAAGGTTTCCAGAACTGATCTCTTAGCTGTTAAATTATTCATTTATTACTGAGACCATTTTATTTATCCCGATTATCCACGATAAAAGGATTAAATTTTAAGGGTTTATGGCAGAGGGGACATTTTGAAATAAGTCTGGGTTCTCCCCAGGCGTCGTCTGGGAGATGAAGACAGGGAGATTGGTCAGGAGTGATTCCGGCATTCCGGTTAATGGATCTTATCAAATCAAGAATGTCATCCGAAACCGGGAACCGCTTCCCACACCAAAGACAGACTGCTGTGATGTTTTCATCCCAATATTGTCTGTTTCTTGTGATTGCCCTACAAAATATCCCAATAGGCTTAAAAAGTATTAGTCGAACCGCTGTGACAATTGGAACTGATATTTCAAAATTTTCTATAGAAATGATTAAAACTTGGCCTGATTTATCAGCAATAACTATTCGTCTTCCACTAGGACTGAATTTACATACCCTTACACGGCCCGTATGACCCTTAAGGGTAATATTATCAATCCCTGTTTTTATATTCCAAAGTTTCATTGTATCAGCTGAGATTGAGATAAGTTTTGATGAATGAAATCTTTGGGCATTGTATCTGTCGCTTGCTGCAATAAGATATTTTCCATCTGGGCTGAATGAGCAGGTCCCCACCCATTGAATGTGAGTTTTAAGATCATTGACATTCCTACCTGTTTTGGCTTCCCATAATTTGATTGTCTGATCTCCACCTGAAGATACGAAAAACCTGCCGTTTGGACTGATATCACATGTATGTACGCCATACCTATGCCCGTAACCAGAAATTATTTCATTCCCAGTCTTAATGTCCCAAATACGAAGGTTTCCGTCATAAACTCCCCCAGTTGAGACAATGTGCCTGCCATCCGGGCTGAAAACGCAGGCACTTATATGTCCGGTATGACCTTCAAAGCGGCTGATCTCTTCGCCGGTCTGGGATTCCCATATCCTTAGGGTTTTATCATTACTTCCAGATACAATATGTTTTCCATCTGGACTAAATGAACAGATATTTACTGGTTCTGTGTGTCCTTTGAGGGTTCTAAGCTCATTTTTGGACTCCGTATCCCACAGCTTTAATTCACCAAATGCCGGTTTTTCATAATCAAATAATCCACCGCCAGAGACAATTCTCCTGCCATCAGGACTCAATGCACAGCAATAAATCTTCTCGGTGTGACCTTCGAGCATGTCAAGTTCCATACCACTTTCGGCATTCCATATCTTGATTTTTTTATCTTCACTAACTGAAAAAAATTTTTTTCCATTCGGGCTAAAAACACAGGCTTTAACAGCTTCAGTGTGTCCTTTTACAGTGTTGATCTCCTGCCCAGATTCAACATCCCAAAGTTTCAGGGTTTTATCATTGCTAGCCGAGATGATATGATGATTGTCATAACTGAATTCACAATCATTTACCTCATTGGTATGCCCTTCATGATATTTAATATCAATTGCGGAGTTTACATCCCAGAGTTTTAAGGTATGATCTCCACTTCCAGAAATAATATATCTCCCGTCAGCACTGAAAGAACAGGCATATACAAATTCAGCATGACCCCTCAAGGTAGTGACTTCCTCACAACTTTCTATATTCCATATCTTTAGAGTCTTATCTTCACTTGCAGATACGATATGTTTCCCATCAGGACTGAATGCAAAAGTATAAACACTATCAGTATGTCCTTTAAGGGTTTTGATCTCTTGACCGTCCTTTGAATTCCATATTTTTAGGACGCTATCACTACTTGCAGAGATAATAAGACTACCATCAAGGTTGAAGTTACAGGCTGCAACTTTATTACTGTGCCCCTTTAGCTCGGTGATTTCCTTTACGGTTTTGACATCCCACAATTTCAATGTATTCCGTCCATTATGTAAATAGCTTATAGATATAATGCGCTTCATGTCAGGGCTTAATTTGCATGCTTCTATCCAATGATTATGACCTGAAAAAACTCTAATTTCCTCTCCAGTTTTTAGATTCCATAGCTTCAGGGTTTTATCCAGACTTGAAGAGACAATAAACATTCCATCTTGACTGAGTGCAAAATTGGTCACTGTACTTCCGTGTCCCTTAAGAGTTTTATATTCTTTTCCAGTTTTGGTATCCCAGATTTTAAGAGTTTCATCTTCACTTGCAGATATAATATATTTTCCGTTCGGATTGAATGAGCAGGCTGTTAGCCTTCCTTTATGACCTGAAAGAGTTTTTATCTCTGATCCATTTACTGAATCCCAGATTTTTAAGGTATTCTTATTGCTTGTAGAGACAAGGAGTTTTCCATCCGGACTAAATTCACATAAAGGTTTTGCGTCGTATAATTTATCAAGAATTCTAATAATCTCGCCAGTTTCAGTATTCCAGAGAATGATCATCATATCTTCACTTGTAGATACAATGCGCTTCCCGTCATTGCTAAAGGCACATAATCTAATGAAATCAGTATGCCCGGTAAATGTACGAACAAGAGCAACGTTTTCTATGGGTCTGGTTAAAATTTTAAACCAAGGCTTTTTAAATTTTTTTTCTTCTGAATCGAGTTTATTTTTGAGTAATTCGTTTTTATCTCTTTTCCACTGAGCCCGATTGTAAACCTGGGGGAAGGTGAGTTCTGGGTTTTCCTTGAGGACAAAAGCCGATTGGTCCAGTGCCCGCTGGAAGGTTTCGATCACTATTCTTTTTTCTGAAATATTATTCATTGTTCATTAAACATCAAATATCCATACTTAGTCCAATTTGATGGTAAATGGGTTTAGCTTATTTTTCTGCCCACAGGAAGTACAGGTGATTTCCTGACTCGTGGAGGATTCCGGAATAGTATTTTTTTTATTGCAGTATTTGCAGAAAAAGAACAACTGATCGGATTCCTGGTAGGCCGTGACAATGGCCGGTCCAAAATCAATATTTTTCAGGGTGGTGAATATCACCCGGCCCGAACTGTCTCCAATCACGATTTTTTCTTCATCAGACGTCATGGCAAAACAGGATATCCAGGCAGAATGTCCCCTGAAAGCAGCACACTGCTCTCCTGTTTTCAAATCCCAGACCCGGATGGCGCGGTCAAAATCGGATGAAAAAAGATACCTGGCATTGGGACTGAATTTGAATTCACTGATATCATCTTTGTGACCGCGGAGGATGAAAAGCGTTTCAAAGGTTCGTGCATCCAGGATTCGGATGGCATGGTGAGTATCTCCCAGGGCAATAAACCGGCTGTCCGGGCTGAACGCCCCAATTAAGTGTCCTGAATAGCTTTTCAATTCCTTCCCCTCAATAAAATTCCATATCTTAACAACATCATCATAATCTCTGGAAATGATTTGCGTACTGTCAGGGCTGAGAAAACAATCCTTAACTCCGCTGTTGTGCCCGGTAAGGGTTTTGAGTTCCCGACCGGTTTTAACATCCCAGATCTTAATGGTCTTATCAGCGCTTGCTGAAAGAATCTTTTTGTTGTCCGGGGTGAATAAGCAGAAGTATACAATTTGATTGTGGCCCTCAAAGGTTTTAATGACCTGTCCATTTTCTGCATTCCAGAGTTTCGGGGAATGATCGTTACTTGAAGAAACCATGACGGTTCCGTTTAAATTGAAGTCAAAATGGTGTATGTTTACATCGTAACCTTCGAATTGGAGTCGCAGTTCCCCGGGCTCTGCCTCCCAGAGTTTGAATACGGAATCATCTGCCGAGACAAAGGTTTTAACGTCCGGTCTGAATTGACAAAGTCGTATCTCCCCGATATGTCCTTTCAGGGTAGCCAGTTCCTCTCCGGAATGGACATCCCAAATCTTGAGGGTTTTGTCCCGGCTTCCGGTTACGAGATATTTGTTGTCAGGGCTGAGGGAACAGACGTTCACCCTTTTGGTATGTCCCCCGGCAGTTATTGATTCTTCACTTTTTTTATCTCCTTTCCAGAGTCTCAGAGTTCGGTCCCCGCTTCCCGACAGAATATAATTGCCATCAGGGTTGAAAGCGCAGGTGTCCACACTGAAAAAATGTCCCTGAAAAGTTGAAAGTTCTTTACCGGATCGGGCATCCCAGAGTTTGAGGGTCGTGTCCTTGCTGCCGGACAAAATTTGTGACCCTTCGGGGTCAAAAGTACAGGTGGTGACTTCATCCACATGAGCGGTGATGACCAGGAGCTCGGAACCGGTCAGCGCATTCCAGGTTCTGACGGTTTTATCCCTGCTGGCGGACACAATCTGTTTCCCGTCAGATCGGTAGGCACAGGATGTGACTGTATCGGAATGACCAATCAGGCTGTGCAATTCCTTTCCGGTATTTTTGTCCCATATTTTGAGGGTTTTGTCATGGCTGGCCGATACGATACGATTCCCATCCGGGCTGAAGTCAAAGTCAGCAACTCTATCTGTATGACCTTTAAAAGTGAGAATGATCTTTCCGGATGAAATGTCCCAGAGGCTGAACTCATTGCCGGAAGCAGCCGTCAGTAGGTCTCTGCTGTTCGGACCAAAGGCGCAGGCCCGAATCGATCGGTCCTGGTCATCCAGCACCTTGAGTTCGTTTCCGGTGTGTGAATCCCACAACCTGATGGTCCTGTCCATGCTGCAGGAGACAATGAGTTTGCCGTCCGGGCTGAAATCGCAGTCCATTACCCTCAGGGTATGACCCATCAGGGTGTTGAGTTCTTCTCCGGTTTCGGTATTCCATATTCTGAGGGTTTTATCCCAGCTTACAGATACAATTTTTTTTCCATCCGGACTGAAAGCGCAGGATCTTACCTGCCGGGTGTGGCCCTCGAAGGACCGGATGTAACCGGTGCTCTCTCTGGCAGGGGTTGAAATAAAAAACCAGGGTCTTATAAATTTTTTTTCCGCTTCCTGAACTACAGTTTTCAATAAGGGATTTTCCTCGAAGTGAACCTGGGCGCGGTTGTAGATCTGGGGGAAGGTGAGTTCGGGATTTTCTTTTAAAACAAAAGCGGATTGATCCAGGGCTCGCTGGAAAGTTTCAATGACCGATTTTTTATTTGGGTAATTATCCATTTATATTTTTTCAATTAATTTGATTTTTAAATTAATTTTCATCGTTGTTATTTATCTTTATTATCCACAATAAATGGATTAAATTTTAATGGTTTATGACAGAGGGGACATTCGGATATCAATACCGGATCATCCCAGGCTTCGTCTGGAAGATTGAGACAGGGAGATTGGTCAGGCGTGATTCCGGCATTCCGGTTAATGGATCTTATCAAATCAAGAATGTCATCCGAAACCGGAAAACGTTTACCACACAACTTACAGGTTGTTTTGATATTATTTTCCCAAAAAATATTTTTTCCAAAAATCTTTATTCGTACAGAAGTTACATAAGGAATGAAATGCTTAACATTTTCAATGGAAAGAAGGAGGATACATCCCATATGATCCCCTAAAACAATATGTCTTCCATCAGGACTCAAAGCACAGGCATTCACCGCAGAAGTATATCCTTTAAGATTAGTTAGTTCTTTTCCAGTTCTTACATCCCAGAGTTTGAGGGTTTTATCTCTGCTTGCAGAGATAATATGCTTACTATCAGGACTAAAAGTACAGGCGTTTACATCATCAGTATGACCTTCTAGGGTGGACAGTTCCTCTCCTGACTTGGTATTCCACAGCTTGAGGTTGTTATTAAAACCATTGCTTCCTGAGACGATTTTTTTACCGTCAGGTGAAATAGCACAGGAATTCACCACATCAGGGTGACCTGTGAGCGTGTGAAGCTCCTTAATAGTCTCAGTAAGCCAGATCTTGAGAGATCTGTCATTACTTGCAGAAACCACATAACTACCATCAGGACTAAAAATACATCCATTAACCAAATGACCATGACCGGAGAGTATGTCTGTTTCATATCCAGCTTCAGCATCCCATAAATTTAAGTCCATTGTATTACCAGCAGAAACAATATACTTTCCATCGGGACTGAATGCACAGGCTCTTAAGTAGCCATGAAAACTTTCGAAAGTCTTTATGTCAATCTCTGTTTCTGTATCCCAGAGCTTTGTTACGTTTTTTATATCATTTGGGTCAAGATGAAATTGGGATCTACCTCCAGAAAAAATTCGTCTACCATCAGGACTGAAAGCACAGGCTTGCACAACGTCGGGATGACCTGTGAGAGTGCTCAGTTCCTCACCGGTCCCAGCATCCCATAGCTTAAGAGTTTTATCATCGCTTGAAGAGACAATACGTCTCCCATCAGGGCTGAATGCACAGGAATTCACAATATTAGTATGGCACACAGGGAGACTTAATTCTTCTCTTGATTCAGCATCCCAAATTTTAAGAGTTTTATCATCGCTTGCAGAGACAATACATCTCCCATCAGGGCTAAATGCACAGCAATTCACAAAACAATTGTGGCCTGAGAGTGTGGCTATTTCTTCTCCTGTCTTGGTATCCCACAGCTTGAGGTTGTTATTCAAACCATTACTTCCTGAAACAATTTTTTTGCTATCCGGGGAAAATGCACAGGTGTAAACATCATCAGGATGCCCTATCAATGTAGCAATCATTTTACCGGATTTAGCATCCCTCAGTTCTAGGGATTTGTCAAAATCTCTTGCAAAAATCAAATGCCTATTATCAGAACTAAAGGCATGTACGAGAGGGATGTATTTTAATCTTGGTCGATTTTCATATCCAGCATAACCTACTTGGAGGGTAGCTATTTTGTGTCCATTCTCAGCATCCCAAAGTATGATTGTCTTCTGTGAATCTTCAGATAATATTCGAGTGCCATACGGGCTGAAAGCACATGCAATCACAGAACAATTATGACCTTTGAGTGTAAAAAGTTCTCTGCCATTCTCAGCATTCCAGATTTTAAGAGTCCTGTCAAAGCTTGCAGAGACAATACGCTTCCCATCTGAACTAAAGGCACAGGTGTTTACTGAACCAGTATGCCCTGACAATGATGCAATCTTCCGACCGGTCTCTGAATTCCACAGCTTGAGGGCGTTATCTCTACTCCCTGTGATAATTTTTTCCCCATCGGGGCTGAAACCACAGGAATTCACAATATTACCGTGGTCTGAGAGTGTGGCTAATTCTTCTCCTGTCTCAGCATCCAATAGCATGTGAGTTTCGGGTTCGTCTTCCCCGAAATTTAAACCAGATAAAAACTCATTTTCTGAGACTATTTTTTTGTTGTCCAGGGAAACGTCACCAGTGCTTAGCCCAATAGTGTGCCATGCCAGAGTAATCAATCCTCCAGTCTCTGCATCCCATATTTTGAGGGTGTTCCCATAACTCCGTGAGATAATTTTTTTCCCATCAGGACTAAAAGCACAATCCTCCACACTACTGGTATGGCCTCTTAGAGTAGTTATCTCTTTCCCAGTCTCAACATCCCAGATTTTTAAAGTTTTATCATTGCTAGCTGAAACAATCTTTTTACCATCTGGACTGAATTTACATGCATTTACAGACCCAGTGTGGCCAGTGAGAGTGCGTATATAAGCTGAACTTTCTGCGGGTCTGCTAATAAGTTTTAACCAGGGTTTTTTGAATTTAATTTCTTCTCTATCAAGTATATTCTTTAATAATTTATTTTTTTCTGTTTTCCACTGGGCGCGGTTGTAGATCTGGAGGAAGGTGAGTTCGGGATTTTCTTTGAGGACAAAAGCAGACTGATCCAGGGCTCGCTGGAAGGTTTCGATCACATTTCTTTTTTCTGAAATATTATTCATTGTCCTTTAACACTGACTATACATGCTTAATCCAATTTGATGGTAAATGGGTTTAGCTTATTTTTCTGCCCACAGGAAGTACAGGTGATTTCCTGGTCCAGTGATGATTCTTCTATGGGATTTGTTACCTGGCAATAGGGGCATACATAGTACAAATTATTTGCTTCTTTTTTGGCTGAGCTAATTGCCGGGTCTTTCTTGAAATTTTCAAGAGCGAAAATATGGTTTTCATCCTCAATAATCACCATTTTTTCAAATTCGGGATTAAAGGCGAAATCAAATTCTTTAAAAAAATGTCCCTTAAGTGAAAAAATTTCTCTTCCGCTATTTGTCTCCCATATATTCAGGGTTCTGTCACCGCTGGAGGCAATCACATGATTCCCATCCGGGCTAAAGGAAAGATTCACAATTCTCAAGTATTCTTTGATAATCCTGTGATATTGTAAAAATACCCCAAAATCCACATCCCCGGGTGGAAAGAAAAAAGAGAAAATCCTATGCGGGGTGCAATCTTCAAGGGTTAAAATTTCCTCACCGGTTTCAGTATCCAGTATTTTAATTTCTTTCTTTTTTTCTCGCAGGTGATAAGAGGCAGAAGCAATAAGGCGACGGTCCGGGCTGTAGATCCGACTGGTATTTTCTCCGATATTTCCCTTGTATAATTGGTAATTATTTATTAACTCTTCAACGTTGATTTGATCAACTTCTTCACCATCACCAATGTGTTTTTTTTGAGTGGATAATTTTTCTGTTTGTGAATGTTCCTTCAGGTCATTTTCATAATTTGAGCCAGCAATATCCACGAGTTTTTTCACATCCCATAACTTCATGGTGGTATCGGCACTCCCGGTTAACAGATATTTGCCTAACGGGCTGATGGAACACGATGTGATATTTTTTTCATGGCCCCTGACGGTAACTATTTCCATTCCCTCATAATGATTTCTGGCCCGGTCATCTGTCCTCCAAGCAGTTATTTTTCCCTCCTTGTTTCCGGAAAAAATAAACTCGCCTGAATGATCATGATGCCATATCGGGTGTTCATCAAAGGAACCAAATAGAGTATACAATTCCCGGCCGGTGCTGCTGTCCCAGATCCTGATTTTATAATCATCATAACTTGATGATATGATCCATTTGTCATCAGGACTGAAGGCAAATGACATCCAATTGGTTATATCACTCAAGTCCCGATGTCCTTTAAAATCAGCAATTTGCCTGCCTGATATGGTATCCCAGACTTTTATCGTATTATCAAATGAGGCCGAGGCAATCTGCTTCCAGTCATGGCTGAATTCCAGTTGCACGATCCATGATCGGTGGCCCTGAAAATCGAGAATCATTTCTCTATTGTCCGCATCCCATAGTTTAATCTTTCCTTCACTGTCGCCGGCCGCTATGTATTGGCCGTCCGGACTGAAGGCGCAGCAGGTCATAAAGGTTACCTCGGATAATTGATCGCCGGACGCTTCTCCAATGGTTATGATTTCCCTGGATGTCCCGACCTCCCAAATCCTCACGGTGCCATCCTTGCTGGAAGAAACAATGCGTTTGCCATCCGGGCTGAATGCACATCCGGTTACTTCGTGGTTGTGTCCTCCTAGAGTCGAAATCTCTTTAGCAGTCTTCACATCCCAGATCTTCAGTTGCCGGTCCATACCAGAGGAAACAATTATGTCTCCCTTGGGGTTGAAAGCACAGTCTGTTATCATCCCTTTGTGTCCGGAAAAAGTTCTGATTAAAGGATTTGTTTTTTTTGGTTTAGTTAATATTCTAAGCCAAGGTTTGCTATATTTGTTTTTCCCTGATTCCAATTTCTCCAACAATAATCCCTTTTTCTCAATTTCGGGAAATAACCTGTTATAAATCTGGGGGAATGTCAGTTCGGGATTTTCTTTTAATACAAAGGAGGATTGATCCAGGGCCCGCTGGAAGGTTTCAATGACCGATTTTTTATTTGGGTAATTATTCATTTATTATAAAAGTACTAATCCCTTCCCATGACATAAAGAATCCGGTCATTGAAGTGGAGGTGGGATAATTCCTGTGGGGGCAGGGGAATCGGTGGGCCTTCAATGATAACCGGATAGATTTCGGGTGGAGCAAGATCGTCACCTCCCTTTTTGTTCAGGGCGTAACGGACTTCCTTCATTACCCATTCTGATTCTTTTGAAGCAGATGACCAGAAAAGGAGAAACAGATCACATTCATCAATGTGTTTGTAAAGTTCTTTCTCCCATCGAACCCCAGGATCAAGATCCAGAATATCTTGAAAATAATCTATTCCCACTACTTTCATCATCTGGATTCTGGCCAGAACTTTGTCACGGTCTTTGGCAGCATAGGATATGAAAGCCTTGGTGAATTTACTGGCTTGCTCTCCGATCGGATTGGCTTGATCGATGGTTTCAGTTTGTTTTTCCTCACAAATTTTTATTTTGAATTTTATATTCCCGACAGGAACACTCCCGTTAAAAATAGTCACCGTTCCCACTGTATTTCCGATACTGCATCCTTCAGAAGCAGATACAGAGAATTGAACCGATTCCGGCCGGCCTTTCCAGATCAGTTCCTGGTTTGTTTCATCAACCACAAGTTTCGGTAATACCAGATTAAAGGATAATGTCGAATCCTTTTCCACGGGAATACTCAGGCTCTTAAATCCCCGTCTGGATGTTTCTTCATCGAATTCCCGGGCCAAATCCATGGATTCTTCTTTTTGTTCGGGAAGATGGATAAACACCTGAACCATAATAGTCTCATTCCTGGAAATTTCAGCTGGTGAGAAGACCGAACAATCGACCTCATCACCGGTTTCTTTTTTGAGATTTTCAACATCTGAAGGATGAAGAATGATACTGGAAGGAGAGCTAAAACGCTCAGTATGTGTTTTTTTAAATTTTTGAGTCCCTCCGCAAGTTTGCCATTTTTGTTTCATATCCTCCGGAGTAAGGTCACTAGATTTTGTTGTAATTCGTTCTTCTCTTCCAATTTCAGTAATTGGCTTTTCCTCTTCACTTTTTTTAAATGCATCGGTTTTGTATTTCTCAAACAGATCAGTATTCGTATTCTCGCTTTTAATTTTGAAAACCGAAGCATCAGTATTTATTTTGATATCTGAAATATCTTTTTTGGTACTTTCATCAGTTATGCTTGATGGTTTTTTGGTTTGGAATTCAGATGATTCATCCGCTTCAATGCTCATGAATTCCAAATTCGAATTTTCTTCTGCTTCTACCTCATCAATCTTAAACATCCGATGTTCAATTCCGGTTGATGACCCATAATATTCGTCGATGGCTTCAAAAATAGAACTTTCAGGTGCGATAACCGCTTGAATCCTTAAATTAGTTGAAAATCTTATCTCTTCCTGTACAAATGAATTTGATGGATCAGCCATGGCCAGGGTTAAAGTTGACCCGATTCGGTAGACCGGGAAAACAGTATGCTTCCGGAGAATTTCGGGATTTAATAAATCTAAGATTTTTTTGTCAATCTCTATTTTGGAAAGGTTTATTGAAGGATACCCCAATTGCCTGTTCAACATCTTTGCTATATTACTTTCAGATACATATCCCAGCCGGATTAAAATACTCCCGATCTTTTGACCTGATTTTTTTTGCTCTTTTAATGCTTCATTCAGTTTTCCCTGATCAATCAGGCCAGCTTCGATTAACATCTGTCCGATAAGTTTTTTTTCAGACATATTATCCTCGTTTAGAAACCTTTCATTTGAGCCGGTATATTTCAAATCCTATGCTGGCCAGGAGCTGGGGGATGGCTTCTACTGCATTGATGTCTTTTTGTTTTTCCTTTTCCGAGAGCTTTTCCCACTCCACCAGGTAGGGATGGGTTTTTTTGACTTCATCCTTTTTCTCTCCGTAACTCCATTCATTGAGGAATTTTTCTTTCACCCAGCGCTCGTGTTCCAGCTGGGCCATTAATAGCAACTCTTTTTTATTAAATGTTATAAGCTTAGGCTTTCTGTCTTTGATTGGGGCAAAATCACAGTTCACGGCCTTGAGTTTCCGGGGGATATCTTCGGCCTGCCGTAGGTTGGATCCCTTATAATGTTCTGTGAGTTGGTCCCATGGAACCATGGTTTTTTTATTCAATTCTTTTTTTCCTTTGTTATTGGCTAAAAACTCTTCATGGATGGCCCGGGCAATTTCTTCCCTGGCTCCTCCCAGGATCACATCCCGGGTTACCAGACGGGTAAACATATCCGCATCCACATGAAGGATGAGCTGTTCGGGTGAGGGAAGGGCAGCCTGCTCAAATCCGGGTCGTCCGGACAGCATGCTCATCTCGATGATGGCTTCAATAGACCGGATGCCGTGTTTGTATTCCGGGACCTTGATCAGGGCCCTGAGCACCCCGGGGTCGATCTGGCATTCCCCCCGGGAATTGAAAATATGAGCCGCTTTTTTCTTTAATAAAAACCGGATGATAATGGCCCGCCTGATCAGATAGTGTTTGTCCTTTTTATCTACCGGATCCGGACCCTTTACATTGATATAACCGCGCAAACGGCTGACAAAATCAGGCCCCTTGGCATCCACAAAAAATTGCCTGTCCTGATCTCGCAGGTCTTTTTTTTCTTCCCGGCTGAAAGCCGCAAAGGTAGAACTCGTGCCGCCGGCAAATACAAAGATGGCCCGGCCAATGGGGTGAACCGTTTCTCCTTCCCGAAATTTTCCATCCTGCATGGGGGCTAAAAAATACTTGAGCCAGCCTAATTTACCGTTCAATGCAGTATCAAATTCATCAAAAAAGACAATGGGAATTTTACCTTCCAGGGTGACGTCCCTCACCCGGTGAAAAGCAGCGATCAGTTCCGAAGTGGAATCAAACTGGGAGAGATTGAATTCCAGGGGATCTTTGGCTAATTTTTCCGGGGACACACTCTTGGCTACTTCGGTAACGGCAAAAGACTTTCCCGATCCCGGAGGGCCGAAAACGGCTACACACAGGGGACGGGTTATTTTAGGATTGTCCAGGTACTCGCGGATCAGATTCCTAATATTGCACAGAATTTCGATTTCCGACCGGTCAACGGTTATTAAATTACGGAACTGGCCCCGGGGAACCCGGTCCAGGGAGGAATCTTTTCCGTAAATTACCTGATTGATAGCTGCTTTTTCCAGGCCAAAATCAGTAATATCCTGGAGAATGCACCAGTAAAGGGGATCAGCGTTATTGGTATGTGAGGATGATGGGATTTTCACATCCATGATGGGAGTTTCCTGAATATCTTTTTTATGGAATAGCCGGTCAAACGGATAATTCAGCAGGGCCATGTCATTGCCAAAACCCAGTTTCCATAACCGTCTCGAAGCCTGAATTCCCTTGCTAATACCCGGCATTATATTATCAAGGCTGTTTTCTGCCAGATGAACCACCAGAGAGGCGGTAAAAACCGAACCTATTCCGATCATTCTACCCGGGCAATAATCGGAAAAACCTTCTTCACCGATTTCCGGATCATAGAACAGGCGGGCATCTACCTTCCCGGCTCTTCTCCAATACACAATGGCACCATCCACTCCGAATCTGACCACCAGGCAGGCACATTGATTCAGGGGAATCAGTTTGGAATTGGCAGCCATCTGCCAGACAAAATCCATGGCGGTGCGCTCCCAGGAGACCTTGCGGCTTATTTTTGCCCCCAGCCGGCGTAAGTCATCGGCACTGACTACCAGAATCATTTTATCCGGATAATCCTTGCTCAGTTTATTCCACAACTTTCCCTGTACCAGGGGGTGGCTCATTTTCAAAATAATCCAGTCGGGTTTTCCAGCTGTTAATGCAGCCGGCCAGAATTTTTCGGCTGCATTCCTGAATCCGTTACCGGAATCATCCAGAACCAGAATTTTTGCCTTTGGGTCATCACTGGCCAATTTTATGAGCCCGGGTGTCTGTTTTTGATTTCCGCTATACCCTTTGAATTGGCTGACTCTGAATACCTTATTCTGCTGGCTGCTTTGAGTAAAGGGGAATTGGTCCAGGCAGACCAGTGAATGAAGAATCTCTTCAGGGGAGATGTCTTCGATCCCTTTCAGGGCAGGGGACAGAACCTTTGTTTTCGTAAAGGCTCTGATCCAATCAGCCAGCAGCAGGGCACCGCCTGGCCTGGCAATTTGCCGGACGCCCCGGATGATCTGCCAGTTAAGTATATTGTTGTTGTCATGGGATATCGGGGCCGGGGAAATTGGAACTTCCATCCAGTCAACGGCCACATCCCCGGTAACCACGATGGTGGAAATATCTTTTTGAGTTGATTTTCTTTCACTCATTTTTCCTCCTTATTCAAGCATTAATGTGTCAGGACTATTTTTTTTCAATAAATACCAGAGAGCCCTCTTTGACTCCGATCTCCATTTTTATGATTTCATCATTATTCACTTCGGGCATCAACTTGGCCAGAGGCGTATTGATCAATTCATCCACGGTTCGTTCCAGGTTACGGGCGCCCCATTTTTTGCTGAACCCTTTTTGGGTAATTAATGTAATGGCTTCATTTGAAAATATGAGGCCTATTCCTTTTTTCTGCCATTTTTGTTTAACCTGGGGAATGATACTTCTGCTCACGATTTTTTCTGCGGTTTCGTTGGAGATGCTGTTGAATACACCGATATAGTCAATGCGGTTGATAAACTCAGCCGGAAAATATTTCATCAATTGATCCCTGACTCCCCGGTCTGTTTCATCGGACATAAAACCGATGCCGTGATCCCGTTCAATGGAAATATTGGAGGTCATGATAATAATGACATCACTGAAATAAGTATGGCGCCTGAAGGTATCGGTTAACACACCGCTATCAAAAACCTGCAGAAACAGTTTGTGAATCTCCGGGTGGGCTTTCTCTATTTCATCTAATAACAGGATCGAGAAGGGTTTTTCATCGATTTCATTCAGGATGGGGCTCCCTTCTTCAACCCCGTGATAGCCAAAAGGGGCACCTAAAAGTTTGGCTACTGCGTGTGGTTCTGAAAACTCGGACATATCGATGCGGATGAGTTTTTTTTGGGAACCAAACATAAATTCAGATAAAGCATTGGCAAATTCGGTTTTTCCCACTCCGGTAGGTCCGGCAAACAGGAATACCCCGTTGGGGCGCTGGGGATGGAGGTCTGCTCCCAGGGTTTTTGGCCAGATAATATCCACCACCAGATCAATGATGTGATCCTGTCCCAGGATACGGCTCTTCAGATAAGCGGTCAATCCCTGTAATTTATTTCTCATCTCATCTTCCAGTTTACCGATGGGAAGCCCGGTCAGGGAACCGATCTGCTCTTTTATATCTTCCAGGGTTATGGTTTTTTTGCCCTGGCGTACAGCCCGTCCTACGGCATGATCGATAATATCAATGGCCTTGTCCGGAAAATATCTGTTTCTCATGTAACGCTGGGAAAGGTCAATGACCTGGGAATAGACGTTCGTGTCTATTTGAAGGTCCTGGGGCTTTTCAAACTTGATGGGTACCAGCTGTTTTAACATGTTCAGAGTTTCTGCCGGGGGCAGCTCCGGGATGCGAATGGGCTGGAAACGGCGTTCCAGGGCAGAATTTTTGGTGATATACTTGTGATAGTAAGTGTCAGTGGTGGCACCGATGCAGGATATTTCGCCCCTGGCAAGGGCAGGTAGCAAAATGGTGGTGGCATCCA
Organism: uncultured Aminicenantes bacterium; assembly: GCA_965195285.1. Taxonomy (GTDB): domain Bacteria; phylum Acidobacteriota; class Aminicenantia; order UBA2199; family UBA2199; genus CAZOWT01. Next base: position 12,404 of record CBDAFS010000036.1, on the reverse strand, counting down.
GGGTGGACCCTTCAACCAGGCCCGCACCCATGATCGAATGAAACTCGTCGATGAACAGGATAACCCCGGATGACCGGACTTCGTTAAGGATCTGGGTCATCCGTTCTTCAAATTCTCCCCGGTACTTGGTCCCGCCTATTACACTGGCCATGTTCATTTCCAATATCCTTTTTCCCTTCAGGGCAGCCGGGACATTGCCGGAAATCAATTTTTGGGCCAGGCCTTCGATGATGGCGGTTTTCCCCACTCCGGCCGGTCCGGTCAGCAAGGGATTGCGTTTGAAAACCCGGCACAGGGTCTCTATCACCAGATTGATCTCCCGGGTGCGACCGATGATGGGATGGAGCTTTCCCAAGCTGGCCATTTCAGTCAGGTCACGGCCGAATTTTTTTAAAAAATCACTTACTTGGGCACTTGATTTTGTTTCGGCTTCAATTTCGGGTTCAATCGGTAATTCAAAGTCTTCCAAATCAGGTGTGTCTATGGAAGCCTTTTGTTCTGTTTTTTTTATTCTGAAACCACAGGTACTGGCTGTTGATGTTATCAGCAGATCCAATTTTATGACTCCATTTTTAGACTGAAAACAGGCATCATCCAGGATCTGGTTATAAGAATACAGGTCCTGGTCAGCCAAAAGCTGATCCTTTAATTTCTTATTGATCTCATTCAGGCTCACTTTATCCACAATATTCAGCACTTCGTTTGGGTATAGATGGGTCAATGCCTGCATGATATGGGCGGCATTGGCAGTGGCTCGATTGGCGTTGTTGGCAATTTTAGTGGCATGATAGATAATTCGTTTGACATCATAGGAGAGTTTATCCCAGCCGGGCCATTTTTCATCGGGCATGAATTTTAACCTCCTCTGGTTTTAAGAAATATTTTAAAAAACATATTAATGTTTGGTTTCATATATATTTTTCAGGCGATAAATTTGAAATCCGATCCTGGCTAATAATCCGGGAAGGCCTCTAACCGTATTTCGATCCAGCTCTTTTATATCTTCTGTCAACTCCTCCCAGGGAACCAGATAGGGGGTGGTTTTTTTCTTGATATTTTTTGGGGCCGGTGCATAGGTCCACCCGTTCATCCGGCGCTCTTCAACCCAGCGTTTGTGTTCCAATACGGCCATGCGCTCTATTTCTTCAGGAGTGAATTCAAATTGAGGGGGATCCCAGGTTGTCAGATGCTCAATTCCACAGTCCATGTGTTTGAGTTTGACACTGATATGGTCGGCCTGGCTCCGGTTTGATTCTCTCAGGCTTTCCGGTAATTCCGGCCAGGGAACCAGAGATGAATTGGACTCGACGGTTTGGCCTTCCTGGCGCTGTTTGCGCACATACTCTTCGTGAATAGCCTGGGCCAATATCTCATGGGTGCCGGCCATGATGATGGCGGGAGTACAGGTTCTGTCTAATAATCCAAAGGCATTTAGCTTGATAAAACTATCTTTTTCGATTCCTTTGTCTTTCAGGAGGGTGGCCAGACCGGCATTGTGAACCATACGCACGACAATAGGAATATCATTATGCAGAAACTTCTGGTGAAGATTCAATGCAGTGGACAGGCCGAATGAATCATCATCCAGGCAGATATAAACACCGGTGAACCGGCAGCTTCCCTCAGTGGAGAACAGGAAATCAGCGGTCTGAAAAGCGGGTGATATGATTTCCATCTGCAGGATGTGGAGATTACATATTTTTTCTATTTGAGGGTGTTCGATGTACAGGGAGTCAATTTTGTCTTCTGCATGACGGTCAAGAATGGTTATATTTAGTTTTTGGTTGGGGTTAGGTGACAGATCCTTCCAGTTTTTTGCAGCCTGGATGACCAGGTTTTCGCCCAGTCTGCCCAGACCCACAATCAACATATGGGATTGACGGTTATCCGCCTTACCCTGATGATCAAAGGGCGGATAATCACTCAAACAGGCCCTGGCACCCATATCGAAGATATTAAAAAATTCCAGTCGAAAGGCTCTGTCCTGATTCATCCCGAATTTCCTTTCTCTGAGCAGGCGGCATAGCCGGGGATTGACAATATGAACGATACAGGTGAGTGCCGTGCCCTCTTTTTTATCTTTCAACTCTTTGCATCTGACGGATACTTCGGTATTCACACCATCATCACCGCACATCGAAATAACATGTTTTGCAGTATTCACCCGGGCTTTTCTCAGCAGATCTTTATCAGTGGCATCACCGATGAGTACCAGTGCGCCTTTCTCCCGGCACTGGGGAATCAGGTCATTGCCCTCGTCCAGTTCAATGACCACCACCCGAAAGCCGGCTTCGATAAATCCAAGGGTCAACAGCAGTCCTTTTCTCCCCAGCCCGCAGATGATGACGTGATTTTTGATAAATCTGATTTTAAACATCCGAAGCTGTTCCCGGAACAGGAGGGCCAGGGCTTTTAAAGCGGCAAAAGCGGCAATGGCCGGCGACAACCAGCGGGCGATCTGCAACTCCCAGCTGACTGTTCCCGATACCGATCCCGACTCCAGGGTGAACAACTGCAGATCCAGATAGAGAATATCCCAGAAAGAGCGCTGTTCACCAAGAACCAGAAAATATTTTCTGAACCCAATATAACCCAATGCAATGCTGCCCAAGGCAATGGCCCCGATAAAAAACCACAAATGCTCTCCCCACCACCGCCGTATTTTGATTAACCACATTTTTTTACCCGCCATATGTTAACCTTCTATATCTTTATCTATATATTTATCCCACATATAACCCCAATTAATCAAGATTTATAACAAAAGGATTCAATTTATGCTTCTCTCCATAAACAGAACAAATCGTTTCATGTTCTGAAATAATGGATCTTTTTTCTGAAATATTATTCATGGGGGAATTTGTCTAAGGCGGTGCGGTAGTCTTCCATGAGTTCGTAGACCCCGCCGTAGACGTTTCTGGCTTCTTCTCCCTGGCCGACGGCGGTTACCGAGGAGTAGGTGCACTTGGCTTCCAGGAATTCAAAATCGGTCAATGTCTCATAGATTTCCTCCCACAATTGACCGCTGGTTTGCTGATAGGGGAGTTCCGAGATTTTCCGGAGGTTGGCGGTTTTTTCCTCCCCTTTTTCTACAAAGAGGGATTGTTCTCCAAAGTATTGGGACAGATGCCGGTGCCGGGCTAATCTTGTCTCCCCTGACAAAAAGGCTTTCTTCACTTCTTTGCCAATGGTGGTGGGGTGGTAAAAGGTCATCAAAGAGGTATTGTCGGCGCTGCGTTCGATCAGGTAGGGCTCCAGGTCAAAATACAAACGGGACCAGATAACAACCGGTAAATGATCAACTTTCGGTGATTTGGGCGATCGTCTCAGAAAGTCCTCCATGATTTCTCTGTCTGTGGAAAGCAAATCCAACAATTCATCCTCAGATAAGCCGTTCTTGGCAGCAGCAATATACCCCAGGCTGCGGGAGACCATTGTTTCTCCGTGATTGGCATCATCGGAAAGCCGGGTGAAAAGGCCCTGAATGAGTCCGGAAATGTCCGAGCTTAATTCAAAGTCTTCGGTATAGGAGTGCCACTGCCGGGCGTATTCAAAAGCCAGTTTCAGATAGAGGGGCAGGCCGTTTTGCCTGAATTTCCCCACCATGTCCTCTTGCTGGGTTTTTTGCAGGGTGCGCCCGGCATCCTCCAGCCAGAGATTCAGGAGGTTTTCTCCCTCGTCAGCGGGCATGGGGCCCAGCTCAATTATGTTTTCCGGGTTCAATTTGTTTTTCATGGTTTCCAGGGGATCGCCCGGTAACAGGGATACCACCACATGAACATGCTCGGGCAATTCCGAAGGGAGCCAGATTAAATTCCTGGCATTGTGGGCATCGGACAACTGATCCAGGGCATCCAGGAAGATGATCAGGGGTTTATCTTTGGTTGCCAGGGCCAGTCGTTTGGGAAAATCCTCTACCAGTTCCTTGTAATCGGTTGGGATATCGGATTCATCCGCCCCATAGATCCGGGAAATCTGCCGGCAGAGACTGTCCAGCAGAGTCCGGATATCCGATGAGCCGGGTGTGGCCCCGATAAAACGGATGGTGTTACCCCCCCGGGGTAAATTTTCCTGGGCCTGCTCAAAGGCTTTGGCCATTAAGGCCGATTTACCGGAACCGGGGTTACCAAATACCACCAGAGGTGCATTGCTTGGTTTTTTGGCATATTCTTCAATGTGTTGAAGCATTTTGGTCCGGCCGATAAAAAATCCGGCCCGGTCAATGCCAAAGGCAACATGGTCATCGATCTCCTTTTCTAAAACATCGATCTCTTCCAGCCGGGATATCTCTTTCAGAATAATACCTGATAGATTGTTGTAAACATCATCACACAGCTTTTCCAGGTGACTGGTTGTAATCTGGTTTTCTGCCCAACTTGCTTCATACCCGGAGATGTTTTCAGGCAGTGCGGCTTGAAGATTTTGTTTTAATTTATTTAATTTAGCCTGAGCCTCATTGTCAATGCTCCCGGACTCATCCATATCGATAAAGTCCCGGGCACTGTTGTTTCGGGGAAGATTTTTTATGTTCCGGAAAAAACAAAAAACATGTTCCGGGGCATCTTCCACCTGCATGGCTCCGGAAAAAATTTCCTGTTCAGTGGCCGACGCAATATACTTTAATTTTTGTTCCTCATTTAATGACATATCCTCAATGGCTGAAACAAGGATCTGCCGGAGTTCATTTTCAATGGTAATCCACTCATCGGCTTCTGCTTCCCTGGCGTTTTCCTTTTCAGTATCAATAGCTCCTGGTTTGGTTTTGATCTCCCGGGGTTTTAAACAGTATACTGGCGGCACCTGATTATCGTCTCTCTGGTACCAGGTATTCAGCAAAGTCTTTTTATCATCATCTTTTACTTTTTTCTCGATCTCTTCAAACTCCAGTGCCGGGATTTCAGCGGGCAGTGGATGCCAGCCGTAGCGGTTTCCTAAAAGCACGATAAAATTGGGGCGGGGAGAGGTTTTCTGGCAGCGGTCGACTTCATTCAGGCAGATTTTCATGGTCTGCTGGTCAAGGGCAGCCTCTTCCCTGACCCCCCAGCGCAAATCAATGGCCTGAAAGCGAGTTCCGTGCTGCAGGCAGAGTTCCCGCAATCTCGGAAAGACATTCTTTTGCAACGCGTTTCTCTCCCCTTTCATGTCGCTGAAAGTGGAGCTGACAAAAATGCGAAATGTTTTACTGGCTAAAGCCATTTATTCTCTCCTGATTTTTCATGGTTTCTCTGGTTTGGTGAATGAGCTTCTAAAGGATTTAATAACAAAAAGGGAAATCAAAGTCAAGGTAACCCGGACAGGAATTCCCCGGTTTTGATTTAGAAAACAATAGATAACCAAAATCCCTGTCGTCACAATTGATTTTGGAATGATCCCATTGGACCAAAGTCCAGCTAAACAAAATATGGAGAAATACAGTATAAAGTAAGTAAGGAAAATATATTTTATAAAGTGGAATCTTTGTTAATCTGGCATTTTGGGCTAAAATAAAATAAATGAGAGAGGTGTAGAATGAGAAAGTTTCTTGTTTTGATGGTTTTGATTGGTTTCCTCTTCATGGTGAACTGTTCCACGATGAAGGTCAAATACGATTACAACCTGAAGGAGGATTTTTCTGAGTATAAGAGTTTTGATTTCCTGAAGATACCGGCTACGGTTACGGTAAGTCCTATAGTTATGGAAATTCTGAAAAATGAAATATCCCGTAATCTGGAAGACAAGGGGTATTTAAAAGTTCAGGAGGATCCTAAACTTTTAATTGCAGTGCATACTTATGTACAGGGCCGTTTAAACATAACCGACTGGGGCTATGACTATGCCAACCGCGAAGCCTACTGGAGAGAGTCGGATTATTGGGGGGAGATCATCGATGCCTATGCCTTTGAGGGCAGTACTCTGATTATTGATGTTATAAAAGCAGGGGATAAAAAGTTGATCTGGCGGGGAGTGGCCCAGAAGGTATTGGAACCCGATTTGATTCCTGATGAATTGGAGCCAGTTATACAGGAAGCCGTATCAAAAATTTTGAAAGAATTTCCCCGCTTTAAATAAATCGAAGCAAATCGATTTTTGAGCCCGTTCTAAAACCGTTGGACTAAAGTTGTATTGATTTTTTTTTTATTTGATTGTATTCTGAAATTGGAATTCTTAAATCCGATATAAACAAATGCGAATCTCTATTTGGATGCAAAAGATGAGAGCGAAAAAACATGTGTAGATTCAGAATTTTACTTTTTGTTTTTTTTATTGGTGTGATTGGAATCCGTTTTTCCCTGGCCCAGGACACCAATTACTGGACCTATCAGTACGGCACCAAATCCACTTTGCTGGGTGGATCGGTAATCGGTGGTGTTCTGGACCTCAGTGGAACCTTTTACAATCCGGGAGGGCTCGCTTTAATGGATGATCCCGATGTTCTAATGGCTAACCTGGCTTATCAATATCCGACATACTCAATGAAAAATCTGAATGAATCCGACGTCGAATTGAGCGAGTCTATCATAAGGCCCGCGCCATCAATGGTGGCCGGGATACTCAATGTGAAAACCAAGCAGAAGTACATACTGGCTTATTCATATTTTACCCGTCATTCGGTCGAACTGGATATTGTCGGGACCGTTGTGAATTCTTTTGACCTTTTAAAAGAACTTCCCGGAAATGAGGAGGTTTTTGCCAGGGTTGTATTGAATGAAACCCTGTCTGAAACCTGGGCTGGATTGACCTGGGCATACAAGATTGCGGATAATATTGGTGTTGGTATCAGCCAGTATCTTATGTATCGCAGTCATGAGGCCCAATACCAATTGGTTGCAGAGATTCTTCCGGACCAGACGGACATGATCTTTAACTTGAATTCTGGTGAATACGAGTATTTAAACGTCCGAACTCTCTGGAAGCTGGGTTTGGCCTTTGATTTCAGTAAATGGACCCTGGGATTCACCCTGACCACCCCCAGTATCAAGCTATTTGGAACCGGCACTGCCGGGTATAATAATACTGCCATCGGTCAATATCCGGGTGAGGTTGATAATGGAGAAGCTGAAATGGCTGCTGACTATCAACAGGATGTGAATTCCCATTTTCCAACTCCATTCTCGATTGGATTCGGCTTCACCTATAAATTGAAAAGGACCCGGCTGTATTTCAGTGCAGAGTGGTATTCGGCTATTAAGACATTTGATGTTTTGGACCTGGAAACCAGTTATTCTCAAACCAGTGGCGAAGAGATTGATTTTTCGTTAACCCATGAGGTGGATAGTGTGCTCAATTTTGCCATTGGAATTGAGCATGTTTTTGGCAAGCGTTTTGCAGCTTATGCCAGCTTCAGGACTGATTACTCAGCGGAATCGCTTGTAAGTGAAACCAATCTGACCATTACCAACTGGGATCTTTTTCATTTTATGGCGGGTGCCATTTTCAGTATCAGTAAGTATAACATCACTCTGGGCATTGGATACTCCTACGGAACCAACAAGAGAGAATTGGTCCTGGATCAGATCAGAGACCGTCTGGATGAAGAATTGCTGGCCATTATAGATAATGTGCAATTTAATTATTCCAGTATTATGGTGGTGCTGGGTTTTTCTTTTTAAGTATTTACTTTTTCTATTAGACCAAAGTCCAATTTGATTTTATTCCATATTTAATTTAGAATTAAAAACTTATAGAATTATAATAATAAGGAGGACAAATTGTTATTAAGAAAAAAACCATTAACATGTTGCCTTTTATTTGCAGGTTTGTTGATATGGCTTGCTACACCAGGAATTTCCCAGGATTGGCCCCGGGAAATAGAAGCGCCGAATGCCAAAGTGATTGTATACCAGCCACAGTTGGAAAAGTTTGATAGAAATATACTTGAAGCCAGAACAGCGGTATCGGTTACTATGAAGGAAAAAAGCGAACCGGTGTTTGGTGCTATCTGGATTAGGGCCAGAGTCAAGACCGATTTTTCTACACGTATGGTTAGCCTGGAGAGTGTAAGGGTAACTGCGGTTAAGTTTCCCAATGCCAAAAAGGAACATGAGGAAAAATTAATCAGTTTTCTGGAGAAAGAAATTCCCAAGTGGGATTTGCGGCTGTCTCTTGACCGCTTACTGGCGGCTATGGAATTGGTTCAAGAGGTCAAGGCCGTGGATCAGGGTTTAAAGCACGTCCACCCAAAAATCATATTGGCTACCGAGCCCTCGGTTTTGGTTCTCATTGATGGTGAGCCAAAATTAAAAAAGATCGAAAACACTTCTCTGCAGTATGTATTGAACACCCCTTATTTTATTGTCCTTGATCCTTCTCAAAAAAAATATTATCTGAAGGGTGGTGCATACTGGTTTGCCTCCCAGAAGGTCCTGGGCCCCTGGCAACAGACCACCAGGATTCCCTCTCAAGTGGCTAAACTGGCTGAAAAAATGGAGGAACAACGAAAAAAACAGCAGGAAGACCTTGAAAAAGAACAAAAAGGGGAAATTTCCAAAACCAAGAGTACGGTGGTTCCCAAAATCATTATTAGCACTAAACCGGTTGAATTAATCCTGACCGATGGTAAACCAAAACTGGCGCCCATTCAGGGTACACAGCTTCTATATGTCACCAATACTGAGAATGATATTCTGATGGATATCAAATCCCAGAAATACTATATATTAATATCCGGCCGCTGGTATACATCACCATCTCTTTTAAGCAACAAATGGAACCACATATCTCCCGACAAGATTTCTGCTGATTTTGCCAAAATCCCCCCTGAATCGGACATGGGGAATATTTTGGCCCATGTGGCCGGGACCCAGCAGGCCAAAGAATCTCTGCTGGAAAATGCCATTCCCAAGACAGCCGAGGTGGACCGGAATAAAGCCGGCCTGAAAGTGAAATACGATGGCAGTCCGAAATTTGAAAATATAAAGGGCGTTGACATGGCCTATGCGGTTAATACCCAGAGTGCGGTATTTAAAATAAAAAACCGTTATTACGGTTGCGAAGATGCGGTCTGGTATGAGGCCAACAGCCCCAATGGGCCTTATTCGGTATGTGTCAAGGTTCCTCCTGAGATTCAAAAAATCCCCCCCAGTAATCCCCACTACAATGTGAAGTATGTATATGTTTATGATTACACCCCGAAAGTGGTGCATGTGGGATATACTCCGGGTTATTCTGGTTCCTATATTTACAATGGTTGTGTTGTTTACGGCACCGGATGGATGTACTCTCCCTGGTGGGGGCCCTACTATTATCCCCGTATGGTAACCTGGGGTTTTGGCGTACACTGGAATCCCTGGACCGGCTGGGGTTTTCACGCCGGCTACGGTTTTGGCTGGTTCAGAGCGGGCTGGGGAGTCGGATTTGGACCCTGGTGGGGTCCGATGCCTTACCGGTATGGTTACCGGGCGGGATTTCATCATGGTTTCTGGAGAGGTTATCGTGCCGCTCATTACCGGAGAGGATACCGGCCGGGATATCCCAGGATCTCTCCCTACCGCGGAAGGGGTCGATACCCTACGGTTTATCATAAACCCAGGCCAGGGGTTAGAACACCAAAAGTATCACCATACAGACCCAAATCACCTGGAAAACAGATGACACCCAAGCGTTATCCCAACAATGTTTATTCAAACAAGAAGGGAAATGTATATCGCAACCAGGGGAATCAATGGCAGCAAAAAACGAAAAAAGGCTGGTCTTCTTATCCATCCGCCCAGAAAACCCAGAGATCCAACCTCAACAGGCAATCTCAATCACGTCAGCGGGGAAATTCTCGAACCCAGAACTATCGCAGTAGCTCCAGAAGCGGCAGCCGCCGGCGCCGCTGATCATCTTTTCGATTGAATCTGATTTACCGGCGTTACAAAGTGTAATATTTCTAAATGAGTTTGGAAATAAGACAGAGCGGAGGAACAAAATATTTTAAATCTTTTGTCTGTCTGTTTCTGTTTTTTTTATTCAATGTTTTGATATTGGGTTCCAATCCCCGGGGCTCTGAAAAAATATTTTTTGGCAAAGTGATCAGGGAGATCCGGATCATTGGCAACAAGCAGACAAAAGAAAAGGTGATTTTAGGAGAAATGGCCTCCCAGGTGGGGACAATCTATAAGGAGGAGAATACCCTTCTGGATCAATCACAGCTGAAACGGTTGGGAATATTTACCTCATTTGAAGTCTTTCCCGAGGAAATCAAAGGAGGAATCAGACTTCAGGTAAAGGTTGTGGAAACTTCGCCCATACTGCCCACCTTAAAATTTCAGATCACCGATGAAAACGGAATTGCGGTCGGGGGAGGGGTCAAGATGCTGAACCTGTTCGGTCAGGCCATATATAGCACCGTATTCGGAACCTTCGGGGGTGCATCCACTTTCAAATTCATCCTGGATCAGCCTGTATTTTCCCGTACTCTCTTTTCCTACCGGCTGGAGAGCAGCTATAGTGAGAGGGATAATAGGACAGATGGTTTTTTTGAAACTGCCACTGAATTGTTCTTTACGGTTGCCGTGCGCATCGGAAAGAACATCCGGATAGGCGGGCGTTTAAACTATCAATCCATTATCAGCGATCTTCCGGGTAATACGCTATCTGATGATGATGCGGATCAGGTTAATATCGCAGGCATTTTTATTGGATATGACAGCCGGGATGATTTAATCAATACCCGGAACGGATGGTGGAATGAGTTAGAGGTAATCCGAACCGGATTATTTGGTGGGGATAGTGATTTCTGGAGGGTGAACCTTGATTTTCGCCGATATGTTTCACTGTCCAGACGGCAGACCCTGGCTCTTTTTTCCTTGACCACCCTGACCACCGGTGAGGTAGGGAATGAAATCGCTCCCTGGCAGGATTTTTCCATCGGTGGCAGTAATACCATCCGGGGCTGGGAAGTGAATGCCCGTTCCGGAAAAAACCAGTTTATCAATACAATTGAATACCGTTATACAATCAGAGAGCCAAAACTTTTTAGGATATTGGGATTTTCTTTACCCGTTGGACTGCAGCTGGCATTTTTTGCGGATGCCGGCACGGCCTGGAATGGTTCTGAAGAATTTCGAAGAAATTTTATTGCCGGCTATGGGTTGGGCATTCGTTTTTTGGTTCCTGTAGTTGGTGTTACCCGTTTTGACATTGGCTTTGGAGAAAAAGGATTCCGGATTCAGTTTTGCCTGGGAGGGTATGAAAAAGCGGTACGTCAGCGGGAACGGGTACGATAAATTTCAGAAGTCCCTTGAAAATTTTTCCATTTTGTTTTAAATTGGATTTTTACTATTGGAGTTAAAGCAATGAAAAAAATATCTATATCTGTTAATCATTGTATTCAGAAAATAGTCCTTTATCTGTTGATGGTGGTTATGGGTGCGGGTTTTATTCAGGCCCAGAAAACCGATGTCGTGATTATGAAAAATGGAGATAAAATCACCGGGGAAATAAAAAAAATGGACCGGGGATTACTGAAGTACTCAACCGATGATATGGGCACCATTTTCATCGAATGGCCAAAAGTAGCAGCTGTTTTCAGCAAAAACCGTTTTGAGGTGGAAACCGAAAACGGCCAGAAATTTTTCGGCTATCTGCAAAAATCCTCTGAAAAGGGAGAAATTAGGGTGACCAGTCAAAATTCTAAGAACAGTTTGCCTATCGACTCGGTCATAAGAATAATCCCTATGGAACAAAAATTTCTGAGACGTTTAAAAATCTCTTTGAGTGTGGGATTCAGTTATAACAAGGCCAGTCAGGATATCAAGTGGAACTTTGCCGGTAGCATAAGCTCCCGTGGAAAAAAACAGGAGTTTAAAGCAGAAGCTGACTCATTTCTCTCGGATCAAGAAGCTGTTGACAGTACCACCCGGAATTCGCTGAAACTGATGCTGCGCCGGTTTCTCAAAGAAAGGAAAAGTCTTATCCTGCTTGCCTCTGCTCGGCAGAATGATGAGATGGGATTGAATCATCGTTTTTTGGCCGGTGGAGCCTATGGTTATACGGTTATTCAATCCAACAAGACAAACCTGGCATTTTTTGCCGGGTTGGTCGGTATCAACGAGCAGTACAGCGGTTTTGAAACCTCTCGGTGGAATGCTGAAATCCTCCTGGGAGTTACCTATGATACGTTTAAATACGAAGGAAATACGGTGGATATAACGACCAGCCTGGCCGTTTATCCCGGAATAACCACCTGGGGTAGGTATCGCGCCGAATTGCGCAGCTCATTACAGATTGAGATTTTTAAAGACTTTTTCTGGGGATTAACATTTTTTGATGTCTATGACAGCGATCCGCCTGTGGGAGGTGATATTGATTTTGAAAAAAATGATTTTGGTATTTCTGTCTCACTTGGCTGGGCCTACAATAAGTAAAACAATGAAAAGTTTTTATTCTAAGAAAAAAGTTTTTGTTGGAGTATTTGGTTTAATGACCATTGCCATGTTTTT
>CBDAFS010000035.1:0-27344 GCA_965195285.1 uncultured Aminicenantes bacterium | reverse complement strand
TACCGTGTTTTACATTCTTTACTCATTTATTATCTATGCATTCGGGGTTCACTTCAACAATTTGTTCCTGCTGTATTGCCTGACTCTGGGATTGTCTCTGTATGCCTTTATCCTCATTTTGATTGAATTGAATAAAATGGAAGTACAAAGCTGGTTTGGTGATAAGGTACCGGTTCGACTGATGGGAATCTATCTGATCACCATCTCAGCCTTGTTTTATTTCCTGTGGTTAAAAGATGTTATCCCGGCAATTTTAGATAATGTTGTACCCAAAAGTGTCAGTGATTATCATTTATTGGTAAATCCTGTTCATGTGATTGATTTGGCCATTGCTTTACCCGGGCTGATTATTACTGCCGTACTGTTAATGAGAAGGCACCGCCTGGGGTATATTCTTACACCCGTATCACTGGTGTTCGTAATTATCCTTGCCATTGCCCTTACCGGAATGGTCATCATGTTGAAAGTAAGAGACATTGCCGATGACACCTCGGTTGCCGGCATTTTCATCATCCTGGCCCTGATCAGCATTGTATTGTTATGGGTATTCCTGAAGAACCTTAAAACCTCCAAGCAGTCATAAAATGAATAAATCGAAAATAGAATCAAAGATCAATATCAGTCTTGAGAGAAGAATACTCCTGCTTGCTATCGGAGTAATCATTTTGGGCTTTCTTGGTTATGTATTCTCAGGTCATAGCCCGGCAGGTTATTTTTTTTCTCATGCCGGAGGCCTGGGTATTTTGGGTCTCTTTGGCTCCCTGTCAGGCAGCCTGGCCAGGAAGAAAGGGTATGGATACTGGCCTGCCTATTTCTGGGGATTTGCTTTCCCGGCCATTGTCGGTATTATTTCAGTGGTGGTGGTTCATTCTCTGGGAGGAAGTGGTTGCGGCGGAATCGTCAGTTTGGCAACTGCCTTGGTGGTGATCGTTGTTTATGCCCTAATCAAGCGCAGGACAGGGATCAAGTAAAACAAAATTAAAACCCGATTGGCCAAGACTGCGTCATAAAAACCCGGAGCCTGAAGGCTTAGGGGTATTGAAATATCTTAATCCTTCCTTGATCTGGTCCTGATTATTTTTTCGGCTTTGGAATACACACAGCCGCAGTAATCCTGGTGTTGAATGCCCTGGTCACCGGCCATTTGCCGGGAAATATTAAATCCGTCCTGTTTTTTAAAATTTTCCGGCAGGAATCCGATTCCAAACTCCCGGCTCAATTGCATTCCCTCTTGGTTGATCTGTTGGGTGACCTTGTAAGGGCTGATGGAAAGGGTGGAGGCCACCACCTCAAATCCCCCTTTCCGGGCCTGCTCAAAGGTTTTTCGGAGCCGCATTCGGAAACAGAGGGGGCATCTCGATCCCCGCTCCGGTTCTTTTTCATGACCCTTGATACATTGAAACCATTCGTGCATATCATAATTCCCGTAAAGGATTGTCCATTCATGCCTTTGGGCGATTTTTTCCATCTCGGTTTTCCGGAATTGGTATTCATCCCGGGGATGGATATTGGGATTGTAAAAAAACCCGGTTACTACATATTCATGGCTCAGCTTTGCAAACACATATACCGCACAAGGTGCACAGCAGATATGCAGCAGCAGTTTTTTCATGTTATAAATTCAGGTTTTTCATCAGCTGGTACATGATGATGCAGGCGCTGACGCCCACATTCAGGGATTCCACACAATCCTTTTGGGCAATGGTGACGGTAGGGAATTGGTCGAGAAGTTCCGGGGCCAGGCCCTGGCCCTCATTGCCGAAGATAACCAGAGCCGGGGTTTTGATTTTATTCGGTTCAATCTGTTGGGTTGATATTTTGGATGAGGTCAGGTAAATATTCAGTTGAAGCTCTCGGGCCCGGTTGATCAGGTCATGAATGTGTGGATAATGCTGAAATTGAAGGTCAAAGAGGGAAGTCTGGGCGGTACGGATGAATTTGGGATTGGTGGGTTTGACACTTTCTCCGCACAACAGGATGGTCCGGATACCGAAAGCAGCGGCGCAGCGGAAAACCGTACCGACATTGGCCGGGTCCTGGATGCGATCCAGGGCAATGATGAGTGGTTGCTCTGCCAGGTTTATCTCCGGAGATTGATGCCTGACCACGGCCAGAAAATCTGAGTGGGTTTTCAGGGAAGACAGTTTTTTAAAAACCGGCTCGCTGACCAGCCACACCTCTTCAGCCTGCTGACGCAGGTCCTCTGCTTGTGATTCATGACGGTTGTTGACGATGAGGATGGTTATGGGGATTTTTTTTTCGACCAGGCCCCGGACCAGTTTTTCCCCTTCGAAGAAATAGTATTGTTCTCTGTCCGCAATCAGGGCCTTGAGACGGGGATTGGAGCGGGAAGTGATTTGTCTAATCATTTTTAAATATAATCCGTTTCCGGATCAAATGGAAAGTATATTTTCTTTCCGGGTCAATGGTTTTATATATTTTTGAAAATCGTTCCTGGCCCTGTCGGGAGTAGTCGATTTTTAATAACAGACGATCAGAGGAAAGCCTATATGTATCGCTTTCCAGCAGGAATTGTTTTACAATTTCCAGCCTCGGGTCCCGGTGGTTCAATTCAATTTCATATTCCATGAAATGGATATCCTTCATCAGGGGTTTCCCTTCCTGGCAGGTAATCACCCGTTTGAATTCAAAATCACTGGTCACTTTTTTCAGGGCCTTCAGGATTTTGGTTTCATCCAGTCCGGTATCCACAAACAGTTCCATAACTTCATTCAGTCCCCGGGCATAGACCGGAAGAGGGGGTGGGAAACTGGCTTTGATCCGGGGATGGAAACCTTCGGTACACTGGTAGGGAATGCCAGCCTTGCGCATCAACCGTTCGATATATTTTATCATGGACAGATGGGAAAAAAAACGGAAATCCCCGGACTTTTCATAAAAGACCCGTACCCGGTTATATTGACGGTTCGGAATCGGTTCGGTTTCCGGGGAGATTTTCAACAAAGGGTTGGCTTTGGTCGGAAGGGGTTTCTTTTCCGGAAAGGAGCAGCCCTGGCATATCCGGCATTGCTGATCCTGGCAGGGGGGAGTGGATTGCCCGGATTTTGATTTGTGATATTCTTCGAGTAGGTGTTCCTTATGATAATTAATCTGGATGTGGTCCCAGGGCAGTGGTTGGTCCGATTTTATTTCGGATAAAAACTCGTTCAGTTTAAGGGATTTAATCAAGGGTTCCCAGTTGGAGTAGTGAAAATGAGTATCCCAGGCTGAGAAGATCTCACCGGCCCTGAAGGCCCGGTAGATGAGTTCACCAGCCCGGTAATCCCCCCTGGATAGAATGGTTTCCACAATTCCCCTCCGGGCACTGTGAAAATCATACTGCAGGTTCCGGTACTTTTTCAATCCGGCTTTTAGTATTTCGGTTTTGGCCAGCAGGGAGTCCAGATCTTCCCGCTGTGACCACTGGAAGGGAGTATGAGGTTTGGGAATAAAGCTGGAGATGGACACATGAATCCTGATTTTTTTGCCCCGGTGCCTTGCATAACCCAGAATTTCCTCGATCAATTCAATGATGGCTCGGACATCCTCAGGGGTCTCGGTAGGCAACCCGGTCATGAAGTAGAGTTTGATTTGCTTCCAATTGTTTTTCAGTGTAGTATCAATGGCCCTGAAAATCTCTTCATTGGACACATTTTTGTTAATCACCTTTCTTAGCCTAGGGGTACCGGCTTCTGGGACAATGGTGATCCCGGTTTTACGGAATTTGGCCATGGTGGCCAGCAGTTGATAGGAAAGGGCGGAGGGCCTTAGTGATGAGATGGAGAGATCCGTACAGGGCGGAATGATCCCGGGGATGGCTTCCAGTAATTCCTCGATACCCGGATAATCTCCTGAACTCAATGAGGATAGCGAGAAAGATTCAAATCCTGTTTTCCGTAGTGCCTTTTTTATGAAATCAATACTCTTGGTTATGGATTTGCTTCGAAAGGGGGCGTAATAGGATTTGGCCTGGCAGAATCGGCAGGTCTGTCGGCATCCCCGGGCGATTTCCACATCCAGGCGGTTGAAGATTACATTGGAAATGGGAACGATGATATTTTCATCCGGGAATGCTTCGTCAATAGGCTTGAAAACTCTCTTCTTGATTTTTTTGGAACCCATATCCGGAAGCCAGAAAGATCCGTTTTTCCTGACCGGGTACAGGACGGGAACATAGATACCGGCTTTTGAATCCAGTTCTTTCAGGATGGTTGTTCTAGAAAGGTTATTGACTCTGGCATTTTGAAAAACCTCAATGATGTCCGGAAACAGGACCTCTCCATCGCCGATACCGAAAAAATCGATGAATTCCCGCAATGGTTCGGGATTACATACAGAAATGCCACCAGCCGCCACCAGAGGATTTGAGCGGGTCCGGTCACTGGATTTCAGGGGAATCCCGGCCATATCCAAAACTTGAAGAACATTGGTATAATTCATTTCGCTGAGCAGGGAGAAGCTAAGCAAATCAAATTGTTTAAGTGGTATTTTATTTTCGATGGAAAAAAGAGGCAAGCCTGATTCCCTGAAAACCCGAATGGACTCCTTCCCGGGGAGGAAGCAGCGTTCGGCATTCACTTCCGGGAATTGATTTAAAAAATGGTAAAGGATCTTGAGGCCATAGTGACTCATACCGATTTCGTAGGTGTCCGGGAAAATCAGGCAAATATTCAGGGAATTGGGATTGTACTCCTTTTTGATGACATTAATCTCCCTGCCCGTATAAACTTGAGGGTTATTGATTTTATAAAGAATTTCTCTGAATTTAGAATTCATTGATATAGGCATTGATTTTGATCTTGAAGATGATGGCTTCCCCTATGAAAAAGGCCAGCAGCGATGAGCCCCCATAGCTGACAAAGGGAAGCGGAATACCCAGGATGGGAAGTAACCCGATGGACATCAATACGTTGATAGAAAATTGAAAGAGTATCAGCCCGTTAAAGAGGTATACAAAGTAGAATTCTTCATCGGTCTGGGTTCTGATGTTAAACTGACGGTAGAACAGGATGAAAAAGAGAAAGAATAGAAAACTGATTCCCGTGAATCCAAATTCCTCTCCGAGCACGGCCACCACAAAATCAGTATGCCGGGTTGGTAGGAATTTATACTGGGACTGGCTGCCTTTCAAATAACCCTTGCCCACCAGACCACCGGAACCTATGGCGATCTTGGATTGGATGGATTGATATCCGGTGGACTGGCTGTATTTTTCCGGGTTCATGAAGGAAATAATCCGGTTTTTCTGATAGGGTTTCAGAACATAATTCCAGGCCAGAAATGATCCGCCGATCATCAATAAAATGGTTACCAGAAGAATGCTGAATTTTATTCTTTTCAGGAAAACCAGCACCATAAAAAAAACAGTGAGAATAAAAGCGGTGCCCAGGTCCGGCTGCAGCATGATCAGTCCGAAGGGAATGACAATGGCCAGTATGATTTTTAAAAATGGCTTCAGGGTAATCAATCGGTTTTTGGCCATAATTTTGGCTATGATGAGAGCCAGGGGGATTTTTATGAATTCGGAACATTGAATAGACATGAAACCGATCCTGAACCAGCTCCTGACACCAGAGGTAATGATCCCGGCCAGCAGCAGTATGGATAAGAAGGCCAGTAACACAATAAAGATGGTCAGTCTCCACCTGAAAAGGGTTTCGGTTTTAATTTTAAATACCAGAAAAAAACAAATAAGTGATATGGCAAACCAGGCGATTTGCTTGTTGAAATAAGATGTGTCAGTGGTGTATGAGGCACTGTAGATCAGGAAAATTCCGAATATTGTGGTGGTAATAAGCACAATGAAGGTGAGCTTGTCAAAATATTTCCAGAAATTTCTCATGGTTGGAAGAGTTTTTTATAAATTCTGGCAGCAATGGGGGCCGCCACTTCACCGGCATCCCCGCCATGTTCTACAAATACCACCACGGCATAGCGGGGATTGTTCCGGGGGGCAAAACTGGCAAACCAGGAATGAGGGGTGAAGCGTTTCAGTTTTCTCAATCTCCGGTAATCCGGATTTTCTTTGGATATGATTTGCTGGGTCCCGGTTTTACCGCAGATATCCAGTCCAGGAACTGCGGCTGCCCGGCCGGTACCATTATCATTCACCACTTTGAATAAGCCCCGGATGACCGTATCGAAGTACTTTTCCTCGACAGGGATTTTATTGGAGCGGGGTTGAAATTTCCCAATAATTTTTCCTCTGTTTTCAATTCCCCTGATCAGGTGAAGCCGGGGGAGGTTGCCCTTCAGGGCCACCGTGCTGATCAATTGAAGTATCTGAGCGGGAGTGACATTCAGCAGGCCTCCCCCTATGGATACGGATATGGTTTCTCCGGGGAACCATTTCTGATTGAGCTGGGAGGCCTTCCAGGCTGGAGAGGGAACCAGGCCGGGTTTTTCATTGGGTAGACCGATACGGGTTTCCTTTCCGAGCCCCAGCAGGCGGGCGTATTTGCCAATGGTGTTGATGTCCATTTTTTTGCCTAGGGTATAAAAGTATATGTTGCAGGAATTTTTCAGGGCATCGGTGAGATTCATCCAGCCATGGCCGAAGCTGGTCCAGCAATGGAAGGTCCGGTTGTAGATCCAGGTGGAACCGCTACAGAAGGTCCGGGTAGAGGGGATGATTATTTTTTCTTGAAGCCCACCCAGGGCCATGACAATCTTGAAAACCGAGCCCGGCGAATACAGACCCTGGGTAAATTTGTTGTGCAAAGGTTTTTCCGGGTCGTTGATTAAGGTATTCCAGTCCTTGGTCTCTATCAGAGTTGTAAATTTTTCGGGATTGAAGTTGGGTTTGCTCACCAGAGACAGGATTTCTCCACTGGGCAATTCGACAACCCCGACACAGCCCTTATGGGGTTTAAGAATGTCCTCAATGTATTTTTGCAGCTCAATATCGATGGTCAATATTATTTTACTGCCAATCTCGGGTTTTTTTTCGCTGACCTGCTTCTGGATTCTACCGAAACTGTCCTTGATTACCACCTGGGTCCCCTTTTTTCCCCTTATAAAGTGCTCATACTGCTTTTCAATCCCGCTCTTACCGATTTCATCTCCCGGCTTATAGTTCCGATTTTCATTCAGTTTCAGTTCCCTTGAAGAGATTTCAGACACATATCCCAGGATATGAGAGGCATACTGCTGGTAAGGGTAAGTCCGGGTGGGTTCGATTTCGATTTCAAACTCCAAAAATTCAAGGGCACGGCTCTGGATGTAAACCACTTCTTTTAATGACAGGTTCTTCTTGAGAAGGATCCGAATTGATGCTCTGGGATGTTCATATTGCCCCATTCTGTCTTTAATGGATTGCTGGTCCAAACCGGTTATCAAATGGGCCTTCTCAATGGTTTCTTGAGGGTTTTTGATGTTTTCCTTGAATATGAACAAACTGAAATCCAGTTTGTTTTCCGCCAGAATGGTTTGGTTTCGGTCAACAATGATACCCCTGGGAGCCTTGATTTCGATTTCACGGAAAATGTTTTTTTGAGACAACAATTTGAAATGGTGGTGCTTTATGATTTGAATATCCCAGAATTTAAACAGAATAAAGGTGAATAGCAAGATGACCATAATATTGATTATGATCGCTATGGTTTTTGTTTTTTCTGGGGACAGTATTTTTTTGTCAGTGTACATCGAGTATTTTTTTGATTTTTGAAAAACTGCTGATCAGCATTCCAGCGAGACCGGTGAGCAGGGGCTGGCGCAGCACCAGGCTGATTTCAATTTTGTAGCCAAAAATAAAATGAAGAAATATACTGGCGATCAGGTTGGAGAAGGCCAATGAAATCGCAATCAGCAAGAATACGAAAATGTTCTTTCTCAGGTCAAAAAATTTATTGAATTCATGCAGAAAAAAAGCGGTGATGGTTCTTGAAAATCCAAATACGCCCACCAGACCGCCAATAAAAAAATCAGTAACCCAGCCAATACAGGTTCCCCAGATCAGACTTTTAACCAGCCCGGATCGGATGGAAATATAGACCAGGATTAAAAAAAGACAGTCGATATTCAATTTGGTGGTTTGAACATATCGATTAATAATGATCTGGGCGAAAATCAAACCGATGAATAGGGCGATTTTTAATTTATTTTTCACTGCTATCAGCCGGATTTTTGATTATAGCCAGTTGTTTGATAGATTTGTCAATAAAATAGGGCTTTACCCAAATTTTCTGGGTCAGGTATTCTTTCTTGATTTCCACCACCCTTCCCACCGGAAGGTAGGGTGGGAAGATCTCATCGGTACCGGAAGTAATGACTTTGTCTCCGATTTCGACCGGAGCATTTTCCATCAGATATTTAAAGATGCATGTTTTTTGATTGCTCCCGGTCAAGAATCCCTCCAGCTTGTTTTTCTCTATATATGCACCGACTCCCCCGATGGAACTGGTAATCAATCTGACTTTGGCGGAGAAAAGGGTAATCGGATCTTCGACCCGTCCTACCAGTTCACCATCTTCATTGATCAGCACCATGTTTTTCTGGATTCCCTGGCTTGAGCCCCGGTTGATAAATATACTGCTGAAGGGAATGCTGTTGTCGATGGAGATGACCTCAACTCCGATAAAATTCAGATTTTCATTTTTTAGTCTGGACCGAAATCCGCTTTCTGTCAACTGCTTTCGCAGTTCATAATTCTGGTATTTCAGATCCTTGTGCTTTTTTTTCAGGTCATGATATTGATGGTACATGTTCTTTAAAAAAACATAGTGCTTGATCTCATAGCTCAGAAAATCAACGGTTTTTTGAAATCCCACCTGAAAGGGTGTAACAACCGAACCGATGATATTTTCGATCAATGATTTCTCATCTTTCAATATAATATTGATTGACATGAGAAAAAGGTTCAGGAAAAGCAAGAAAATCAAAATAAACGATTTTCTCTCTGGAGTGGCTTCCCGCTTGAAGAGCATTAATGTTTCTGGCCCACCTTCTTGAGCAGTTCAATATTATCGAGAATTGTCCCGGCTCCCAGGACCACAGAGGTGAGGGGGTCCTCGGTAATGAATACCGGTAACATGGTCTCTTCTCTCAGCCTCTTATCCAGGTTTTTCAACAGGGAACCTCCACCGGACAGAATGATTCCCCGGTCTACAATATCAGCCGAGAGTTCGGGAGGGGTTTTTTCAAGGGTGCTGCGGATGGCTTCCACAATGGTTTGGACAACACCCTCTAGGGATTCCCGGATTTCATTATCATTGATGGGAATTGTCTTTGGAATTCCATGAGACAGGTCTCTTCCCTTGATTTCCATTTCCAGGTTCTCATCCAGAGGATAGGCTGACCCGATTTGTATTTTTATCTGTTCAGCAGTCCGGATCCCCAAGAGCAGGTTGTATTTCTTCTTGATATAGTTGATAATGGCTTCATCCATTTCATCACTGGCGGTTCTTATGGATTTGGAGATGACGACTCCGGACAGGGAAATAACCGCAATATCAGTAGTGCCGCCACCGATATCCACGATCATGTTTCCCCCAGGCTCGGTGATGGGCAGTTCGGCTCCGATAGCAGCGGCCATGGTCTGTTCGATCAGAAAAACCTCGCTGGCCCGGGCTCTTAAAGCCGCATCTTTTACCGCCCTTCTCTCCACCTGGGTGATTTCGGAAGGGATACCAATGATGATACGGGGTTTCAGGAACTGGCTTCCGGTCCTGGTTTTTTTGATGAAGTAGTCCAGCATTTTTTCGGTTATTTCAAAGTCTGCAATCACACCGTCTTTCATGGGTCGAATGGCTATGATGTTGGTGGGGGTCTTGCCCATCATTTCCTTGGCTTCCCCTCCAACTGCCTGAATTTTTCCAGTACTTTTCTCAATGGCAACAATTGACGGTTCCCTGATGATGATGCCCTTGCCTTTGGCATAAATCAAGGTGTTGGCTGTTCCCAGATCAATGGCCAAATCCGAACTGAAGAAATTATAGAAATTTGAAAAAAGTTTCATTATATGTCTCCTGCTTCTTCGCAAAGTTCGAAAAATCCAATCCAGGGTCTTTTAATCGTTTGGAGACAAACCATCCATTTCCAGCACGTTGTTGTTTCATTCTTCGAAAATAGCAACCTGTCTTTTAAATACCGTTTCAATTTCTGATGGCGATATCAGTTTGAAAACAATCGATTTTGTCCCGAGGGTTTTGAAGGTGATCGTGTGGATAAATTTTCCATCCATATCAATTTTGACAAACTCATCATTTATGAATAATTGTGAATTTGCATCGGCCTCACCTTTTATCAGCACTATATTTCCGCTAACCGTGAATGAGTCAATCTCTAATTTAGGGGGTTTGAGCAACTTTTCCTTGTCCAGGATGACTCCGACAATTTTGATTTTTCCCATTCTGGAAGGTGAGCCCTCAATGTTGTTCTGGGAGTCATAGGGGTAAACTTCCCAGTATATTTCGTTTTCGTTTTCAAATTTCAATATGTCAAGACTTTTTCTGTTGGCTGCAACCGATTTATCAAATATGACATTCTCTCTTAGCTTTGAGGTGTACAGCCGTAGCTGGTACTGGGTCGTGCCTTTTACGTTTTTCCAGCCAAATTTTATGATCGAATCTCCGATCAGATTCAGGTGAATGGTTTTTTCCTCGGGGGAGATGTATTCAGGAGGTGGCAAGGTATCATGAAAACTTATCCGGTTGTTTCTTTTTTCCATAATCAGCATTTGATTGGGCCTTAAGGGATATGGGTCGTCTCCCAGATTTAAAATCAATTCACCGGAATAATTCCAGATTTCCAGTGTACTCACGCTGTTTTTTACCCTTCCCGAATCTGATAGTAACAGCGTTTTTTGAATACTTGGCTGGGAATCCGAGGAAATTTTGGTTTTGTCGGGTTTTGACAAACCGATAATCTCTTCTGCAGTTGACAAATAAATTACAACTTTTTTACCTTTGGTGGCCTTGTTCCAGAAGAAGTCCCCATTGAGAAATAATTCCTTGGTTTTGTGAAACATGGACGAGCCTGGCAAGACCGAAAAAAAGGTTTCCGAATAGATGAATTCAAATGCGGTTTGGGCATCCGCCTTTAAAAAAACTTCCTCAGGATGTTTTAAGTTTTTTATCTGAAATGGATCAGTCATGGCAGAATTTTTATAAACCGTTCCGTTTTTGGATATTCGGGTAACCTGAAACTCAGGTACTTTTTCCAACTTGGATCTTACCGGTGATTGAAATGTGTTCAACAGAAATAATGCACCCAATAAAATAAGAAAAAATAGAATAAAGAAACCAATTTTTATTTTATTCATGCCTATATGGTAACAAAAAGCAGATAAAAAAGCAATAAAAGACCGCTGGGATCAGGGCTCTTCCAGTTCCAGGTTGTTTTCCTCCAGCCAGTCGAAAATACGGTTGCGCACGCATTCTTCCTGAAACTTAAACCAGTTTTCCCGCTCTTCCGGGTAATCCATTAACACATAGGTGAAAAGTCGAAAGGCGCCTTTATTGTTAATGGCTTTTTTTAGTTTTTTCCGAATATTTTCGTCTTTGACCTGTTCTGCAAATCTTTCCATATCCCGGTAGGCTTCGTAATATAAAATACCGGGGATTTCAACATATATATTTTTATAAAACGGATTGGGTTCACAAATTTCATTTCCATCCTCATCAAAGGCACCGCTGAAATTACTATGCATGGCGATACTTCCCTTTTTGATATTCAGATAATGGGTGACGTCATCCGAACTGAAATTGAATGCTTCTTTCAGTTTTTGAAAAGAAATCTCGATTTTTTTTTTCTTGCTATTGATCATTGAATAAATTATATATATTTAGAAAATTTTTTCAACTGGGAAAATAGAGGGGTATTTATTGATTTAACCGGCTGTTCGATTTTTCTGATGATCAATAGGACCTGGAAATGGCTATTAACGAATTTGTGGTTGGAGAAAATTCAGGCTGTTCTTACCGGTGGCAATATCGGTAGTGTCTACAAATATGCTGTATTTCCCCAGTTTTAGCCAGTTGAAATTTATGGAAATGGTCATTGATTGAAGAAGGGGCGCAAAATATTTGCTTTTATCGTATACGTTTTTATTCAACTCATCCATGATCCAAACCCGGATCATGACCCGACCACTCTTTTCAGAACCATTTGGTTGAAGAATATAATTACTGATGGATAGAGATAGTTGCCTGTTTTTGAAAGAGATGGAATTAATACTGATGGCCGGAATAGTTGCTTCCTTTTTGATGAGATATTCTCGGATATAGTCTGCTCGAATATTGTTGTCATATATAACCTGGTATTTTTTATTTTTGACTACGACTTTTATCTTTCCGGTTTTGCGGTGGTCAGTGGGAGCAAAGGTCAGCATGTAGAAGGTATCTTCCTTTTGGGCAATGGAATCTAAAGCGGACTTCAGATCATTTGAGGAGATCAATGCCCCCCCGGTCTTTGAGGTGATTTCTCGCAGACTGTTTTCAATATCCGTTGAAATAGTACCGAATTCCAGGTCTGGGGAACCGGTTTCTTTTCGGATCCAGGAAAATATTGAGTGACAGGTGGCATCAGTCTTATAGAAGAATTTAGTGATTTCATCTGCATCGAAATCACGGGCCACGTTCAGCTCTAGCTCGATTTCTCTTAGCAGGGTAAGAATCATTCTGGCATACTGAACTCCTTCCCCATCGGTGCTCAGCATCTGGTTGGTAATCAGTTCGATCTGCTGCCTCAAATCGCCGGTGAGTTTCATTTTGGGAAACAGCTCAACCTGATAGAAATTTATAACCCATTTCTCTTTGTTGATTTTGGTCAAAAAATTGGTGAAACTGTAAAATTTGTTGATATCAGGTAATAGATATCGCTTTTTGTATTCCTTCCAGGTCGAAAGGTAATATTTTAAAAAGGAGATAATCTGAGCAGGCCGGGTGTCAACGGGCACATTGGCCTCAGCCTGGGCCCTCATCTCAAGCTCGGTTTTGGTAAACTCAAGGCTGCGCTGGATTTTATTAAAGTATCCGGTCAATCGGTGATTTGCTTTGATACTCTCCTGTAACAATGTCGCTTCAAGTTGGGCCCTGCTGGTTTTCAGAGTAGGATTGTTGAGAATGATTGTGGTGTCATTCACAAAAGCAAAGATCTGGTCCCGTTCTTTTAAAATGTGACCAAACAGATAAGCGATGCCCTTCTTAAAATTAGAGTTATATTGAGCAAGACGGAAGACCAGGATAAACAGCCGTGATTTGGATGATGCTGGGATCGGGTCCTGCTGGGATTGATTGAGATATGGAACCCTGATTTTTCGTTTTTTGAGATAAAATCCGTTTATGGATTGTGATTTTTTCCCTTCGTAGAGTTTAAAATCGTCCCGGGTCAGATTTTCCACTGGCTGGCCCTGGTAGTACACCCTGACAGGCACTTCAATATTGGTTACCCGAACCTCTTCTCTGATATTATCTTCATCCTGGCTACTCAGGCGTCCTGAAAAAATCAAAATTAATAGTAGAGTCAATAAAAAACAGTATTTTCTTGACACCTTCATGAAGTTAATACGAGGTTTTGGGTTTTTTGGTTAGTACGTTTGTATTGTAGATACGGTAGTTATTGATTTGACAATTTCTTCAAGCCTGTGATATGTTGTAGGTTACTCCCGAGTTATGAAGGCGATGCTTGAGCTTTGTGAAATAAAAAAAAAATATAAACAGCGTTATGCCCTCCAGGGGTTACGGTTTAAGCTGAGCAGGGGGGAAATATACGGATTGCTGGGACCCAATGGGGCTGGTAAGACCACTACCCTGAAAATTCTGGCCGGTTTGATCTCATCAGATGGCGGTGAAATCATGATTGACGGCAAGCCCTATAACTGGGAGTCAACCCAGTTGAAGCGAATGATTGCCTATGTGCCGGATGAACCTTTTTTGTATTCCAAGTTGACCGGAGAGGAACACATGCATTTTTTTGCAGACCTTTATAGCATACCCACCCGGGACCGGGAAAGCAAGTTTGATTACTATTTTAAATATTTTGAGTTTGAATCTTATAGAAAAGAGCTGGTGGAAAGCTATTCGGCAGGTACCCGGCAGAAACTGGTCATTTCCCAGGCCCTGATGGTGGAACCCAAAATATTACTCTTGGATGAGCCCCTGGTTTCTATTGATCCGATAGTAGGCAGAAAGTTCAAATTATTGCTCCGGGAAACCTGTAATGCAGGGATGATTGCCATTTTTGCTACTCATATTCTATCCCTGGCTCAGGAAATCAGCAGCCGTATTGGTATCATTATAAACGGAAAAATCGTTGTTGAAGGCAGCATTGAGGAACTGATTAATCTTTCCGCTCAGGAGAGCCTGGAAGATTTTTATTTTAAGACCGTTATGAAATATGATCAGTCTGGTTAGAGTTAAATTCAATCAACTTCGCAACACGGTTCGGCAGTCTGGAAAGCGAAAATATCTACTTTTTCTTCTATTGGGACTGTCCATACTTTTTTTAATTGGATTTTTTTTCATCCGAATTTTTGAGTTTTTATATGAACAGGATGAGTTTCCATTGGCCTTTAAACTGTTTTTAAGTGAAAAAATTCTGATGATGGTGTTTCTCACCCTGTTTTTGATGTTAATTCTTTCAGCCTTGGTTTCCGCTTTGAATATATTTTTCCTTTCCCGGGATTTAAAACTGCTGTTGGCCTCACCGATCAGGACAAGTTCAATCTTTATCTGGAAGGCCATCGAAACTGCCTTCACCAGCGCTTCCATGGTGATCTTTTTTGCCCTGCCGGTTCTTTATTCCTATTGTTTTTATTTTGCTCCGCGATGGCATGATATTTTGGGTGTTGTTTTCATTTTTTCCCTTTATGTACTCAGTGGAGTTCTATTCGGTATCCTCCTGGGGATGATCATTCCTTCTTTTTTCTCGGTGAGGAGGTTGCAACCGGTTCTCTCCCTGGTATCGATTGGGCTGATCTCCATAATTGTTATTTTTTTGAGATTGCTTCGGCCGGAACAATTACTCAAGCCTGAATCCATTGAAAATCTGATGGAATACATGTCCGGTCTGAAGCTGGGATTTTTTTCCTATTTCCCCTTCAGCTGGGTGGCCAAAGGGATCACTTTTGTTTCCAGGGATAATAACTCCGGTTTTCTAAGAGCAGTCGGTTTGTTTTTGGCGCTGCTGTGCTTACTGTCAGTCATGCTTTATTTTTTTCAAAAGCGTTACTATCTGAAATTAATCGACCGGTTAAATGAATCATCCCTGGGTGGGGTTCGATCTGGCTGGAGAAAGCGATTTTTGACCGGTAATTTCGGTGTCCTGTGGAAAAAAGAAATCAAAACCTTCATCAGAACATCATCCCAATGGTCTCAGCTCTTGATTATTGCCGCCATGGTCATGGTGTTTATTTTGAATATGAAATCTATCCCGTCGCCCCATCCGGCGGTAAAAAACATTATCGTTTATTTAAACCTGGGTATGTCCGCCTTTATCATTGCCGGATTGAATTCACGCTTTACTTTTACGACCATTTCCATGGAGGGTCCTGGCATTGTCCATGTTCTGGCTTCTCCCTTTCCAAGAAAGAAATTTCTTGAATTTAAACTTCTTTTTTTTGCCATTCCCCAGGTCTTGATTGGATTCGCCCTGTTTTATACCGGTGATATCAGCCTGAAAATTGATCCCTTTATCCGGGTAGCCGCATTGTTTTTCTTGATTCCAATACTGGTCTTGTTATCGGTTATGGCGGTTTTTTTCGGATTGCAAATCAATCGGCCCACTCCCATAACTCCTCAGCACCTCATCGTATCCAAGGCGGGGATATCATACATGTTATGGAGCCTGCTGATGATTGTGATGGGTATGATCTATTTTGCCCGGCCCCTGTTTTTATTTTACTATAACCTATACCGGATGAGAGCCATTCCTTACTTAGAGATATTCATGTGGTTTTTCGGTTTTGTCATTCTGAATCTGGTGGCGGGGAAATGGTTGTATGGAAAAAGTCAGCGGCTTTGGGCCCGGAGAGAATTTTTGTAAAACCCTTCGCCATGGTTTTCCGGTTGACAGAAGCCGGATAACATTCCATAATATATTCCCTTAGGAGAAACCATGTTTGAAAAGGAGCTCGAAACAGGTAAAAAAGTCGTGATGATGGCTGGCCGATTGATTCGTCTGGTTCAACAGGAATTGACCTCACGGGATCATTTTTCCAAATCTGACCGGAGCCCGGTGACCATTGCTGATTTTTTATCCCAGGCCTTGATCTGTCGAATCCTTCACCAGAATTTTCCCGATATTCCTATTGTGGCTGAAGAAGACTCCAGGGAACTGAAGAGAGACGAGAACCGCCCTATTCTGGAAAGAATAATTGGCTTTATAGAAAATAATGAGGTGTTAAGCGGTACCATTGACGAAGATAATTTATTTGAAAGTATTGATCTGGGTGTTGGTTCACCATCACATTTATTCTGGACCCTGGATCCGATTGATGGCACCAAAGGTTTTTTAAGGGGTGAGCAATTTGCTGTTGCTTTGGGGCTGATCAGGGATGGAGAAGTCATAATGGGAATTCTGGGATGCCCGAATCTAATCCTGGAAAACCAGAATGGTCGGGAAGGGTATCTTTTCTATGCCGTAAAGGGGAAGGGAACAGAGATTCAGGACCTGAACGGGGTTCCTTCAGAAAGCGTAAGTGCTTCAAGTAAAACGAATCCAGAGGAAATGAGGTTTGTGGAGAGCTATGTGTCCGAACATAGTGATACCCGGCTGCAGAACAGGATTGCTGGCATATTAAAGATAAAAAGGCCTCCCCTGCAGATGGACAGTCAGGTCAAATACGGGCTGGTGGCATCGGGGAACGCAGAAATTTATCTGCGGATTCCCAATCCACGAACCCCTGATTATAAAGAGAAAATCTGGGATCATGCTGCTGGCAGTTTGATTGTTGAAGAATCCGGTGGTGTGGTCACAGACATATATGGAAAAAAACTCGATTTTTCGCAGGGCAAAACCCTGAAAAGTAACTCGGGAATACTGGCCACTATTCCGGGAATCCAGAGAAAAATATTGGAAATCGTCAATCGATTTGTTCCGGGTTAAAGGGAATCAATACCGACGAATCCCGGTTTAAATCAAATCACTTTTGGTAAAGATTGAAAAGAACGCATGCCCACTGGCCTCGATTTCTCTCCGGCCTCCCTCTTCTCGGTCAATCACGGCCATAACTGCTTCTACCGTACAACCCCTGGCCTCCACCTGTACAACTCCTTTCAGGATTGAACTTCCGGAAGTGACCACATCATCAAACAACACCACCCGACCGTTGAGAGGAATATTGCCTTCAATGGATTTCCGGGTGCCGTGGGATTTTTCATCCTTCCTGATGATAAAAGCGGGTATGGGGCGTTTTTCCAGATAACTTAAAACTGCTATCGATGATACGATCGGGTCGGCTCCGATAGAATATCCTCCGATGGCGTCTATTTTGAAATCCTTGAGCATTTCCAGAAAAATTTTTCCACACAGAAAAGCTCCCTCCGGATCCAGAGTGGTAACCCGGGCATCCACATAGAAATTGCTGGTCCTTCCACTGGACAGTTTGAACTCCCTGCCAATGATGACCGATTTCTGCAATAAAATTTTTTTAAGTTGTTCTCTCATGAAAGCTTGACTCTAAAATTCTTGGGGATTACCATTTTTATCAGAGGCGAGAGTTCACTGGTTGTTTTTTCCAGAAAATCCAGATGCTGCAGAGTAAAATCACTTCCCACCTCACTGATATCGGTTCCCCTCCTGGAGGTCTGGATTACCCCGATTTTTTCTTCTTTGATGGCAATTATGGTACCCATGACTTTCCAAATGGGTTTTATTTTATCGTCCGGTGTTTTGATCATTTCAAAGATAAATAGATGTTTTTGCTGTTGAAAATTGTTTTCCATGACCGATCTTCCGGTTCTAAAAATATGGGCAGCAATGGCATCGGTCGAACTGATAGGGATGATTCCGGAATTGATCAAGTAGTCGGGACATGCAAAGGAGAGTATTGTTTTTTCCTCATTGGCCAAAAATATGGCCACTTCATCGTCGATAAGCTGAAGTTTTTCTTTATAGAAATCAGCAATCCGCTTGACAACTTTTTTTAAATTCTCTTCAGACGGTCCTTTTTGGACATCATTTTTAAGTTTTTCTATAAGCAAATCAAATTCTTTCATGCCTACTCCTGCTAAGCTATATATTAATATTTTTTAAACAAAAAAACAATACCTGCAGGTCATTATTTGAATTGAGGAGCCAGTAATGAAGGATTCGTTCAATTTAGCACCGGATGCATCTCTATTGAAAAAAGTGCTTGAAAAATATATAATGGTTTTTCTTCAAAAGAGAGTATAGCGGTTGTAAAGATGTTGAAAATATGTTAGAAAATTGAATGGATAATATGTTTATCTCGATAGTCATCCCCGTTTACAATGAAGAACAAAATGTCGGTATTCTCTACCATGAGATTGTCGATGCGCTCACTCATCCCTATGACCATTTTGAGATAATCTTTGTCAATGATGGCAGCACGGATTCCTCTTTTCAGCAGTTGATGGAACTGCATCGGAAAGATAAGCGGGTAAAGATTTTAAATTTCAGAAAAAACTTCGGTCAAAGTGCCGCCATGTCTGCGGGCTTCAACTTTTCCAAGGGGGAAGTAATTATAACCCTGGATGCCGACCTGCAAAATGATCCGGCCGATATCCCGCAAATCATTGATAAGCTCATGGAAGGGTATGATATTGTGAATGGATGGCGCAGGAAAAGAAAAGACAAATTTTTTACCCGCAAAATCCCCTCTTTTCTGGGGAATAAATTGATTTCCTTTATTACCAAGGTCAAATTGCATGACTATGGCTGTACCCTGAGGGGTTTAAAACGAGAGGTTGTAAAAAACCTAAAACTTTACGGTGAAATGCACCGTTATATTCCCGCCATTGCCTCCAGAATTGGAATTAAATCCATTGAGATTCCGGTTAATCACCGGGAGCGAAAATACGGCCATTCCAAATACGGCCTGGGCAGAACCATGAGGGTGATTCTTGATTTGATATCAATAAAATATTTATTGTCCTTTTCGCACCGGCCCCTGCAGATCTTTGGTAGTCTTGGATTGCTGATGATGATGCTCGGATTTGTCAGCGGTTTGTATTTAAGCTATGTCAAGTATTTTCTAAATCAAACCGCCAACCGGCCGCTACTGTTTTTTACGGTTCTGGCTATTTTTGTGGGTTTCCAGATGATTACCCTGGGTTTGCTGGCCGAGATGCTGGCCCGAATTTATCATGAAGGATTCAATAAGGAATCTTATGCCCTGAGGGACCGGATCGGATTTTCAAATGAAGATATTGATGATTGCCCCTGAACCCTTTTTTGAGCCCAGAGGGACTCCGTTTTCAGAATATTTTAGGATAAAAGCCTTGTGTGCTCTGGGTCATGAAGTTGATCTGGTCACTTATCCCATCGGGGAAGACAAAGATATACAGGGGCTCCGGATTTTCAGAAGCTGGAGGCCTCATTTTATTCGATCGGTTAAGACCGGTCCCTCCTTTACAAAGGTGATTCTGGATTTTTTTCTATTTTTTACCGTGGTCAGGAGGTTGATAAAGGGAAGGAAACAGTATCATTTGATCCATACCCATGAAGAGGCCAATATTATGGGTGTTTTTTTCAATAAGTTAATCAAGATTCCCCATCTTTATGATATGCATTCCTCTCTGGTTCAACAGATGACCAATTTTCAATACACCCGATCAAAGATCATTACCGGCATGATGAAAAAAATTGAAAAAATAGTGCTCAAAAACGCGTCTTCGGTTATTGTGATATGCCGGGCACTCTATGATTATGCCGCTGGTATTACTGAGAGCTCCAAACTGGTCATTATTGAAAACTTTATCGATGAGGGGTCCGAGAGACTTGATCAATCTAAACTCAGCCGGATTAAAAAGGAATTGGGCGGGCCTGAAAAGAAAATCGTCATTTATACCGGTACCCTTGAAGCCTACCAGGGAATTCCCCTCTTGATAGATAGCATGGAATATCTCGATGGAGATTTCAAACTGGTTCTGGTCGGGGGGAAACCATATCAGCTTGAGAAGCTGAATAAATATATTGGCGAAAGAAATCTTCAAACCCGGGTTTGTCTGCTGGGGCGAAAAGAATCTTCTGAGATTCCTTATTTCCTGAAAAGTGCGGACGTGCTGGTCTCTCCAAGGACCCTGGGCACCAACATTCCTTTGAAGATCTATGCCTATCTGAAAAGTGGAATCCCGGTAGTCGCCACCGACCTTTTCACTCACACCCAGACCCTGAATCGTGATATCGCTATACTGGTCAAGCCGGAGCCCCGGGATCTGGCCAGGGGCATTCAGGTGGCGGTTTCCCAGAAGGGTCGGGAGACTGCCAAAAGAGCGGTGATTTTTTGTGAAAAAAACTATAGTTATCAGCGGTACCTGGATCTGGTAAAAAATGCCTTGAGCATAACAACCAGAGGTGTTACCCCAAAATAATCCCCAATTCTTCCCTTTACTGCTGATTGGAAATATCGTATAATTCCAGAGAAGAGGAGTCAATATGATCGAGCGTTATCAGGTCAAAGATATATCGGGGATATGGAGCCGGAAAAACCGGTTCAGAAAATGGCTGGATGTGGAAATGGCCATCACCGAAGTATGGTATGAATGGGGAGAGGTTCCGGAGAAAAGTTTTAAAAATATAAAGAAAAATGTGAGTTTTGATATTGATCGAATTGATGAAATTGAAAAGAAAGTACAGCATGATGTGATTGCCTTTCTGACCTCGATCGAAGAGTTTATTGGTAAAGATTCCGCCTATATTCATAAGGGGATCACTTCATACGATATTGTAGATACGGCCTTTTCTTTGCTCATTCGGGAATCGTTGGATGTGGTCATTGAGAAAGCAATGAAATTTAAGGGAATCCTCTTGAAAAAGGCATTTACCTATAAGGATATCGTGGCCATCGGGAGAACCCATGGGGTTCATGCCGAGCCCATCACCTTTGGAATAAAATACCTTATCTGGTATGAAGAAATATGCCGGAATATTCAGAGACTGATTCAGGCCCAAAACACTATTTCGGTGGGGAAGATTTCGGGTTCGGTGGGCACTTATATTCATTTTCCTCCTCATGGAGAACAAAAGGCCCTGAAAAAATTGAAACTGAAGCCCTGCCGGGTATCCTCACAGATTATCCAGAGGGACAGGCATATGGAAGTATTGTATGCCCTGGCCAGCCTGGGCTCAGCCATTGAAAAAATTGCCGTGGAGTTAAGACATCTTCAGAGAACTGAAGTTCTGGAGGTCGAAGAACCTTTTTCAAAAGGACAGAAAGGATCCTCTTCAATGCCACATAAACGGAATCCGGTGAAGTGTGAAAGAATATCCGGATTGGCCCGGTTGTTACGGGGAAACTTGTCGGTTGCATTTGAAAACAATGTGTTGTGGCATGAGCGAGATATCTCCCATTCTTCAGCTGAAAGAGTTATTTTCCCCGATTCGTTTCATGCAGTTACCTTTATGTTAAATGATATCCTGTATGTGATAGAGAACCTAAATGTTTATCCTGAAAATATCAAAAGAAATCTTGGTTTTACCCATGAGGTTTATTATTCTCAGCGGGTGTTAACCTTGCTGGTGGATAAGGGTGTCGCCCGCCAGAAAGCCTATGATATTGTCCAGCAAAATGCCCTGAAGTCATGGAAAGAAAAGAGAAGTTTCCGGGATCTGATTTTAAAAGACTCCGAGGTAAATCAATTTTGTTCCCCCCGCGAGATACAGAATCTGTTTTCCGAAAAAGATCTGCTTACCGGTATCAATAAGATTTTCAAGAGGTTTGAACGTGAATCTGCTGGAAAGAGAAATAAACAATAAGAAATTCCTGCTGGTTGAAAATTCCATAATAAAAGAAAGGGTTGAGGCCATTGTCAACCCTGCCAACTACAACCTGATTCATGGGGGAGGTGTAGCCGGATTGATTTCCCACAGCGGCGGGCCGCAAATTCAGCGGGAGAGTGATGAGAAATCGCCTGTGGAAACCGGTCAGGCCATTCATACCGGTGCTGGGGATTTGCCCTTCAAATATATCATTCATACGGTGGGTCCGGTTTGGAAGGGGGGGGCTGGGAATGAGGATGAACTTCTCCGTTCCGCGGTTTTGTCTGCTCTGCAATTGGCAGATGAGTTGAAAATAAAGTCAATTTCGATGCCTTCCATTTCTACCGGAATATTCGGGTATCCCTTGAAGCCCGCTGTAAAAAATATTATTGAAACCATTTTTCAGTTTCTGGAAAAAGATTCCAATCTCAATGAAATTCATTTATGTGAGTTTTCCCGGGAAAAAGCACTGGAAATAAAGCGAATTATCCAGGATTATTTCCGGATACCATAAAGGAGCTTTGAAATGAAAAGAATAGGTTTTGGAAGTGTTCTGCTATTACTTGTGCTTGCACTCAATTTTTGCCAAACGGGTGAATCCAATAATGATCAAAACACTACTGTAATCGGTTTTACTATTGATCATCAGTGTACCGACATATCCGGGATTCCTGATGAATGGATCACCCGGGTTAAAGAAACCTGGAGAATTCATTATGCCCATACTTCCCACGGGGGGCAAATTACCACGGGTCTGGAGCTCCTATCCAGTGGAAATTCAAACTACAGATTTTACTCGGCTTCCTGCCAGATACCCGTAGCTCTGAACGGGATCAGTCTGATGGATGGCCAATATGTCCAGCAGGATGCCTATTGTGAGACATATATTACTCCGGATCTTTATTGGGAGAGCGAGTATGGATTAAATTTAACCCGGTGGGTGCTGAACAATCATGATGTCAATATCTCCCTCTGGGCTTGGTGTTGTCAGCCGGATTATTACTCGGAAACAGAAGTTCAAAACTATCTGAACAAGATGTCCCAGTTGGAGCAGGAGTATCCCGAGGTCATATTTATCTATATGACCGGTAATGCCCAGAGCACAGAGATGAATCGGTTCCAGAGGAACAATCAGATCAGGGAATACTGTCAAAATAACAACAAGGTTTTGTTTGATTTTGCGGATCTTGATTGCTGGTATAATGGCCAACAACATCTGGAAAGCGGAATTCCGGTTGAACATCCCCATTATTATGGGGACGAGGCCGGCCATACCACCCATGAGAGTTGTCTAAACAAAGCCAGGGCTTTCTGGTGGCTTTTGGCCCGACTTTCCGGATGGGATGGAACTTAATTCCTGAAAAAACGTAATTACTACATATGGAAAAAGTCATTGAGTTGAATAAAATCAGTTTTAGTTATGCGGATATTAAAGCCATCGATGATATCAGTATTGAAATAGGTACCGGGGTTTTTGGTCTTTTGGGGCCCAATGGGGCAGGAAAAACCACTCTACTGAAAATTATTCTGGGTTTCTTAACCCCTCAATCGGGTTTGGGCAGGGTACTGGGATTTGATATTACTTCCAGTCGGAAAGCAGTCCGAAAACGGATCGGGTATATGCCCGAAACCGAATGCCTGATCCCCGGAATTGATGCGGTAACATTTACGGCCTATCTGGGAGAATTGAGTGGCATGCCCGGACAGGAGGCCATCAAAAGGGCCCATGAAGTTCTTTACTATGTGGGATTGGAAGAGTCTCGCTATCGCAATGTTGAAACCTATTCGGCCGGGATGCAGCAGCGGCTTAAACTGGCCCAGGCCCTGGTTCATGATCCCAAATTACTGCTCCTGGATGAACCCACTTCCGGGATGGATCCCACCGGCCGCAAGGAAATGCTGGGTTTGATTAAGGATATCTCTGAAAAAAAAAGCATGAATATCATTATTTCATCCCATTTGCTACCTGACATTGAATTTGCCTGTGAAAAGGTGATCATCCTCAATAAGGGAACGGTGATCAGCGAAGAAACCATTGCCAATCTGAGCCAGGATAATTTTAACCTGTTTGAACTTAAGTTCAAGGGAAATAGTGAGGGATTTTTGAAACGGCTGAAAGTCATCCGATGTAGAGTAGAAAGCAGTGATCGTGGAAAGTACATGGTGATGCTTCCTGCTGATCATTCTCCGGGTGTGTTGTTTAGAATCGCCCAGGAAGAAAAGGTTCAAATCCGTCATTTCAGGCAGAGTCGTACCTCGCTGGAAGATACATTTATGAATGCTGTGGAGATTGCCAATGGGAATTAGAGAGAAGGGGTATTATGGCTGGGATGGTGAACTGAAACCGTCAGGAATTGCCTGGTTACCTATTTTTTTCAAGGGGACCAAAGCTGCGTTTAAAAAAAAATTTGCCAAATTCCTGTTTGCTTTTTCTGCCATGCCTTTTTTTGTTTTCCTGGTTGCGGTTTATGTATCCACCAAACCGGAACTCAAAATGCTCACCCGTCTGGTCAGTTTACTGAAAGATGATGCGATGTTTTTTTATGTTTTTTACACAAATGGATTAATTTTGTTTATTATGCTTTTGTTGTGTGTGTTTATCGGGGCGGAATTGATTTCAGGAGATTTGAAATTTAACTCTTTGCCCCTTTATTTTTCCCGGCCTCTGGATAAGACCGATTATATTTTCGGTAAATATTCGATTCTCCTGTTTTACCTGCTGACTTTCACCCTGCTGCCCGGCATATTATTGGTGGTGTTTAAAATCATTTTTACTGGTCGATTCTCACTCAGCCTTTCCCTGTTATTGGCTATTATCTTTTTCCCCGTTTTCATCTCTTTATTCCTTGCATCCCTGACGCTGATGATTTCGGCACTCAGTTCCAATCGGAAATTTGTCTGGATTTCCATTTTTTTAATCTATATTTTTTCCAATGCCCTGGGTGAAATGTTAAGAAGTATTTTTAAAGATCCCCATTTTATGTTATTTTCCATACAAACAAACATCATGCAGGCCGGGAGTTTTTTCTTTAGTACTGGGGCCAGTGTGTCTATTGCCCCCTGGATAAGCGTTTTGATTTTGTCCATACTGTCTCTTTTTATGATCGTTGTATTGATGAAGCGAATTGCGAAATCGGAGGTCTAGATTGAAAGCAGTGGTTAAAGCAGAAAATCTATCCAAATGGTATGGTAATGTATTGGGTATCAGTGATATTTCTTTGGAAATAACCCCTGGGATCAAAGGATTATTGGGTCCGAACGGGGCAGGAAAATCAACATTTTTAAAGATCATTGGAGGTCAGTTAAAGCCCAATATCGGTTCTATTTGCATCTTTGATGAACCGGTGTTTTCTAACCAACACCTTTTTTCCAGAATCGGGTTTTGTCCGGAGTATGATTCCTATTACCGGGAAATTTCCGGATGGGAACAGGTCATGTTTATGGCTAAACTGCATGGGTTTGGAGGCGAACAGGCGAGCGAGAAATCAAAGAATGCCCTTGAAAAAGTGGGCCTTCTGGAAAACCGGCATAAGTTAATAAGAGAGTACAGCCTGGGAATGAGACAGCGGCTTAAATTTGCCGCTTCCATTGTTCATGAACCAGAGGTGTTGATGCTGGATGAACCCCTGAGGGGAATAGATCCGCTCTGGAGGGTAAAAATCATTCACATGATTAAAGAATTTGAAAAACAGGAGAAAACCATCATTGTGGCCTCGCATATTTTACCTGAGATTGAAGCCATGACCAATGATATTATCCTGATTCATCAGGGCAAGGTATTTGCCCAGGGGGATATCCAGTATATACGGGATTTGATGGATTCTCATCCCCATATGATTTCAGTCCGCTGTGATCAAAATCGCAAACTGGCATCCCTGATGATCGATCAAAAAAATATCCGGAATATCCACTTTGAGGAATCGGATAAAAAGGTGATGTTTAATACCGACAATCGTGATCAATTCTTTGATTTATTAAACCGCCTGGTTGTAGAACATGACATTATGGTTGAGGAGATTTCATCACCGGATGACAATCTTCAGGCTGTATTTGATTATTTGATCGGGAGCTAATATCCATGACCTTTATACCTGCTTTCAGAGAGATTTTCATTTTTTATTTAAAGAGAGGCTTAAAAGCCAAGAAAAGCAGACTCTTCTTTTTGATCAGTTTGATTCCGGTTCTCATCTTATTTATTGCCAAGGTAATTGAAATCATCAATCCGGGTTCTCAGGTCTCTGCAGCCGACATTTTTTCCAAAGTATTTCTGGTTATATATATTCAGTTATTGTTACCCATGTTAGCTCTATTCTTTGGTAGTTCGGTCATCAATGAAGAAATTGATAATAAAACTCTGGTTTTTCTTACCACGGCACCGGTTCCCAAATCCGCTATTGTTTTAGGCAAATATGTTTCATATGGCCTGCTTTCCCTGATTATTATAAATATAGGATTCATTCTGTCTTTTCTCATCATCAATATCACCCAGCTGAATCAAATTGCTTACATCCGGGAGTTTTTTACATTTTTCGGAGTGGGTATTTTAGCACTTTTCAGTTATTCGGCATTTTTTATGTTACTGGGAACACTGTTTAAAAAATCCCTGATTCTGGGTTTGCTGTTTGTCTTCGGCTGGGAAGGTGTTGTCCAGTATTTTCCCGGCACCACCCAGAAATTCACCCTTATTCATTATATCAAATCCCTGCTACCGGAAAGCTCGGAGAATATTAAGTTTTTAGTGTTTAAATTGGAACCGTCATCCCCTGTGGAATCTTTTATTGTGCTGTTGCTGGTCACGGTTCTTTCCCTCATTGTTGCTTCATTTATTTTTAACCGCAAAGAGTATATTCTCTCAGACGTCAATCAGTAACCGGTTCAAAAGTTAATAATAATTTTGATATAAAAGGAGATTGGTTATGGATAAAACTCAAATTATTTTTATGGTTTTAGGAATACTCGGATGCATACTTGTCATTTTTGGTTATCTGATTAAATTTAAAAATAAAATCCAATTGGTAGCCGGAGTATACAAAAATGAGGATAAAATTAAAGACAAGAAGGGGTTTGCCTCTCTTGTCGGGGGAAATGTACTCATACTGGGACTTATCTTTTGTGCCGGGGCCCTGGGGATTTATATTTTCCCGAGCTATAAAGAATTAATTGAGCCCGCGATTCTATTAAGCCTATTGGTAATCGGTATTCTAATTTACACAAAATCGAAGAAATATATTGCGTGAATTTATAGACTCAAGATTATAGTAGAATATGATAAACATCTTTCATCAATTTATTGTATTATTCGCAATTGTTTTCAATGTTTGAATTGATTTCTCCCAAAAATATCTTTATAATAAAATAAATATTGAGTGCAGTAGCGTAATAGTTATATGTCAAATAAGGAGAGGGAATGATACCAAAATATGAAGAAATAATGTTGCCTCTTCTCAAATATCTTTCTGACGGAA
>CBDAFS010000034.1:0-65600 GCA_965195285.1 uncultured Aminicenantes bacterium | reverse complement strand
ACCGATGTCATCAAAATATCTGTGGTTGGCCTTATTATTGTTTCTGCTGCTGGTTTTCAACGGCTGTTATCTGGAGGGAGAGGGAACCCGAACCACCGTATCCCGAACTTTTCAGGTCAAGCCGGGGGGAAATCTGATTGTGGAAACCGATATCGGTTCAATTGAAGTCAACTCGGGTTCCGATGACCGGGTGGAGATTGAAGTTATCAGACGGGCCAGCGCGGTCAGTGAACACAAAGCCAAGCAGATACTGAAGGACCTGGATATTGATATGAGGCAGAATGGAAATGATGTGATCATCAATGCCGAATATAAACGCTCCAGAAGGTGGTTTTCCTGGTTGAGGAAAAACCGGTTGAAGATCCGTTTTGTGATTACGGTTCCATCCCGGTACAATGCAGACTTAAAAACTTCCGGCGGGAGCATCTCGGTTAATAATCTGGAAGGCGAGGTTAAGACAAAAACATCGGGTGGCAGCCTGAAGTTTGGTATGATCAAAGGCCCGGTAACCGGCAAGACATCCGGCGGCGTGATTGTATTGAAGGGATGTGTTGGCAATGCCGAAGTCAGAACCTCGGGAGGCAGCATTACCATCGGCAAGGTTGAGGGTGATGTGAATGCCCATACCTCGGGCGGTTCCATCCGGGTAGAAGAGGTGATGGGTGCTCTTAAAGCCAGTACGTCCGGAGGTTCGATCAGAGCCCTGATTTCCCGGCAACCCAAAGGGGATTGCCGGCTGACTACCTCGGGAGGCTCCATTACCCTGTATCTGGAACCCGGAGTGAAAGTGGACCTGGATGCCAAAACCAGCGGGGGACGGGTACGAACCAGTTTTCCGGTCACCCTGCAGGGAGATATCAGCGGGAGGAAAATGAGGGGCCAGATCAACGGGGGCGGCCCGGAAATTTACCTGAGAACTTCGGGTGGCAGTATCGCTATCAAGAAAATCGAGTAAAACCGAATTTCATCCGGACAGGCAAGAAACATCCAAATGTCAAACCCTGTCCCTTGATGCGGTTGATTTTATCCACTGCATCTGATATATATATTTTATGGGTCAGGATCGGGTTGTCAACGGATTGAAATTTTTTTTTGGGGTCTTGTTGCTGGGAATGATCCTGCTGACCGGATATGTTTCCGCCATCAAAGCCGGTTCCCGAAAAGATCTCGGAGAGATTGAAAAATCACTGGACTCACTCTTCCGTCAAAATACTGCTGTAAAACAGACCAAAATCCAGCGGATCGGGTTTCTGGAAAAACAGTTTTTTATGAACCATCCACGCCGGTTTGTTTTTGCCATGACCGATTTGCTGGAATCACTGGACCGGACCACTCCGGCCCAGCTTGAATTAACAGAGCTGAGAATTGCACCCCGGAACCGGAATCTCAACTTTTGTTTATCCGGACTGGTGAGAGTTGCCGATCCGGTTTCGGCCCGACGCTTCTTAAACCGATTTCTCGACCGACTCCGGAATCTAAAGGAAATGGTCGGGATTTCCCAAACTCTTCCGAAAACCGAAAATAAGGCCGGGCTTCCTTTCCCGTTTCGCATAGAAGGTGAATTGGAGATCGAATGAAAAAGAAGCGCCTGTGGAAAAGATTGGGATTTTTTCTGTTGACCCTGGGCCTGATTCTGGTCTATCTGGCTGTTTATCTATTCCCGGCCCTGATCGATGTCAACCATTACCGCCGGGAGATTAAGGATGTGAAATTAAGGATTCAGGATCTGAACCAGGAAATGGTGGCCATCACCTTTTCCGATCAACGGGAAAAAAAAATGTTCCGTCGCACAGATACCAGATACCGGAGCCGGATCCCCGTCCTGAAGAATCGGCGGGATCGGAATGAGTGGCGGGAAAAACTGGTTTCTTATATCCGGAATACAGCCGGGAAACAGGGAATTCATCAGCTGATAATGACTGATGCCGATGAAGTTCCGAATATGTTAATCCATTCGGATTTCCCGGCCAAAAATGAACTGGCAAAACTGCTCGGGCAAGAATTCAAAAACCCCCAACAACCACTGCTGCGGGATTTCCCCTCCGGAGAAAGGGTTTTCTCCGACAACTATTTCCTGGGTTTTCAGGTCCCGATCAGTTTCGGGCTCCGGGCCCTGGCCGGTATGGTGAATTGTCCGCTTCAGCTGGAGATTGCCGAAACCCGTATTGTCGCTGGACCGGGTAGTCCATATTTCCTACTGGCCCTGCGGGTATTTTACCGAAAAAAAACTGCCCCCGGCCGGGTGGGTGATCCCCCTGAGAGGATCTCCGAGAGTTTTATTGATTTGAATTCCCCCCTGCTGTTAAAACCGGTCTATCACTATTATTCTGCCGATAAGACCGAAAAGACATTACCTATCAGGGCTTTCAAATCCATTTTTGTGAAAGAAAAGGAGGCGACTCCCTGATGCGTCTGGTGGTACAGCGGGTAAGCCAGGCCAGGGTCTCGGTGGAAGAAGAGACCGTGGGCCAGATTAACAGGGGAGTGCTGGTTTATGTGGGTGTGGAGAAAAATGATGGAGAGAGAGAGGTCAATTTTATGGCGGATAAAATTGTGAACCTGAGAATCTTTCCGGATGCCGGGGGGAAAATGAATTTGAACCTTGCCGAGGTAGGGGGAACCGTTCTGTCGATTTCCCAGTTTACCCTGGCCTCGCATATTAAGAAAGGAAGAAGGCCGGACTTTAACAATGCCGAGAAACCGGCCCGGGCCGAATCATTGTACCGGCTTTTCAATGAGCGGCTTTCGGAATTCGTCAAAGTGGAAGAAGGGATCTTCGGAGCCATGATGCAGATCCATTCCATCAATGACGGCCCGGTCACCTTTATTATTGAAAGGCAGTTTTCCTGAAAGCAAAAAAATGAGGTGGTCATGACTGATTATACAATGGCTTATATCAGAAGCCAGATTGTCGGCAGTGATACGGTGTTCGAAACCCCATTCGGGGAGAGGAATATTTTTTATGCCGATTATACGGCTTCGGGAAGGGGATTGGCTTTTATTGAAGATAAAATGAACAACATCCTGAAATCCTATGGCAACTCCCATACCGAGGATGATTATACAGGAGTCAGCACTACCCGCCTGCTGCACCGGGCCGAGGACCGGATTAAATCCCTGGTCAATGCTGGACCCGATGGAAGAATTGTTTTTACCGGAAGTGGTGCCACCGGGGCTCTGGAACGGCTCCAGAAGATCATCGGCATTTACCAGCCCCCGGTTACCCGGGAACGCATGGTCCATTGTATAAGCCGGCTGTCCAAGGGAATCTCCCCCGCCCGGTTCAATGAGATCATCGAGAAGTTCTGTCCGGTGGTTTTCGTGGGTCCCTATGAGCATCATTCCAATGATTTGATGTGGCGGGAGTCTATGGCCAAGGTTGAGGTGATCCGGTTAAGCAGGACCGGTGAGATTGACCTGGAAGACCTGGAAACCCGGTTGGCCGACCCCTGCTATGCCTCCCGAAATCGCTTTGCCTCGTTTTCAGCCGGCTCCAATATCACCGGGCTGAAAACCGATGTATATGAAATTGCCCGGATCTGTCACCGTCATCATACCCTGATTTTTTTTGATTTTGCCGCCATTGCCCCCTATGAAGAAATCAATATGAACCGGGACCCGGAATCTTACTTTGATGCCATTTTTTTCTCTCCCCATAAATTCCTGGGTGGTCCTGGTACCAGCGGGATTCTGATCTTCAACCAGCGGATTTACCGTCAGGATCTGTCTCCCACCACTGCCGGGGGCGGAACCGTTGATTATGTGGGATTTACCAGCCATGATTTCAGCCGGGAAATTGAAACCCGAGAAAAGCCGGGTACGCCGGGTATCCTGCAGGCCATCAAATCGGCACTGGTCATGGACCTGAAAGACAAAATAGGAGTCCCGGCCATCAAAGCCTTTGAACAAAAGAGCCTGGATCTGTTTTTCTCCACATTAAAGAATCATTCCGGCTTCCATTTTCTGGGAAATCTGGATCCCAGTAAGCGCGTCCCCATCATTTCTTTCAATATCAGGCACGAGGACCGGATCCTGCATCCCAAGTTCGTTACCAAGCTGTTGAATGACCTGTTTGGCATCCAGTCCAGGGCCGGTTGCAGCTGTGCGGGCCCCTACGGGCATATTCTTCTCGATATTGATGATGCCAGGTCCCAGGAATTCAGGGAGGTTATCCAGCAGGGCCTGAATGGATTAAAACCCGGATGGGTCCGGATCAACCTGCATTTCACTTTTTCAGAGGCGGATATTCGGTTCTTAATCCGGGCTCTGGAATTCATTGCTGACCGGGGCCATCTGTTTCTGCAACAATATGTGTTTTACATCCATTCCGGGGAATGGCGGTTTGAAGGTTTTCAGGACACGGAGTTTCCCATGGAGATTGACCATTCATTCGAGCCCCCTGTAATTGAAAACCAACCGCTCGAAGCTCTCCGGGAATTATATTTTCAGCAAGCTCAACAACAGGCTCAAGACCT
This sequence comes from uncultured Aminicenantes bacterium, assembly GCA_965195285.1. Taxonomy (GTDB): domain Bacteria; phylum Acidobacteriota; class Aminicenantia; order UBA2199; family UBA2199; genus CAZOWT01. The sequence goes on along the minus strand of CBDAFS010000034.1, from coordinate 61,125 downwards.
GGAGACCCGGCCTTCCGAACCCTATGCGGTTGATGCTCCTGAAATTGAGAAGCTGAAGTATTTTTACTATGTAAAGGTGGATCGCTCACCGGCCGGTTACCTCAGCTGCTGTACGGTTTGATTAAACAACCCCATTTTTGCGGTTAATGATTACGGGGTATCAATTTTATCCGGAAGAGGCGAAGAAAAATAAAGGCAGCGGATATGTCTTTCAAGATCGATACAAATCTATGTTAATTCATTTGAAGATAGATCATATATCCATTTCATTGGTCTGTTTGATTTATAGAATCGAATTCTTTAAGTATATCTCTTGAAGGCTTTTTATCCAGAAGGCTAATTATAATAATTGCCAATGCAGAAAGTATGAATCCGGGTACTATTTCATACATATTAAAAATGCCTCCACCAAGTTGTTTCCATATAATAACAACAATTCCTCCTATACTAATTCCTCCGATTGCACCTGTTCTTGTCATTCTTTTCCAAAATAGAGAGATTAGCACAAGAGGGCCAAATGCAGCTCCAAAACCTGCCCATGCGTATGCAACAAGGCCTAAAACACTGCTTTTGGGGTTTAATGCTATTATATAAGCTATTATTGCAACTACAATAACAGCTGCTCGGCTTATCCAAACAAGTTCTTTGTGACCTGCCTTTTTTCTAAATAAAACCTTATAGAAATCTTTTGTAATAGCTGAAGAAGTGACAAGTAGTTGAGAGTCAGCTGTGCTCATTATTGCTGCTAAAATTGCTGCCATTAATATGCCTCCAACAACAGGAATAATAAAACTATTAACTAAAATTATAAAAACGGTTTCTGCTTCAGCTTGATTTAAAGATGTTTGAAGATATGCTCTGCCTATAACACCAATAATTACAGCACTGAATAAACTTATTACAACCCAGATCATAGCTATGTGGCGGGCTCGTTTGATTCTTTCCGGAGAGCGGATTGCCATAAAACGGGCAAGTATATGTGGCTGTCCAAAGTATCCAAGACCCCATGCAAGCAATGAGACTATAGAGATAATAGAAAGAGTGGTCCCATCTATTTTGGTAAACATATTTAACAATTCCGGATTTATATTTTTTATTGAAAAACAAACTGATTCAAGTCCTCCAAGAAGATTAATCCCTGCCATTGGAACAACAATGATAGCGACAAACATAATCATTCCCTGAAAAAAATCTGTCCAGCTTACTGCCATAAATCCGCCTAAAAAGGTATAAGAAATAATAACAAATGCCCCAATGAATAAACCATTTTCGTAAGATAATCCAAAAACCGTACTAAAGAGTTTTGCGCCAGCAACAAATCCAGAGGATGTATAGATCAAGAAAAATATCAATATAAAACAAGCTGATACAATACGAAGGATTTTTGAATTATCTTTGAACCTGTTTTCAAAATAATCAGGTATTGTAAGTGAATTTCCTGCATACTCAGTATATTTTCTTAGGCGTTTTGCAACAAATTTCCAGTTTAAATAAGTTCCCACACCTAATCCAATTGCTATCCATAGAGATTCCAGGCCTGCAATATATGCATATCCTGGTAACCCCATTAATAGCCATCCACTCATATCAGAGGCCTGTGCACTCATTGCAGTTACCCAGCTGTTCAATCCTCTTCCACCCAGAATATAATCAGATAAGTTTTTTGTTCTTCTATAAAATATTATTCCAATACCAAGCATAAAAATAAGATATATCAAGAATGAAAATAAGATGTTTGTATTATTTGAAATCATATCTGATAATAATATTTGATAGAGAAAAAATCAAATTGTATCTAGATTATCATTTTCCATTAATTCTTTTATTGATTTCCCGGGATTAACCTCAATATTTTCAGATTTTCACTGAAGTCTTCCATTTTGCGGTATTTCAAGTTTATAAATAAATCGATCTGATCGTCGTAGTTGGGGCTCAGGAAATGACCGCTCTGCCCTGAGGAATTGATAAAAAGTGAGTTTGAAAAATCGGAAAAATCCAGGAGCATTCGAAATGTGGATAGGAAGGTGATACTGAATCCCCGGGACTGTCGGAAACTGGCGGTTAATATACAGTTCCGACCTCCGGGCATGTAATATGGTCCCCGATTCAGCAGCCCTTTCAGCACCGGGATCGAGCCCAGGGGATGCTGAAAGGAAAGGGTATGCACACTTTCCCAGGACAGATCCCGGTGTCGGGATTCCTCCTGATACAGGTCATAGACATCGATCAGGCTAGTGGCCACCATTTCCCTGAAACCTTCTCTGGCCGGGGTATTGATGTCATTCATCCAGAAAGCAAGTTCATCCGGATCGGTCCGGCCCTCGGGGTAGTCGAGGATCCGGTATATCCAGGTGTAGGAAATCAGTTTTTTCTTTAATTCTTGATCTTTGATGTGGTCGCTGAAGGTATTCCGGTTCAAAAGATGTTCGAATTTGTAGAACAAATACGGGGCCAGCCCGGTTTCGGTTTTGAAATCCCAGGCTCGCAGGTGTTTCATGACGAAATTGGCTTTTTCCGATGTAAAACTGAAGTTTTTTACTTGTCTGATCAGGAACGCAGCTCCGCTGAGAAAGCTATCGGTCTGAATAGCTTGAATATCCCGGATGGACAAGCGGTTTTTTCGGTTTATCAGGCCATCGATGCGGTCGGCCCTGAAAGAAGGGTACCAGTTCCGGGCAAATAGGGGAAGCTGACTGTCGGGAATCACCGGATTGTTGGCGGTCACCACATAACCCTTTTCCGGATTTATCAACAATGGCTTTTCTTCTTCAGTATAAAAACCCTCCCAGATGTCGGTGCTGCGGCTGGCCCGGATCGGGAAGGCCCCGGTGCCGGTTCTTCTTTTGGGGATGAGCCCGGTCGGGAAATAGGCAATATTTCCCCGGTTATCGGCCATGACCACATTCTGAGCCGGTGAAGAAAACTTTTTTAGCCCGGCAATAAACTCATCGATATTGCGGGAAAAATTCATCTCCTGAAAGGCATCCAGGATCGTGGAGGGATATTGCATGATCGAATGCCTGGCATAAGATCGCCTGCCTTCCCGGAGTACGGGGCCGAACCGGGACACTTTAACCGGATGGTCAATATTCGCTTTGCCCTTTATTTTTATGATTTTTTTGATGATTTTGAAATTAACCCACTTTTCGTCCAGCTTATATTGATCGGGGTTTTGCGGATTTATTTCCAGGATCAGGTAATCGATCACATCGGTCCCGGTATTGGTGAATCCCCAGCCCACCCGGGCATTTCTGCCGATGATAAGAATAGGAGCACCGGGAAAGGTCTGTCCCGACAACTCATATTGATCGGTTCTGGCAAAAATCTGGTAAAAATGACTGGGAAAAGTATTGGGAAGATGGGGATCGTTGGCCAGGAGGGGATGCCCGGTATCGGTTCTGCTACCGGATATCACCCAGCTGTTGCTGCCAATCCGGTTGCCCATCTGATTGATTTCCCTTAGAAATGCGGTCTTCAAACTTTGGTTTTTGTAGATTTGCTGATATTCATCCGGATTGATTATGGTGGCGCCGTGCAGGCCCTGGATGAGTTTTTTGGCCCGCTCAGCCCCGAATACCTCCAGGACCTTGGCATTGAAAAGTTCGGACCCGGACCCGGCTAATATGAGTTCCATGTTTTTGAAAATACTGGCAATATCTTTCAGTTTCCAGGCTTCGGGCCGGTAATTCAACAGGGTAAATTCCGGAGGTAATTTCTGGGTGTCGATAAAGGCATTCACTCCCCGGCAGTAGTGAAGCAGAAGCTCTGATTGGCGGGGGGAGAGATTGCCGGCAATTTTTTCCGCTGCTTCTTCAACCAGCATATCCTTGTGAAACCGATCCAGTTCAAGGGTTCTTTCCCCGAATATTTCCGAGAGTCTTCCGGTGGCGTAGCGCCGATTCAAATCCATCTGCAGCAGCCGGTCCGAAGCATGCAGAAATCCAATGGCAAAGAACAAGTCCTGTCGGGAACGGGCTTCGATGAGGGGTACACCCCAGGTATTTCGCTTGATAATGACCGGGTGCTGAATTCCCGTCACTACAATCTCACCACTGGTGGGGGGCAGTGACTGGTTGAGCAGGATCAGGGCCAGGGCCAGCAGCAATAAAATGAGAGCCAGGCTAAACAGCAGGATTTTTTTCAATCGTTTCATGGTCCATCATAACCCCGGGTAGTCGGGTTGTCAAAACCTTTTCAGGATCGGAAGTATGAATAAAATTCGAATTGTTTTTTATTTCTGGAGTATAGTATAATCATGAATGAGGTGAGCATGAGCGTAGAGATAAAAACAGTTGAAAGTAAAAAGGATTTTAAAATGTTTATTCTTTTTCCTTACCAGCTTTACCGGGGCAACCAGTACTGGGTCCCTCCTCTGATTATGGATGAAAAAGAGGTTTTTAATCCCAAAAAGAATCCGGCCTTTGAAAACGCGGATGCCCGTTTGTTTCTGGCCTACCGGGAGGGCAAGACAGTGGGACGGATTGTGGGGATCCTCAGCCATATTGCCAATAAAAAATATCAGACTCGGAACTTGAGATTTGGCTGGTTTGAATGTGTCAATGATCCCGAAGTATCCGGGGCGCTGCTGCAGGCCGTGGAACAATGGGGAAAAGAACAGGGCATGAGTACCATGACCGGGCCCCATGGTTTCACCGATCTGGATCCGGAGGGGTTGTTAATCGATGGATTTGACAAGGTTCCCACCATTGCCTCCAATTATAATTTCCCCTACTATCAGGAATTGCTGGAGCAATATAGATTTGAAAAGGAAATTGATTACCATGAATTTATTGCCATTGTTCCTCATGATACCGGGCTTCCGGATAAACTGCTGCGAATCGCTGACCGAATCGGTGAACGGGGTAATTTAAAGCTTCTGAAATTCGATAACAAAAAACAGTTGATGAAACGGGCGGAAGAATTATTTTATCTGCTGGATGAGTCTTTTGAAGAAATATACGGTTCGGTTCCCCTGACCGACAAGCAGGTTAAATATTACGTGAAAAAGTATATTCCCTTTGTTCACAAGGATCTGGTTAAGGCAGTGGTGAACGAACGGGATGAAATGGTAGGGTTCATGATTACCATGCCCAGTTTGACCAAGGGATTCCAGAAGGCCAAGGGCCGGCTCTTTCCATTTGGCTGGTATCATCTGTTAAAGGCCATGAAAACCTATGAAGTCCTTGATTTTTATCTGGCTGGGGTCCGGAAAAAGTACCGGGGTGTCGGGGTTGACCTGATGATGGTGGTTGACATCGGCAAAACCGTTTTGAAAATGGGCTTCAAATACACCGAATCAAATCTGGAACTGGAAACCAATGTAAAAGTCCAGGCCCAGTGGAAGTTTTTCAATCCCACCCATCACAAAAGCCGGAGAATTTTCAGGAAAGATATCAGATAAAGCATAGAATATCTGCATAAACATTCACTTCGAAGCGGCATGAAGGGGATACAATTATCGCTCAAGGAAAAAGTCGGCCAGATGTTCATGGTGGGTTTTTACGGGACCGAACCCGCTGATGAGGTCAGAGCCTTTATCCGGGAGTATCATCCCGGATTTTTCATCCTTTTTTCGCGGAATATCCCATCTATTCCACAGGTCATTGAACTGACCAATACCCTCCATGCCATGACAGTGCTATCCCCTTTCCTGTTCATTGACCAGGAGGGCGGCACCGTGGTTCAATTCAGGGAGATGGCTGCCACAGTGATTTCCCACATGGGACTGGCTGCAACCGGTCAGCCGGATAATGCCCGGCGGGCTTCACGTATCCTGGCTATGGAATTGGATGCCTGCGGATTTGACGGAATTCTGGCCCCGGTTCTGGATGTGAATTTCGAGGAGAAAAATCCCATTATCGGGATCCGGTCATTTTCGGATGATCCGGAGGTGGTCATTCGCTATGCCAAAAAGTTTTACCAGGGCCTGCAGGACAGCGGCCTGGCAGGGTGTGGCAAGCATTTTCCCGGTCATGGCGGAACCGTGGAGGATTCTCATCTGACCATTCCCCGGGTGGATATATCCCCGGAGGTTTTTTCCCGTTTCTGTTTACAGCCTTTTTTGGCCCTGGCCAGGGAGCAAATCGATTCCCTGATGACCTCTCATGTGATTTACCAGGGGATTGCCCGGGATGTGGCCACTTTTTCACCGGACCTGATTGACCGGGTATTGAGAGGAGAGTTCAATTATCAGGGCGTGGTGTTCAGTGATTGCATGGAAATGCAGGCCATTAAGGACCATTTCTCAACCGAGGAAATCGTGACCCGGGCGGTCCGGGCCGGGGTGGATGTCATAACTGCCAGTCACCATCTTGATTTTCAGAAAGAACTGTTTGATATTCTGTATTTTAAAGTAAAGAACAATCAGATCAAAGAGAAACGACTGGACCAGTCCCTGTCCCGGATCCTGGACCTGAAAAACCGCTATCATCTCCTGACCAAACGAAAATCAAGGGATGGGGTTTTGGGTGAAAAAGCAGCCAGAAGCCATCTCAAGCAGGAGTTGAAACTGGCGGAGAAGTCCATTACCCTGCTGCGAAATGAGTTGGATCTGATCCCATTAAACCGAAACCGGAAAATCCTGATCCTGGAATGGCAGAAAGTGAAGGCCACCCAGTCGCTTTCCCAGGCAGATGATACAGCCCTGTTAACGGAAATGGCCGGCAACATTTTTCAACAGGTTGAAACCCGGCTGTTGAAACTGGACGGGTCGGTACCGGAAGGGATTCTGGACCTGTTGAACCGGTTTGATTATGTGATTGCCGGACTATACTCGCGTAATCCCGGGATTGCCGCCGTTCAATCCAGTGCCCTGAAGCGAATCAATGAAATCCGTGGGGATGTGATTGTCGTGGCCCTGGGAAATCCTTACGATATCAGTCATTTTCCGGAAATAAAAACCTATCTGGCTACCTATGGATTTCGCCGGATTCAGATCGAGGCCCTGTTTAAAGTCCTGACAGGAGAGATCAAGGCTGCCGGGAAATGTCCGGTTCGTATCCACGGGATTGTTTAGGACCTGAATTCCGAAAATAAAAAAGCAGGGAACCCGAATCGATTCCCTGCTTTTAATCTATCTAAAATGAATTGGCTTATCGTTTTTTCCTGCTTGAGCTGGATGATCTGGAACTTCCCGAAGAAGATCTAGATGATGATCTGGATGAGGATCTGGATGATGAACGGGATCCGGAATAGGATGAGCGGGATTGGGTCCGGCTGCTGGAACCGCGGTATGAAGATCTAGGCTGGCTGGAACTCCGGTAAGATGAACGGTATTGACTGGTCGATCGGCTGGGTGAATAGGATCTATTAGAAGACCGGTAACTGGATCGATAGTTCCGGGACGAATAACTCCGGCTTTGGGTGGACCGGGTTGATGAAGGGGTGCGGGAACGGTATTGGCGGTAAGAAGAACTGGTTGAATTCGAGGGCCGGTAGGATTTATATGAAGACTGGTTCTGGCTGCTGCTGGTGGAGGTATTGCGACTTGCAGACGATGTTTTTCCCCCGCTATAATAGGATTGGCTCTTCTTTCTCTTGGCTTTCTGGGTTCCGGTACTCGAGCGTTTTCGGGTGGTGGGAGAATAAGAGCGGCTTGGATAGGATTTGTAAGAAGATCCCCGGGTTGATTTGGGTACAGTGCGGTAGGATTTATAAGATCGGCTCCGGTAGGAGGTTCTTGAGGTTGATGTGTTTCTGGAATGGGTGAAGGGCTGGATCGATGAATTCCGACTCCGGGAATATTTAAAGGCATTTGATCTGGAACGGGTGCTGTTTGTGGTTCGGGATGTTGAAACAAAACCGGCTCGCTTGTACTGGACGGACCTGCCTCTGGCATCGGTGACATTCATCCGGGAACCAGATATCTGATCCCGTGGGGCAGTGGTTCGGTGGGTCAGTGTATTGGATTTGACCCTGGCCAGGTCGCTCCGTTTGAGGGCCACCTTGTTGATGTGGGAAGCTGAAAGCTGGTTTTTCTTGACGATGATATTGGATTTGGAGTGAACGGGTATTCCCTTCCGGTAATTGTAATTTCTCATCCATTTCTTGTTGAGGATGATCAGCGGGCGGTTCCAGTAGCTTAATGGGCACCAGCTATAGTGATAATGGTTCCAGGACCAGCTTACCCAGGCCGGTGACCAGTGATAGCCGGGAATCCAGTACCAGCCGTGAAATGCACTCCAGTGCCACCGACCGTAATGGTGGGTATACCATCCCCAGGGATCATGACTGGACCAGACATACCCGTAAAACGGATTCTGGACCCATCGCCCGTTCCAGTAGGGTCTCCAGTTGTATCCGACATTATAGGGGATCCATATATGTGATGTGTATCCGGGTTCGTAAATCCACCGGCCGGATCTGGATAATTCATATTCGTAATCTTCGTAACCGCTTTCCAGGTAGCGTGACGAGCTGTGGCGGGAATATCCGATGATTTGGTTTCTTTGATTATTCCATTGATCGAAACTATCCCGGTCAGAGCTCTGAAAATAAAATGGCCGTTCCCTGACATTTCCGTTGGCCATCACGGTTTTTTGATTGGCCCGCACATTCAGACTGGTATTATCACCGGCCACTTCGGCAATTCCCTCTTGCACATATATCTCGGTACTGCCTGATTCATTGACATTGATCCGGTATATACCCCGGTCCAGAAGGAAAATACCGCAGTCCGGAGTTTGGATTTCAATATCTTTTTCCCGGTCGATATTTTCCATATCCAGATATATACCACCTTTTAAAATCCGCATGATAAGGTTGGTTTTCCTAAGGCTGGGAATTTCGGTTAATATGATTTCCGAATCATAATCCAACCTTAAATAGTTGCTGCGGCCCAGGTACAGCTCCAGCCGGCCGGAAGTGGTGCCAATCTTATCCTTTTCAAAAACCGGCAAATTAACGGTGGCCTGCTCCAATCCTTGCTCATAACTGCGCTGGACAAAGGCTTCTCCGCTGGTGTATTTGACCCTGAGCACTTTGGCATTTTCATAGTACTTGGCTTCAGAAGTTACCGGATTCGAATCATCTGTAAAAACAGAGAGGTTGAGGACAACCAGACATATGAGTAGAGTAAAAATACGTTTCATTTTAACCTCCTGAAACAGAGAAGCAAATTCAATGCCAACCGGTGGGGCTGTGGGTGTAACTTATTTGGGACATTTCAGCAGAAAATGGTTGAATCGGGTGACAGCCACTGCTTTTATTTAAGAATTTTCAGGATTTTTTCAGCGAGTTTCTGGTTTTCCTGAAAGGCCGGGCTTTTTTTATTGGAAAAATAAAAGGGGGATCCGTCTGTTTTTTTCAAACCGATCCGGGGTTCAAAAGGAAATTCGGCCAGCAGGTCATAACCCAGGACTTTGGGGATACTGCGGTTATCCTCATTGGGGTAAAGTTCTATCTGGGATGAGCAATCCGGGCAGACCAGAAATTTCATGTTTTCGACAATACCGAGAATCCGTGTATTGGTGGTCTGGTACATGTTGATCATCTTTTTTACATCCGCAATCGAGGCTTCCTGGGGGGTGGTGACAATGATTCCTCCGGAAAGTTCGGTTTTCTGGACTATGGAGAGCGGGACATCTCCGGTTCCCGGGGGCAGGTCGATCAAAAGGATGTCCAGTTCTCCCCAGTCGACATCGCTGAGGAATTGTTCAATGACTTTGTTGGCCAGCGGTCCTCTCCAGATCAAGGCCTTTTCCGGATCGGCCACAAATCCCACGGACATGACTTTGATGTTGAATTTTTTGACCGGGATCAGTTTAGACTTTTTGACAACGGCCACTTCATTTTGAAGCCCTAACATGAGGGGGACATTGGGACCGTAGATGTCGGCATCCAGCAGGCCAACCTTTTTTTTCTTTTCAGCCAGGGCAAGGGCCAGGTTGATTGTAACTGTGGTTTTTCCCACACCCCCTTTTCCCGAGGCAATGGCAATAATATTTTTGGCCTTTACCGGTATAGGAGAGAATGGACTGTTTTTTTTCTCAGTCACTGTAATGGATTAAACATTCAGTCTTTTATGCAGGAATCGGTGGGGCAAACCGAAGCACACTGAGGTTCGTCAAAGTGACCCTCACATTCCACACAGAGATCGGTCTTGATTTCGTAATACTCTTCACCCTCGGAGATTGCATCGACCGGGCAGACACTTTCACAGGCGCCGCAATTGATACAGGTATCATCAATATGTAATGCCATATTTCCTCCTTCAAAAGATTTCTATTTTAATCGCAAAAAGGTTCTTTGTCAATAAAAAAATCATCAAATGTCGGGGAAAAAATTTTTTTTTTAAAAATCAATAACTTTTTTATATTAAATTCGTTATAAGTAGGTAGTGTCAGGTTAAAGGAGTTATTATGAAGAAAGTATTATCATACGTAGTGATTGTATTGATGGTTGGTTTTCTGCTGGATTGCGGCGGTAAAAGGGCGCCGGAAAAAACGGAAAAGGCTGATACGGAATCAGGCCAGAAAAAAAAGGAAGGTAAGCCCGGGGACAAGAAAACGGAAAAAGATACGGAAGCGATTCCGGTTCAGGTGGTAGATCTCTACCGGGGAGATATCAGTTCGTTTATTCTTTTCAGCAGTAATATGGACTCCGAAAAAGTGGTGGATATTTATCCCATGACCTCCGGCATTGTAGAAGAAATCCGGCATGATGAAGGTGACGATGTGAAAAAGGGCACGGTGCTGGCTGTTCTGGATGATCGTGAAGCCCTGATCAATGAGCAGAAAGCCCGTATCAATTATGAAAAACTAAAAATGGAATTTAATCGGCAAAAAGAGATATATGAAAAACAAATGGTGAGTAAAGAGGCGTATGATCGATTTAAATACAATCTGGAAACCGCGAGGTTGGAATGGGAGCATAAACGCCTGTTGCTGTCCTATACCCGGATTACCTCTCCGATTAGCGGTGTGGTGACCAGGCGTCATATTAAAATCGGCAACAAAATCAATATCTCCCAGATTGCTTTTTCGGTTGTCCAGATCCGGGAAAAAATAGCCGTGGTGAATATCCCCGAGCAGGAGAAAAATTTCGTTTTCCTCAAACAGAAATGCATTATCACCGCCGGTGATCAGCAGGTTACCGGTTTTGTCAAGCGCATTTCACCGGCCATTGACCCGGAAAGCGGTACTTTCAGGGTAACGGTGGCAGTGAATGATAAGAAAAATGTGTTTGCCGTGGGCCAGTTTGTGAATGTCAAAATAATAAAAAAGGTTCATGAAAATGTCATATTGTTGACCAAGGATGCACTGCTCTATGAAGGGGGAAAAGTCTATGTGTTTGTTATTGATAAGGACAACAAGGCCCAGAAAAAACTGGTGAAACTGGGCTTCGAAGAGGGCAATGTGATGGAGATCGACCAGGGCCTGACCGGATCGGAAAAGGTGGTCACGGCCGGTAAGAGTTCATTGAAAACAGATATGATGGTCAAGGTTGTCGAGCCGGTGACATGAGGGAGAACTGGACATGAAGCTAAAATCGCGATTCGGGTTTACCACCACCAGGCCGGTGGCTATCATCATGATTGTGCTGGGTATTGTGGTTTTTGGATATGTGAGTCTGAACCGCCTGAGCTGGGAATTGATGCCGGAGATTTCATATCCCTCCTATACCATCCGGACCGAGTACCCCGGCGCCGCTCCCGAGGAAGTGGAAAACGTGGTGTCCAGGCCTCTGGAAGAGCAGCTGAGCCTGATCAAGGACCTGGTCTCGGTGACCTCCATATCCAGGCCGGAACAGTCGGATATTATTCTTGAGTTCAACTGGGGAGCCAACCTGGATCGGGCGGCTCAGGAAATTCGAGAAAAAATCGACCAGGTTTATCTGGACCGGGCCGTGGAACGGCCCATGATCCTGCGCTATGATCCGTCCCTGGATCCGGTTCTGCGGATCGGTATTATCAGTGATATGCCCCTGATTGAATTGCGGGAAATTGTTGAGGATGAAATTTCCAGAGAGCTCGAATCCCTGGAAGGGGTGGCTGCTGCCCGGGTAAAGGGTGGATTTGAAAAGGAAATCCTCATCAAGCTGGATGAAAAAAAACTGGTAACCACCAAGATCAGGTTCAATGATATCACCACCCGCTTGAGCCAGGAAAACATCAACCTGGCTGGCGGTAATATCAAGGAAGGCGAAACCGAATATATCGTGAGAACCTTAAATGAATTTCGTTCGGTCGGGGAAATCGGAAATATCATCATTGCCAAAAAACAGGATGTTTCGGTGCGGCTGAAAGATATTGCCGAGGTGTCCTACAGCCACAAAGAGAGAAGGGTTATTACCCGGGTCAACAAGAGGGAAAGTATCGAGGTCAATGTCTTCAAGGAAGCGGATGCCAATATCGTTGACGTTTGTACCCGGGTCAAGGAGAGGCTGCTGGGAACTCCGGAACAGCAGAAATTTACCAAGGAACTGGAGAAACAGAAGCCCCAGGCCAAAAAATCCTTTCAGCAAATATTACTGGAAAAACGGATGACCGATTTTATTGCCTACCGTCTGCCCGGCAGCATTCAATATCATATTTTAGCTGATCAATCCATATTTATTCAGAATTCCATTAATGAGGTCCGAAACACCGCTTTAATCGGTGGAATTCTGGCTGTCATTATTTTGTTTCTGTTCTTGCAGCATTTTAGCACCACCCTGATCGTGGCGGTATCCATTCCCATTTCCATTATTGCCACTTTTGCCCCTCTCAATATTTTTCAGGTCAGCCTGAACATCATGTCACTGGGAGGACTGGCCCTGGGGATCGGCATGCTGGTGGATAACTCCATCGTGGTCATGGAGAGTATTTTCCGCTGCCGGGAAGAGGGTGATGATTGGGTGGAGTCTGCAATTCGCGGGGTGTCTGAGGTTGGAGGAGCGGTAACCGCCTCCACCCTGACCACCATCGCTGTATTTTTCCCCATTGTTTTTGTGGAGGGGATTGCGGGCCAGGTATTCGGGGATCTTTCCCTGGCAGTGGTGTTTTCTTTGCTGGCCTCTCTGATGGTTTCTCTTTTCTTTATCCCCATGCTGGCCTCTCGTAAAATCGATCGGAAAAAATACCTGGAGATGAGACAGTTTTCCTTTCATTTTGAAAAGGAAAAATCAGTTAAAAATTATGTCCTGATAGTCATTCAGACCATTGGTTACCTGGCCGTTCTGTTTTTCAACCTGGCGGTTGTTCTGACCCTGCTGTTGATTTCCGCCATTTTTATACTGCTATATCCTCTGCTGGTTCCGCTGGGCTTGAAAAAATATGGAGTCCAATTCATCCGCTGGGTGGAAGCCAAATTCGAAAAGAAAAAACTACTGTGGGATGATTTCATGGTGATCCGCCTCTTTCACCATTTTGTGGAATCCATGAGCGAAAAGGCAAAAAGAATTAAATCCCGCTGGTTCCCCCTGAAAAAAAATATTTTTCTGATTCCGATTCTGTTGTGGATCGCCATTAATAAGGTTTTCTCCTTTCTTTATTATGTCTTCCGCTTTGTGCTGACCGGGTTTGTTTTTGGCTTTGTTCGGTTGGTAATTTCCTGGCTGGGTATGGGAATTGTTTTTGTGAAAGGACTCGGAATCCTATTTTTAACGGTTTTTGGATTTCTGGTCAATCTGGTCAAACTGGTTTTCAACAAATTACTGGAATTCCTGTATAAGGGCTACCCCAGATTACTGGCCGCTTCATTGAAGAATGACATGAAAATCATGGGAACCGTTGTGGTGCTTTTTCTGATCACCATATTGGTGATTTTACCCCAGATAGGTAGCGAGTTGATACCGGAGGTCCATCAGGGCACCATCTATGTGAATGTGACCTTCCCGGTGGGAACCCCGGTGGAAAAGAGTGATAGCACGCTGCAGCGCATCAGCCAAGAGATCAGCGGGCTAGCCCTGGTTGACAGTCTCAGTTTTTTTGCCGGGACCACCAAGGAGGAGCTTAGCGAAGAGGAAGTGGGCGAGCATATTGGTAAGGTTACCGTCAACATCAAGAAGAGCCGCAAGCTGCAAAAATCCGAAGAGATGGTTATCGATAATATTCGTGGTGTGTTGAAAAATTTTACCGACATGGATTACAATATTTCCCGGCCGGTTTTATTCAGCATGAAGCCCCCGGTCGAAGTGGTGATCAAGGGATACAACCTGGCCCAGCTGCGCCGGATCAGCCGGGAGGTGTATGAAAAAATTGCCCGCCTGCCTGGTTTGAAAGATGTCCAGAGCAGTGTCAAGCCGGGATTTCCGGAACTGGTGATAGAGTTTAACCGGATGAAATTATCCCATTTTGGCATGAATGCCTATGATGTGGCCAGCCTGATTAAGAACAAGGTTGAGGGCTTTGTGGCCACCAAATTCAAGGAAAAGGACAAGCGTATCGATGTCCGGGTTTACCTGAGGGATGATCAACGACGCCGGGCGGAAAACATCAAAAACCTGATCGTGAATCCCGGTGGTGAGGTGCCCATTCCCCTGAGCAGTGTGGCCAATGTCTCGATACGGAGCGGACCCAATGAGATCCGACGGGTGGATCAGGATCGTTCAGCCATCATTTCTGCCAATATTGCGGATATCAGCTTGAAGGATGCCGTGGAAAAAATTTACGATGTGGTCCAAAATTACCCCTTACCTCCGGAGTTTAGCTATGAGTTGACCGGCCAGAACAAGGAGATGAAAACGTCGATGAATAGCCTGGCCATGGCCATGATCCTGGCCATGTTCCTGGTTTACATTGTCATGGCTTCCCAGTTTGAATCCTTTCTGCATCCCTTCCTGATTTTGTTTACCATTCCCATGGCCTTTATCGGGGTTTTCATTACCCTGTTTGTGTTGAACATTCCTATTGGTATCACCGTTTATATCGGGATGATTGTTCTGGTGGGAATTGTGGTGAATAACGCCATTGTGTTGATAGATTACATCAATACCCTGCGTAAGCGGGGAATGGAGAAACTGGAAGCCATTAAACAGGCCGGCCGGGTCCGGTTGCGGCCGATTTTGATTACCACCTTTACCACGGTATTAGGACTGTTCCCCATGGCCGTTGGATTGGGTGAAGGAACTGAGATCCGGGCACCCATGGCCGTTTCCATCATTGCAGGTTTGCTGAGTGCCACCTTCTTAAGCCTGATTTTAATCCCGGTCGTGTATAATAAATTCAGTAAATAAACAGTAAAATGACCGAACCAAAGATAACCGAACGCATGTTGCCCAGGTTTTCCATCAGAAGACCGGTGACGGTAACCATGATTCTGTTGGCCATCCTGGTGGTGGGTTTTATTTCCTATTCCCGCATCAAGCTGGACCTGATGCCCTCGGGATTAAGTGCTCCGTTTCTGGGTGTCTGGATTCCCTACGGGGATGGCAACCCCAAGGAAATCGAGGAACAGATCGTCAAGCCCGTGGAAGGGGAGGTTAAAACCATCAAGAACCTGAAGCGGGTATTCAGCAATTCTTCCAACCGGGGGTGCTGGTTCTGGCTGGAGTTTTCCCAGGGAACCAACATGGACCTGGCCTATACCCAGGTCAGTGACCGATTGGAGCGGGCCAGGCCTTTTTTGCCCAATGAAATTGAGTATTTTTATATCCGCCGGTTTCGCTCCAATGATGACCCGGTGATCTATATGGGAATTTCCTACGATAAAGATGTGCTGGACCCGTACTATGTGACCGAACGATTCATCAAAATGCCCATGGACGGAATAAAGGGTGTGGCCAACTCGGAAATCTTCGGCCTGCGGGAAAAGTATGTGCAGATTATTCTGGATACCGATAAGGTCAAAACCTATAATGTCAATCTCTATCAATTGATGAACCGATTAATGAGGGATAATTTTGCCATGTCCCACGGTTATGTGTACGTTGGCAAAAAAAAATATCTATTGCGCTCGAAATCCCGTTTCAGCAGTCTGGAGGATATTAAAAAAATTGAAATCGGCAATGGGGTGCGCCTGGAAAATATCGCCGATATTGTCTATGATTTTGATGAAGAAATAACCAGCATGATGCGGGTGGATGGAAAAATCGCGGCCGGCCTGGTGCTGTACAAAGAGAGCGAGGCCAATACCGTGGACGTATGCCGGGACCTGGTTGAAAAACTGGAGGCCCAATTTTCGGAATATTCGGAGTTGAAGGGGGTCAATTATTTCATTTTCTTCAACCAGGGTGAACTGATCAATGATTCCATCGGAAATGTCCAGACCACCATGCTCTGGGGGGGCATCTTTGCCTTTTTTGTGTTGTTTTTATTTCTGAGACGATTCCGGATTACCCTGATGCTGACCCTGGCTATTCCACTGTCATTACTGGTATCGGTCATGGTGATATATACTCTGGGCTGGACTTTGAACGGGTTTACCATGATGGGTCTGATGATCTCCATCGGTTTGGTGGTGGATAATTCCATCGTGATTACCGAAAATATTTACCGTTTTAACGGACTGGGGTACAAAACCAGGAAGGCTGCGCTTATGGGGGCATCCGAAGTGGGGATGGCCATTATCATGGCTACCCTGACCACGGTGGTGGTGTTCCTGCCCCTGATGGTGATGGGCGGAAATATGTTCCTGACCTTTTATTTGACCCGGATCGGATTGCCGGTGATCTTTGCTCTGCTGGCCAGCCTTTTCATTGCCCTGATCCTTATCCCCCTGGGTTCTATCAAGGCCATTCCAAAAAAAGTAAAAGCCATTCATTCCACCCATAGTGTTTTCACCCAGAAATACCAGGACTTACTGGTTAAAATCCTGAAAAACCGGGTCAATGCCCTGATCATTATCCTGCTGGTCATTTTCAGTATGGTCATTCCCATAAACAGCATCAAGAAGACCGATGTGGCCGAGGGCGGGATCCGGGATGCCAGGGTAATCTGCAATTTTCCCAGCAATTACACCCTGGATAAGGTGGATAAAACCCTGAACTACGTTGTGAATAAAATCATGGAAAAAAAGGATGTTTACCATATTGACCACATATCCACCCGGGTGAGGGCCTTTCGCGGCCGGATTGAAATCTATATGAAACCGGACCGTGACAAACAATGGTATGACGTTATTTACCGGAAAATAGTCAGGACGCTGGGGTTGAGCAGTTACCGGCGCATGACCCGGGAGGAATTGACCGAAGATATCAAGAAAAACCTTCCGGTAATCCCGGGTGTGAGGATGAGAACCAGCTGGAGCGAACAGCAGGGGCCCAGCGAGGGTGCCCTGACCTATACGCTGAGCGGCTACGATACCGGGGTAATGGATGATCTGGCCACCGAGCTGGAAAAACAGTTGAAACTGGTTCCGGGCGTATTAACCATCGATACCGATACCGAGACCGGTAATGATGAAATTCATATTGCCATTGACCGGGAAAAGGCCTTCAATATCGGGGTCAATCCATTTTTTCTCAGTCAGCTTGTGCGGTTTAATCTCAGCAAGCGAAAGATTTCCAACTACCAGACCCCGGAAAAGGAAATAGAAATTTTTGTCAAAACCCGGCCGGATCAGAGAGAAACCGTGGCCCAGCTGAAGAATACCTTTATCGCCACCGAAAACAATACCGGCACCAATCTGATCTCGCTGGCCAACCTGACCTATCACAAGAGCAAGGGGAATATCCGAAGGGAAAACGGTAAGTCCACCCTGGAAATGAAAATTTATACCGGTGATGCCGATATGAAGGAGATTTCCGCCAAACTGGACAATATTTTCAAAAGCTTCCGCTTCCCCACCGGCTATTCCTATAATAAGGGGGCCCGGTCCCGGCGGTTTGAAAATGCGTTTCAGGATCTGGACACAGCCCTGATCTTTTCCGTCGTGTTCGTTTTTCTGATCATGGGGGTGTTATTCGAGAGCTTTGTTCTGCCCCTGACCGTGCTGGTGTCCATCCCGGCTGCATTTGTGGGCTCCTACTGGCTGTTGTTCATTACCGGAACCACATTTGAGATTTTTGCCGGTATCGGTCTGGTGGTGTTAATCGGGGTGGTGGTTAACAATGCCATTGTTCTGATTGACCTGATCAACCAGTACCGCAAGAGCGGCATGGGCCGGGAACAGGCCATCCTGGTGGCAGCCATGCACCGTTTCCGTCCCATCCTGATGACTGCTTTTACCACTATTTTCGGATTGTTTCCCATGGCGGTCAGCAATACCGGCCTGATCGGTATGCCCTATGCGCCCATGGGAATTACACTGATCGGCGGTTTGATCAGTTCCACTTTCCTGACCCTGTTTGCCGTACCGGTCTTATACACCTATTTTGATGACCTGAGGCATTTTTTCCCCAGATTGCTGAGAAAATTTTAAAGGTATCCTGAAACAAAATTTTTCCAGGTTTACTTTTTTATTCAAAAGTATATATACAATTATATATAATCCCATCATCCATTCCTAATTTAAAATGGACGCACATTTTCAAATCCAATAAAAAGTCAATAATATCCTCAGTTCATAGAAAAGATAATTAACCCTGAAATCCCTCTGGAAATCCCTGCAGAAGCTATGAATACAAAAAACCAGTTCAAAGATGGAAAGTAAAGATATATGATCGCCATAACAATGGTGAGTAGAATTGAGGAATAACTATCAATCCGGTGAACCAATTGCATATCTCTTTCATCGGCTTTAAATTTATAATTTGTAGTGATCAGGCCAATGAAAAATGGTATAAAAGATAGCAGTATCCCTTTAACAGCACCGAATTTTAACATCAATGGATATGCAATTATACCGGATAGTAATACCATTGAAAAAAACCAGTAATAGTTACCTTTTAGTTTCATTTTCGTCCTCCTTTAAATAAAAAATTTCTTCTATGTTTACCTTGAAAAAATTCGCAATTTTTAATGCAGATAATACAGACGGAATGAAACGTCCCCTTTCAATAGAATTAATGGTTTGCCTACTCAGACCGACCGATAGGGCAAGTTTTTCTTGAGTGATGTCTCTTTTTGCTCTCCAGACTTTTAAACAATTTTTTAATTCCATTTTTACCTCTTAAAAATTTTATTAAAATATAAAGTACATTTTACTAAATGTCAAGAGTTTTTTACATTTTGTAATCTAAATAAGACATTATCATTGGATTGACTGATATTAATCTTATGAATAAACCAATAAAAATGAAATTGTAGCTAAAAATAAATTTTTATAACATTAAAAATTAATTGATGTAATTTTTCTATAAGGTGTTAAAAACGGAGTTTTTCTTTAAACAACTCACTAAATTGAATCCCAATCTGATACTTATCGCCTTTGATTCCTTTGAATCAGACAATATCTCCCGACAAAAACTGAACACTTCATCTTTTTTATTCCGAAAGGAGATATGAATTTTTTTATAAAGCCTCAAGTTTCAAAATACCAAGGCATGGCAGGATGACGGACAGATAAGAAATTCCTTTTTTTTGGGCATGGGTCATTCGGATTCCCAATCCGATACAAAAAAGGATAGAAAACAATTCCAATTCTCTTGCCGCAATAAAAAATTGACACAGGAATAACAAAACATCTTTGGAGTTTATACGTTGAAATAAAATAACAATCAATATTTTATCCAAATTAGTTTTATTTTTTACATTGTTACTCCTATTAAGTTGTCGTTCCGATTCAAATTACAAATCCAATCAACCTGTCGCTTTTATGAATGTAAATATCGTTCCAATGGATAGCGAAGATGTCACTAAAAATCAAACTGTAATTATTCGCAATGACAAAATAGAGAAGATCTGGCCTTCTCTTGAGACCGCAATTCCGGATGATGCTTACCAAATAAATGCAAAAGACAAATATAAATCTGAGATAGGCAAACTAAGTTTTTTTCACTCTGTTTGATGACCTGAGGCAATTTTTCCCCAGATTATTGAGAAAATTTTAAACAACTTCCCGAATAGTTTTTTTAATCGTATTATTAACGGCTTTGCTTTTTATATCTTAATAAACTCTTCAGATCAGTCATCTTGATTTTGAATGCCTGCCTCAATGTTTGCCTGGCAGCATCAACAATTCTTCCGGAAAAAGAGTCGATGATTTCTGAATCCGAGGTAGCCACGATGCCGTCCTTGATCTCTTTTAATCTGGTGTCCGCATGTTTTAAAAGTAATATTGTTCCAGAGCTGTTGTGGCGGGTCCGCTCTGTTTCAAGTTTCATTTTATGATTTTCACAGTTTTCCACTGTGGTGTCCAGGTATATGATGGTTTCCCGGGCATGGGTCCCGGAGAGATAATCGAACAGCAGATGGGCTGCTCGAAAAAAAATCTTTTCATCCTCAATTTTTCCGTAGGCCGCTCCGGAATCCCTCATCAGACCGTCATTGGCGATAAAGGTGGTTTTGCCTAACAAGTAATTCATGATGGTAAACATTACATTATACCCGTCTATATGGATGAACTGATTTTTCAAGTTTTGAGTTAGTTTTGATTTTCGATTGCGTGCTTTGAGTCGGGAGGTAATTCCCCGGTATAGGCAATTGCGCTGATTTCCCGAGAGCCGGTGGCGGTTCCCCACCAGCTTTAATCCGGCTTTTTCCGGGTATCCCCGGTTTAACAGGAAAAAATAATCGTTGATAGCTTCGATAAATGCTCGGGTCGAAAAATTGTTCATGGCCATTTTATTTCCTTTTGCATTTTAGGACTTTATCCTCTCCATCTTGGGATCGTAAAGAGGTCTCAGTGAGGCCTCTGCAGGATAGGTTTTACCAGCGATCTCAACTTCCCATTTTGCATCCTTTATATAACTTTTGCCTATTGGTTCACCAGCTTCTATCATGAAAAGGCCGACAGCTCCGCCGAGGGTAAAACCGTAAGAACCGGACCTGACATATCCAACTGCTTTACCGTTTCTTTTGACAACCTCGGCATGGAATAAAAACGGTTCAGGGTCCTTTACCAGGATCTGAGCCAATCGTCTTGTTTTGTCACCTTCTTCTTTAAATTTGCGACAGGCAGCCTTGCCGATAAAATCTGCCTCTTTTTTCAGGTTTATTGCAAATCCGAGACCGGCTTCATAAGGGTTATCGGTGTTGTCAATGTCGTGCCCGTAATCGCGGTATCCTTTTTCCATTCTCAGGCTGGCAAGAGCCTTAAGCCCGGCATGCCTCAGGTCGAATTTTTTCCCGGCCTCAACAATGATGTCATAGACATGAACCGCCTGTTCGGCCGGTATGTAAAGCTCGTAGCCGAGTTCGCCCAGGTAGGTGATGCGAATGCAGAGGACCCGGGCATAACCGATATCAATCTCCCGGATATGCCTGAAGGGAAATGATTCATTGGACATATCAGTTGTAGTGATGGCCTGCATCAAGTCCCGTGACCTTGGTCCCTGAATGTTCAGTTGACCGAAAGCTGATGTCATGTCCGTAACAAATGCATGGGCATCTGGAGGAATATGTCGTTGCAGCCAGGTCTTTGCATGCCCGTACATGTTATCGGTGGCCACTACCATATATTTTTCCTCACTCAGTTTGGACACGGTTAGGTCTGCTTCGAGTCTTCCATGTTCATTTAGCCACTGGGTGTAGGTAATCCGATTGACTTTCTCGTCTACTTCGTTGGCGGAAATATAATTCAACGCCTTTCCCGCATCCGGACCTTGGACCATAAACTTTGACATGAATGACATATCCATCAGGATCACATTCTCTCGGGTCGCTCTGTGTTCAGCCTCCCAGTAGGGAAACCAGTTTTCACGGCCCCAGCAGTGTTTTTCCACTTTTGCCTCTTGGCCCGGGGGGGCATACCAATCTGCCCCCTCCCAGCCGCTCACATCCTTGAAATAGGCTCCCCGGGCAGCCAGCCGGTCATAAAAGGGTGGTTTCTTAGCACCCCGGGCTGTCTGCAGTGATTTAAACGGGTAATGACACTGGTAGACCATTCCAAGGGATTCGACTGTGCGGTGTTTTCTATATTCGGGATTGTTCTGATACGGATGGAGCCTGTCGATATTAAAGCCGGTTATATCAACATCGGGCTGTCCATTGAGAATCCAGTGGGCCATTATACGGCCCAGACCTCCTCCAACAATGATCCCAATCGAATTCAAACCGGCGGCGACAAAATAGTTTTTTAGCTCCGGTGCTTCCCCGACTATTGCCTGCAGATCAGGAGTAAAACTTTCGGGCCCGCAGAAAAAGGTTTTAATTCCAACCTCCATTGTGATCGGCACCCTGGACATCGCCTTTTCTACAAATGGCCCCATCCTTTCCCAGTCGGGATTTATCTCTCCGAATGAAAAATTTTCAGGAACACGTTTAATGCTCCAGGGAGCACAGACAGGTTCAAACAATCCTACCATTATACCGCCAATCTCTTCCCTGTAGTAGCCGTGGTGTGACGGGTCCTCCAGGATGGGCATGTTTGGCGGGAGGTCTTTCAATTCTTCTGTGATGACATAATAGTGTTCTGCAGCCTGGTTGGGTATATTCACTCCGGCCATATCTCCAAGCTGTCTGGCCCACATGCCGGCGCAGTTTACAACATATTCACATTGGATATCGCCCCGGGAGGTTTTAACACCGGTAACAGCACCATTTTTTTTAAGTATACCTGTTGCAGGAACACCTTCGAATATTCTGGCTCCCTGCATTCTGGCCCCTTTTGCAAGTGCCATGGTAGCATCTACAGGATTAACCCGGCCGTCTTCTTTTACATAAAATCCGGCCAGCAGGTCATCTACCCTGGCCAGGGGGAAAAAATCCTTTATCTCTTTCGGAGATATCTCCTCGACATCAACCCCGCAATACCTGTTAAATGTGGCAATACGCCTGTATTCCTCCAGCCTGTCCTTATCTGCGGCCGCTTCTATAAAACCAATTGGTTTGAAACCGGTTGAGAGCCCGGTCTCTGCCTCCAGCCGTGAATAGAGGTCTTTGGTGTATTTGCGCATTTCTGTGGATACTTCAGAGCTTGACCCGAATGTAACCATCAGGCCAGCCGCGTGCCAGGTCGTCCCGGAGGTGAGTTGATCTCTTTCTAAAAGCACAACATCCTTCAGACCCATATGGGCCAGGTGATAGGCAACCGAACAACCAATAACTCCTCCGCCAATAATTACTACCTGTGACTGTTTTGGAAATGAATTCATTTTTTCTTCCCTCTTTGTTGACTGTTCTGTGTTTGACTTAATTTGAAAAACATCAATTATATTTTATATAAACAGAAAAACCGTGTAAAGGATAATATACGGGTACTACTCAAAAAAGATTCTTGCCTGTACATTAGAAAAGTACGGGCCGACACCTTTTTCAAACAGGCCAAAGCCAATGTTTAAAAATAACAGGAAAAATTGAATTATTGATAAAACAATGTCTTTGGGAACCTTTTTCGAATTGAACCGTCTGTAACTTTGGAACCGGAAAATGCGTATGAAAAAGAAAGATCGATGACAGAATTCGGGCATGGAGGTCTGATTGAATCAGGATTTGAAACAGATTTTTGATCAATTGTATGACATGTATAAATCAGCCATTTACCGATATATTTGCTATTTAACCCATGACCGGGTCGAATCCGAAGACCTGTTCCAGGAAACATGGCTCCGGGTGGTCAAGCACCTGGATAAAATCCAGGATGTTAAAGAGAAGAAAGCCTGGATTTATGCCATTGCCACCAACCTCTACCGGGATCACCTGCGCAAAAAACGGATCCGGCTGAGTTTCAAGAACCGGGCTGAATCAGACCCCTCCAGCACCCGATTTCTGGGCAGTGATAGCGTCGACAGTCCCGAAACCAAGACCGAACAACGGGAGATGGCGGCTGCGGTCCTGCAGGTCCTGGATAAAATACCTCTGAAAATGCGTCAGGTTTTCATACTCAGGGAGATTGAAGGATTCAGTTATGAGGCGATTGCCGGGTTGCTGAAACTTCCCCTGGGCACGGCCAAGTCCCGCCAACACCGGGCCATCAGGATGATCCGGAAGGAGTTGGCGGAGACCCACCATATTTCCGGTATTCATTTGGGAGATTTCGCATGAAATGTAAAGGCTATAGAGCATTGATGATTGATCAACGGCCGGAGTTGTTGTCCAAACCCCAATCCAGGCTACTGGCTGATCATATTGAAAACTGCCGGGATTGTCGTGAATTTCAACAGGAACTCAAACAGCTGCAGTGGGGACTAAAGGCAATCCCCGAACCGGTTTTGCCGGATGATTGTGAACGGGTGAGCCGGGAAGTGTGTCACCGGAAAATCCAGAAGGTCTTGGCCGGAAAGCGGTTGAAACGCCAGGCTATTGACCCGGGCCGGATCCCCCGGTCGGTTTATTTGGCCCTGATGGCCTTGATGGCCATTACCCTGGTCCTGATCTTTCCGGTTGTGGGGGAATTGTCGTTTGAGACTTCATTCTCATCTCAGGAGACCCTGGCCTTCATACTGGTGCTCCAGAATGCAGTGATGTTGCTGTTGTCCCCCCTGTTGATCCGGCGTTATGGACGCTATGCGGGCCTATCCAGGCAGGAGGCCAGAAATGGATAAATATCTGAGGAAAACAGAAGGATTTTCCGGGAATATCCCGGATTTTATAATTGAAACGGAGGTATGAAATGACAAACAATAAAGGAAAAGTATTCGGACTTATTCTACTGATTATGGTCCTGGCCTGGATCGCCTTGAGGTTTACTCCTTTTTATTTTGCCCCCTTTGGCATTTTTTCCAATATATCCCAGACCATAAAACACACTATCGGTAACAGATTATCCATGGGAAACAACTTCATTTTCCCTTTTCCCATTATACACATTTTTTCCCTGATCCTGCTGGTGATCTGGATTCTGGTGATTGCCTGGGTGTACCGGGATGCGGAACGGAGGAAAATGAATGGTCTGTTGTGGGCATTGCTGGTATTGATCGGCAACCTGATCGGGTTGATCATTTACCTGATCATTCGTACCGAATCCAGGACCCGGGTTCCGGAGGAGAACCTCCCTACCTGCCCCGGATGTCAGAAGCCCATTCAGGACGATTTTGCCTTCTGTCCCGGTTGCGGTCATGTGTTAAAGCCCCAGTGTCCGAAGTGTAAAACCGAGATCCGAAACGGCTGGAAAATCTGTCCCCATTGTGGCACCAAAATCGGTAAGTAAATAAAACAAGACTTGACCCTTCTCTTTTATAGCTCTCCACCCTATCGATTTGTCAGCCTGGTCATAACTGTCCCTATAACGAATGTTATTGCCATCACCACACCCATATAGCCCCAGTGGTAAAGGGTGAGCGCCGTGGTTTTAAAGACTATGTTCATTACCGGCACATAGACGACCGCCACTTGGAGCAACACAGAAAAAATTATTGCCCCGATAAGATAAAAGTTTGAGAAGAATGGAAGTTTGTACTGGGAACGGACCATAGTGACCCTCACCATCTCGAGCATTACGATGGAGGTGAAGGCAATCGTTCGCGCGATTGTGTCCCCTTCGGGAAGAAACCGATTAAAGAGAAAGAGGACTCCGGCTGCCATGAGTACTGATATGATGATAATGTTTGTCGCCATGTTTTTTGTTATAATCGGTTCACCGGGATTGCGTGGCGGTACATCCATGATTCCTTTTCGTATGGGATCAACACCTAAAGCTACTGCGGGAAGGCCATCTGTAATGAGGTTCAGCCAGAGGATCTGCGTGGCCAGAAGCGGCATTACTATGACTCCGGAAGCGTCTTTAAAGCCAATGATCATGGCTATGAAAAGTATTAAGACTTCACCCAGATTGCTCGAAAGCAGGTAATTCACGAATTTCTTAATGTTTTCGTAGATGCCCCTTCCCTGTTCCACAGCATTTACAATTGAGGTATACTTATCATCAAGGAGCACCATATCAGCCGTTTCTTTGGTCACGTCCGTGCCGGTAATACCCATGGCGATGCCGATATCAGCCTCCTTGAGCGCCGGAGCATCGTTAATACCGTCTCCGGTCATGGCAACCACCTCTCCTGTTTCTCTTAAGGCCCGCACGATCCGTATCTTGTGCTCCGGGTTTACCCTTGAAAAAATTGAGATTTCCTTGACTGTTTTTTCCAACACTTCATCATTCATCTTTTCAAGCTCTTCTCCGGTTACCGCATCACCTTTCATGCCCAGTCGGTGGGCTATGGCTTGTGCGGTGAGTGCATAGTCGCCGGTTATCATAACGGATCGAATCCCTGCATTCCTGCACTTTTCGATGGCACTCGGAACCTCGTCACGGGGAGGATCGATCATGCCTTGCAGACCCACAAAGATAAGGTCATTCTCATCGTATTCATCAACGGCCCTACCGGAAGCCAGCGGTTTATAAGCGAAGGCAAGCACCCGTAAAGCCTGCGATGCGAACCTTCGGTTTGTTTCAATGATCATGCTTTTCGCTTCATCGGTAAGGGGCGATATCTTCCCGCCGGCATCTATCCTGGAACAGAGCTTTATCACCATGTCCGGAGCTCCCTTGGTGTACATCAAAAGGCCTTCTTTAGTGCGATGAACCGTAGATTTCCTCTTGCGCTCCGAATCAAAGGGTATCTCATTAATCCGTGGAAAATTATCATTTAAAATCGACTTTCTAAGTCCCGCCTTTGCGGCGCTGACAATAAGGCATCCTTCGGTGGGATCGCCGATAACACTCTCCTTTTCTGATAATGCGGCATCATTGTTAAGAGCGCCTATCCTCAGGAGAAGTTCAGCAGATAAAGGATCTATTTTCTTTCCTGAAGAAAAGAACTCTCCGGAAGTCCCGTATCCGGTGCCTGTAATATCGATGATGGTATCGTTGACGTACAATTTCGTTACCGTCATCTCGTTGCGCGTAAGGGTCCCGGTTTTATCCGTGCAGATGACCGTGGTGCATCCCAGTGTTTCAACGCTGTGCAGGCGTTTTACCAGGGCATTATGTCGAACCATCCTCTTGACTCCGAGAGCCAGCGCAATGGTCACTACAATTGGAAGACCCTCGGGTACGGCAGCTACGGCAAGGCTCACCCCAACCATTATCATCTCAAGGATATTCCCACCCTTGAAGATGTCGAAGACGATGATGATTCCGCAGATGATGAGTGTCAGTATCCCGAGTTTTCGCCCCAGCAGATCCAGTCTCTTTTGAAGCGGTGTTTCATCATCCTCGACAGAGTCAATCGATTCAGCAATCTTTCCCATCTCGGTGTCCATGCCCGTTCTCACCACGACCGCCCTGCCGGAACCACTGGTGACGTGGGTACCGGCGAAAAGCATGTTCTTCATATCACCAAGCGTGCCGGTATCATTTATAGGTGTTGACTCCTTTCTTACCGACAGACTTTCACCTGTCAGCGATGACTCCATGACTTCAAGCTGGTATCCTTCGATGATACGGGCATCGGCAGGTATCCGATCCCCTGACTCGAAAGCGATCATGTCGCCGGGCACAAGTCTATTGCTATTGATCCTTACCTTGTGGCCATCCCTTAACACTGTTGCCTGAAGAGCTGCCATTTTCTTGAGCGACTCGATGGCCTTCTCCGCCCTATATTCCTGAAAGAACCCGAGAACCGCGTTTACGATAAGGATGGCGATGATCACAGCACTGTCAATGTATTCGTGGAGTATTAATGATATGATAACCGCAGCGATGAGTATGTAAACGATGAAGCTGTTGAACTGAGAAAGAAAGATCCTGGCAGGAGAGATTTCACGCTTGCGCGCTATTTCGTTGGGGCCGTATTGAGCAAGTCTCTTTTGTGCTTCAACCTCACCAAGGCCGTTTATTCCTGACGAAAAGTGTTTTAGAACCTCCTGAGATGTCAAGCGATGGAATTTCATTCAATTCTCCCTGATAAAATTGTCTTTTTTGTATTAACTATGTTTGACCTGGCCTTGTTAATGTTAAGATAACATTTTGCCTTTTATGAAGTCAAAACTTCTCTGATCTTTCTTGTCAACTCCTCAGGAGTAAACGGTTTTTGAATAAGGTGAATATCGCTCTCTACTAATCCGTGGTAGGATATTATATCTCTCGAATAACCTGACATATATAACACCTTAAGTTCAGGTTTTGAGGGTGAGAGTTTTTCTACCAATTCTTTACCACTTATACCAGGCATTACGACATCAGTTAGAAGTAAATCAATCTCCTTTTTATGTTTCTCCCAAATGGGGAGAGCCGTTTTTCCGTTTTTAGCTGTTAAGACCCTATATCCACATTCAGTTAGAACCTTTACCGTAAGTTCAAGGATATTTTCTTCATCTTCAACCAATAGAACTGTTTCTTTTCCTTTAAAGAGTCTGGATGACTCGGACAAGGTAACTTCTTTTTCCAATTCTTCATCCACCTTTGGCAAATAAATCTTAAAAATTGTTCCTTTTTCTACTTCAGAATACACATTAATGTGACCTCCACTTTGGTTTACTATTCCATATACAGTGGAAAGCCCTAAACCGGTGCCCTTTTCCTTAGTGGTAAAGAATGGTTCAAAAATGTGAGATAGAGTCTTAGAGTTCATTCCATATCCTGTGTCACTTACAGCAAAAAGAACATATCTCCCTGGTTTCAAATTTAGATATCTCTTGGTATAGTCCTTATCAAGTTCCACATTCCTGGTTTCAATAGTTAGTTTTCCTCCTTTGGGCATTGCATCTCGAGAATTCACAGCCAGGTTCATGATTATCTGTTCAACTTGATTGGGATCGATTTTTATATTTCCGAGTGTCTTGTCAGATATAAATTCTAATATGATATCTTCTCCCAAAATACGCTGAAGCAAGGGCTTGAAGTTTCTTATAACCTTATTTAAATCAAGAACTTTGGGTTGAATCAAAGCCCTGCGGCTAAAAGCCAAGAGTTGTTGAATGAGAGTTGTGGCTTTATCTGCTGTTTTTAATATCTGCTTCATGTAGTTAAAAGTTTGACTATTTGAAGGGAGTTTCATTTTTGCTATTTCTGCATGGCCAATTATTGAAGTGAGCAGGTTATTAAAATCATGGGCGATACCGCCTGCTAACCTTCCTATACCTTCCATTTTCTGAGCCTGGAAAAACTGCTGTTCAAGGTGTTTACGTTCTGTGATATCTTCGATAATACCATCATAATATTTCACCTTTCCCTTCTCATCTTTTACTGCTACAGTAGAGACAGAGACAATTATGAGGGTTCCATCCTTTTTCTTTAATTTTAATTCCTCATCTTTTACAAATCCTTCTCTCAACATTTTATGATTAAATTTATTTCTGTCTTCTGGATTCTGATATAAATCAACAACATTTATAGTCAGAAATTCTTTTCTGTTCTTAAAGCCAAATATCTTAATAATTGCAGGGTTAGCTTCGAGAAATGTGCCTTTATGGTCGGGAGAGTTTCTATATATACCAAGATTTATATTTTCTGTTAATGTTCTGTAATTTTCCTCGCTTTCGCGAAGTGCTTTTTCTGTCTGGTTTCGTTCCAATACATTCACGCACATTTCACCTACGATTTTTAGCAGCGCGATTATATCTTCAGACCAGTGCTTTTCCTTCCCTACCGAATCAAACCCAAGGAATCCATAAAGCGACTTACCATATATCATCGGAACAAGGATAAGCGATTGGATTCCTTGCGATTGGAAAAATTCCTTTTCAGTTACATCAGCCGGAAGATCGGCAACACGGGGAACAAGGATGGTTTCAAATCTCTTTATTCTACCTTCACACCAGGAGAAGTCACTAACCAATAAACCCTGGTTGATGTGGATTTGAGGTTTAATTCCTTCGGCACACCACTCATGTGTATTGTTCATCCTGGTGAGGTTGTCGCAAAACAAAAAGATATAACTGCGGTCAATATCAGCAAATTCTCCAATTTTTTGCAAGGCATCGTTTATTCTTTGGTCGATCTCATCCGGCATAACGTTGATGAAGTTTGTTGATAATGTAGAGATGAGTCTCTCCAGTTTAACTCGATACAGTAATTTTTCCTCTGTGTGTTTGCGTTCAGTTATGTCCTGACCCTGGGCTATGGTTGCCAGGAGTGTTTGATCCTCCTGGTTATAAATATTTGCTGAATTCCACAACCCTATACGTGTTTCACCGTCTTTGCGAAGAATTGGGATTTCCACTGTTTCCCAGTATTTCCCTTCCGAAGTGCTTTCAATCTTTTTCAGGGAAACCGAGCGGTATTTTTCAGGAAACAGGGTGTCCAGTGGTTGTCCAACCATTTCTTCTGCACTTCGTCCGCTCATTTTTTCAAAAGCCTTATTAAAAATACTTATTTTTTTCTCAGGATTCCAGACAATAATGGGGGCATTGGCATATTCTATTAGATTTTGTAAATAGTCACTGGTTTTTTTAAGTTCCTTCGTCTGCTTTATGACTTCTCGTTCCAGAGAATGTGCCCAGCGATAAGAAATTAGAAAGGAAAAAATTCCGCCTCCTATCAATACCAATATGACAAAGCCCAATATATATAGCTCAGATCGATGGGCTGAGCGAATAATTTCCTCTACTTCATAAACCGGAGCGCATACGGCTACAGACCATGTTTGGCTATTGAGATGGGCGGGAGTATAAGCGATAAGATTCTCAATTTTCTTTTTTTCCCCCTTATGCCAGCCCGTGATATATCGACCTACTCCCTCTTTTCCTGCTATCATGTGCCTCTGGATTTTATCAATCGTTTTATGGATAATTTCAGGATTTTTTTCTCTCCTTACCTTAAAAGCGTTTCGGCCAACTAATTCTTTCTCGTGGTAGGCTATAAAAACGCCCTTTTCGTTTAACAACCAGGCATAACCGGTCTTACCCGATATGATGGGAGAGATGATATTTTGAGCGATCATGTAAATATCAAATGATCCCACCAGAATTCCTGTAAATTTTTTCGATTCTGGCTTATTATCCCGGTCAGGCATTACCATTACGCCGGTCATTTTTCCGGTCTTGATTGTAACCATCTTATGTGTCTGATAGACTGGAACCGCAACTCTTATACGGGTTTTGCCCTTTTTGTTACTGATCAAGCTGGATATAATAATGCGCCCGGTATTCTTGGCTTGTTGAAAAAAATATTTTTTACTATAGTCCTTCCCTATCAGTTCTTTTCGCCAACCTTCGAAGGGGTAAATGAATCGAAGGATACCATTCTGGTCTAACCGTCGTATTGAGGTTCTGAGAGGGAAACCCGAATATGCATGTTGCATGTATTTTAAGCATTCAGGAGTCATCTGCTGGATTGCTGGTAGTTGCGTCAATGACGATAATTCAGCAGCATATTCCGTAAAGATAACTTTGATGCTGGTGGCAGCCGAACGGGCTAATATCAACTGTTGTTGGTTGAACTGGTCTGTGGCTACTTTCCTGGTCTCCCGAAAGACTTTGCTCCCGAGTAAGATTACTACCGTAACCAGAACCAGGCTTATAATAATAATAAGAATTTGCAGTTTTAGAATAGGTTGTTTACCTGTCCTTTCATCTATTTTTTTCATAACTTGATTCCGGATTTTTCAACATAATAAGGAGCTCATAGAACGTTCTTTTCAACGGGGATTAAATTGAGTAAAAACTCCTTTTTTATACTCAGGGCTATTTTAAAGGAAATTTTACATTTTTTCAATGAATATATTCTTATTATAGAAATCGTATAATAAGGGGTCACTATAGAAACAAGGGGAGATTTGACCTCTTTTCCTCCCTTTTTTTTTGTTGACATCGTATTTTTGATTTTCTATAATAATTAATGATAAAGTGTTTTTCGCCGGATAACCTGAATAATCCCGGTTATTCGCCTTTTTTGAATCCAGACATATGGCTTTAATACAACGTTCAATTTTTTTTCTTGCCCTGTTTTTCATATGCTTTGCTTGCCTTCAGTCCGAGAAGTATACCGATGAAGATTGCCTGGAGTGCCACGGCAAACCGGAGCTTTCCCAGATCACCCCGGAGGGAAAAACCCGGTCGTTATTTGTTGATGAAAAAGAGTGGAAACAGGATGTTCACAAAAAAAAGGGAATGTCCTGCACTGACTGTCACATTTATGCCAACCCCTTCATTCACTTCAGGGAGGGGAATATTAATGTCAACTGTGCACGTTGCCACCCGGAGGAGGAAGAGGAGTATCTGAAAAATATTCATTATACTTTCAAACCGGAAACCGCTACCCCGGGAAAAGAACTGCCCCAGTGTTATCACTGTCATACCAAACATCAGGTTCTCAAACATGACCATCCCGTATCCTCGGTGCATGAAGACAATATCGGTGATACCTGCGGAAGCTGTCATGCGGAAGTCATGGTGACCGGAATATTCAGGGGATTTTCCCTGGGTAAAATTTCCGGACACCGCAAGGGGGACCCGGGGGAAAAGTTTGACATGCGGGTCTGTATCAGCTGTCATTATGCGGATTCCGCCCATGGAACCAAGCGGGTCTACAAGGTATTCTGTGTCCGCTGTCACGATCCCGGTTCCAAGGGAAACCTGATGATGGGTGGCACCCACATCAATTCCCGGAGGTGGTCCGGCCTTAATATGGCGGGGGTTGGGCTGGTATTTCTCTTTTTCCTGGCCCTGTTCCTGTTTCAGGGATACCGGTCATCGGGAAAAATAGTGGCCGGAATCAGGAAGTTTCTGGAAACCAAGAAAAAAGAAAACAAACCGGCTCCGCCGGAAAGCGAGCCCGGAGAACAGGACCAGGAATGAGCCAACCAGCGAGATCAAAATCAGAAAAACGGCCTATCCGCTATGCCATGCTCTTTGATCTGCGCAAATGCATTGGTTGCCATGCCTGTGTGCTGGCCTGCAAGAGCGAGAATGATGTTCCCCTTGGGGTCTGGAGAAGCTGGATCAAACGGATTGAAAAGGGGCGTTACCCGGCTGCCAGGGAATTTATTTTACCCATTGTCTGTAATAATTGTGACAATCCCATCTGTGTGACGGTCTGTCCGGTGGGCGCTTCGATCAAGAGGCCCGACGGGATTGTGTATATTGATCCCCACCGCTGTATCGGATGCCGCTACTGTATGGCTGCCTGTCCCTACGGTGTCCGCTATATTCACCCGACCCGTAAGATTGCCGAAAAGTGTTACTGGTGTCATCACCGGGTGGATGCCGGTCTTGACCCGGCCTGTGTGGAAGCCTGTCCGACCGGTGCCATCCTTTTCGGGGATCTCAATGATCCGGATAGTCCTATTGCCAAAGCCGTGGCCCGGAATCCCGTGCAGTCGATAAAAGCCGATATGGGCACCAGACCCTATACCTTTTATATCGGGCTTGACCGGGATGTAGTGGAAACCAAAAAAATAGAAGGGGATGAATAACCCGATGGATATTCAGATACTGCAAAACATTGTTCCCCAGGAGGCCTTTGGTTTGAACATTGCCATTTATTTTTACCTGACCGGTTTGAGTGCCGGATCCTTCATTCTGTCCACTCTGGCTTATGGGTTCGGGATAAAAATGTTCAAACCCCTGGGAAAAATCGGTGTGGTCATGGCTACATTTCTGCTAATGCTGGCACCGGTATTTTTACTCCTTCATCTGGGTTCTCCCATCCGGTTCTGGCATCTGTTTGTTTATCTGAATCCGGCTTCTCCCATTACCTGGGGGACTTTTCTGCTGATTCTGTATCCCATTAATTGCATTATTTACGGATATTTTAT
Source organism: uncultured Aminicenantes bacterium (assembly GCA_965195285.1). Lineage (GTDB taxonomy): Bacteria > Acidobacteriota > Aminicenantia > UBA2199 > UBA2199 > CAZOWT01. Next base: position 27,597 of record CBDAFS010000034.1, on the reverse strand, counting down.
GTTCAGGGATAAGCCCAAACAGACCCGTATTTTTGCGTTTATCGGCATTCCCCTGGCTATTCTGATTCATGGCTATACCGGTTTTATTGTGGCTATGGGCAAGGCCAGGGCCCTGTGGAATACGGCTCTGATGCCGGTGCTGTTCCTGGTTTCGGCAATCGTATCCGGTATTGCCCTGGTAATCATCGTGTACCTGGTGGTCTTTGGCGTTTTTTCCAAGAACAGGAAACCGGATTTCCAATTGGTGGGAAAACTGGCCACCATCCTGGCCTGGGCCATTGTACTGGATCTCTTCCTGGTGGGCAGCGATCTGATTGTGCTGGCGGTTTCCCACTCCGAAGCCCAGGAGGTACTTCAGGTGCTTATCCGGGGCAAGTTTTTTGTTCCCTTTCTGATCATCGAGAACCTGTTGGGGAAGGTGCTTCCCTTTTTCCTGCTGGTCATCCCCAAGTTCAGAAATGTCTTCACCATCATCCTGGCCAGTATTCTGGTTATAATCGGGATTTTTTTCATGAGGTATGTGGTGGTGGTCGGAGGAGAATCGGTTCCGTTGATTTAAGGAATGTTAACCATGTTTTTTAAAACAGGAATATCAAGAAGATGGTTCATGAAACTGGGCCTGTCCGGATTTGCCGGGCTGACTGCCCATAAATACGCACAGGGAAAAACCAAGCCGGATCAGGGATTGCCGGCCTCGGTTTCCCGGACTTCATTGAAAAAGTACCAGGCCATTCCCACCACCTGCAGACAGTGTCCGGCCGGCTGTGGGATTATCGCCTATCTGGACGGTGACCGGCTGGTACAGGTGCTGGGGAATCCCGATCACCCCGATAACCGCGGCGGTTTGTGTGCCAAGGGGATTGCCGGGATCAACCTGGTCAATGATGTGGAGCGGCTGCTCTACCCTCTGAAAAGGGTAGGGCCCCGGGGCAGCTCCAGCTGGAGCCGCATTACCTGGGATGAAGCCTATTCCATTCTGTTTACCCGTCTGGAGCCCTTGATTTCCCGGGGAGAAACCCATCGGCTGGTTGTGGATTCAGGGTCGGAAGACCCGTTACTGAATGAGTTTCTTTCAAGCCTGGGATGTTCAAACGTTTTGCAGAGGCAGGTTGAAAAAAACAACTGTGGCCAGGCTGCTCTGGCATCCGTATTTGGCCTGCCCCTTTTGGAAGCGGATATCGAGAACAGTCATACCATTTTTAATTTCGGGGCCAATCCTTATGAAAATCATGACCGGTTTGTGGGCATGGCCCGGCGACTGGTAAGGGCCCGGGTTGATAACGGGGCCCGGCTGGTCACTTTTGATGTCAGAATGTCCAAGACAGCAGCCGGAAGCGATGAATGGATACCCCTGAAAGCAGGAACCGACGGACTTCTGGCATTGGCACTGGTCAAGGTGATTCTGGATAGCGGTCAGTATCACCGGGATTATTTCAGAAAAAAAAATCAAGGCTTCATCACTCGATTAAAAAAGCATGTGTCCCGGTATACTCCTGATTATGCTGAATCGGAATGCGGTGTTCCCTCCCGGGTGATTGAAAAACTGGCCCTGCGGTTTGCCACCGGATCACCGGCTGTTGCCCTGGTGGGCGGAGGGGTAACCGATCATTATAATGGATTTGAAAGTGCCCGTTGTATTGCCCTGTTAAATCTGCTGGTGGGTAATATCGGAAAAAAGGGCGGCCTGTTTTATCCGGGGGGGGGATCGGAAAAAGATCGGATTTTCCGGATTTCAAAGTCTGCCGAAACCAGACCAACCGGTTTTGCCGACCTGAAGACCATGGTCGAATCGAAAAGCGGCCTGGATACCTGTTTGATCTATCAATCCAATCCGGCTTATTCTGATGCCGATTGTCTGGCCCTTGAAAAAATACTGAAAGATGAGGATAAGATTCCCTTTCTGGTGGTCATGGATACCCATATGACCGAAACGGCCCTGCTGGCCGATCTGGTGCTGCCGGCAGCTACCTATCTGGAATCATGGGGTGTGGAAACCCGGCTTTCGATGGAGCGGAAACCTCTGATTAATTTCAACCAGCCGGCAGCTACCCTGCTGAGTGATGCCCAGGTCTTGAGGTCCCCGGCATTCAATATCGGCAAATTACTGGACCGGCAGTTTCGTCCCCGGGGAGAATCCCGGGAAATAGGCAACCTATGCCTGGAACTGTCCAGAAGGCTGGGTGGAAAAATGGCCGAGTTCCTTCCCTATGAAGATACCCTGGATTTTGTGAGGAAGAAAATTGGCGGGCACGAAGATATTTCCCGGCAGGGCGGGATTCAATATTTAATGAAACACGGGTACTGGGAGGGGGAGCACTCGCTCTCTCTGGCTGAAACCGAAGTTCTTTTTCAGCAATATTCACCGGTTCTGAAAGCCAGTACACCATTTGACCTGCCGGAATATCAGTCTCTTCCGAACCAGGGGGCCAAAGGCAATAATGTATTTGTCCTGACCACCTTCAAACCCAATTTGTCAGCCTATGGAACGGCAAACAGCAAGTGGGTCCGAGAATTTTTCCACCAGAATCAGCTCTGGATGAACACCGGTTCAGCCCGTAAACTGGGAATAAAAAATGGCAGCAGGGTACGGGTAACCTCTTCGGTTGGCAGTCTGATCATACGGGTCCTGGCCACGGAAAGAATTCATCCGGATTCGGCAGCCCTGGCTACCGGAGTGGGGCATTCGGGTGTCGGTAATGTGGCCCGGGGCAAAGCCTTCAAAAGCCAGGACCGGGATACCGGATTGATCTGGTGGGGGGAAAAAGGGAACGGGGTGAACCCTCATCAGATCATTGAAAGCCAATGTGCGGCCAGCTGGCCCGGCCAGGGATTGAAGGACACCCTCATAACGGTTGAAAAAATTTAAATGGTTATGGGAATAATGTTTGGGTCTAAACGGAGGTAAAGAAGGGTGAATAAGACATGTCAATATATATGGATGGGGATTTTTATATTTCTGGTCTCGGTGTCCCTGGTTTTTCCCCGGGTGACGACCCTGCCCACTAAAATCGAGCGGGTAACCTTTTCCGGAAACCACAAAGTGCTTTCCTCCAGTATCAGCGGAAACGGTCAGGCCATCATTTATATACTGGAAATGAAATCGGATGGCAATACCCATAAATCGGTCCGTTTCCTCCAGCTGGATACCGGCCAAGAGGCCGAAATTTTTTCGGAAGCCGATCATTCGCTCCAGAAACCATTTGGCCAGGGTAGACTTATGATGGGTTCTAAACCCCCCTTGCTGAGCGGAGACGGCCGAACCGCTGTCTTTTTACTGTCTCTGGGTGAGCCCGAAAATATTATAGATCATTTTCTGGCCGTAGCCAATACCGCTGATAAGCGGATTCAACTGTTCAGTTTTCCCCATGAGAGTCTGAAAGGATTGGATGCCGGGTCCATGGGATTTCAGAGTTCAAACTGGGAGCGAATTTCACATTTTGCCATCAATGATGACGGAGCCCGGATTGCCTGTGCGGTAAAGGGGCATCTGGGACCCCGCCGATTCGGAAGTTGCAGCGGGATTATTTTGTTGGATCTGAAAAACAAGACCCGGTCTATGGCCTTGGGCCCGGTTTTTGCTGATGAAACCTGGAACTGGCCGACTTACCCCCGAAACCCCCTGCTGGGCGGTGGCTGGGCGTTTGCGCTGAGCGGTAACGGGGATAAACTGTTATTTGGTGCCCAATCCAGTGAAGATAAAGCAGACTATGACCTGTATGTTATGACCTGGCCGGACGGCCCTGCAACCCGAATTACCCGTTTCAGCGATCGCTGGTTCAGTATGGCTGATATTGGTTTTGACGGTAAACAGGTGGTGTTTTTCTATAGCGGAAATAAAGAGCAGGGAATCGGTACCTATCGGGTGAAAGTGGATGGATCCGGATTGCAGAAAATCAGTTCGCCGTCCACTCCCCGGATTGAACTGTACGGATTTGCCGGGAAAAGTTTCTGCCTGTTTTATAAAAATGTGTACCAAGGGATGATGATGGTCCTGTCAAGCGGAAAGGAATATTTGATTCTGGACCCCCGGGTCCCCGGATATGCCAGTGGGGTAATTCCTATGGATTTCCCCCAGGTTCCTGCTTTCTGTACTCCCCGGGGAATCAGTTATAATGGTGATAAAGTGTTGTTGTCAGGCCCGCCCACTGGCCGACAGTCACCGGAAATTTATGTGTTATCCATTGATGTGGTGAAAGCGAAGCAATAATATGGCTGGGGTAAAAGCAAGCAAGAAGTTTTTTGTTTTGTTGTTTATACTGGTGGGTCTGATTGTTATGGCCGGGTGGGGGATCGGGTTCATGGTTCGCTATTCGGCCACCAGTTCTTCGGTCTGCCAAAGCTGTCATCCCGAGCATAATGATTTATGGGTCCGATCAAATGGCCACCCCTCGGATCAAACCAGCTGCCATGAATGCCATTACCGCAAACCAAAGACCTTGTTCCAGGATGGAAAATTTCTGGAAAATATCAGAGACTGGGTGGTTCCGCCCGAGTATCTGGCCGATGATCCCTTGACTTCCGGATTGTGTTTGTTTTGCCACCCGGAGGTGTTAACCCTGGGCTACCGGGTCAAGAAGCAGGTGATTCAGTTCAATCACCGCATCCATCATGATGAGGGTCTGGATTGTCTGGATTGCCATCGTAGCGCCGGGCATGACTATATGAAAAATACCACCAATCGTCCCGGTATACGGGAGTGTCTGGACTGTCACCGCAAAGAATTCGAGGGGCCTCCCAAGAACCTGAAATGTCTCAACTGTCACCAGGTGATGCTGGCCCCGGGTCGGGTTGTGTTTGAAGAAAACCAGTTTGAAAACCTACAGGATAAAAATGATTAAAACCAATGATGTCTTTTTGATTCTCCTGGCCCTCTTTATATTTGCCCTTGGATTGCAGCGGCGAATACGATTCTGGAAAATAGGCACGGCAGAGAGACGGTCCGGTTCCTTGCTGTCCCGCTTAAAAGTTTTTTTTCTGGAAGGGATAATTCATCGGCGGATTCTGCAGGATCTGTATCCGGGCATCCTGCATTTGTTGATATTTGTTGGTTTTTTAATACCGTTGGCAGTAATTATCCTCACCCAGTTCAGTTTTACCCTGCCGGTTTTTCTGACCCGGTTCATTTCGCTGCTGCTGGATATCATTGCCGTGGGAGCCATATCAGGGGTGTTGCTGGTGTTTTATCGCCGGCTCATTTCCCGACCCGATCGGTTGGATAATCGGTTTGATGATTTTACCGCTCTTTTTTTGATTTTATTTATTTTTGTCACCGGATTACTCATGGAGGCCTTCCGGCTGTCAATCATTGGAAAGGATTCCCAGGCCTGGGCGCCGGTAGGCCAGGTCTTGGCTGCCCTGATCAATCTGACCGGTATGGAACTGTCCGCCAAGAGGTGGCTTTCACTTTTTACCTTTCGCATTCATTTTTTTCTGGTCCTTGGTACCATTGCCTATATTCCCTATTCCAAACTCTTCCATCTAATCAGCTCTCCCCTGAATATGATTTTCAGTTCCCGCAAGCCACGGGGGGAGTTGAAGCTGATTGACCTGGAGGATGAAAAAGCCGAGACTTTTGGTATTTCGAAAATCCATGAGTTTACCTGGAAACAACTGATGGATCTGGATGCCTGTACCCGCTGCGGACGCTGTCAGGATCATTGTCCGGCCTTTTTAACCCAGAAGTCGCTTTCTCCGAAAAAGCTGATCAATGATCTGGGCGATCATTTTCTAAGGCAGGCCCCCCTAATTGTAAAGGCCAGGTCCGGGGGCACCGAACCCGGGGAGGTTCCCCAGCTGATCGGGGGAGCCGTTCAGGAGGAAGAAGTATGGGCCTGCACAACCTGTCGGTCTTGCATGGAACACTGTCCGGTTCACATCGAGCATGTGGATAAAGTCATTGATATGAGACGGTACAAGGTGTTGATGGAAGGCCAATTTCCCGAGGAATTGAAGGTGGCATTTAAAGGGCTGGAAACCAATTCCAATCCCTGGGGACTGAGCCAGAGCACCCGGGCGGAATGGGTCAGTGAACTGGACGTCCCCGTGCTTTCGGAGCTGGAAGATAAAAATATTGATTTCCTGCTTTTTGTCGGCTGCATGCGTTCCTATGATGACCGCAATAAGAATGTGGCTCTGGCCATGGTCAGGATTCTGAAACATCTGGGGGAAAAATTTGCCATCCTGGGTATGGAAGAGGGATGTTGCGGCGATCCGGCCCGGAGAGCCGGCAATGAATACCTCTACCAGATGCTCGCCCAGACCAATATCGAAACCTTCAATAAATACAATATCAAAAAAATCCTGACCACCTGCCCCCACTGCCTCAATACCCTGAAAGTCGAGTATTCTCAGCTGGGCTTTCAGGCCGAAGTGATTCACCATGCCGATTATCTGGCTCAGCAGATCCGGAACCAGCGGATTTCACTTACCCATCCGGTTGATAAAAAGATTACTTACCATGATCCCTGTTATCTGGGCCGTTACAGCAATATTTATGAGTCCCCCCGCCAGGTACTTCGCTCCGCCAGGTCGCTGGAGCTGGTGGAAATGGACCGTTCCCGTCGGGATTCCCTGTGTTGCGGTGCCGGGGGAAGCTGGATGTGGATGGATGAGAAGACGGGTGAGCGCATCAACCACTTCCGGCTGAAAGACGTGCTGGCCAAGAGCCCTGACGGTGTGGCCACAGCCTGCCCTTTTTGTGTGCTCATGTTTACCGATGCGGTGAAAGACAATGAATTGGATGACCGGCTAAAGGTCTGGGATATTGCCGAGATCGTGGAAATGGGATTGTTTGGTAAAAAATAGAAGACTTTCAATTTTCTTTTTTTCTTGAAATTCGAATTTATTGTCCTGTTTTTGAGACAAAAAAAGGGTGTGGATTTGGAAATGATTTTGCATTCATTATCAAAGAAAAGCAAAAATGCGATAGCTAATTTTTTATTAATGGAGATTATCCAATGAATAGCCGAATTATTATTGGGTTGGGTTTATGTGTGTTTGTCAGTGCGGCCTTGCTGGTAGTGAGTTGCAGGGATTCCCAGGTAGATGAGCTTCTTCCCTCCGGTATATTGGTCGAGTATCAGGGTTGTAAAGAATGGACCACCGGAATTGAAACCGGAACCGATGCTGCCAAAAATCAAGATTGTATTGAATATGCTTATGATGGCCAGACATTGATATTAAAACATGTGAATGCCGGTTTTAATTGTTGTCCCGGTGAAATACTGGCAGATATTGATATTGTTGGGAATCTGATTACCATTACTGAAAATGAACAGGAAGCCGGCTGTTTTTGCCTTTGCCTTTTTGATCTGGATTTCAAGATTGAAAATTTGGAACCCGGTGGATATACCATTTGCATTCTTGAACCATATGTACAGGTCGGGGATGAAATCCTTGAATTTATCATCCAACTCACTTCCGGTGTCTCCGGAATTTTTTGCCTGAATCGAAACTATTATCCCTGGGGAACATCTACCTCTTTTTAAAGAGAGAAAGCCAGAGTGTCTTAAAATGTCAAATTGTAATCCTCCGCCCCCTCCCCAATAATTGAACTCTGTTTGCATTTTTCATACAATGTACAGGTGAACAGTTTTTTTGCCGTTAGCCGATCAATCTTTATCTTTAAGGAGATCAGAATGCGATTCTTTGAATCATGCAGGCCTGTTTTTGTAGCCGCAATGTTAGTTTTGTCATTAAATGGATTGGCTTTATCAGGTCAAGTTAAGGATCAAAAAAACAGCCAAACATTTCGGATCAGGAACACCCATATAACTTGTTCAGTGGTTATAAAGAACGGATCGCTTTTTTTCGACCGGATTGAATACAATGGCCAATGGGAACCGGATTATCTGGGAGTCGAAGACCCGCTTGAAACCGATGCCGATTTTAAATTGGAGGTGGTTTGGACAGGTTGGAGGGCTCCTGGAAAATCCAGTAATGCTGAAAATCCAATCTCACTTTCAAAAAAGGATTTCCGGTTTCTGCGCTACCACAGAGAAGATCTGCCCGGGGGAATTGAAAAGTTGTCTCTTTTTTTTATCGGAATCGACCATCCGTTTGAACTCAAACTGACTTATCAGTTGGGTAAGGACACCTTTTATGCCAGAAGAGGTTTGTCTTTAAGAGATCCAGAAGCGGGCCATCATTTTTTACAGTGGATGTGGTCCCGTTATGGCAGGATAACCGGTGATTTCACTATTCTCAAAAGGGGGGGGTTCGGCCAGCCTCTGGTTTTACAGAACGGCGTTGCCGGTATTTTCATGGGTGTGGAATATCCGGCCTCAGAGAATGGTGTGATCGATCAATCGAAAAACCTAACCATAATCGGCTGTGGCCAGGAAATGGGCGAAGCCATCCACAGCAAATGGATTGATGGTGATTGGGTGGTGTCAGCCATCATCCCCCACGACCGGGTGAAATTCTGGTTTATGCAATATGTAAATGATATCCGGGTGGCTCCCCTGAGACCCTATCTCCTTTACAATACCTGGTATGACCTCCGGGCCCCGGAGATGGTAAAGAAATCCGAAAAGGTCATGAATGAAGAGAATGTAATGCGGATCATCCGGTTATTCGAGGATAACCTGGAAAGACCCTTCGGATTGAAGCTGGATGCCTTTGTGCTGGATGATGGCTGGGATGTGTACCGCAGCGACTGGCAGTTAAGAGCCAGGCAGTTTCCCCGGGGGCTGAAACCCGTCAGCGACTACCTGATACAAAAGGGGACTGTCCTGGGAATCTGGCTGGGACCGACCGGGGGGTATTCCCATCGGGACTGGCGGATTGAGTGGATGAAGCAGAACGGGTACGAAGTTGTCGGAGACCAGCTCTGCCTGGCCGGAAGAAACTATAAAAAACTGTTCAAAAAGAGAGTGGCTGATTTTGTTGGCCGGGACCGGGCTGGCTATTTCAAGTGGGATGGTATTCAGTTTTCCTGCAGCGAACCCGATCACGGTCACCAGACCGGCCTCTATTCGCGCCGGGCGGTGATGGAAACGGTCAAGGAACTCTGTCAGACGGTTCGTCAGGCTGATCCGGATATTTTTTTGAATATTACCTCGGGTACCTGGTTGAGTCCCTGGTGGGTAAAATATGCCAACACCATCTGGATGCAGGGTCATGATTACGGTTATGCCGATGTGCCCTCTATCAGTCGCCGCGACCGGGCCATGACCTACCGGGATGTGGTGTTGTTTGAAGGGCTGCAAAAAAACAATTTCTGGTTTCCCATGGCCAATTTAATGACTCATGGAATCATCAAGGGGCACCTGCAGATGCTGGGGGGTGAGACGGAACCTTTGGATAAGTTTACCGATAATGCCCTGTTGTACGTGGCCAGAGGTGTATCCATGTGGGAATTGTACGTGTCTCCGGATCTTCTGACCCCGGGGGAGTGGCAGGCCATTGCCAAATCAATCTTGTGGGCCCGGCACTGCTTTCCGATTCTGACCCGGACTGAAATGGTCGGAGGAGACCCGGGTCAGTGTAAGGCCTACGGGTATGTGCATACATGTGACAATCGATCTGTTATTGCTGTCCGCAACCCGGTTATTGATCCCACGGTTATCTCTTTGCGGCCCGGATTAAAAAATAATCTGTACTCTTTATCTCCGGAACTGGTTCTGGAACGGATCTATCCCACCCGATGGATATCACCCCGCCTCCTGGATGCCGGGGACATAGTCGAAATTTCCCTGATGGGATTTGAAACCGCAGTGTATGAGATATACCCCCTGAGTGATGCTGCGGTTCCCCTTTTAGCCGATGCGATTTTTGAAACGGATGAAAGTGAAAAAAACAGTTACCGTATCCGGGTATTGCAGACCGGATCCGATCTGTGTATTCTGAATCCGAAGTGCATCAAAAGCCTGTCCAGCGAGGGTAACCCGGTTGATCTTGACCGGCTGAATTTTAGAAAAGAACTCTCCTCCCCGGTTCTGGAAGATGAAGATGTCCGGTTCGAAACCGGTTCCCAGGGCTATTGCCTGAAGGCCAGGTTGAGGGTGAATTCTTCTCTGGAAAGCGGCCGGCTGGCCGTGTTGTTTGAAAACCGCAAGAAAGGGAAAGGCCTTGAGTTGCCTCAAGTTCAGGTTCTACGAAACGGACAGGATCTTGAGCCCGAGGTTCTGGAGCAGAAGGGAAAATGGAAATGGATTCAAATCCCGGTTACCCCAGGCCGTCAGGCCATTGAAATGTTATTTTCACCTTCCCCGGGCAGTGGAAAAATATCCGGGAATCTCTCGGTCTGGTTGATCGCCCGGCAGCATTTACCGCTTACCCGTTTGACTTTTAAACTCCGTGGTCAGTACTTGATGCCTCCGCAACCGCCCCGTCCCTGGTCCCGGGGCCTTGTCAAGCAGACCATAAAATTGAAAGAATTCAGCCTGCAAGATCAATAATGAAACCCGACTTATTCGTAAATTGTCATCCTCCGTCCCCCTCTGTGTAAATAAATCATTTCAAAATTGTAACAAATTGTAACTTTCAGGGGTTTTGAAACCCTTGGCGGTTAAAACCGGTCTATAGGGTAATGTGTTTTAACCGATTGGCCGTTATATGTTGTATAATAGAATCCGGGTGATCCGTTTTGGTTTCTGACAAATGAATAAAAAGCTTTCAATTTACTTTAATGCCCCGAGCGATATGAGGTGAAATAGTCCAGTGAAATCCGGTTATAAAAGATATATTCCTTTCATTTCCCTGGTGTTGCATATTCTCATTTTTCTATTGTTGAATCTGGCCGTGGAATGGAAGATCATCGGGTTCCGGGTGGAACCGGTTCCCCCTCTGGACAGCGACCCTATTGTGTTTGATTTGCAATCACCCAACCGGCCCCGGGAGGTTATTGAAAACCCGGAGGATGCCCGAACCGTGAAACCGCCGGAAAAGGCCGATTTTTTATCCGACAAGAATGCCCGGACCCGGAATCCGGAAACCGATTCCCGGGTTAAACCGGGAGAAGCCTTTTCCAGGGGAGATTTCGATTCTCATGAACTGCCCGTGCCCAGGCAGGAAAAGGGCCAACCCAAACCCCGTCAGGTCGAAACACCGGAAAATGAAGATTTGTCCGAACTCAGGGAATTCCTGGATAAGAATAGTGCCGGTATTTTTTATAAAGAATATGTTTTTAAAAATCCCAATACCGAAAAATCCGGTGCCAAGGATCAGTTGCCCAATGTGGCTCATGAAAACCTGAAATCGCGGGCCCTGGAAATGGGCGGCCTGTCATTTAATACATATGACTGGAGCTTTGCTCCCTACTTGCTGGAGTTGAAAAGACGGATCCGGCAGAATATCTACCCTCCCATTGCCTTTACCCGGCTGGGAATGATCAGCGGGACGACCCTGCTCCGGTTTAAAATATACCCCAATGGCGAGCTAAGAGATCTGAGAGTACTGGGGTATCAGGGGGATGAATCATTGATGAAGACCAGTCATACGGCGATTGAAATTTCCGCTCCGTTCCCCCGGCTACCCACGGATTTTCCCGAACCCTATCTGGAGGTAACAGGAAAATTTTTGTACCTGGTTAAAAAACCAAGAAAAAGAGGAGAATAGATGGATGAAACATGTAATTGAATTCTTAAGCAAAGGGGGTTTTATCATTTATCCGCTTTTGCTCTGTTCGGTAATCAGCCTGTCAATTATTATTGAGAGGATTTTTTCGCTGCGCCGGAAAAGGGTGATTATTCCGGAAATTGAAAGTGTGATCAATAACATCAAAGGACCCGGGGATATCGGGCTGGCATCTTCGATCTGTGAGAAATACAGAGGCCCTTTTGCCAATATTATCCGGGTCGGCCTGGAAATCCGGAATTCATCCACCGAAGAAATAAAAGAAGCGGTGAATGATCAGGGCCGCCAGGAGGTTTATCACCTGGAGAGAGGGCTGGTGGTCCTGGAAACCATTGCCGGTATTGCGCCCCTTTTGGGACTCCTGGGTACGGTGATCGGGATTTTAAAAGTGTTTAATGTGATTTCATCACTAGGAGTGGGCCAGGCCCGGGCCATGTCAGGTGGTATTTCAGAAGCCTTGATTACTACCATTATAGGGCTCTCCATCGGGATTCCAGCGGTGGTGGGCTACAATTATTTTTCCAACAAAGCCGAGCGACTGATACTGGAAATTGAAAAGAACTCAAGCATTTTACTCAGAAAAGTAACCCGCTTCAAGAAGAAAAGGAAATCCCATGCGGTTTAAATTCGGAGCCCGTAAAAAGGGAAGGGCCCTGATCAATATTACTTCATTGATCGATGTGCTTTTTTTGCTGCTGATTTTCCTCATGGTTTCCTCGACTTTTTTGGAACAACCCGGAATTCAACTGGAACTGCCCGAGGCCAAGAGTTCGGTTCTGGTTGAACAAAAAGAATTCACCCTGTTCGTGAGCCGGAATGGTACGCTTTTTTTGAATGACAGTGAGATCAGTCTTGAAGGTCTGGAAACCAGGATAAGAGAGGCGCTTTCCGGGATGAAGGACCGTGCCCTGATCCTCAAGGCAGACAAGGATGTCAATTACGGCCTGGTGGTAGAAGTCATGGACGCTGTAAAAAACAGCGGACTTAAAAAGCTGATCATCGGAACCCAAATCAAGGAATAACCGGACCCAAGCCCTTAAAGATCCGGGTTGAAGTGGGGCTGGCTCAGGGGGAAGGGATCGGATTTTTTCCCTGAACGGGAGTTGGTTTTAATTGGCGAGGTTTGCTCAATTCGGGTTGCGCTCCAGGTGCCGTAAGAAGTACCGGAATCGGAGACCTTTTTGCAACTACCGCTCATGGTATTGGCATCATCGAAGAGTCCCTCATATTCATAATTGATGTTGTCAAATTCAAGGTTAAACTCAATCCGGTTGTATTCATCCACGGTATAAACCCCTTCGCCACCGTCCGTATCGGTAACGGTTCCGTTGTCCAGAGTACCGGTAAAGGAGGTGCTGACTTCAAATGAGCTGCCATCATCGTATTCTTCGCTTAAATCCCAGTTGCCGGCAATGTCATAAATCGGATCGGCAAGGGCTCTCATGGTATGAATCCCGGTGATCGTAACGGTTCCGATGGGTTCTATTGCTTCATTATCCAGGGTGACCGACAGGTTTTTATAATTGTTCATCAGGTCATAACTGTAATCCACCGTGTCACCTTCGTTATAGGGATAGGTTCCGGTTACCGGAGTCCCGCTCACGCCTTCATCGATGATGACATTCAGTTCGAAGAGCTGAAAGTCGTCATCCTCGGTGGTGGAACAGTTTGGCAGGAACAGGAGAAAATTTATGGTTAGTAATAACCCAAATAAAGTAAATAAATATCTATTTTTCATGGATTCAATCTCCTAAATCTTTTTCTTATTGTCATGGCACAACAGGTATACATGGCTGGATTCAAAATTTTATGCCCAGGCCTACACCGATTTTCAATCCACCCAGCTGAATCCTTGTTTCTTCATCATCAATCAGCCGGGTTTCGGTTGAATAGATATAGGCCACCGAAGCCTCGGCAAACAGGCTCTTCCATAGTCCGTAGGTGACTCCCAGTTCTCCGATAGCACCGATTTTGGTGGTTTTTTCAGTGATGGTGTCGGTGATGGTATCGGAGACTTCCAGAAACTTATCGGTTACGTCGTTATTGATGATCAGGCAAACTCCGGCTTCCAGTTTAATGGATATCTCTCCGGGCTCATTCAGCCCTATAAAGTAACCGGCACCGAAGGCAACCAGGTGTTTGCTGGAAGTGATTTCCCATCGGAAGTCAGGGTCCACCAGTGATTTTGAGCTCCATTCCGGCCATTCACTATTGCCGATCACAAGACAGTAACTGCCCCAGAAATAAAAATTACCGGAAAATCTGATTTCGATTTCCCCCTCGGGCGCATATTTGGTCTTACCGTAGAGATCACTATAAGCATCATCTTCACTGGGAAGATAAGCACCTTTTAGGGTAAGGGCGAATATATCCCTTTTAAAAGGTTTTTCGCTCTCCTGTCCGAAAATCATAGTGGTTAAGAGGATAGATAATAATACCAGTTGAATGGTTTTGGTGCCTTTCATTTTTTTGCTCCAAGTATTGTTTTGACGTTGGAATTGCAACTAAAGTTTCCAGAAAATAGCATTTATAAGTCCTTTTCAAATTTTAAGGGTATATCATATCATTAATTGTGAATATTTGTAAACCGTCCCTGCCTTTTTTCATCTTTTTTTTCAGTGAATCTGAAAATATTTTGCCATTTTGGTAGAATGTATTTTTTCAGACCAAGAGGTTGAAGCTTGAATTCCAAAAGAACAAAGGTGTCCTTGACATCAAAAATCGCACTCCTGGGGGCCTGTTTTTTCTGGGCGGTATCTTTCATTGCCACCAAGGTGGCTCTGGAAACGGTTCCAGCCTTAAGCGTGGTCTCATTTCGCCTGATCATTTCCGGAATATGTTTTTTATTGTGGCTCTTGGTCCGGCGGTCCGGAATAAAACTTGGTCATCCGGTTTGGATAGGGAAGTTGTTTGTGTTAAGCTTGTTCGGTACCGGGCTGCATTACGGGCTTCAAACTGCAGGGATCGGAATGACCACTGCCTCCAATGCTTCCATTTATGCGGCCACTGGACCTGTTTTGATCACCATCATCTCGGTTATCTTTCTGAACGAGCGGATCACCTGGAAAAAAGCATTGGGGATCGGGTGTGCCCTGGCCGGGGTTTTGGTGGTCATGGGTATTGACAATTTGCTGTCTTTCAAACTGAAGGGCCATTTGCTGGGTGACCTGCTGGTGTTTTCCAGTATTTTGATGTGGGCTGTTTTTACGGTGATGGGCAAGGGCATGACCCGGCGTATGTCTGCCCTGGATATCACCACGGTGGTCACTGTCATGGGCGCCATCTATATGGCACCCCTGGGGATAATGGAAATGAATCAGGCCTCAATATCGCTGTTAACTATTCCGGTACGGGCCTGGGCGGCAATCGGTTTTCTGGGCGTTACCTGTTCTTTTCTGGCCACCCTGCTGTATTTTTATGCCCTGGAAAAAACCGAATCACAGAAAGTGGGGGTATATCTGTATACCGTTCCTCCCATGACAGTTATCATTGCCTCGATTTATCTGAAGGAAACCATCGGATTTAATTTGTTTGTCGGTGCCCTGGCTGTTTTAATTGGTGTATACCTTACTGAAAAGGGGTAAAATATAGACGATTATTTTGATATGAAACGTTTGAAATTCAGAACGGAAACAGTTATGGTTACCGAGGCAATGGCCAGCAGGTAGAGTAACTCTTTATAAAAGTATTCGATCCCGTTCCCTTTTAGGAATATTTCCCGGATGATCTTGATCAAATAGCGGATGGGATTGATGTCGGCCAGAATCCTCAATCCGGGGGGAATGTTCTCGATGGGCGTGAACAGGCCGGACAACAGCATGAAGGTCAGCATGGTAAACCAGGCAAAAAACAGGGCCTGCTGCTGGGTGGAGGTGATGACGGATATGAGTAGGGCATAGGCCAGGAGTGCGGACAGAAATATAATAGATGCCAGCAGGAGATAGAGCAGATTGCCCCGCACCGGCACCCGAAACCAGATCATGACCATGGCGATTCCCAGGCTCATGTTGATTAATCCGATAATGGATGTGGGAATGGCTTTCCCCAAATATATTTCGATGGGAGTCAATCGGGAAATCAGCAGCGTGTCCATGGTCTGCTGCTCCTTTTCACGCACGATGGATATCGAGGTAAAGAACAGCGATATGATGGTCAGCAGGAGGGCCACGATTCCCGGACCCATGTAGTTGATGCTTTCCAGAGTGGGATTGAAGCGGATCAGGGTTTTACTCATCGCAGGCTGATGCATTCCGGCTTTTTTCAGGTTATCCAGGAGAAATTTTTTGATAATCCCATTGAAATAACCGGCTGCGATCAGGGAGGTGTTGGAGTCGATGCCATCCAGATTTATCTGGATTTCGGGGTAGTTGAAGGGATTTTGTCGGGGAGGATCCTTGAAAATAATCACCGCTTTAACCTGTCCCCTTTTCAGCAATTCAACCGTGTCCTTGTTTTGATCGGAAATGGCCTTTACCCGGAACAGGGGAGTGTTGTTGATCCGGTTGATGATCCTGGATGCATTTTTGTTGGTTGTCAGGTTGATAATTTCAACCGGAATGTTCTTGATGTCGGTCTTTACCACATAACCCAGAATAATAATCTGGATAATGGGGGCAATGAAAATAAGGGGAAGCAGTTCTTTTTGCCGGAATATTTCGATAAATTCTTTTTTAATCAGATAAAAAAGCCTCATTTCGATTTCTCCCGGGAATGACTGAAGCGAATGCTTGATAATGCTATGAGAAGAGCACTGAATGCGATCATGATCAACCCATCGACCAGGAAATACTTTAATTCCGCTCCCTTGACTGCCACCCCCCGGATGATTTTCAGGAAGTATGTGGCCGGGATCAGGTAGGATATCGAGCGAAGGACCGGAGCCATGGAGTCCAAAGGGAATATGAAGCCAGAAAGCAGGATAGAGGGCAGCAGGGTGATCAGCAGGGTTGCCAGCATGGCCGTTTTTTGACTGGGGGCAATCGAGGAGATCAGTATGCCCAGGGAGAGGCCTGACAGGATGTAGAGCAGTGAGAATATCAACAGAACCAGGAGATTCCCCTTGAAGGGAATATGAAACCAGAAACGGGCAAACAGAAATATAAGGATGCCATCCAGCAGGCCTACAAATATATAGGGAATGGTTTTGCCGATAATGATTTCATGAGATTTCAGAGGAGAGATGAAGATCAGATCGATTGAGCCGGATTCCTTTTCCCGGGAAATACTGAGAGAGGTTAGCAGGGCGGAAATCATGAGCAGAATAATGGCGATGATTCCGGGTAAGAAGAAAAATGTGCTCTTCACTTCCGGATTGAAAAGAATAGAGGTGTTGATGGTCAGGATATCCTTCAGGTTTTGAAATTCGGACACGAACTCCATGATGACCATTTCATTGTACTGATGAATCAGGTTGGCCACATTGGAATCGCTGCCATCGATAATAATTCCGATTTCAGCCGGAGGCTGTTTAAGCATCTGTTGGGAGAAATCCGGAGGAATGATGATGACCTCTTTGAGTTTTCCCGATTTCAGGTGCCTCTCTGCTGTTTCTATCGGATCGGATTGGGAAAGGCCCAGTGACCGGATTCGAAAGTATTGATTGTTGGCAAATTTTTCGATCAGTTGTCCGGCCAGGTCTCCCCTGGAAAGGTCGATGATACCGGCATCAATGGATTTCAGGTCGAAACTGATTGAATACCCGTAAATGGATACCATGAGTATCGGCATCAGAAAGACAATGGTGAGGCTGGCCGGGTCCCTGAGTATATGGAAAAATTCCTTTATAATGACTGCTTTCAGTCGCTGCATTCGGCTCCCCCGGTCCTGGACAATTGATTGTCATAGTTGATGATGGCATCCTTGAACAGGGCTTCGATGGAATCCTTGCCCTGCCGGGCCTGAAGTTCCGAAGGCTCTCCCTCAAGGATGATGTTGCCTCGATGAATGATAATGATCCGGTCGGCATACTCCACCTCATCCAGATTGTGGGTGCTGACCAGGATGGTCTTGCCGCTTTTTTTCAATTGATAAATTTCCATCCAGAAATTTCGCCTAACTTCCGGATCCACACCGGAGGTGGGCTCATCCAGAAGAATGATCTCCGGATCGGTCATCAGGCAGATAAAAAGGGCGATCTTCTGCTTCACCCCGGGGGGGATGTCAACGATCTTCTGGGTCAGAATGGCAAGGGGGATAAGAGGCTGGATTTCCTCTTTTTTTTTCTGAATGTCATGCCGGCTCAATCCTGATATGCCGCCAAAAAACTCGATGTTCTCCAGAGACGTCAGCAGTGGATAGAGTGAAAATTTTTGAGACATATAGCCCATGATTTTCTTTATTTCCCGACGGTTCTTCCGGGAATCCAGTCCCTTGATCGACACACTGCCCGATGATATCTTTGACAAGCCGTTAATCATTTTGATGGTGGTGGTTTTTCCGGCCCCGTTGGGTCCCAGAAATCCCAGAATTTCTCCCTGGCGGATGGAAAAGTTTATGGCGTTTACCGCTGTAAACCTCCCGAATTTTTTGGTCAATTTTTTGATTTCAATCAGTGGCGGCATGAATTCCTTCCGGACTGGCTTTTGATTGCCTTTCATAGAACAGGAAAATATCTTCAAGTTTCGGAGGTTCCTCCTTGATTGAAATGGAGGGGAACAGGTTCAGGTGATTTTTCCGGGAAAACTGGATGTATTTAATATATTTTCCCCGGATATACACCGCATTTTTCAGGTCCTCATACCGGTTTAACCTCTCCATGATCTCATATATGTTTCCCCGGGGCAGAATGGAAAATAGTTTGGCCGGAAACTGCTTTCTGATGATTTGCAGGGGGCCCTTCTTAATGATCTCTCCCTTTTTTAAAAAAATAATATGATCGCTCCGCTCTGCTTCATCCAGATAGGGAGTGGATATAAAAATGGTTTTACCCTCCTGTTTCAGATCGTGAATGATATTAAAGAATTCAATCCTGGATAACGGATCCACGCCGGTGGTCGGTTCATCCAGCAGAACCAGCTCAGGGGCGGACAGCAGGATGGTGGACAGGGCCAGTTTTTGTTTCATACCTCCGGACAGGTCCCGGGCCCTGCGGTTTTTGAATTGAATCATTCCGGTGGTCTCCAGCAGTCTTTGCTTCAGTTTCTCCCTTCTGGATCTCGGCACCTGATGGATGTCTGCATAAAAATTGAGATTTTCTTCCACGCTTAGATCCGGATAGAGAGAAAAGCGTTCGGGCATATACCCGGTCAGCCGGGTGATCTGGTTGAAATCAGAACCGATGTCTTCATTTTTCAGGTAAATACTGCCGGCATCCCTTTTGATGAGCCCCATGAGCATTTTAAAAATAGTGGATTTACCGGAACCGTCGGCGCCGGCAATGGTGGTGATGCTGTTGACCGGGATTTCGAAGGAAATGTCATTGACCGCACTGATGTCTTTGAAAGACTTGGAGAGATTTAATACCTTAATCATATAATATTCGGAATCCTCATTATCTCCGGGTCAATATAATGGTCACGGGCATTCCGATTTTAAACCGGTCAATATCCCGGTCAATGGCGATTTTTACCCGGTACAGCAATGATTTGCGTTCTTTTTCGGAAATGATGTATTTCGGTGAAAATTCTGCTTTTTTGCCGAAAAAACTGACTGTGCCGCCGAGGTCCTTTTCTTCAAGGCCATCCATAATGATCCGGGCCCTCTGACCCAGTTCAAGCGATGACATTTCCTGCTCTTCGATGAAAATCTCCACAAAAAGACTGGAGGTGTCCAGAATATCGACCAGCGGGGTATTGGGGAAAACATTTTCCCCCGTTGATATGAAGGTTTCCATCAGGATCCCCTCAACCGGTGATTTGATCCGGTGATCCTTCAAAATGAGCTGAAGGTATTTTCTCTGGTTCTCGATTTTCTGGGTCCGAACACTCAAACTATCCAGGGATTTCCGGATGTCAAACTCACTGGTTTTCGCTTCCAGCAGTTTGAGCTCCATGGATTCCAGTTTTTCTCCTGATATGGAATTCTTCTTTCTCAATCGTTTGAACCGTTGCACCTGGTTCTCAATGTATTGAATATTGGATTTGGCCAGGTTTAATTTTTGCCTTAATTTCAGGATGTTGATTTCGATTTCCTTGGAGCTGATATTGAGTTCCTCTAACTTGTTTTCGGTTTTGTCGCTGTTTATGTCGACGACCAGATCATTCTTTGCTACCCGGGTACCTTCCTTCAGGGGCATTTGATCCACCTGTCCGGAAACCATGGACGTCAGAGTGATAATGTCCCCGTCCACAATGCCCGGGACTTTGATCTCGGCGGTTTTTCCATTGTTGCAAAATGATATCAGGACAATTCCGAATAATACCGCCACAATTTTTTTCATTTGTCCTCCTAAAATTTTCGATCAAATAAACCCAGCCATTTGTTGATGCTGACCTTTATCATTTCAATCTGCAATTGTTGTTCTTTTTCCATGAAGACATATCTTTCCTTGGTAGCCAAAGAGGCCAGATAGTCTTTGTTGGTGATCTGCTGTTCTTGAAACAATTCTGCCTTCAACTCGGTGTCCTCCCGGGAAATTTCGATCAGGTTCCCTATGATGGCCAGTTTTATTTCTGTTGCTTTTTTGGATTCCAGCAGTTGCCGGACCTGGTTTTTAATTTCCCGGGAAAAGTCTTTTTGCTCGTTTCTGGATTTTTCCTGTGAATAATTGAGGATTTTCTGGTTTCGTTTCCGCTGGTTCCAGTCAAATAACTTCAGGTCAAAGCCAATACCGCCCTGGAAATACAAACTCCACTCATTGGTGAAATAATCTATGCCCGGCCGGCCATAATGGATTTCGGCAAACCCGACCAGCTGGGGGAGGTATTCGGCATTGGTTATTCTTTTTTGGATTTCCAGCAGCCGGATTTGAGCGTTTAGCATCTGTAAATAGGGGTGATGGTTTTGAAAATCCGAAAGTAACTCAGGGCCGGGTTCGATGGTTTCGGTGTAATCTCCGCTGATATCTTCGATATTGAAATCACAGAGGGATTTAAAATTAATTTTTTCCCTGGCGATCCGGTGTTTGATTTCCTCCAGGTTCATCATCTGCTCCTGCAGGCGGGATTCAGTTTCCAACAGGTCACTTTTTTTGATCAGGTCTTCAAGGTAAAAATCTTCCAGTTTCCGTTGATGGAGCTGAAGGGTTTCCATAAAGGCATTTACGGATTGCTGCTGGTAAAACAGCATACGGTAGGTGAAGTAGGAGATTTTGATTTGAGTGGAAACTTCAATGGTATTGAGTCCGGTATAGTGTTTTTCCATTTCATACTGAATATCCTTTAGTTTGGCAGAATTGGATAACCGGTTGCCGGTATAAATAGGCTGGGCAAGGCCCAGCTTCAAATCATAGTTGTGTCGGGCACCCACGATGATGGGTTCCAGGGGAACGGAGATGTCCTCATTGATCTGGATTTCCAAAAAGTTGATTTCCATCTGCTGGGATTTGAATATATAAGATCCTCCCAGATGCAAAGTCAACCATTTTTTCATATCCCGGTTTTTTTTCTCCAGCTTCAGGTTTTTCTGTTCAAGAAGGTTGTTCTGGATGACCAGGCTTTTTTGAATTCCTCTGGTAATGGCCTGCTGCAGGGGGATTTTGGCCGAAAGCGGTATCCAATTGAAGGCAATTAAAATCAAGATGGCGATTTTATTCATTTTAGCATTCCTTGTTTTAAAAGATTGATGACGCTTTTTATTCGCTTCTTGATAAATTGTTCGTCACCGATTTTTTGATTGAAAATAGCTTCCAGAATTGGCCTGGCAATAAAGGCAAAGAGGCAGAGGGAAACGATATTGATCATGAATTGAAGGGGGTCACTCTCTGATATTTCCCCCTTTTCATACCATTTCTCGATTTTTTTCAATACCAGCCGGGGACCCTGATGGAATCCCTTCCCAATGGCCTGCTCGAAAGCGGCTTTGATAATATCGGTTTTCTGAACAAAATCAAAAGCCACCATTTTGACAAAATCCTGATTTTTGGTGAAAAAGCCAATATAGACTTCGGGCAACTTCTCTAGAAATCCCTTGGGACTCTGTTCCAGCAGAATGATGTTGCGTATCTTGGGAACGATACTTCTGACCGCGTGTTTTAAGACTTCATGGTAAAGGTTCTCCTTGGAGGAGAAATAATAAAACAACATGGCCTTGTTGATTTTGGCTCGGATGGCGATCTTGTCCATTCGGGTCCCCGCATAACCGCGGAAAGAAAATTCCTTTAATCCGGCATTGAGAATTCTTTTTTTGGTATTTTTTGATCTTATCATTTTAACTAACCAGTTGGTTTAACCATATGGTTAATATAAAATAAAAATCCATTTTTGTCAATAAAATATTTTTTTTTCTTGACAATTTATTTCATATTTGATAAATTAAATTACTAGGAGGATAAATGGGTGCGGAAGTAGGTATTGAACAAAAATCTGAACCAAATGTGGTTCCGTTGTGTGATATCTTGCTGGTTTTATTAATCATTTTCATGGTGATTACTCCGGTTGCTCAAAAGGGAATTGACATTAATCTACCCGAGATGGTTGGAGATCAGGGTGGTCCTTCCAGTGGAATTGTATTAACCCTCGAACAGGATCTCTCCGTAAAAATCAACCAGATTCCCACCACAATCGATTTACTGGAAAATGAATTGAGAAACATTTATCAAACCAAAACCGACAGAAAAATCTTTATTCGTGCCGATGAATCGGCTTCCTATAAAGATGTGTTGAAAGTCATTGATATTGCCAAGGGTGCCGGTATTGAAGTTATCGGTGTCATGCTTGAGAGATATAGTACCATTTCAGAGTAACCAACACCGGTCGTCTCATCATTTTTTCCAAACTCCCCATTTTTGCCTGCCCTTTAGACGGGAAAAGTTGAAATCAATACCAAAACAGTGTAAAATAAAAGCTGGTGCAAAGAGAAATGAATTTCACACGATTTGGTATCATGATACTCAGGAATATTGAAACGCAGTTCCGGGAGAGTCGGTTCATCACTTTCAGGATCAGGAGGTAATATCAAAATGGTATTGAGTATGGAAGAAAAAGAGCTTAAAAAAATAAGTTTGGAATTTAATAAGGCCCTGCAGGCTTTTCACAAAAAGAATTTCAAGAGTGCCCTGGATCTGTTGAAGGAGATCATTGAGAATTATAAAGATTCCGAATATGACAGTGTGTCGGAAATTCAAACCCAGTCAAAATTATATAAGAATTTGGCCGATTCCCGATTACATCCTCAAAAAATCGTCCTGAAAACCGATGAGGACTTTCTGAATGAAGGTCTGCTTAATCTGAATGCCGGTCAACTGGATCAGGCCCTTCAACATTTTCTGGAACTATCGGAGAAGAGAAAATACTCGGATCCATATATATATTATTTACTCTCGCTGGTTTATATGAAACAGGATGATGGGGAGAAGGCGTTGATGTATTTGGAAAAAAGTATTGCCAAGGATGATTACTATAAAATTATTGCTTATAACGAGCCCGATTTTGAATCCTTATCCGAAAACAGCGAGTTCTTATCCATGATAGAATGATTGTTGCCACCTTTGATCCCGGAGCCTTACCGGTCTCTGTTATGCGTTTTCGGGGTGAAGACCTGTTTTTCTGGATGGGCCGCCGGTTCAAAGGCATCGACTTTCATCATCCGGAACAGCTGAACCCGGATTATGAGGTTCTGGTTGTTTTTGACTTTACCAGATTCCTGGACATCGAACCTGCAGGAATTGCCGAACTCAAGAGATTGTTCAAATCTCAGAGACTATCAGCAGATATTGTTTCGCTTTCCGGCTTTCCGCTTTTCATCCTCAGCAGGGAGGCGGTTCGCAGGTACCGGATCCGGATAAGAAAAGGAGTCTGTTCGGTTTTATCGGAAAAAGCGGAAATTAAGCTGGCCGGATTGAAGAACCCTTACCAGGTATGGGGCCTGAACCAGAATCCAGGCCAGGTTGAAGAATGTATTACCCGCTTTCAAATTCAACAACTATTGAAACAGAACGTCCATATCGATGATTACCGTCATTTTTATCTGGAAGGCAGGGTATCCATCGGAAGCGGCTCCCGCATCGGATCGGGCGTGGTGGTCAAAGGGAACAGCCGCCTGGGAAGGAATGTAAGTCTTGATGCCCATTCTTATATCGAGAATACCGCCATCGGTCACAATTGTACGGTGTTACCTCATTGTGTGTTGCGGGATTCGATTTTGGAGGACGATGTTCAGGTGGGACCCTTTACCCATTTAAGAAACCAGGCCGTTATCAGGCGCGGGGGCAAAGCCGGAAATTTTGTCGAGATCAAAAAAACAATCCTGGGAAAAGGCGCCAAGGCCATGCATTTATCCTACCTGGGTGATGCCTCCATCGGAGAGCAGGTCAATATCGGGGCTGGAACCATTACCTGCAATTATGATGGCCAAAAGAAACATACTACCACCATTGAAGATCGTGTTTTCATCGGTTCCGGTACCGAGCTAATTGCCCCCCTGAAAATTGGTAAAAACAGTCTGATAGCAGCCGGTTCAACCATTACCGAGGATGTCCCCCCCGATTCGATGGCCATTGCCAGAGAGGTCCAGTTAACCAAAACGGATTGGGTTAAACACCAGCGGAAAAAAAAACCAAAACTGTAAATACTCATATCTATATTTGTCAGGAACGTGGATCCCGGATCCGGTTGACTTTTGATGGAAATTGGTTTAAGATAAAAAATATCTGGAGGAGAAACCATGATCCGCAAATTGATAAAACCGGACCTGAGAGAGATAAAGAATATTTCCAAAAAGGATACCCGGAAAAAGCCACCTCCCGCCTATAAAACCCATGCCGAAAATTATTATTATATCAAGCAGATGAACAACAAAACCCCCATGGTGATCGAATTGATCAATGGTGAGGTGTTTAAAGGCCGAATCGAGTGGTATGATAAGAATTGCCTTAAAATAAAGAGAGCGGATGAGAACAATTTCATCATTTTCAAACAGGTGATCAAGTATATGTACAAGAATCCCGACTTCCAGGAAGAGGAAGTTTCAAAGGATAAACCGTCCTAATTATCTTTGCTTAGATTGAAAAAGATCATTGCCGTTACCCTGGGAGAGCCGACCGGTGTAGGGCCGGAAATCATTGAAAAGACCTTTTCCCGGTATCATCCGAAACACCCGGTGGTCATCATCGGTAGTCATGGTTGCTCCCCCGATCCTAAAATCCGGGTTATTTCTCGAATAGAAAAGCTGGGAAAAGGGATTTTTTTTTATCCCCTGGAAAACCCGGATGACAAAACCGATGAATCCTTTGCCTATGTCCGAAAAGCGGTTGACCTGGCCCTGACCGGAAAGGTTCAGGCCGTGGTCACGGCTCCCATATCAAAGCAGAAATGGATGGAACGGGGTATCCCGTTTCGGGGTCATACCGGATATCTGGCTCACCGATCGGGCATCAAACAATACGGGATGTTTTTCTGGTCTGAAGATTTGAAGGTTTCACTGTTTACCCTTCATATTTCACTGAAAGACATATTCCCGCATATTAAAAAGCAAAGGATCATTGATTTCATGCGTTTCCTGGATCAGGAACTGGGGCGACTGTTTGGAAAAAAATTTAATTTTTTCATCAGCGGGTTAAATCCCCATGCCGGCGAGCAGGGACATCTCGGAACCGAGGAGGAGAAAATCATCAAGCCGGCCCTGAACAAACTGGAGGGGGAAATGAATATTGCCGGTATATATCCGCCAGATACGGTATTTCCCACTGCTCTCCGGGCCAAGGATTCGGTGGTGGTCTGCTGGTATCATGATCAGGGGTTGATCCCCTTTAAATTATCCCGGGAACGGGCCGGTGTCAACCTGACTCTGGGATTGCCCTTTGTTCGAACTTCACCCGATCATGGGACTGCCTTTGATATCGCTGGCCAGGGAATTGCGGATCCAGCCAGCATGATTGAAGCCGTGAAACTGGCCGATTATCTGATCACCAGAAAATAATCGAATCCTATTTTTGCCCGACCTTCAACTGTCGGTCCGTTTCCCTCCAAAAAAAAAAGATTATCAAGATTTATTATCCAAATAGTTCTGAATGGTTACCTGTTCTAACCAGGATAAGTTTTCCCGGCTCCAGTAGGTATATCAGTAGCCAGTCCGAACGAATATGACATTCTCTGAAATCGCTCCATTCGCCTGATAATTTATGATCAAAATATTTCTTAGTTAGTACAATATCTTTCGCAATTAATTCAATTACTTCCAAAAGTTCCTTTAAATTGTGTTTCCCTGATTTTTTTATTTTCTTGATATCTTTTTTGAACTGACTCTGTTGAAAGATATCCCTCATTCAACTCCCCATTCTTCACCTAATTCCTTCACAGTAATCTTTTCCAGCCCCTTCTTATTCTTAGCTGCGGCCATTGCTTCCCTGGTTATTTTTTTTGGAGACTTTACTTCAAAAGGAAGTGCCTCATGGGCAATTAACTGGATAAGAAACATTCTTATCCCTTCACTTAAAGTCAATCCCATACTCTCAAGTATCATTATCGCCTGCTCTTTTATTTCAGGATCGATTCTCGACCTGATTATACTTTCACCCATTTTATCCTCCATCAAAACAACATTGATGTACACACATCGTTTCTACAACAATTATGGATCATGTTTTAATAAAAGTCAACAATAAAATTATTCATTAAATCAAAATTTTCAAAAAAGCAATGATTGTCCCCGATTTTTTGGAAGTGATTTTTAAAAATATTTTTTGATAAAAAAATAAATCTCTATTAATATATAATTATGGGACAAAGATCAAAAATTGAATGGACAGAATCAACCTGGAATCCTGTAACAGGATGTACAAAAATTAGTGAGGGATGTATAAATTGTTATGCTGAAAGAATGGCTTTAAGATTGAAGTCTATGGGAGTAAAAAAATACAAGTATGGTTTCAACTTAACTCTTCACAATGATAACTTAAATGATCCTTTATCCTGGATCAAACCTCATATAATATTTTTATGTTCAATGTCTGATCTTTTTCATGATAATGTCCCGGAAGAGTTTATATTAAAAGTTTTTAAAACTATGAATGAGGCAAATTGGCACATTTTTCAGGTTTTAACCAAGAGATCAAAACGATTGCTGGAATTAAATAAAAAAATAAAATGGACATCGAATATCTGGATGGGTGTTACAGTTGAATCTGAAATTTATTCAAATAGAATAGAGGATTTAATAATGACCGATGCACATATAAAGTTTTTATCATTAGAGCCTTTACTCTCAGATATTCCAAAATTGAAGTTAATGAATACTGACTGGGTTATAGTAGGTGGTGAAAGTGGTTTTAATTCAAGGCCGGTCCACCCAGACTGGATAAGAAGCATTCAGCATCAATGTGAGATGCAAGATGTTCCGTTCTTTTTTAAACAGTGGGGTGGAGTAAATAAAAAGAAGAATGGTAGGTCTCTTGATGGTAAGATCTGGAGCCAGATGCCAGAAGATTTTAACATAAAAAATTATTTAGATTTCAAATAAATCTCTTTCATTTCATTTTTATTTTTTATTAACATTTTTAAATATTTCTTCTGTTTCAAGTATTTTTCCGAACATTTAATTTCAATTTTTTCTTCATTTACCAATATGTTAAGTTGTTCTACTAAATTTCGAGTTGTAGGTATTTTATATCCAGGTATTTCCGTTGCAATTTTCCAGGACAGAAAATTATTATAAAGATAAGTTATTAAATCGTAGAAATTTTGTTCCTTTGGGATTTTAATAAAATTTTCAATTTCTTTTTTTAAATGAAATCCCGGCATTAATCCATCAGATGCTTGTTTGCTTTTAATGATCTCATTATATGCTTCAAGGAATTTGACAGGAATTAAGCCAAAATTAAACAGAAAATCTTTTCTATTTTGTTCTCTTTATTTCAATGGCTTTGAGGTATTTCAGGGCGGTTCCCCATGATGAGACCAGGGCGATGACCAGACCCGGGAAACCGTC
>CBDAFS010000033.1:0-12797 GCA_965195285.1 uncultured Aminicenantes bacterium | reverse complement strand
CATCCTCCTGCCCATATGAGTGTGTGCCTGGCAATTCTCATTCACTCAGATTACTTTAATCAGGATTCCGGTTGGGGTTTTCCTCGAAACCTATAATTTGTGTAATTTTTGCTTTCTATGGCCATACTTTTCAATATCATTTTCTACCATCTCGACTACTCTCTTTTCCAGGGCTTCGGTCAGGGCTACAACCGGATTGGATTTGGACAGAAACGGTTTTACTGTCATGGGGTTACCCACCCGCAGCGAAACCGTAGAACCAATGGTCATCAATCCCTCTGCTCCGTAAATACTCACCGGTGTGATCGGTACTTCAAACCCATCGAATTCCCGAAATAATTCCAGTGCGATCTTGGCAGCCCCGTGTTTAAATTTACGAACATAGGAATTGAAGTCACTGGCTTGACGGAGATTGGCCTGTAACAGGATGACGGCTCTGTTGTCCAGGAGATATGATTTGATTAAATTTTTCAATTCGCTATTCCTTCTGGCCCAATCCGAATTCAATACTTCCTTGCTGTTGAAAACTGGAATGCAGCCGATGTCATTAATGCGAGGTGCCGAGAATTTGACAAAGAGCCGACGAATAGGAAAAAGCAACAGATTGGCCAGTTCTCGTAACCTGACATTGGGTATAAGCATTCTCATATAGTTATCTTTAATCTCTTTATCAAAGTCTTTCCAGTCAAACAGGTAGTGAGAGGCACAGAAAAAAACCATTCGTTTGTAGATCCGATAAAGTGCTGCCGTGTCTTTCCCAGCCCCAGTGTGATTGGCAACAATGATGTTCGGTCCTTCTTCAATCTTATTTTCGAGGCCATGGACCTTGAACCGATTGGGTAATAAAAACATATTGCTTACCAGACGACCGGTTCTTTCATAGAGGCGGTATCCCTTTTCACTGAGGAGCTTCACAGCAGGCAGTGGGATTTTTTTTGTCTCTTTTCTCATCTTTTAAACCGCAAATCTAAATTTTCTGCTGAAATAATGAAGTCTCACACCAATTATAATATATAAATATTTTCGGATGTCAATTCCACATAAGTAGTATTCAGAGTGGAAATATTTCAATAGTTTGAGCTGTTGATTTTTTGGTCAGAAAGAAATAAAACGAATTTACCTGGACAGTAAGGATTGCATGCGGTAGTACTGGGCGTAGATGCCCTTTTCTTTCATCAACTGGCGGTGGGTTCCGTCTCCCACCAGCTCTCCCTTGTGAAATACCAGGATGCGATCCACCAATTTGATGGTGGACATGCGGTGGGCAATGATGATGGCAGTTTTTTCAGCAATCAACCTGCGGGTGGCTTCCTGAATCAGGGCTTCGGTTCCGGAATCAATGTTGGCAGTCACCTCATCCAAAATGATCATATTGGAATCCCGGACAAAGGCCCGGGCAAAGCTCAGCAGTTGTTTCTGGCCTGAGGACAGTGATTTACCCTCTTCCAGCAGGTTTTCATCATAGGCACCCGGCAGTTTCCGGATAAAAGAATCCAGATTGACCTGGCGGGCCGCAGCAATCACCTGATTACGGGTGATGCCCGGGTCATAGAGGGAAATATTTTCCAGGGCATTTCCGGTAAATAGAAACAGATCCTGGGGAACGGTGGTGATGGCTCTTCTGAGTTCACTAAGGGGATATTGACGGATATCGGTCCCATTAATGGTAATGGAACCGGTATTCACATCATAGAGACGGTTGAGTAACTTGATGACGGTGGTTTTTCCGCTGCCCGTGGTTCCCACCAGGGCCACTTTTTCACCCTGACTGATGGTAAAGGAAAGATCCTTCAAAACCGACTGGCCCTCCTGGTAGGCAAAGTTGACTGATTTAAAACGGATATCCCCCCGGATATCAACCGGGTCTGATGCCGGGGCATACACTTCGGTTATTTTGCTCTTTTGATCCATCAATTTGAAGATCCGTTCCGCTGCAGCCATGGCCGACTGAAATAAATTAAACTTCTCTGCCAGCTGCCTCAGGGGTCTGAAAAACATCTGGATATAGGCAAAGAAAATAAATATCTCCCCCACCAGAATCGTCATCCCCATCTGAAAGTGGGCATATAAGAAAACCAGAATCATACCGGCGTTGGTAACCAGCTCGATGACCGGAAAATAGAACGAGTAGGAATTGACCACCTGTAAAAAAGCCTTCAGATATTTACGGTTGGCCTCACCGAATAATTCCTGGCTGGTGGCCTGATAGTTGAAGAGGTTGATTTCATTGATTCCGGTGATGGATTCCATCAACATGGTATTAATCTGGGCATTGGCCCGCCGGACATCTGCATAGCCGGAGCGAATACGCTTCCTGAAGAACAGAGTGGCGACCACAAAGAGGGGTACGGTGATGAAGGCCAGGATGGCCAGCCTGACATTAACCATCAGCATGGCCGCAAAAATGAAGATTACTTTTAACATCTCTCCCACTACCGTGACCACCCCTTCGGAGATGAATTGCCGGACCGATTCTACATCATTGGTTAGATTGGTGAGGGTTTTGCCCACCGGAGTGCGGTCAAAATAATCCTGGGAAAGCGATAGCAGTTTTTTAAAAAGATCCAGGCGAAGATTATAGAGCAGCCGTTGACCCAACAATTGAATGAATAAATTATATAAAAATTGAAAGATGAATCCGGCTACCAAGACAATCCCCAGAATCGAAACGGTATTGAGAAGGCCCGGCCAGTCCTTATTGGCAATATCCTTGTCAATACCAATTTTAATAAAATAGGGTTGTAAAACCCCGGTCAGATTGGCGGCAATCATCAGCCCAAATGAAAAGATGGCCAGCCAGGTGGATTTCTTCAAGTAGGGCAAAAACCGTTTCAAAAAATTCAGATCCAGTCCGGCTATGCGCTTCCCGATCACTTTCATCCGGATACCTCCTCCAGTTGTTGAAATCGGGCCATTTGACAATAACACCGCTGTTGCCGGATCAATTGGTCATGGGTTCCCTTTTCAATAACCTTACCGTCTTTGAGCACATATATGATATCCGCATATCTCAAAGATGAAATACGATGGGAAACCAGGATAAAGGTTGAAAAGGATTTTTGCCGAATAATCTCTTCCATAATATGGGATTCGGTCTTGGAATCCACACTGGAAAGCGCATCATCAAAAATCAATAGAGGTGCCTGTTTCATCAAGGCCCGGGCAATAGCGATTCTCTGCTTCTGGCCTCCTGACAGGGTAATCCCCCTTTCACCCACCACCTGGTCAATCCCATTGGGGAAAGTACCCAATTCATCGAACAGCCCGGCGGTTTTAACCACCGAATCGAGTTTTTGCCCATCCGACCTGGCTGACATCAGGATATTTTGACGAATGCTTTTTGAAAATAGGAACGTGTACTGGGGGACCATGGAAATATTCTGCATCAGTCCATCCGGATCCAGGGAGATTATATCCCGACCATTGATGTGGATCATATCCGGATCGGGCCTGAAAATCCCGCTGATCAGCTGGAGCAAGGTTGACTTTCCCGAACCGACCGGCCCGGCAATTCCAATGATCTGGCCGGGACGGATATCCAGGGAGATATTCTTCAGCACCTCCCGGTTATTCCCGGGATAACAGAAAGTTAAACGATTAATGCGAATATCAAATAGACTTTCTTTGAGAGAACCCTGCCCGGACTCTTTTTTTTCAGGTTGGAGCAAGATATGACTGATCCGTTTCATAGCACTGATTCCCTGCTGCAGCAATGACATAATCCAGCCCATGGAAAGAACCGGAAAGGTCAGATAGGATACCATGATGGTAAACTGCAATAATTCCCCCAGGGTCATGCGGCCGGCAATAACCTCCCGGCCACCCATCAACAGGATCACCAATTCGGTGAGGGAAATGACAAAGAGAAAAAATGGCCACAAAAAACCAATGCGCTTCACCAGGGACATCTGCTGGGAAATATATTTCTGATTCAACTGTTCGAACCGTTTGACCTCAGTTTTTTCCAGAGTATACAACTTAATGGTAGTAATCCCGGAGACCACCTGCCATACCCGGTTGTTGATGGAACCGACAAATTCCTGGATCTTCTGATAGAGAGGCCTTATACGCGGTAATATCAAAATAATCAAAACCACCAGGCCGCCCTGCATAAGGGAGATAATGATTAACATCTGAAAATTTAACTTGAAAAGCACCGGGAAAAAAATCAATAATCGACTGAGAGCATTGGGCACATACATGATACCCGGTCCCAGCAGGGTTCGTACATCATTCAAATCATTGGTACAACGTGAGACAATATCACCGGTTTCATTTTGAATATAAAATGAATAATTCAATGACAGCAATTTTTCATATAACCGTACCCGGAACCGGTATTCAATTTTCCGGGACACCCCGATAATCAATTTACGCATATAAACCATGGCTAACACCGTGATCAGGGTATAAATAACCACAGGAAAAATATTGGCCCGGATAACCCCCATCCGATTGTTTCCCATGATTTCATCCAGAATCTCCTTGAAATAGATGGGGATCTTCATATAAGTGAAGTTATGAATCACCATCAAGCTGAAACCCAAGCTTAACTCAAGGGAGTGGGATCTTAAATAGGGTAAGAGAATCTTTAATGAACGTATTTTGAGACTCCTGGTCTATCGATAAACGGATTCATACTGATGAATGATTTTTTCCCGTGAGAAGGTTGTGTTGGCAGTTTTGACCGCCTGTTGACTCAGTTTCAGATAAAAATCCGGATTTTTAAGCAAATTAACTGATTTCTCAACCGCTTCATCCAGGTTCCCGGATTCGAATAAACAGCTGTTAATTCCATCATCAATCAACTCGGACAGTCCCCCCACCCGGCTGGCCACTACCGGAACCCCGCAGGCCATGGATTCCAGTGCCAC
This sequence comes from uncultured Aminicenantes bacterium, assembly GCA_965195285.1. Lineage (GTDB taxonomy): Bacteria > Acidobacteriota > Aminicenantia > UBA2199 > UBA2199 > CAZOWT01. The sequence continues at coordinate 7,923 of CBDAFS010000033.1, read as the reverse complement.
CAGTCCGAACGATTCCTGTATGCTGGGCAACAACATCAACCGGGAGGCAACAATAAGAGGACCCAGATCATTGTAGGAACCCAAAAAATTTATCAATCCGCCGATTCCCATTTCAGAAGCCAGTTTCATCATCTCCGTCTGCAGGGGACCTTCTCCCAGAATACAAAGTCTTAATTTCAAATCCAGTTTTTTGGTTATACCGTAAAAGATTTTTATGACATCAAGGGGATTCTTCACCGGTCTCAGATTGGAAATATGAAGGATCATGACCGTATTTTTACATTGTGACAGCTCGATTTTCTTCAGGTCTGGATTAAAATCCCGGGTATTGACAAAATTATAGATGGTTTTGATTTTTCCCGGCCGAATTCCCAGTTTGGCCTCGGTATCCCGCTTCAAGCTGTTGGATACAGCTGTGACCACATCACTTTTCTCTATGGCGTATCGGGTAATATTGGCCATACTGGGATGGGCACCAACAATGGTAATATCGGTTCCATGCAAGGTGGTCACACACTTCACTTTTCTTCCGGTGATGTCCCGAGCTAACAGGGCAGCAATGGCATGAGGCAAGGCATAGTGACTGTGTACCACATCAATTTCATTTTTCAGAATGATTTCCGATAACTGAGAAGCCAGGGCCAGGGCATAAGGCTGATAATCAAATACCGGATACTCTTTCACTTCCACACGATGGAAGGTAATCCGATCCAGGAAATTATCTCTCAGGCGAAAAGGGGGCTCCAACCCGACAAAGTGAACCCGGTGTCCAAGGTCTTCGGCCATGGCCCTTCCGATTTCATAGGCCACGATCCCCGAACCCCCGATCCGGTGATAATTTAAAATGGCGATATTCATGTGAACTCCTTGGGGGCGATTCCAAAGGGATCCAGAACCCTGAGCGGCCGGCTCGAATAAAAAGGCTCTCCGTATTTTACCCCGATCATACTCCCGGCCATCCTGGCCTTGGCCTCCAGCAATTCCCAGAGTTCCTTTGATTTCAGTAAGGTTTTCGGTGGCTCGGTTTCCACATGACCGGTGGTAAACTGAGACTGGTAACACTTCAAGACTTCCATTTTTTTGTCCCAGAAATCCGATATATCAACCACGAAGTCAGGCCTCTCCCAGGGGATCAGTTCCGGGAAACGAAACAGGGCCTGGGGACGGTGAGCCGGAAAATTGCCTTTTAATTTTTCTAATCCGGCCAGAAAACTGCACTCTTTCACCAATTCCCCGGCATGGTAATGATCCGGATGACGGGTATTATCAATGAATCCGAATACAATCCCCGGTGAATACCGCCGGATCACCTCAATGATTTTCATCCGGTTTTCATGGTTATCCCGGATGCAACCGTCAGGCAGATCCAGGGTGACCCGAACCTCAAGACCGAGAATCTCGGATGCGTTTTTTAATTCCTTTTTTCTATCAGCACCGGAACCATAGGTTCCCATTTCTCCGGAACTGAGGTCACATACCCCCACCCGGTATGAAAGGTTCTTGAGAACCAGCAGGGTCCCGCCCATGCTCAGTTCGCAATCATCCGGATGGGACCCAAAAGCCATCACGTCAAGTTTCATTCTTTTATCTCCAATTTATCCAGACCGACATCATAATGATCATACAACCAGTCGATAAAATCAAGACCGCCATAGAGGTTCAGGAAATAAAACAGGTTAAAGACCCGTTCCTGCTTTTTTCCATAGGGCTTCAAATGATCAAACAGGGAATGGACCCGGCTCAAGGCATTCGAAATCGATTGCTTGCTCTCTGCCCGCCGCTTCCCGATAGCCTCCCTTATGGTTAGATCCAGGGATCTTCCGATCATCCGGGTATCCAGTCCGAGTTTTTCCAGCGAGGCCAGAAAGTCCCGGCTGAGATCTTGACTGGACTCCATAACATCCCGGTGATCAAAACCGGTAAACTCTTTGACCATCTGCTTTAAAAAACCAGCTTTTTCCGATGAAAGTATTTCCGATATATCAATCCCCATTTTCAACAGAACCCTGCTTGTCTTGGGCTCGATCAGGATCAGGGTCATACGCTCTTCGATTTCGGGTTTGGATACCCGGTGAAAGGCATACATATCATCCAGTTCTCCGATGTACTGAACTTCGGAAGGGCCGGCTACATACGTATGGGTTTTAAAAAACCGATCCTGAATCAGGTTCCGGGTTTTGACATTGGGCACCAGGTCAAATTTGTTCAAATCAACAGGGTGTCCATTACGGTCATGAAAACCGGATTCCCCTCTAAAAACAGCCACTCTTTTTTTATTCCTCACGCTGAACAGGTTACACTGCTGGCCCTCCCGGGTTCTTTCGGCCTCCCGGACCAGAATATCACGGCTGGCCTTAAGAAAATCCTCATGGCGAGGATCAAAAATTTCGATCCCGAAACGTCCAAACAGGCTTCTGGCCAGATCGGCAGAGGCCTGCCCCAGCGTTCTGCCCAATGAATACGCCTCAAGGGCCATGGCCTTCAAACTCGGTGTAAATTCAGTTTGCCGCAGGCTATCAAAAAAATCCCGAACCAAGGATACCAGTTTCCTGTCCACTTCAACATATCCGACCGAATAGCCCCGGGGATTGATATCCCAGGTCAGCTTTCTGAGTTTTCCTTCGGAATCAATATAATCGACATGATTGATCTCGTCGAAATCCGCATCATTGGTCTCCAGCCAGTATACCGCCCGGCCCTTGATTTTCCTGGCCAGGCACACTGCCCCCAGAACTTTGTAAGTGGTATACAGGGGGCCGCCCAGCAATCCGATTTGCTGGCCGGTAACAACGGTCTTATTCAATGTCCTTTTTTCCCATATATGATCGTGCGTTCTGCATGTTCCTGCCATTGATTTCCCTGGTAATCGCCAAAACATCCCTCGGTCTTGAAGCCGGCCTGCGTGAACATGGATTCCAGTTCATTCCTGGAATAGAGTCGTACCGACTCCTTGTAGCATTTCTCTTCACCGTCTTTAAAAAAAATGATATCCTTGACGATTCTGTTTTTCACAATCTGACGCCTTTCAATTACCTGGCATGTCGAGGAAATTTCTGTAACTGTCTCAGGCACCAGATTTTCCTCGATAAATCCGGGATTCAGAAAATCCAGCCAGAACCAGCCCCCATCAACCAGGGAAGATTTTATTGACTCAAAAACCCGGTAATTTTCGCTGTCCTCATTGAAATAACCGAAACTGGTAAACAGGGACAGAATGATATCGTAGGTTCCCGGAATGGCACGCATATCACCCACGACCAGATTCAAGGGGCCGTATTTATTCAGTCCTTCATCAATCAACTCTCTGGACAAATCCAGTCCCACGGTCCGGTAACCCCGGCTATTCAACAAATGAGTATAGCGGCCATCCCCGCAGGCAAGATCCAATATGCGATGGCCCTTTTTCAGGCCAACTAACCGTACAATCAAATCAATCTGGGCTTTGGCCTCATTGGAATTGCGATGCTGATACAACTGCAGGTAATTTCGATCAAACCAGCTCTCATACCAGGGAACCTCATTTTTCTTTATATTCATGATCGTAAAATCGGTCAGGGAATATTGTGTCCCCTCTTGTATTCCGCCCAATTGTCCTTGAGCCAGACAAAATTCTGGAAATTATTCAACCTGAGTATGAAGGGATTGTTTTTCCGCTCATTCCCGATGGTTGAAGACGGTCTCACCCCGTAATTATGACCCGGCCAGATCCGGATATCATCTTCCAGTTTCATTAAACCCTTCAAGCTTTCAAATTCCATCCGGGATGCAGAGGCTGAATAGGTGCCTCCGACTTTCCCCACAAAAAGCGTGTCCCCGGTTACCAGCTCCCGGTTGATTTTCACACATATTGAATCTTCGGTGTGGCCCGGGGTATGTAGAAACAACAGGGTTAATTCACCCAGGGGCAACGATTGGCTGTTTTCAACCCGGATATCACCGGATACAACCGAAGCATGGGTCACAATGGCAGCCTGAGATTTTACTTTAAAAAATGAGTTGCCCCCGGCATGATCGGCATGCGAATGGGTGTTGATCACATACTCAACCCGGAGCTTTAGTTTCTCAACCCGGTCCCAGCATTGATGCGGTTCCGGAGAGGGGTCTATCACTGCGGCCAGTTGTGATGTTTCACAGGCAACCAGATAACCGAAATTCCGGTCACCACCACAGGGGATCTGTTCAAATATCATTTGTGGTCCTTATTCAGTTTTACCAGTCACCGGTTAAAACTGTCATGAAAATGAAAAATTTCTATCGTAATTCGTTAAAGAAAAATTATAATCAATAACCATCACTCTGTCAAACAGCGAATCTTCTGTCAGATAAATTCTCTTACGGTTCCCGGTTGAAAGAGAAGTTGTCCTGTTCTATAATTACTTCAGCAGGAGGCAGTCGATATTGAAAATCCGATCACACCGGAAAAAGCCTGGAAAAGCCGGATGAACCTTAACCGTCTATTATCCTACTTTGAAAACCAAAGAGATGGGTTCATCGATCTGATGAAACAAATGATCGCTTTTCAGACTTATTCGGGAGACCGGAAAGCCATAAATGCCTTTTCAGACTTTCTTGAAGAAATTTTTTCTGAATTCACATTAAAGAAAAAGCGAATTTCATGCCCAGGGGGGGATATTCTTGAATTCTCCTATTCTCCCGATTCCAATGATTTTATTGTTCTGCTGGCCCACATGGATACGGTAAAAGTCTCTGAAACGCCTATAAAAATAAAAATCATCAACCATCAACTTCATGGAAGTGGAAGCTATGATATGAAAAACGGCATTGCCCTTTTTTATTACACGCTTAAAGCCATTCAAGCGTTCAATTTGAATATTAAAAAAAAATTAAAGCTCATTCTCACTCCTGATGAGGAAACTGGCAGTCAAGGATCCATGCCCTACCTGTTAAAAGAATGTCAGGGAGCCAGAGCTGTTTTATTGCCTGAACCGTGCTGCCCGGAGGGCGGGGTCAAAACCAGAAGAAAAGGGGTGGTATCCATAACCGCAACTCTTCATGGTAAAACTTCTCACAGCGGGATAGATCCGGAAAAGGGATTGGATGCCAACCGCGGTTTGATGCGGTTGATTCAGGCCATTGATGAAATTCTTAAGGATTATCACGGAGTCAGTTTTAATCCCGGAATCATTTCCGGTGGGAATCAAACCAATATGACCAGCGGGGAAAGTATCTTAATGGGCGAGCTCCGAAGTTTTTCCGGCATGGATATAAATCGGGTATCGGAAAAACTTAAAAAAATCAAAAACCTCCAGGGGATCACGGTCCATATTAAAATACATGAAGTCCATCCCCCTCTGGAACCCACTCCGGCAAACCGGGAGCTGTATTCCCGGGTCAGGAGAATTTCCCGTAGGCTGGGAAATGAACTCCAGGCCTGCAGTTCCGGGGGAAGTTCGGACGGCTCAAGCCTTTCCCAGGCCGGTATCCCGGTACTGGACGGACTGGGCCTAAAGGGGGCAGGGGCCCATTCTGCCCGGGAACATATCGATGTTTCCGATTTTGGCTTCAGGGCCACACTATTGACTGCCCTCTGCCAGGAGATATCAAATGATTGAAATCAAAACCCTGACCGAGATTGCCGAATTGCAAAAAACCATTGAAATTCAAAAAAATGCCTGGGGCTTCAGCGACCTGGATACGGAAAACCATTATTTGATGACCCGGGTACAGAAATACGGGGGAGTGGTCCATGGCCTGTTTCTGAATAGACAGATGATCGGTTTTACTTATGCCCTGATTGGCAAGCGAAGAGAAAAATTCATCATCTATTCTCATATGACCGCAGTAAAAAAGGAATTTCAGGGCCGGGGATACGGCTTCATGCTCAAAAAAGCCCAGCGGCAGGCTGTACTGGATATGGGTTATGAGGTGATCGAATGGAATTTTGATCCCCTCGAATCCCTGAATGCCTTTTTTAACTTTCACCGATTGGGGATTACCAGCCATGAGTACGAAAGAAACATTTACGGTGAGGGGGAAAGCGGTTTGCATAAGGGACTCCCCACCGACCGGCTGATAGCCACCTGGCTGTTAAACTCCGAGCGGGTCAAACACAAGATGGAAATCCGGGACCCCCGATTGATTGGAAATGTTCAGGAAAACCAGATTGGAAATTTCGATGAAAAAATCACCTATATTGAAACCCCCCTGGATATTCAATCCATAAAAAAAACGGATATGAAAAAGGCCATTGAATGGAGAATGAAAACCCGCCAGCTTCTGGAGCAGGCTCTGGCCTGCAAATATGTGGTGAGGGAGGTGGTATTTTCCCCGGATCAACAGCGAATTTTTTTCAAACTCAACCGTGAATAAAGCCAATCCGAAATAAAAAAATGGACATGAAACAGACGATCAAATCAATCAACCGGGTAGATATTTTTCTGGTTCGCCTTCCCCTGGTGCAACCCTTTACCACCAGTTTCGGCACCGAAACCCATAAAGAGGCCCTGTTGATCAAAATATCAGCAGATGAAGGTTACGGCTGGGGGGAATGCGTGGCCTCACCGGCTCCCTACTACAGTTATGAAACCAACCAGACGGCATTGTTGATCATGAAATATTTTTTAATCCCGATCCTAAATGCACAACAGGATTTTTCCATGAAAGATGTCCAGGTTCAATTCACCCGGATCCGGGGTCACCACATGGCCAAGGCCGCGGTAGAAAATGCCCTTCTGGATATTCTGGCCCGGAAACACAACCGGCCCCTTCACTCGATCATCAATGGAAAACCCCAAAAAATCAGGTCCGGAATCAGCATTGGAATCAAAAAAAACACCTCTGAACTCCTGGAATCCATCCAGCAGGCCGTACAAAAAAAGTACCACCGGGTCAAGGTCAAAATAAAAAAAGGCATGGATGTCGATGTCCTGAAAACCATCCGGAAAACCTTTCCCGTTATCAACCTGATGGCAGATGCCAATGCCGATTATTCCATCGCAGACCTGGCTCTCCTGAAACAGCTTGATGAATTCAATTTGATGATGCTCGAACAACCCCTGGAATACGATGATATCTATTTTCATTCGCTGGTTCAAAAAGAACTCAGAACCCCCATCTGCCTGGATGAATCCATCAAAAGTCTCAATGATGCAGAAGCCGCCATCAAACTGAACAGCTGCCGGATCATCAACATCAAACAGGGCCGGGTGGGTGGCATCCTGGCCGCCCGAGCCATCCAGGATTATTGCCTGAAAAACGGATTGGATTGCTGGTCCGGGGGCATGCTGGAGACCGGGGTGGGTCGGGCATTTAACATTCACCTGCAAACCCTGCCCGGATTCACCCTGCCCGGAGATACCTCGGAAACCTCCCGTTATTTTGCAGAAGATATTGTGGACCAACCCGTGATTCTGGATGAGGATGGATTTATAGATATTCCTTCCGGTCCGGGTATCGGGGTGGAAGTGATTCCGGAAAAATTAAAAAAATTTACGATTTACTCTGAACAAATCTAACCAAAAAACCACATATTGCAAAAAAAATCAGGTTCTGCTATAAATCAGGGGGAGTAAACGGGTGAAGGGGAAAATCATCTCACACTATAAAATTCTGGAAAAACTGGGTGAAGGCGGCATGGGGGAAGTGTATCTGGCCGAGGATACCAAATTAGATAGGAAAATTGCTCTAAAATTCCTTCCTAAAGAATTGACAAGTGTAGGGGCGAATGGCGATTCGCCCAAAGAAAGGTTCAAGCGGGAAGCCAAAGCCGCAGCAGCATTAAACCATCCAAACATCGTTACGATTTATGAGATCAATGAACATGAAGATCAAACCTACATCGCCATGGAATATGTGGAAGGCCAGACATTAAAAGATAAAATTGCCTCTGGCCCCTTGACCCTCGCCGAGATCCTCGAATTCACCACCCAGATCTGCCAGGGATTATCAAAAGCCCATGATGCC
>CBDAFS010000032.1:0-34594 GCA_965195285.1 uncultured Aminicenantes bacterium | reverse complement strand
TTTATAACGAGGATACGCTAATGATAAATAAAAAGAAAAAGGCTATTATAATAGCTATCGTCAGTATAGTAATTATTGGGATTGTAATTCTACTCTTTTTTCCCTGGGAAAAAGCACCAGAGGGAATTGTTATCGGGGCGTCAAATCTTCCTGACTCACTTAATCCAATTCTTGAACAAAATACTCAGGCAATCAATGCTAATGAACTTGTCTTTGATGGTCTTGTCAATTTTGAAGTTGATGCAGCCAGCGGAACAATAGGCTCTGAGTTTGCCATCGCTGAAAGCATTACACAGGACCCCGTGACCAAGAAAATATACACAGTAATCCTGCGCCAAATGAATTGGCATGATGGAACTGAGTTAACAGCAAAGGATGTGGTTTTTTCTTACAAAGCCTATGTCGAACCCGCCAACAAATCCCCTAAACGGGAATATCTTCTATCTTTTATCGAGGATGTAAAGGCGATTGACGATAAAACAGTTCAAATTACATTTCGAAATCCAATTCCCCCTTTTCGTGCATATCCTGTATTAACCTTTAAAATTATACCTGAGACCTATAATGGGAAAAAACTTGCCTTTAATCTTCGCTCCGGAGAGAATGAACGATTATTTGCTGTCCAACCAATTGGCACAGGCCCCTTTAAGCTGGCCTCCTGGGAGATTGGGAAATGGCTGACCTTTAGCGCAAATCGGGGTTATTTTAAGCGGGTTCCTGCTGCTGGTACCCTTATCATCAGAAAATCCATTGATCCTGTTATACGACTCAATGAGTTCAGAAAAGGACGCATAAACCTGATTCTTGAAACATCACCACTGGACCGCCCAAAGATCGAAGGCATATCAGGTGTTGATATCAATTGGTATATTCCCTATTCATTATATAAAGTGGCCATTAATTCAAACGCTCCGTTATTCAACAATGTTTATGCTCGCAAAGCACTTTCCACTTCTCTGGACAGGTCTATCCTTGTTCCCAATGTAACAGACAGAAAAAATGCTGTTCTCAATTACGGTCCTTTCCCCAGTAATCTGTTTTCTCTGAATATGAAGGAATACAATGTTAAGCCTCTGGAAGATACAATGTCCTATGATATTACCAAGGCACAAAAACTGGCTGTATCCGGAGGGATAAATGAAAAGACTGCTATCCTTTTATATCCCGATTCATTGGGTGAATTCGGCAAACAGATATCTGAGGGCTTGGTAAGACAATTTGCTAAAATTGGTTTAACAGTTACAGCCAAAAGAACAGGAGACCAAGTGTTCAACCGCCTTGTCTTTGTCGAGAAAAACTATGAGCTTGCGCTTCTTTATTGTGACGGTTTTGATAATCTGTATTCAGATTTAGACAAATGGTATCGCTCAGATGGCATGTATAACATTTCCGGTATACGGGACCATGAACTGGACAAGTTGTTTGATACTTGGGACAAAACCGTTATCATGCATGACTGGACACGAGTAACCCGGCAAATTCATGATCGGATTTTATCTGATGCTCCTGTAGTATATCTGTTTACTCTTGAAAAGGATGTATATTCCCGCAATATAAAAAACATTGTCATTGCTTCAGATAATCCATTTCTTTCAGCTGAAAACTGGTCATTGGCAGGTTTATGACTTGAGATTTTTTCGATTTTTTGTCTATGAATTCCTCTTGCGAGGCATTTTGTTCGCCATTATAGGAACAATGGGGCTTGTATCCTTGTATTTTCTCGCCATTGGTGTACCCATTGAAAAATATGCAGAAGCGTGTTATTCATTTTTTCAGCTTTTAACCGGTTCTACTGATTTTTCAATGGCACATCCCGGATACAGTGCATCTGCCATAATCATGTCTGGAGCAGGAATTACACTGCCCCTTGCCATTATATCACTGGTTATTCTTGTACTTATCGCCTTGTCATGTGCTGCGATCTCAACAACAACTGAGTATCTTGAGAAAAAACACGGGAACAAAATCATACCAAAATTTCTAACATTCGGGAAATCTATTGCAATTTTGCTGGCAGCTATTCCCTTATTTGTCGGTTTCTGGGTATTTGGAGAAAGTTATGGGAATAATGCCCCGTTTTTGCTGATTGCCTTCATTACCATCACCCTTGGAGGACTTGGGTGGGACGCTTCCAGATTTTTATTGACAGATATGCAGCGCCAGATGGGTACCACCCACACCATGGTATTCAGCACATTAGGACTTCCCTTGGGCAGGCTGTTTCCCCTTCCGGGCACATTCTCAGGATATCTGCTCTCGTCAAGTTTTCCCAGATTTATACCTTATCTTGCCGGAAAGGTTCCCGCGATTATCGGAGGGGTCACTATTGCTGAAATCATTTTTTCTTTCCCGGGCCTTGGAAGTACCCTATTGGATGCTCTTCTTACCCGAAACACGGATCTTCTCATTGCCAGTGTGTTTATACTGCTCTGCGTAAACGCGATTGTCACGTTTGCAGTCAAGACGGTCTTATTCTTTTTGTATCCGAGGTTGTATGAAAAAGCTATTTAATTATCTGAAGAATTTCTGGATATTTCTCTTGGTATCACCATTTCTTGCTGCCTGGGTGCCTTCAATCTTAGATGGTTTTCTCAAAGATCTTACGCCTGCCTATCGTTCATCCTTGGTTCTATCATTCCAACAGCTTTCCATTACCCTTTTAGCTACACTATTGTTTGCGGCATTAATTACGCTAACCCTTGGATATATCAGCATATTGTGGTCGATTATCGGTAAAATTATAGCAGCGGTTCTTGAGGCAATAGAATCAGTTCCGGCCATATTGATCGTCCTTTTTTGTTATGCACCGGTATCAGGTTATCTTGCCAGTCACTCTGAGGCTTCTTCTTCTGTTGTTTCTCTCATGATCTTCGTTTTTGCTGCAACTCTGACAATCCTGCCGGAATCAATACGGGGAATCACCCTTCCGCTGGGTGAATTATATTACCAGAAATACAGCCTTTCTTTCCGGTCATATGGATTCAGACGAAGAAAAATACTTGCCATACTCATGGGAACAAATGTCATGCGCCATGCTTTTAAACGGATAGCTGCAGGGACTCTCCTGAAAGTACTTGTTTTGGATTGTTCATTCGGTTTTATCATCCAGCTGGGTTTCGGCAGTTATGGGACACCGGCACATGCAAGTCCAGGCGCCTTAATTGCTGCAAACCGTGATGCCCTTTTCCAAGGAGGATCTCCTCTTCTTTTTTGGCTTCCGGTTCTGCCTCTTGTCATGATAAGCATTGCATTTCTTCTTGTCCTTACAAAGAATAAGGAGAATGAAATATGAAATCATATCCGCTGATACTCGATTACTTTTCTGTAACCCTTTTTGACAGAACGCTTTTCAATATCGACTCCTTTATACCTGAGCCTGGAACGTCAACCGCGATAACAGGCATGACCGGTACTGGCAAGTCAGTTCTTCTCAGTGCATTGGCAGGATTGCTGCCTGCTTATCCGTTTAAACTGACTGGTTCAATGAAACTGAATGGATTTTATGCCTACCAAGATGGTGTCAAAACCAACTATAAAACCTGGAACCAAATCAGGCAAAAAGGAATTGTGTTTGTTCCTGCAGAAAGTGCCCAGGCCATGAACCCATCCCTTTCCCTTGAACAGAACCTGAAGCTTCTTGCACCGGATTCCCGTGATCTCATTGAACAAAGACTCAATGAGTACTTTGGAATAGACTTTAAAAAATTTACCAAGTACTATCCTGACGAAGTTAGCGGAGGCGAACTCCAGCGAATAACACTGATGATTCTCCTCTCAAGAAAGGGAGGTCTGCTTTATTTAGACGAACCAACTGTTAATCTGGATCGCAACCTTCGCAAACGGTTTATCCAATTTCTCAACAAAGAGGTACTCACCCAAAAAGACAAAACCATTCTGATGGCAAGCCATGATATTGACTTTGTCAGAGCGCTTTCCATGGATACAATCATAGCACTTGAAGATGGTCAATTTAAATACCTAGATGCCCTTCCCGAAAGCTCCGGGTATGAAAAACCAAAGCCGAAAGAAATCACCGGCCCGGGACTGGAGCTTCAAAAAGTATCACAACATTACAAGATCAGGGGGTTATTTGGTGAACATGACTTTTATGCATTTAGAAACCTGAGTATGAAATTTTCTGAGTCAATAATATATGGAATCTCAGGCCCAAGTGGATGTGGCAAAACAAGCATGATCCGATCTATTCTTCGTCTTATTGACGGGACCACCGGAAATATAGTTCTGGACGAACAGAATCTTGTGGAACTGAAAAAAAAGGAAAACGGAAATGACCCTGTTGCATTTAAACCTTTTCGAAAAAAGATGAGCGTTGTACAGCAGGATTCCCGTTTTGCTTTTTTCCCGGATCTTTCAATCAGGGATTCATTCACTCAGATCTATCCCCAACAAAACTTTGGGGCAGAAGACGATAATTATTTACTTAAAACTTACATGGATAAGCTTCTTCTTCCTATTGAACTATTGGAAAAATTGCCAAGAAATTTAAGCTCAGGTGAAATGAAGCGAATGGATATTCTTCGCTCTCTTATCTCAAAACCAAAAGTCCTTTTGCTGGATGAACCCTTCGCGCATATCGACTTTGAAACCCGCACACTTGTCATGCAGACCATATCAGAATACCTTGCAAAGAATCAGGTCGTTGTTCTTGTGGTCACCCATGAAGATTTTGATCTTAAATATTTTATTGATGAAGATTTTGATTTTCTGAGCATTGCTGATACTAAGCAGAGAATGACTCGTCGGAAATAAGTTTTAAAAACAAGGGTCACCCATCAGGTTTAAGGCAAGTTCCGGATTTAAATCCAGCAGCCCTTGATGCATTTTATGCATCCCAGAAAACGATCAGTACCATGCCAGGTCCATAAGAGATATTTTTCAGATCTCATGGTTCTTCGTCCAATCCCGTATTGGCTCATGACATGTGCGAAATCGTTCATAAATCATTTATTTGCCAAGCAGCAGGTTTCCAATCAAGTCTGGTGGTTTTACCAACCCCATGCCAGGTTCACTGCTGCTCTTTTCAGATCATCTTTGTTGATCAATTCATCATTCTCCATCACCCATGCCTCCGGTTTTGTAATACTGACTCCAAATTAAATGAAAATGGAAGTCAAAGTCCCGATGCACGTATTTTAAAATCAGAAACAATAAATGTCAACAATATACCAACTGTGTCAAATTTGTGTCAAATATTTTGGTTAATTTTTAATTTATTTTCAAAATTATTGCTCCGAAAACCTTATTATAGCTGACTATAAGGGCGTTTTGGGGAATATGCAATATAGACTTCCCATGATTCACCTCAAAGTGAATCAGCATGACTGACCGAAGGGAAGGAACCGAAGGTGAGCGAGTGATGAACGAGCGAGTAAATCTGCGCGTTGGGGGTTCGACTCCCTCCGGGCGTATGTTTCAACATCCTGTCGCTAGCTCCCAGCCAAACTAAGTTCAACATTCTAAGTTGATATCCTCTGCTTGCCTGCATGCATTAAATATGGGGACATAATAATTACTTTTTTAAAATTAAAACACATTTATTGAAAATAAAATATCTATATGCTATAAAATCCATGGATAGATAACTCATGATTGGAAAAACCATTTCTCACTACAAGATCCAGGAAAAACTGGGTGAGGGAGGAATGGGTGTTGTATACAAAGCTCAGGATACCAAACTCGACCGGCTGGTAGCTCTTAAGTTTCTACCCAAACAATTCAGCATTAATGAAGAAGAGAAAAAACGGTTCATCCATGAGGCTAAAGCAGCCGCAGCGCTTGATCATCCCAATATTTGTTCGGTTTACGAGATCGATGAAACCGATGACGGCCAGATGTTCATTGCTATGGCTAACTATGAGGGGAAAACCTTAAAAGATAAAATTGCCTCTGGCCCCTTGCCCATAGCCGAAGCTATTAATATGTCCATTCAGGCAGCCCAGGGATTACAGAGAGCCCATGAATCAAATATTATTCACCGGGATATTAAATCAGCAAATATTATTGTTACCAAAAGAAATGAGGTAAAAATCCTGGATTTTGGTCTGGCCAAGTTAAAGGGAGTTACCAAACTCACCAAAGAGGGAACCACTCTGGGAACTGTGGATTATATGTCCCCTGAACAGGCTTCAGGTGACAAAATGGATCACCGCTCTGATATTTGGTCTCTGGGTGTGCTCCTCTATGAAATGATCACCGGGCAATTGCCATTCAAAGGCGAATACGAACAGGCTATCATGTATGCGATCATGAATGAGGAGCCGGAGCCGGTTACAGGATTAAGAACCGGTATTCCTATGGAGCTAGAACGTATAATCAAAAAGATACTCAATAAAGATCCAAACGAGAGATATCAGGGAACACCAGATCTACTGGTAGATCTTAGAAAAATAAAAAGAGAATCTGAACCTGAAATTAAATCAATAAAGGTAAAACCCAAAGCGAAACCTGGAGTAACATTCTCACCCAAAATCCTGTCTCTTGCTATTCCATTTCTTGCTGCTATCATCATTGCTGGATATTTTATCTTTAAAGGAAAAGTTGAACTGGAATTACCTCCGGTTGAGCCAGGTAGTAAACCATCACTTGCTATTGTATATTTTGAAAACAAATCCGGGGATGAAAAACTGGATAACTGGAGAGATGCGTTTTCTGAGCTTTTGACCATAGACCTTTCTCAGTCTAAATACATTAGGGTCTTAAGATCGGATGAAATTTATGGTATTTTTAAAAAGTTAAACCTTCTGGAGGCTAAAAGGTACTCAACACAAGATCTAATAGAAATTGCCAAAAAGGGCCGAGTCAATCATATTTTAAGGGGAAGTTATATAAAAGATAAAGATAACTTTGTCATAACCACCGTTCTATTAAAAGCCGACACCGGCGAAACCATCAGTTCATTATCAGTAAGAACAAAAAGGGGAGAAATTTTTTCCAATATAGATGGCATCACTCGTGAGATCAAATCAAAATTGAATCTATCAAAAAAGCAAATTTCCGGTGATATAGATAAAGACATTGGCCAAATCACCACCTCATCCCCTGAAGCCTACGAATACTATCTGGAAGGGATCAGATACGATCTTAAAGGAAATTACCGGAAGGTCATTGAGTACATGGAAAAGGCCGTGGCCGTAGATCCGGAATTCGCCTCAGCCTACCGGGCCATGTCCTGGGCCTACGGGAACCTTCGTTATTATGCCGAAGAAGAGAAATACATCAAAAAAGCTCTGGAATTGAGCTCTAGGCTCTCTGACAGAGAGAAATTCAATATCCAGGCTGACTTTTATATTCAAACCGAGAAGACCTATGACAAAGGAAAAGAGGCGCTGGAATCCTTATTGAGGCTCTACCCGGAGGATGTCAGCGGGAACAACATGCTGGGTAATCTGTACGGCCGAATTGGAGAAAATGCCAGGGCCATTGAATACTACGAAGTCTGCAAGAGGGGCGGAAGCGAAGACGTGGTCATTTACACCAATCAGGCCCGCTCATACAGACGGATGGGCCGCTTCGACAAAGCTGAGGAGGTCCTCAGATCTTACATCAAAAACATCTCGGACAGCGCTTTTATTCGCAGGAGCCTTGCTTTTACATATCAATGTCAAGGAGCATACGACTTGGCTTTTGAGGAGGATAACAAAGCCATTTCTCTTGATCCAACTGCTTGGAACAATCATCTGCGAAGGTGGTCAATCTATTTTTATACAGGAAAGCTGTCAAAAGCAAAGGAGGAATCCAGAAGACTTCTTGAAGAAAAAGAAGCGGCCGCTAACCTTCGGGGCTTCTATTTTAAGACAGCATTGGCTCTCCATCAAGGAAAGTTCACTCAGGCAAAACAAACCTTACATCAAGGTCTGGAGTATTCAGAAAAACTCGGTCAAAAGAGGTGGGCAAGGGATTATCAAAATGCATTAGTACAAATAGAACTGAGAACAGTGAATCCAGAAAGAGCCTTAGACAAACTAGAGGAACATTGGCAGAGCGCCACAGAAAATGAGGCCTATGCGCATCAAAGACAAAATCTACATACAAAAGCCCAGGTTTACATCGCCCTTGGATCTCTTGATAAGGCCCAAGAAACGGCTGATGCTCTCAAAGGGATGATCGAACAGCAGATGAATAAGAGGATTATGTTCACCTATTTCCATCTTCTTGGATTGATCTCGCATGAAAAAAAAGAATATTCCCAAGCCCTTGAGTATTACAAACGGGGATTATCTCTTACACTAGCCACCTCGAACATGCAGTTTGTCTTTTCAAATGCCATGGGATCAACTTTTTTTGAAAAAAAAGACTTTCAGAATGCCCTCACCCAGTATAAGAGGGTCACACAGTTGCCTATGGGAAGGCGCTTCTATGCTGACATCTATGCTAAAGCATTCTATATTTTGGGAAAAATCTACCAGCAACAAAGTCAAAAAGATAAAGCCATAAAAAACTACAACAAATTCATTAACTTGTGGCAGGACTGCGATCCTCAGTTTCAGCACCTAGTGGAGGATGCCAGAAAAAGAGTGAAGGAACTGGAAGGGAAGGAATAGTTTTGTGCCAGCTTTGTGCCAATTATTTTGGTTAAATTTTAATTAATTTTCAATTTGATTGTCCCTTAAACCTGATTATACCTGACTCCATAAGGGTTTTGGGAGAAGTGTAATTTAGACTTCCCATGATTCACCTCAACGTGAATCAGCATGACTGACCGAAGGGAAGGAACCGAAGGTGAGCGAGTGATGAACGAGCGAGTAAATCTGCGCGTTGGGGGTTCGACTCCCTCCGGGCGTATTTTCAGCCTCCGGCAACCAGCACCCAGCCCAAAGCAAAAACACATATTATCTAGATTTGATTTACATTTATAGATATAAAAGAAATGGGAGATGTCCCCTTTTTCTTTCTTTTTCATTTTTACAGATTTAATTCCATGACCCAGACTTTACTCACCTTCCAGTTTTTGGGATCCTTGTTTCTCGCCGTTTCTTCAGTGGGCACTATCAATTCCAGCAACACCACCGCCTTTGGATCTTTTATCTCCTCTTCCTGCAAATAAAGGGTCAGGTACTGGTTTATCTGCTGGGCGGGGAGCAATGTCTGGTCATGACTAAACACCAGGTTGGCTTTCTTTTCGATAAACACCACATTAACCCTGTACGTGGTGGTGGTTCCCTTCATCTGAAGGGTGGCGGAAAAGTGGTTATGATCAATGTTTTTACCTCTGTATGTAGCAGAAAAAGCGGCTGATGAGCAGACCATTAATAAAACCAAAATCAGCAAGCCTGCATACAAACTACCAATAATCCGGGGAAATGTTTTTATAGCCTTCATCCTATTTCACCTTCCTTAAACAGACTCATTATATAATAACCAATAAATCCCCATTAAAGGAAAAGGCAACAACATTTGTGGTGAATTTATCTTTCCAACTCCCAGTTTCCGTTTGACGGGAGTTTTTTGGGTAATGAAGCTGATGATCCGCTTGTTGCAGGGATCTGCCAGGACCCACTCATATGATTAACATCATTGATGGTACCATTAAAATTTAAGTCAAATTGTGAGAGTTGTAATGTAAACTCAATCTGACCATCGGTAATGGTATAGCCTCCATTTCCAATTCCATATACATCTATTTTCCCTTGAGCTGTTCCTGAAAATATATCTCCACTGAAGGTGACTTCAAAATAATTATCATAAACACTGTGATAAAAATGGCCTGTCCAGGATCCCCTGATATCAATATCAGAAGTAACATTCAGGGTATGATTTCCGGAAATGGTAATGGTACCACTGGCAGGGATACTGGCATTATCAAGTGTAACCGTCAAGTTCCCATAACCGGATTGAGCTGAATAGTTATAGGTAACCACATCATTTGCAGTATGGGTATAGGTCCCGGCCGCCGGAGTTCCGCTTACTCCCTCACCCAGGGTAACCGTAAAGGTATATTCAACCGCATCCTCTGTGCTTTTGCACCCGGCAAAAATTAATAATCCCACAAAAATTCCAATAAAAATGAATAAAGTCAATATCCTGGCTCTCATTTTACCTCCTCACAAATTAAATAAATAGTATCCATATAAAGGTCAAAAGTCAATATTTCGATTTGATAACTTAAAGATATATAAGAAACAGAAGTCAATGTAAAAGCGTTGACTGGTTTCAACTAACAAGACAACTAGTTAACCAGGCATGAATATCAAAACAGTGTCCGGATAAATTTAGATAACATGAATATGGAGCTCCCATTCTTCGGTGTCTTCGTTGTCAGCCAATTGAAACAGCTTTCCGTAGTTGATGGTAAAGGGGTAGGTTTCACGTGGATTGGCAAATTTGAGCGGCACCATGGCCTTTTTTAACAGCTTCCCCTCCATATCAAAGATGACAAATTCGGATTTGCCCCCATTCTTCTTGTTGGTCAGCACATATAGCTTATTGTCGGCCACGATGTGATCGATGGCACTGGGCCAGTGGCCGGGATATTTGACCTGGTTTTTGAATATATCATAAATCCGAAAGATATTTTCTTCATTATTATTCCTCCTAATAGATATACTATCAAAAACAAAAAAAGTTCACCTCCGGATCTGATAATCGGATATATCTCAAAACTCTATTTTTTTAAGGAAAAAAATGTAAAATTCTTGACAAAACCCAAGAAACTTATATAATATCCTATTGAAATCAACTGAGAGAAATTAATAATATGAGTTTAAAAGGCTCTTTAGAATCAATTAATCTTGCCGATATCATGCAGCTGGTATCCAACTCCAAGCAGAGCGGACGGTTTGTCCTCACCAATGAGACCGGTGAAGCCGGACATATTTATATAAATAATGGTGAGATCGTTCATTCCGAGATCGATAATTTTGTCGGAGAGGATGCGGTTTTTACTCTGATTTCCTGGGGGAAAGGGGAATTTGTTTTCGAGGATGGTGAATTCAACGTCAACACCACCATTACCCGCTCGGTTACATCGCTGCTGATGGAAGCAGCCCGTCGGATAGATGAATGGAAGCTGTTGCGAAAAAAAATCGGTTCAATCGATTCCATACCGACCTTCAATGACATTGACCGGGCCGAACGGAGAAAAATATCACTATCAACCCTGGAATGGATGGTCATTTCAAAAATCGATGGCATAAAGAGTATTGTTGAAATATCCAATGAAACCGGCATCAATATTTACGATACATCGAGAATCATCTTTGGAATGATTGCCTCAAGCCTTTTAACCCTGAAATCATAAGAAGTTAGTCTTATTTGTTGTTTGATCCCATTCAGAATGTTACAATAAAGAATGAAAAATAGTGTTTTAATTTTGGATTTCGGTTCCCAATATACCAAACTGATCGCCCGGAGAATCCGGGATTTGAATGTTTATTCGGAAATAGTCCCCTTCAACATTTCCCTGAAAAAGATCCAGACCCTGAATCCGGGGGCACTGATTTTTTCCGGAGGTCCTTCCAGCGTTTATGAAAAAAACGCCCCGAAAATTTCCCCTGAAATTCTAAAAGCCGGCATTCCCATTCTGGGAATATGTTACGGGCTGCAACTGATCGCCTATCTGTCCGGAATGGTAATCGAACCGGCCAAAAACAGAGAGTACGGTTTGGCCAATCTGGAAATAAACAAAAATCAAAAACCATCTCCTTCCGACCTGCTGTTAAAATCAATTAAAAACCATTCAAAAGTATGGATGAGTCATGGAGACAAAATTTCCGAATATCCCCGGGATTTTATCGTTACGGGCAGGACCAAAAACAGTGAAGTGGCTGTCATTGAATCCAAAAAACGAAAAATTTTCGGAGTTCAGTTTCATCCCGAAGTGGTTCATACTACCGAAGGCAAAAAAATAATGTCCAATTTTTTATTTGGTATTGCCGATTTAAAACCGGATTGGAGCATGGAAAATTTCATCAAATCCACACTGATCAAAATAAAGGACGAAATCGGAGAGGACAGGGTGATTCTCGGCCTGAGTGGAGGTGTTGATTCCACCGTACTGACCTTATTAATGAAAGAAGCGGTCGGAGATCAACTTCGACCTGTTTTTATCGACACCGGCTTGCTGAGAAAAAACGAATACAACGATTTGATGTTTAAATTCAAGCATCAGTTAAACCTGAAGGTAACCGGAATCAGGGCTGCGAATATTTTTTTAAAAAATCTGACCAATATCAGCTCACCGGAAAAAAAAAGAAAAATAATCGGCAGAACCTTCATTGATGTTTTCAGACAGGCCGAGAAAAAGATTGGGAAGGTCCGGTTCCTGGCCCAGGGAACCCTGTATCCGGATGTCATCGAATCCGTATCGGTTAACGGACCGTCGGTGACGATAAAGAGCCACCACAATGTGGGAGGGCTGCCCGCCAAGATGAACTGGAAACTGATCGAGCCCCTCAAGGAACTATTTAAAGATGAGGTTCGGAAGGTCGGGACAGAATTAGGCCTGGACAGGGAATTTGTCAATCGCCATCCCTTCCCCGGACCCGGATTGGCGGTTCGAATCATCGGAAAGATCACCCGGGACAAGATCAAGAAACTGCAGGAAGCTGATGCCATATTGATTGAAGAGCTTATGAATTTTAAGATCTATGATTTTATCTGGCAGGCATTCATCGTCTTGCTTCCGGTCAGGACCGTGGGGGTCATGGGAGATATCCGTACTTATGAGAATGTGGCAGTCATCAGACTGGTCAATAGTGTGGACGGGATGACTGCCGATTGGTACCCGGCACCCTATGATTTTTTGAAAAAAGTATCAAACCGGATCGTTAACGAGGTCAAGGGAATCAATCGAATTACCTATGATCTGACCTCAAAACCGCCCGGCACTATCGAATGGGAATAGCCAGAATGCCATTCCGGATGAAGGCCAAAAGATGAAGAGCTTTATTCATCTGCATCTTCATTCCGAATACAGCCTCCTGGATTCATCTTTAAAAATATCCCCCCTGATAGAGAAAGTGAAGGCCATGAATATGCCGGCAGTTGCCCTGACCGATCACGGAAATATTCTGGGTGCTGTAAATTTTTATAAACAGGCCCGTCAGAACAATATCAAACCCATAATTGGATCCGAACTCTATGTGGCTCCCCATTCACGACTGGACAAACCGGACAAGAACAAGAATGAAATCAACTACCATCATCTTATCGTTCTGGTTAAAAATCAGCAGGGATATAAAAATCTTTCCGAACTCATTACCATTTCCTTTATCGAGGGATTCTACCGTAAACCCAGAATTGATAAGGAAGTCCTGAAAAAATACCATGAGGGTTTAATCATCCTGTCAGCCTGCATCCAGGGTGAAATTCCCCATTATTTATTAATGGGCAGGGAAGAAATGGCTTATAAGAGCGTCAAATGGTACCGGGAGATATTCAAGGATGATTATTACATTGAAATTCAGAATCATTTCCTGAAGGAACAGATCGAAGTGCTTCCCAAGCTAATCCAGCTATCAAAAGACACCTCTATCCCGCTGGTAGCCACCAACGATGTACACTATCTGAATCCGGAGGATTCCGAGGCCCGCGACATACTCATCTGCCTGCAAACCAACGAAGTGTTGTCTAACCATGATCGGCCCATGAAAATGGACACTTCGGAAATGTACCTGAAATCCAGCGAAAAAATGAGTGCATTGTTTTCCCAGGTTCCGGAAAGCATCGATATCACCATGGATATCGCTGCCAAATGTCATTTTGATTTTAAACTGGGTAATTACTTTTTACCCCGGTTCAAGGTTCCGCCCGAGTATCAAATCGACGATTATTTCGAGCTGGTATGTGCCGAGGGATTTGATAAAATTGAACCCAAACTGAACCTTAAAAAATTCAGCCAGAGTGTTTATAAACAGCGACTCGATTATGAAATCGAAAAAATCCGGGAAATGGGATTTCCCGGATACTTTCTCATCGTATGGGATATCGTGAAGTTTGCCAGGGAGAAAGGAATTTCCGTCGGCCCGGGCAGGGGTTCTGTGGTTGGCAGTCTGGTGGCCTATGTGATGGGAATTACCAATATTGATCCCCTGAAATATGATCTTATTTTCGAACGTTTTCTCAATCCGGAACGGATATCCATGCCGGATATCGATATTGATTTTGATCCAGAAAGAAGAGACGAAATTATAAATTATATCCGGGAAAAATACGGCAGCGAAAATGTGGCTCAAATTGTCACCTTTGGAAAAATGAAAGCCAAAATGGCCATACGGGATATCGGGCGGGTGCTGGAAATCCCCCTGAGTGATGTGGATAAGCTGGCCAAAATGATTCCGGACGGCCCCAAGGTTAGCCTGGAAAAGGAAATCAAAACCAATAGTGAACTGCAAAAGGAAATCAAGCGGGTACCGGAAAACAAGAAGCTATTCGATTTTGCCCTCAAACTTGAAAATACCGTCCGCCACACCTCCATGCATGCAGCCGGTGTGGTCATTGCCCCCAGAAAACTGACCGAATTCATGCCCCTTTACAAAACCAAGGATGAAATCACCACCCAGTATGAAAAAGACGAGGTTGAAGAAATCGGTTTGTTGAAAATGGACATCCTGGGTTTGAAAACCCTGACCATTATCAAAAATATCATAGACGATGTCCGGGAAATCGAAAAACATGAAATTGATATTGAAAACATCGATCTTTCAGATAAAAAAACATTAAAAATATTCAAGGATGGCGACACCGATGGAATCTTTCAATTTGAAAGTGCAGGCATGAGGGAGTATTTGAAAAAATCAAAACCCAATAGAATCGAAGATTTGATCGTACTGAATGCACTTTATCGGCCCGGCCCATTGGGTTCAGGAATGGCAGATCAATATGTAAATCGAAAACTGGGAAAAGAAAAGATATCTTTTATTTTTCCGGAATTGGAGGAAATGCTGAAAGACACTTACGGGATCATCGTGTTTCAGGAACAGGTGATGCAGATATCGGTAAAAATTGCCGGGTTTTCCATGAGTAAGGCCGATGAATTTAGAAAAGTAATAGGGAAAAAATTGACCCATAAATTACCCGGACTCGAAAAGGAATTCATGGCCGGGGCCATTAAAAAGAGTTTTAACCGAAAAAAATTGGAAAAACTGTTCTCCCAGTTAAAAACCTTTGCCGAGTACGGGTTCAACAAATCTCATTCCACTGCCTACGCCTTCCTGGCCTATCAAACCGCCTTCCTGAAAGCCCACTACCCAGTATACTTCATGTCAGCCCATCTAACCTCTGAATCGGAAAAAACCTCAACCTCATCCAAAATCATTCAGTATATATCGGATTGCAAAAAAATGAACATAACCATTCAACCTCCTGACATCAACCGGAGTCATGAAATTTTTAGAGTGGAATCGGTATCCTCGATCCGGTTCGGATTAAAAGGCTTAAAGAATGTTGGCGATGCAGCCATCAAGAGTATTATAAAGGCCCGTGAGGAAAACGGGGAATTCAGTGACTATTCAGATTTTATCACCCGCATTGACCTGACCAAAGTCAACAAGGCGGTCATTGAAAGCCTGATTAAATCCGGGGCCATGGATAACTTTAAAATCACGCGCAGGGCCCTTTATGAAAATGTCGAAGAGATCATCAAACAGGCCGGAATCATTGAGAAAAATAAAAACCAGAATCAGATGGCCCTATTTTCAAAAGAAGAGGCCGGTACCGGTATTGTGATCCCTTCGGAAAGCCTCAGCCAGCCCGAGTGGAGTGAAAACCTTATCATTCAGGGAGAGAAAGAAATCACCGGCATCTATATCAGCCACAATCCGCTGGAAAAGTATAAAAAGGAAATCCGCAAAGTATCCAATACCACCATTTCCCGGATTGACACCAAAGAATTCAAAGGAGAGCTAGTCAAACTGGGCGGGATGATCACCCAGTATAAACAAAAAAAATCAAAAAAGGGCGAGTTCTACGCAGAGCTGTATTTCGAGGATCTGACCGGAAGAATCAAAATTCTGACCTTCAAGGACAAGTGGGAAAACCTAAAAAAGGACATTAAACTCGACCACCCGTATTTCCTGGAGGGCCGGCTACCCTTACGGGATGATAGGGAAACCAATATTTATCTGGAAAATATCGTGGGACTGGAACTTTTTTTAAGAAAAAAAGCCAGAAAAATTATTATCAAAATAAACTACCAGCAACTTACCAAATCATTCAATGAAAAATTAAACAATCTGATTGATAAAAACCGGGATGCAGTTCCCTATCTCATCGTCATTAACCGTTCGGATGGATATCGGACCATAGTCAGCTCCAGCGAGGACCAGGGATTAAAACCCACCCTGGCCATGAAAAAAGAGCTGGAGAGCCTGATCGGTGAAAACACGATTGAAATCATATACTAAACCAATTTGTCATTATTGGAACTACCGATTTTTTATGGTGAAGTCGAAAGTAGAAATTGAAGATGATTTATGATAAACTTCTTTTTAACTCATTCTCTCCCATTTCAAAATGGCTGCAGACAATCAATATTCCAATGTCAAAGAGGAGAGGGAAAAAGGAGATCAAACATGAGAGTACCTGCTATTGTCATCCGGATTTCAGGTCTGGTGACCTTGCTGATACTGGTCCTGACCATTTATCTTCCCGGCACCGAAACGACCCCAAACACAGTAAATGCACATAAACAGATGAACCGGATCGCCGAAAAATTCATTGTCCTGGCCTTTTGCCTGTCCAAGACCGACAAGCATTACGTGGATGCTTACTTCGGGCCTCTGGACCTGAAGAAAAAAGTCCTGAAAAAAGACATGCCCCTGGACAACATCCTAAAGGCTGTCCAAAAATTATCCCGGTCTTTGCACCAGATTACCGTTTCCAATCTGTCACCAGACAGCCGATTGAGGCACCGATTTTTGTCTAGGCTGATTCAGTCCATGGCAACCCGGATCAAGTTGCTGAGCAGGGAAAAACTCAGTTTTGATGAAGAAAGCGAGGGGCTTTATAATATCATCCTGCCGGACATAAAATTATCCGAATTCTATGAAATCCGAAAAAAATTGGAAGCCTTACTACCGGGCAAAGGGGATCTGGAAAACCGAATGAAATTGTTCAGGGAGCAGTTCACCGTTCCCCCTGAAAAAGTCGAAGCTGTATTCAGGGCTGCCCTGAAAGAGGCCAAACAGAGGACCCGAAAATGGCTGCCTCTGCGCCCGGATGAACAATTTACTCTGGAACTGGTCAACAACCAGTCCTGGTTGGCCTATAACTGGTTCAAGGGAAATGGCAGAAGTCTGATCCAGATCAACACCGACATTCCTCTCTCACTGGAACAGGTCATCGATTTGGCCTGCCATGAGGGTTATCCGGGACATCATGTTTTTCACGGGTTTCTGGAAAAGACTCTGTACCGGGAAAAGGGATGGTTGGAATTTTCCATATACCCCCTCTTCAGCCCTCTGTCGGTCATTTCGGAGGGATTGGCCAATTTTGGCATCGAACTGGCATTTCCGGAAGCCGATCGGTTAAAATTCGAAAGCGAAATATTATGTCCTCTGGCCGGAATAAATCCAAAAAACCTGGAGCTTTACCACCGGGTCCTGAAGTATGTAAAAAAACTCAAACATGCCCGAAACCTGATCGCCCGGGATTTTCTGGATGAGAATATATCTCCGGCAGAGGCTACAGAGCTCATCCGGAAATTTCTTATCCGCAGCTTGGCATCCGCCCGGCAGTCACTGGAATTTATTAAGATCTATCGGAGCTATATCCTTACCTATTCCATTGGTGAGGATTTGGTAAGGAATCATATTTTGAGCAAAGCCGGAAAAGCCAATCCTGAACAACAGTGGAGGGAATATCTCAAATTGATGACCCGCCCGGTTCTCCCCGAGCAACTGCAAGCCGGTAACGCTTCCGGTAATTCCACAGAATAGGCTACTCGGCACTAATCAAACTGGCCACCGGTTTCAGGGAATCGATATGCTCGAATAATATTTTTATGGCCGAGGTCAATGGTACGGCTAATATCATGCCGATAACACCCCATATCAAGCCCCAGAAAATCAAAGAAATCAAAATAACAATGGGGGAGAGATTCAATTTTTTTCCGGCGATTGAGGGTTCGATCACATTTCCAACAATCATCTGGGTCAAAATCAAGGCCAGGCCAACTATCAGTACCCGGACAGAAAACCCATGGTTTATCAACCCGATCAGAATGGGAAATACAGTGGCAATCACAGATCCGAAATTGGGAATGAAATTGAGAATAAAAATAAGAAAAGCCGAAAATATGACAAAGTCAAAACCACCAAAATAAAGAATAAAACCACTCACCACTGCGGTCAACACACTGACTGAGGTTTTGATTAACAGATATTGTTGAACTTGATCTTCGATTGAATTCAAGACAAATATGATTTTATCACCCTTGGATTCATTGAAGGCCTTATTGACCCGGTTGACCATTGACTGTCTGCCTGCCAGCATGAACATTAAAAATATCACCACCAGCACCAGGTTACCCATAAATGAAGCGAAACTGCCAAAAGTAGATGAAACCACAGAAGTGATGGTGTTGATGGATTGGCTCCAATCCATATTATTGATATAACTATTCACATCACTGATGGGAACTTTGACGAGTTCGGACAGATTTTCAATTAGCATTCCGATTTTGTCACTATAGCCCGGAAATTTTTTTATAAATGATGTGGCCATGGCATAAACCAGAACACCCAGAAAATAAAAAATAATGAAGATAAAAACCAGTAAAAAAAACAGAACCACAATTTTTTTCAGCTTAAAGGGTAGTATTTTGGATAATATCCTGGAGAATATTAATTTTTTTACCACTCCGTTAAATAAAAAATACAGCAACAGGGCCATGAAGAGCGGTAAAAAAACTGTTTTTAGTTGCTTTAAAATGAGAACAAAAATAACAGTGGCTATAAAACCGGTAAAGAGTTTGATATAAAAAAGGTCTCTGTTTTCACTAAGCATAGGCTCCGACTT
The DNA here is from genome assembly GCA_965195285.1 of uncultured Aminicenantes bacterium. GTDB lineage: Bacteria > Acidobacteriota > Aminicenantia > UBA2199 > UBA2199 > CAZOWT01. The sequence goes on along the minus strand of CBDAFS010000032.1, from coordinate 15,619 downwards.
CATTCCTGATTTCAACAACCCGGCGTTTCTTGAATAAAATCAGATTGATTTCCACCTCATAACGGTAATAAAATTCGATGGTACCTTTTTTATGGTTTAAATTCACACTCACGATGTCTTCATCCTTTTCATCAAAGATAACCCGGTTTTTTTTTAAAATCTTGATGATGGCCTCAACTCCCATTTCAGAAGTAAAATGACTGCCCCGGGTAGTCCCCAGCATCTCGATGACTTCCTTTTCTATCTGTTTATCCGAAAAACTCGAGCCGATCAGTTTAATAGCCACAAAACCACCATACCCAATCAACAAAATGGCAATAAAACTAAGAATAGTTACTTTCCCGCTCTGACTCATTTTACACCTCCCAAAAAGGAATTTTTAAATATTTATTTTTTTTTCCGCTATCATTACCCGGTTCTTCCCCTCGTTTTTCGAACGATACAGGGCAATATCGACACTTCTGATAAAACTCTCCGCATCGGAAATTTCGGGACCATACTGGGTAACGCCCGCACTAATGGTTGATTTAATGGAGTGACTCTGAAAATCCAATTCCATTTCCTCAACTTTTTTCCTGATTCTTTCAGCCAATCTGCAGGCCCCATCGATCATGGTCTCAGGCAGAAGTAGGAGGAACTCCTCCCCTCCAAACCGACTCGCCGTGTCCTGCTCCCTGAGACTGCGGGAAATGGTGGAGGCAATTTTCTTCAGATATTCATCACCGGCAAGATGTCCGTATGAATCATTGATAGCCTTGAAATCATCGATATCCAGCATCACAATACTGAACTGTCGCTGGTTGCGTTTGACTATTTTAATCAGGGTTTCCAATTCATTCAAAATAAATCTTTTGTTATACATTCCAGTCAGAGCATCCGTTGAGGCAAAGGTAAACAGTTTGGCATGGTATCTTTCTTCAACCTCATCATTATAACTGAAACGCAAAACAGTTTCACCAATCTCAATTTTATCACCGGATTTGAGAATGTTCTGTTTGATCAATATTCCATTCACATAGGTACCATTGGTGGAATCAAGGTCTTTGATGATGATTTGTTCCAGGACATCAGAAAAAATCGGATTGATTTCACTATGGACTTTACTGATCTTGGGATCATCCAGGATTATATCATTGTCTTTATCCCTTCCTATCAAAATCCTGTCCTGATTTAAAGTAAAAACTTTTCCAAAATCGGTTTCATTCCCGGACATGACCGTAAAAATAAGATCGAATCGATGCTCGGAAGGAACCTCGTCAAGGTTGCTCCTTACTTTGAGTGGATCGACCACTGTTTTCTCAAAAGGGTCAAGGATATCTTCTTTATCCATTTATCTTTATCTTAACTCTTTCCTGTTAAACATTCAATACTTCATTTTAATATCAGCCGTTCTTATCCAAGATCCGTTTGACGGTGATTCCAATCTCAGCAGGTGTATCCACAACCCGAATTCCATTTTCCTTGAGAATTCGGATTTTCTCAGAAGCAGTGCCTTTGCCTCCGGAAATTATGGCCCCTGCATGGCCCATTCTTCTTCCGGGAGGTGCTGTCTGACCGGAGATAAAGGAAATAACCGGCTTATCCACATATTTCTTTATATAAACGGCTGCTTCTTCTTCTGCAGATCCCCCGATTTCACCAATCATGACAATTGCCTCCGTTTCTTTATCCTTGTTAAACAATTCAATGATATCAATGAAATTTGAGCCAATGATGGGATCACCACCAATACCGACAGCAGTCGACTGTCCCATACCCAGGTTTGAAATCTGGTGAACCGCTTCATAGGTCAGGGTTCCGGATCTGGAAACCACACCGATTCGGCCTTTCTGATGGATTTTCCCGGGCATGATACCCACTTTGGCTTCTCCCGGAGTAATGATACCCGGACAATTCGGTCCGATCATGCGCGACTCGGTTGTTTTTAAAAAATGTTTAACCTTAACCATATCCAGAGTCGGGATTCCCTCGGTGATGCAGACAATGACCTTTATGCCCGCACTGGCAGCTTCTAATACGGCATCGGCTGCAAAAGCGGCCGGTACAAATATGACCGACACATTGGCACTCCAATTTGTTACTGCCGCTTCGACCGTATTGAAAACCGGACGCTCAAGATGGCGTGTACCCCCTTTCCCCGGGGTCACACCGGCCACCACATTGGTACCGTACTCAATCATATGAGTAGCGTGAAAAGTGCCTTCCCGTCCGGTAAAGCCCTGAACCACCACTCTGGAATTCTTGTCTACCAGTATTGACAAATCATGCTCCTTTGGATAAATTAACCGCTTTCTGAGCAGCTTCCGGCAAGCTCATCTCAACCACAAAATCGATCCCTGACTCCCGGATAATTTTTCGCCCTTCTTCTTCATTGGTCCCCACCAATCGTATGACAATGGGCATGTTGATTTCCATTACCTTAATGGCATTCACAATGCCTCTGGCCACCAGGTCGGTCCGGACAATGCCCCCGAAAATATTCACAAATACTGTTTTGACATTTTTATCAGCCAGTAAAAGCTTAAATGCCTCTTTGACCCGGTCTTCGGATGTTCCGCCTCCGACATCCAGGAAATTGGCCGGCTCACCTCCGTAATATTTAATGATATCCATGGTGGCCATGGCCAAACCGGCCCCATTGACCATACACCCGATATTACCATCCAGCCGGATGTAATTCAAATCATACTTGGACGCCTCAACTTCCAGAGGCTCTTCCTCATCTAAATCTCTCATTTCAAGAATATGGGAATGTTTGAAAAGCGCATTGTCATCGAAATTTATCTTGCCGTCGAGGGCAACAACCTCATCCCTATCGGTTATGATCAAGGGATTGATTTCCACCAGTGAGGCATCCGTTTCCATGAAAAGTTTATACAGATTCTTTATCAGACCGGAGAAATTCTTCTGCTGCTCTTTGGTCAAATCCAGGTAATACACCAATTTTCGAAAGTGAAATCCCGAAAAACCGGTTACCGGATGGACATGTATCTTGGCAATCAATTCAGGACTTTTGGCTGCAACCTCCTCGATTTCCATTCCGCCCTCGGTCGAGGCTATAATGACCGGCATCTCTCTTTCCCGGTCCACGATAATGGCCAGATACAATTCTTTTTTAATTTCCAGCGCCTGTTCAATCAGCACCTTCCGGACCTGTTTGCCCAAGGGACCGGTTTGTTTGCTCACCAGTTTCATCCCGATGATTTCCCTGGCTGCCTTATCCGCTTCTTCGATATTATGCAGGAGCCTGATACCTCCGGCTTTCCCACGACCCCCGGCATGAACCTGGGCCTTGATCACACAGGGAAAACCTATTGACTCCGCATTTACAATGGCCTTATCGACGTCTTCAGCCACTGCTCCCTGGGGAACCGGAACTTTGAAATCCCTGAAAATCTGCTTGGCCTGATATTCATGAACATTCATCGCTTCTCCTTTTTCATGACATGCCCATTTTTAATGAATTACAGCTCTTTTTGATACACTTTAGAATTACCGAATTCATCAACAATTTTTATAAAAATGATTTTCCTCTTATTTACCGGCTTCAGCCGAAACACATAGTTTTCCAGCTTGGAATCATTGATCATATCATCCGGAATGATCGGATACCACAATTTGCCATCATAGGAATACAAAACCTCCGAGATCAACGAGGTCAAATCCATGACCTTGAATTTTATTTGATTGCCACTTCGAACCAATTCGGACAAGCGGGGAGCCGTAGAATCGATGATGAAACTCTTGGAAATTTTTGAGGCAGATCTTGAAGTGGAAGGAGGATTGTCCAAGGAATCATCCGCATTGACCTTCATGACATACAATCCGTCCTCAAACAATTCCATATCCAGCTTCAGGGTGTTCTCCCCGAAATCCATTTTAATGGGAATCCAATTCCGGTCCGAGGTTTTTTTAAGGTAAACAGAGTACTTCAGCTCATCATTATTGGGATCCTGGGCCATCCACTTAACCTGGAGATATTTTCCCGGTTTGCTTGTGTTTTTTTTCTGGTTCAGCCGGGATGTTTTATGGTTTGATTTTTTAATTTCAATGGTTTTCATCCGGGGTTTCAGGTTGGTCTGCAGATAATATACCCGGTAGTCATTTAAATAGGGCGTACCCCCGATATTGGATGAATTGAGCATCACCTTGATTTGAAAATAGCGGTATCCGGTAATACTGATACTGGAGTTCTGGCTATCGGCAAAAGGAGGTGACCAATCGGTCCAGGTATTATCGGCAATGTTAGAATTACCGGCTCGTACAAACAAGGTCACTTTCATGCTCGGTGAGGTGTCCGAATCCCAGTACACCCTACCCAATTTTGATTGAACTTCCAGGTCATAGATTTCGGACAAGAAAGAGCCCTTATTGATCACATTCTCGCCCAAGTTGGCAATAGCCGCGGTGTTATTGCCGATAATGGTAAACCCCTTGTTGTTCCTGATGATTTTATACACCTGAGCGGATTCACTCTCATAGATCAGTGAAAAACCGCCATCCTTTTTTACCCGGTAGATACGGCCCGAGTTCCCGGTGCCAACCAGAATGCTGTTGCCATTCGGGTCATAACAGATGGTATAGATATAATCATCCATGGATGACCAGATCGGTTCCACCGTGCCATTGGGTTGCAAACAATACAGAATACTCTTTTCCTTTATATATTTTTTCATCTCCTCCGGGTCTTTTGAGAAAATGGGTTCCATATCAATCGATTCAAGGTGTTTTTTTCTAACAATCCCACGGGTAGCAGAAAAATAAATATTACCCTCTTTGTCCTCACATATGCCCCGTATCTCTTCCATAGGAGAATCATAGAGAACCTTCACCTTGCGGTTTTCAATCTTGTATAGTACCCCCCGGTCTCCACTTCCGGCCAGAATGGAATTGTCACGGGTAATATAAAGACTGATCAGGTGGGAATCCTCGGTTTCACAAATTTTACTGACTTCACCGCTGACCTTTAGCCGATACAGTCCGCCGCTGTTTCCCACGGCACAGATGATATCCCCGTTGCGGTCCTCTTTGATTTCCCAGATAAATTTGTTATCGGGATCAAATACCACTTTCACCTTTTTTTTCTTATCGATATGATAAACTTTTCCATTGGGAGATGAACCCACGTATATTTCATTATTCCGGTTTATCAACAATGCATAAAAGTCCAGTTGCTCACTCTCAAAAATTTTTTCAACTGCCTGGGTTTGAGAATTCACCCGATACAGAACAGATTGATGACCGGTTCCGATATACAGGTCACCATTTTTGGAAATATCCGCTGAAAGGTAATATTCCCTCTCAGGCCCCTTAATAGTCGTGATTTGCGGGCCCAGAAACAGACGTCCCTGACTGTCAATACTGGTTCCCTTGAGCTCTCCCTTCTCAAAATTCTTATAATACCGGGCCTCTACTTTTTTTACCTGAACCGCATTCAGTGATAGGAACAGTGAGAGAAAAATCAGCAGAATGATATTTTTTTTTAACATATTACCTCTCTTTAATCTTTAATTTAAACAGTTTTTTCCCGTTTACAACTGCCGGCACTTCCATCTGGTATTCGGTCAGGGTTGAAAACCGCATTTCAGACTGGTCCATTGAAGTCGAATTGAACCGGAACACATTTCGCATGGTCATGGGCAGATTGGAATATTCGTAACCTTTAATGAACAAGCCCTGTACCGGGGTTATGATCTTGAAATAAATCCTGTTGTTTTTGCGCAAATTATTGATGGCCCGGATCAGAGAATTGAGCTTTTGGGGGAAATAACTGACCTTGATATTTTTCGAATCAAATTTCATCAATTCATTCTTATCCGCCACCAGCAGGTAGAAAATTGAACCGGGCTTTAGATTGGGAACTTTAATATTGACTTTCTCTTTGAAAGAGTTTCCCCTCTCGTTGTCCAAAAAAAGGCGGACATCCATTATTTCACCGGGAGAATAGACAAACTTATCGATGATGACATTTTCAATGCTGGCTCGCCTGATGTTTTCCGAACCGCTTATTTCAAAATCCATTTTCTGGATTTTTATGGCCTTTTCCCGGTTATTCATCAGGAAAAAGTTGATGGCCAGAACCAGGTTTGAAAACTCTTCAAAGGCATTGGTTCCACTGAAGATATCATTAATGTTAATATTTTGCTCGTTTTCTATAAAAATTTTCCCCTTGACCTCCATCGAATAAAAGCCATACTGCTGGTATTCAGACTGAAAAATATTGACCAGAGAGATATGAGAGAGTGCCGGGGTCAGCAGCGGATGATTCACCATCTGCACTGCAAATTTTCGATTTCTGTTTTTTAAAAACACTTTCAGGGGGATCATGTATGGGGTTCGACCCAGCTCAGCCTGGACCGCGGAAAAACGGTCCTGAACCACGGCACCTACCATTTGCCTGGATCCGGTCAGCCGGAAAGAACTCTGGTATGAAGGCACTACGGATATCACTTCGCCCTTATACAGGGGGAAATCAACCAAACCAAGGTTAAAAAAAGGATGGCCAAACAAATAAACCTTGTTGCCATCAACATGGGTCACGGTTCCGGAAGCCTTGTATTCGTAATCACCGGTCAGTAGGGGAATGGTCGCTGCATCGGCAGGAGCAATTTTGAAAAAATCCGGATTCAAGGTATCCTTTTTCAACTGGGCGGATATTTTCAAACTGCTTGCCGGAGAAAAAATCGGATTCAGAAAATTCAGAGTGGATGGATTCAATCCCCGTTGGTCGGATATCAATTTAATGGGAGAAATCTCCCGGATGGCCCCGAAATTGGAGCGTCTGATCAATTCCTGCTGGATCAGATCCAGGATGCCGGCCGTGCTCTTTTTATCAAATTCGATTTTTATGTTGGATATATCAATGGAATACCGCTGATTATTATACTCGGAGGTCTTGATAATATCCTCAATGGGTGTGACACCGGCCAGGGCTTTCTTTGAAAAACTGAATCCATAGGCCACGGCACCGATCAGCTTACCGTCAATATACAGGGGACTACCACTCATACCGGCCACAACCCCCATCTCTTTGAAAACGGAAGGCTCGAGTTCCACCAAAATCAAATTCTTGTCCGGTACAAATTTTTCCAGAAAGCCAAGGATTTTGAAGGTAAAGGTTTCGATTTTGGAACCTTTAAAAATGGTTCTCCCGATTCCTTCCATCCCCGGTTTTATTTCCGACAGTTTCATGATTTCAGTTGGATACAATTGAAAAGAAACCAGAAGTGAACACAGTAGAAAGGGTATTAGTATTTTCGTCTTCATCAGCTTATGATATAAGAAATCAGGGGAAAAATCAAGCGGATTCAAGGTCTGACCGGGCCTGTCGGTCAAAACCATTATCTGGTCACCGTCACCCTGAGCCCCTTCCGGCCGGATTTGAATCGAACCCCTCCGTGGTAGGCAGTTGACAGCCATTTGATTTGCATCCGCTTCAATCTTTCCAAAACCGACCGGTGCGGAAACTGAAACCGGTTGTTCTGAGCAAATGAAAACAGTGCTATTCGGGGATCGACACAACGGAGAAATTCAGCAGAGGATGATGTCCGGGAACCATGATGGGGAATCTTGATCACTGTAGACCGAAGCCGGGTGCAGGAATTTTCTACCAGCGACAACTCCGCTATTTTTTCAATATCCCCTGTAAAGAGAAAAGAATGGAAAGGATCTGAAATTCGAATTACCTGGGAATGATTGTTATGGGTATGGTCATAGATCCTAAAAACAGGGGGTGAAAGGAATCGGATTTCACAATCTCCAACTTTTTTATGAAAGGGAGCCCGAATCCTTTTGATCTTTACTCCCTTACCCAAGCAACTCATCAACCGCTTAAAACAGGGATCTTCCCTGGCCTCGGATGAGATCCACAACTCACGGGGGCGGACAATCTTCATCATCTCGACAATTCCCTGGCAATGGTCTGGATGAAAATGGGAAACCGCCACCCAGTCGACCTTGATCCTTTTCTGCAAGAGAAAAGGCAACACCAGGTTTTTCCCAACCTCAAAATCAGAATAATAACTTCCCCCCCCATCAATGAGCAAGGATTGACCGGTGGGAAATACGGCTAATGCCGAATCCCCCTGGCCCACATCAAAAAAATACACTTCAAGATTTTCGGGACAATAACGGGGAAAGGGTGACAGAATAACCGACAGGCAAACCAACAGGCAGATAAAAATCAGTGGCTTCTGTCCAGGAAATCGCTTTCTGAATCCCATAGCCCAGAATAATAACAAAATGAACACCACCCAGGGCAGGGCAGGTGATGGTCTGAATACATTCAAACGGACCGTTTCCGAGAAAAAATCAACCACCTGAAAAAATAGGCTGAGAGGGATATTATTAATATGCAGAAATACAGTGGCTCCTGCAGTCCAGAAAGGGGCCAGCAGCATGGATGCCAGTCCGAAACCAATAATAACCGCAGTCAGGGGCAGGAGCACCAGACCGGCCAGGAATCCGGCCAGGGAGTAGCGTTTGAAAAAAAAGAGTGATAATGGCAAAGAGATGAGCGAGGCGGAGAGATTGGCAGATATAAATTCACCCAGGTATCTGGGAACATACCGAAACAAATCGGAAAAGACCCCTCTACCAATCACAATAAACAGGGTCAGGGCAAAGGTTAAAATGAAACCCGGGTCCAGAATTTCAGCCGGATTAACGAACAATATGATCAATCCGGAAACCGAGATGATTCCAACAGCACGGGTACGGAGATGAAACACTCTGGCCATGAATATGAATATGGCCATCAGAACCGCCCGCTGGGCCGATATTTTAAATCCGGATAAGGCCAGAAATAAAATCAATATGAAAATGGTTAAGATGATTCTGGACCGGAGGCTGAATTTCAACATTTTTAAAAATAAAAGGGACAGAATGGCCATGATTCCGATATGGGCGCCGGAGATGGCAAACAAATGAAATATTCCGGAACTCAACAGTGATTCCTTTTGCCCGGAAGTCATCCGGCCCCGTTCCCCTAACAGAATGGCCTCCAGAAAAACGCCCCTTCTGTCCAGGCCACCCGCTGTATCTAACCACTTTTTTTCAACAATGCCTCTCAGTTGATTGCGCCACTTCCCGATTACTGTCCATATCGGACCGGCCCTGGATATCCGCCTGACCAGCAGCAATGATTTACAATACCCGTTGAAGTGTATGTCTCGGTAAAAGTTGTAATTCCTGAAGGGGGAATCAGCAAAATTCTCATTGTAACGGTTTTGAAAAATTCGGGCTTGAACTACAATTTCATCTCCGCGAAAAAAGTGCTGGAGATTCCCCACTACTTTAACCCGAATATTAAAGGATCTTTGAATTCGTTTCTGTCCGAATTCCAGAGACCGGGTTCGAACATAAATGACCGAATACCTGTTTCGGATATCCGGATAATCCATTAGTTTTCCCCGGATAGAGATGTATTGATCTCCGGGAATGGGAAAACCGGACTGAAGGGTGAAATGAGCTTTCCGTTCCAAGAAAAAATTACCCAGCAGTAAGATAAAGGACAGAACCAGGAATACATAAGCCCCATTGAGCTTTTTCAGGGCATACAGAACCAGAGCGGTTACAAAAACCGGTAGAACCAGTACAGCCAGGATTTCATGATGGGGATTCAGCCAATGGAGCAATCCCAGAGCCATCAATCCGCCAAAAAAAATGGGTGAAAAAATGTCCTTCATTCTTAATCCGAAAAAAAAATTACTCCCCGATCTTTATTTTTTTTTTTGCTTGAGTGTGGCTTTTATAAATTGAAAAATGTCGCCATCCAGGACCTTCTGGCTGTTGCCCCGCTCCAAACCGCTGCGGTGGTCCTTAATATTCTGATAGGGGTGAAGCACATAGGATCTTATCTGATTTCCCCAGGCAATCTCCCCCTTCTGGTTTTCCATTTTATTCTTTTCTTTCATTTTGTTTCTCAGTTCAAGATCGTACATCCTGGATTTCAATATTTTCATGGCCCTATCCCGATTCTGGTGCTGCGACCGCTCACTCTGACACTGGGCCACGATATTGGTGGGAATATGGGTAATGCGAACAGCCGAATCAGTGGTATTGACGTGTTGACCTCCCTTGCCCGAGGCCTTATAGGTATCGATTCTTAAATCCTTGGTATCAATCTGGATATCAATGGAGTCCGTTACTTCCGGGTAGACAAATACCGCAGCAAACGATGTATGGCGTCGCTTGTTGGCATCAAAGGGTGAAATTCTGACCAGCCGGTGAACCCCAATCTCCTGTTTCATATATCCGTAGGCAAATTCACCTTCGATTCGAATCGTAACGCTTTTGATACCCGCTTCTTCCCCGGCCAGGACATCAACGATCTGACATCTAAATCCCATTCGTTCCCCGAACCGGAGATACATCCGCAGCAGCATCTCGGCCCAGTCCTGGCTTTCCGTACCTCCGGCTCCCGGATGAATACTCAGGAAAGCGTTATCCGTATCACATTCACCACTCAGGTAATTTTTTATCTCCTGCTGCTCAATAAACCGGGAAAAGTTCTGGAGCTCATCCTGCAGTTCATCAATCAGGCCGGGATCTTCCTCCAGCAATAAAAAATAAGTTTCAATTTCCTGAATATCCCGATCAAAGCGCTTATCCAGCTCAAGCTTATTTTCCAGCCGCTTTTTCTCTTTTAACAAACCTGTGGATTTTTGAGGATTGTTCCACATCTCCGCATCACTCAATTGAGTTTCAATCTCTTCCAACCGCTTCGATTTGGCTTCAAGATCAAAGATACCCCCGTAAATCAATGGCCTTTTTTTTCAGGGTCTCAAACTGATTTTTGAGTTCAAGCGGTTCCATTACCGTATTGTATATATTATCGGCTTCCCCGTCAAGTCAATACCTGTTGTTGACTGTTGGACCCCAACATTGTATGCTGTAGTCATGCTCAGAATTCATTCGGGAATTTACAAGGGAAGGCGGTTGAAATCCGCCTCTGATCCGGGGGTCCGGCCCACCACTGCCAAGGTCAAGCTTTCATTTTTTGATATACTCCAGGATCAGATGAGGGAAAAGATATTCCTGGATGGTTTTGCCGGCAGCGGTAATATCGGGATTGAAGCCCTTTCCAGAGGGGCCGAGTACGTTATTTTTATCGATAGTCTCAAAGAATCCATCCAGCTACTCAGGCACAACATTGAGAAAATTGGTATTCCATCGGATTTTTATCGGATTATAAAGGGTGATTACAACCGCAGCATTATCCACCTGAGCAAGGAACAATTTGTGTTTGATATTATCTTCCTGGATCCACCCTACCAGCTGCTGGAATATGCCAATCCCCTGAAGGTTATTTTTAAGAGAAAGGTACTCAAACCGGAAGGCATCATTGTCCTGGAGAGGCCCAGTCATTTAAAATTCCAGGCCAAATATTTTCACTGTTACCGGACCCAGAAAATCGGAACCAAGCGTCTGGATTTTTTCAGAAACTACTAATTACATCATCCCAATCCGGTTTCTTTCAGTATATTCTGAAAAATATACTTGGATACCCCGGTTTTCGGGGTGGCCGGGGGCGTACAGCCGGTTGATTTCAATATTGATATCTCATAGGTTCCGATTTCCCGGGCCAGCCGGATGGTATCCTGCTTTTCAAATCCGATCAGCGGACTGTAAACCGGCAGGCCGGAAGTGGTGTGGTAGGCATGGAGATTCTTGAGGGTCTGGGAAGCCACCTGGGCCAGGTTGTCTCCGGTAATCAGTCCCCAAGCCTTCTCCCCTCTGGCAATTTCACCCGCTTTCTTATGCATCAGGAATTTGCATAATACGCACATGTAAGAATGGTAGCGAGGGTGGTCATAAAGCCTTTGAAAATTTCCCTGGAACAGTTCATTCCGGTCAACCAGATGCAGCTTGATCTCCTTTCCAGAGGAAAACACCTCGAGTTGTGCTTTTAACTTCAACACCTTATGGGCATCACTCTGACTGACCTGGAAGTGGACCAGGATAGGCTCAACCCCCCGCTTCATCATCAGGAATGTGGCCACCGGGGAATCGATCCCCGAGCTAACCAGGGAGACCAGTTTACCGGAAACCCCGTAGGGAAAACCACCAAATCCCCTTATTTTCTCGGAAAACAGATAGATGTAATCTTCCCCAATTTCAATGTAACAATGAACCTCCGGATTTTCCAGGTTCACCGGGGTCCGGCTCTCCCGGAGAAGAATTTCTCCAATCATCTTTTCAATCTGGAGCGAATCGTACTTGAAGCGCTTATCCGTTCTCTGACAACTCACCCGGAAGGAAGCGGACTGCCGGATAAGGGGAACCATCTGCAGAACCGATTGCTTCAGCCCGGACATGCTTTTACCGATCTCCAGGGCCGGGCTAAAGGAATAAACCCCCAGGACTCTTTCCAACCGCGGAAGGGTATCAATTCCCCTGATATAGATCCGCCCCCTCTTCAAAATTACCTGGGAAAATTTGCATCTCTCCAGGTCAAGAGAAGATTCCAGGCTGGTTTTTAGTAGGCGTTCAAAATGGATCCGGTTCTTGCCTTTGAGGCTGATCTCACCATAGCGAACAATAATCGAATTGAAATTCACGGGATCTTCTTCAGGTAGTCCAGCAGTATCTGGCCGGTCCGGTTTTGCTGATATTTGGCCAGTTCCTTTTGCTGGGAGGCAATCAGCTTCTCTTTCAGGGTCCGGTCAGACAGAATACAATCGATCAAGCCGGCAATCCCCAGCAGGTTTTTCCGGGTAACCAGCATACCGCCCTGTCCCATGGTCTCCCGGACCGCGCCCCCATCAAAGGCCACCACCGGAATATTCAAATAAAAACTTTCAGGCAGCGGGGCACAGAATCCCTCATGCTCACTCATATGCAAATATATCTGGGAAAGCTTGTAATAGGATACCAGCTCGTCTTCGGGAATATGACCGGAAAAATGGATATTCCGGGTTTTCAGGCTGGTTACCATTTTTTGCAGGGCGGTCAGGTAGCGTTCAAAACCACGGTATTCGCCGATTATGAATAACCTTGAATCGGGATTGAAATGGGTTTGATAGAGGTGAAAGATCCTTAAAACATCTTCCACCCTTTTATTGGGAATGATCCGGCCCACATACAGGATATTGGTCTTGCCATCATCGAACAATTCCTTCAGGATGGGAGTAACCGGGGCCTGGAATTTGGAGAAATTCATGACCAGGGGCAGCACTCCGGTCCGGGGGAATCCCAGTTCTTTCATCTCCTGTTCGTTGTAGTGTGAATCCCCCAGGGCCAGATCCACCTTATCTACCAGGGTCTTGAGTTCCACCCTACCCTTGTAGCAGTCCTTGGCCAGGATTCGGTGATAATCCAGAAAAAAGTGAAAAGGGGTGATGTTGTGATAGATAATGACCTTTCTGTCCGTTACCCGGAGAAACTTCCGGGTAACGGCCGATCCAATGGAAAAATGAAAGATGACAATATTTTCAGGGCGGGAAAACCGGTCATACTCCAGGTAATTAATGATCTGGTTGGCAAAGCGGGGATGATAATGGAGGGCAAATATATCCGATTCATACCCCTGTTTCCTCAGGTACTCCCGGATTTCAAAAGCCTCGTTACCAATGGCATCACCGTAGGAATAGGAAGTCAAAAACTGATGGATCTGCATTATTGAAACACTTTCTTCTCTATGGCCCGTTCCCGGTTCTCCAGAAATTCCATTTTGTCTTCCAGAACTTTGATTTTGGTCTTGAGTATTTCCTCTTCGATCTTCAGCTTGGATGATTCCACAATCATGTTGGTCAGCGCATTGTGGAGTATGCGGATGTACTCCTTACTCTTGAATATATTTTCCCCGTATATCCGGGCCATATCATTGAGGGCCGGGCGTATGGCAAACCGGATCAGGGGGAGAAACAGCCTGCGTATTTTTTGCATGGTTTTCTTGACAATCCCGAAAAGGCCGCTGCGCTCTTGCTCAACTTCATAACCCAGAATCAGGTTTTCCTCCAGTTTCCGGGAAAACAAATGGTCCTCATACACATGAGGAACTTCCTGAAAATCGGGCATGGGCAGTAGCTCCATTTCGTTGATATCATCGATATCACTCTGTTTGAGAATTCCGGACTTCTTTTTTTCTTCGATCTTTTTTTTAATGGCCTCCATGATGGCCTGGACATCGATATCTTTACTGGCGGATATGAAATCATCACTGGTTTGATTATTTTGTTCGGGCATTAAAAACTCCTTTATCAAGGTGTAAAGGAAAATTATCACAGCCCCGGGGAAATGTCAATAAAATCAATGTTCCCGGTTCAAGGTTCTATGTTCAAACTTGATTTTCTCCCTTTTTAATCCTATAATCCACCCAGAGCATTTTCAAGGAAAAAACCCATGAATACTGAAATCGGAATCTTAATCACCACCGCCTTTTCCATCGGTTTCATCCACACCCTGATCGGGCCGGATCATTACCTGCCCTTTATTGCCCTGTCCCGGGCCCGGAACTGGCCCTATCCCAAAACCCTGTTGATTACGGTCATCTGCGGTGTGGGACATGTACTGAGCTCGGTTGTCATCGGCATGATCGGCATCGCGGCCGGGGTGGCCATTTCCCGGATCCAGGGATTGGAAGGCATACGGGGGGATGTTGCCAGCTACCTGCTGTTAGGATTCGGCCTGGCCTACATGTCCTGGGGCATCAGGAGGGGAATCAAGGGCAAGATCCACTCCCATTCCCACGCTCACCTGGACGGCATTGTACACGAACACAGTCATGATCACGAAAGGAACCACACCCATGTCCATCAGAAAAAAAACACCACGTTCTGGTGGCTGTTTATCATCTTTGTGCTGGGGCCCTGCGAGCCCCTCATCCCTGTCCTCATGTACCCGGCTGCCAAGCTCAATACCGGCGGGGTAATCCTGGTGGTCATGGCCTTCAGCCTGGCCACCATCGCCACCATGAGCGTGATGGTCAGCCTGGCCTACTTCGGCCTGAAACAGGTCCGGTTTGCCTTTTTCGAACGCTATGCCCACGCTCTGGGAGGAGCCATCATTGCCCTTAGCGGCGGCGCCATGATCTTTTTGGGACTTTAGATTAGTGCACAAAAAGGGGATGGCTCTAATTTATTAATTACTATTGCCTCTCCAGCATCCAGCCATCTCGGCGCCAATCAACGTCATTACTGGTTTCATGCCAGCCGCGCATCAGGTTGTCATTTTCAACAGTACCGCCGAATCGTATAAGAACAGAGCTCTGGTACAATCCAAAGTAAAATTTGACCTGGTTGCCCTCAACGGAATAGGTCCCGTGAGTCCAGCCCCAGGAATAATCCATTCTTGCTGTGGTAATGCCCGATTCCAGCCCCCCCTCAAAGGTAACAGTCAAAAAGACATCAATTATCGCAACAGGAGGATGACCTTGCGCCCAGTATAAGTACCCGGTCCACTTGCCGCGGATGTCGAAGCCGGTCTCAGGCTCGGCGGTTGCGCTTAAGTTACGGTTGCCCGAAACGGTTATGGTGCCGCTGGGAGAGACCGGGGATCCGTCAAGAGTTACCACCAGGTTGGTATACCCGCTCTCCAGCGAATAGCTATAGGTTACCGTCGCGCCTTCGGTGTAAGATTGGGTGCCGCTGGTTGGTGTACCGGTTACACCAGTACCAAC
>CBDAFS010000031.1:0-189261 GCA_965195285.1 uncultured Aminicenantes bacterium | reverse complement strand
ATGACGCTCACGAAGTGAGCAAATGACAAGTTCGATTAGATATTAAATAGGCTGGTCATTACAACTCACAAGAGCTTGTCATTATAGATCAAAAGAATTTGTCATAACAACTCTCTTTATATTGTCAGAAAAAGAATTATTTACAAGCTCGGTTAGCTCTTTATGACAATCTCCAGTAATCACTTAATGACAAGAACTGTTGCGCTCTTCCTGACGTTCGCACAGCGAACCTATGACGCAACCTTCGGTTGCTAATGACAAGTTGTGATAGTTCTCTATGACGTTCGCACAGCGAACCTATGACGCAACCTTCGGTTGCTAATGACGCTCACGAAGTGAGCTACTGACAAGTTATCTTAATCTCTTCATGACCATCTTCCCTCAATCTCTCACTTGACATTCATTTTCATTTTCCTTATATTTATATTTGACCAATTTTTCTTAATATGGCGGGAGATTTTTGGGTGTAATTATATGGGTGAAAATAGCAGTCTATGAATCCCGAAGAAAAAGCCAGAAAAAACATTGATCGTTTATTAAAAAAAGTCGACTGGACTTTACAAAAATATCCCGATTTCAATCTCTCTGCATCCACTGGTATTGCCATCAGTGAGTTTCCTCTATCAAATGGAACACCCGATTATCTTCTCATTGTTAATGGAAAGGCCATAGGGGTAATTGAAGCCAAACCAGAAGGTACCACCTTATCCGGTGTGAGTGAACAAACCCTAAAATATATTCAGGGAATTCCCCAGAATGTACCCCATTATCAAACACCTTTACCTTTTGCCTTTGAGAGTACCGGTATTGAAACCTATTTTCGGGATGAGCGGGATCCCGATCCCTGTTCCCGGCGTATATTTACTTTTCACAAACCGGAAACCCTCCTGGAGTGGGTCTTACAGGACACCACACTCCGAAACCGTTTGCAAAAACTACCTCCCTTACCCCAAAAAGGGTTATGGGAATGTCAACTGGAAGCCATAGGAAATCTGGAGAAATCCTTTAAATCCAATCGCCCCAGAGCCCTCATTCAGATGGCCACTGGTTCAGGTAAAACCTTTATGGCAGTTAATTCTGTCTATCGATTGATAAAATTTGCCAAAGCCCAAAGAATCCTCTTTTTAGTGGACCGGAATAACCTGGCTAGACAAACCAAAACCGAATTCAGCACATTTGAAACCCCGGATGATGGCCGCAAATTTACTGAATTGTACAATGTCCAACATTTAACCACCAATACCATCGATAAAGTGAGCAAGGTTTGTATCACTACCATTCAGAGACTGTTTTCCATGTTGAAGGGAGAGGAAGAATTTGATCCGGAATTGGAAGAGGAATCCCACTTTGATGAACTCCCCCTCCAGGATAAACCCAAGGAAGTTGTATACAATCCCAATATTCCCATTGAAACCTTTGATTTTATCATCACCGATGAGTGCCATCGATCGATATACAATCTCTGGCGACAGGTGTTAGAGTATTTTGATGCTTTTATCATCGGATTAACCGCTACTCCCAGTAAACAAACCCTGGGATTTTTTCATCAAAACCTGATCATGGAATACAACCATGAGCGGGCTGTGGCGGATGGAGTAAATGTAGGCTATGAAATATACAGGATTCAGACCGAAATCACCGAAAAAGGCGGTCATGTGGATGCCGGTTATTATATCGACAAACGGGATAAAACCACCCGTAAAGTTCGCTGGGAACTGTTGGAAGATGATTTGGATTATCAAGGTCCGGAATTGGATAGGAGTGTAGTGGCCAAAGATCAAATCAGAACCGTTATTAAAACCTTTAAGGAAAAATTATTCAGCGATATTTTTCCCAAACGAACCGAAGTCCCAAAAACCCTGGTGTTTGCCAAAAATGACTCCCATGCCGAAGACATCGTACACATCATCCGGGAGGAATTTGGCAAGGGCAATGAATTCTGTAAAAAAATTACCTATCGAACCACCGGAGAAAAGCCCGAAAACCTGATTGCCAGTTTTCGCAATTCCTATAATCCACGCATTGCGGTTACCGTAGACATGATCTCCACCGGAACCGATATCAAGCCATTGGAATGCCTGCTGTTCATGCGGGATGTGAAATCCCGGATTTACTTTGATCAGATGAAAGGACGCGGAACCCGAACCATATCCCCGACCGATTTCAAAGGGGTGACACCCGATGCCAATTACAAAACCCATTTCATGATTGTAGATGCCGTGGGTGTATGTGAAACCGATAAAACCGATAGCCAGCCTCTAGAGCGAAAAAAGAGTGTTTCCTTTGAAAAATTACTGAAAGATATTGCTCTGGGCAATAGAGATGAAGATAGCATTCGAAGTCTGGCCGGCCGTTTGGCCAGTATCAATCAAACTCTGGAGGAAAAGGAAAAAGACAAAATCAACACCATTTTGCAGATCAAGTCTTTGGAAGATGTGATCAATGACCTCCTGGATGCCAGTGATCCGGATAAGAGCATTGAAAAAGCCAAAGAATTGTTCAGATCTGAAAATCCCACCCATGAAGAAATCGAAAAAGCAAAAGATGATATAGCCAAACAGGCCTGTAAACCCTTTGATGATCCGGAATTAAGAAATACTCTCATTGAAATCAAGACTCGAAAAGAACAAATCATTGATACGGTCAGTCAGGATAAAATTTTATATGCAGGACCGGCTGAAATCTCCGAGAGCGTGGCCAAAAATACCATTGATCATTTCAGAAAATTTATAGATGAGAATAAAAATGAATTAACTGCCTTACAGATCATCTATGAAAAACCCTATGGCCAGCGTCATTTGACCTATGACTCAATAAAACAATTGGCCGAAGCCATTGAAAAACCGCCCTATTCCTTGACCACCGATCAGATCTGGAAGGCCTATGAGCAATTGGAAAAATCAAAGATCAGAGGGGCCGGGCCTCAGAAGTTGTTGACCAATATCATTTCATTATTGAGATTTGCCATTGGAGAGAGTAAATATCTGGAACCTTATTCGGATATCATCGACCAAAAATTTGAACACTGGATGCGTGAACAGGAAAAAGTCGATCACCGATTTACCCCGGAACAGATGGAATGGCTGCTCATGATCAAAGATCACATCATGACCTCCCTTTCCATTGAAATGGATCATTTCCAATATGAGCCGTTTTATGAAAGAGGAGGAGCAATCAAAGCCTATATGTTGTTTGGAGAGGATATAAACAAAATTTTAAGGGATTTGAATAAGGAGTTGGTAGCATAGAATATTTTGAATTTTTAATCACGAATTATAAACTGATGATTTTAAAAAATATATAGGAGATGGAAAGAATGTCGAATTCTAAATATCCAAGAGGTTCAGAATGGAGAAAATGGGATTTACATGTTCATAGCCCGGCTTCTTTTGGTGGAGAAGATTATTCAAATTTTGTTGAAAATATTAATAATTCTGAAGCAGAAGTAATTGGCATTAATGATTATTGCACATTATCAGGATATGAAAGGCTACTTGATTTCAATTTAAAAAAAACACTATTTCCTGTGGTTGAATTTCGAATGAACAATATGGTTTTAGATAAAAATGATGCACGCCTAAAAAGTGGAGTGAAAATAAACTTTCATATTATCTTTAATAATGATAGGGAAATCATTTCTAGGATTAAGAATTGGCTTAATTCTTTAGATTGTTTTTATGAAAAAGGAGAAAAAGACACAGTTGGAAATATTTCTGATAGAGATCACTTATCGAATATTAGTTTTGATTATTTTGATGTTATTAAAAGTATTAAGGGGAATAATCAACTAAAAGACTTTTTTTTGGTTTGGCTTCCATATGACGAATATGGTGGTATTGATAATATTGATCCTGATAGCGATGGATATTTCAAACTGGGATTAATAAACGAAAGTCATATAATTGGATCATCAAACAGAAAACAAATGGAATTTTTTTTATGGAAAAGTGATAAATATTCCGAAAACCAAATAGGGAAATGGCTAAACAACAGAAAAATTCCATGTATAAAAGGTAGTGATGCGCATAATATTTCGTACCCGTTTGGTAAATTGAAAGATAATAAATCTCAACCTATTGATAAATTTTGTTGGATTAAAGCAGATCCAACATTTAAAGGTTTAAAACAAATAATTTATGAACCTGAGGATCGAATTTTTATTGGAGAAGAACCTGAACGAAAATTGGAAAGGGGCAAAATAATTAAATCAATATCAATATATAATTCAAACAAATGGTTTGAAGATAACAAACCAATCCCACTTAATGAAGGATTAGTGAGTATTATTGGGGGGAAGGGCACTGGTAAAACAGCCATATTAGATCTCGTAGCTTATGCTACTGGAAGTTATAGGTGTTTTGAAAAAGATGAATCTAAATCAAAGTCGTTTTTAAAAAAAGCCTTTAAGGAATTGAAAAATACAAAAATTAGAGTAGAGTGGGATCAAGGAAATATAGATGATGAAATAATTAGTGACACATTCCCTTTGAGTAGAAGATTAGGCAAAGTAAGATACTTGCCCCAGGATTTTATTGATCAGTTATGTACTGAATTAGGAAAGAGTGAGCTTGAACAACAGATAGAGAATGTCATTTTTCAAAAAATCCCAGTAGAAAATAAGGCTGATTTTGTAGAATTTGACAGTTATAGAGATGCTCAATTAAAAGTAATAAAAAATAAAGAGAGTAGAGTAGCAAAACAAATAGAGGAAATTAATTCAACAATATTTGATCATAATAATTTAATTGATTCTAAGAAAAACAAACAAGATGAGATAAGGAAAATTGAAAATGAAATAGAAAAGCTTGACGACGAAATGAAAAAGTCAATGGATTTTTCAAAAGATTTTGAAGAGCAAAAAAATATCTTGGAAGAGCTTAACATTTATGTAGAAAAAAAATCAGAACTAGAAAATGAAATTTCAAAGTTAAATAGTAGTATATTAAGAATCGAAGAAGTAAAAAATGAGATTTCTATATTTTTAGAGGATTCGAAGGTACTCATAGATAATTTAAAGAAAAACCTTCAATTGATAGGGATTGCACAAAATGACCTTGAGAGTTTAACAATTGCCTTATATCCTGATAATCTAGAACAAATAATTAATACTCGAAAAAGAGAAATTTTTAATAGGACTAATAAACTCAAAGATGATTTATTAAATCTTAATAAAAAGATTAATGGATTGAACAGTAAGATAAATATTGAAAAAACGAAAAAAGATAAAATCAAGGAGATAAATGAATCATTATCAAATTTGAAAAAGAAAAAAGAATCTTTGAATCAGGATCTGATAATAATTAGAGAGGCAGAAAAGAATTTAATGGATCTATTAAATCATAGAGAAAATCTATTTTTTAATTATTTTGAATTGATTTTTGAGGAAAAAGAAAAACTGAGAGATATATACTCACCTTTAGAGAACCTTTTAAAAGAAAGTGAAGAGGAGAATGAAAATTTATTCAATTTTACTGTGAAATTTAATTTTGATTTCAATGCTATGGGAGACGAGGGGCATGAACTGATTGATTTAAGATCAGATGGAGTATTTCGTCATACTACTCCTGTATTGCTAGAAGAGAAATTAGAAGAATTACAATTAAAGCTTAATCTAAGTGAAAAAAGTTTGCTTCAGGCTGATAAGGAATCTATAAATAATTTCATAAAAAATGTGAAAGGTTTATTTGTCAATAAGAAAATAACTATACTTTCTCAATTAAAAGAAAGATATACAGAACGAGATTTTGACAATTGGCTTTACGCCACAAAATATTATCGTATCAATTATTCAATTAAGTTCAATGGAATTGAACTAAATAACCTATCCCCAGGACTTAAAGGTGTAGCACTTCTTATTTTATTTTTAAAACTTGATAAAGAGGATAAAAGACCAATTCTTATTGACCAACCTGAAGAAAATCTTGATAATAGATCAGTCTATTGTACTCTAGTTAAATATTTTAGAAATGCTAAAAAAAGAAGACAGATAATAATTGTCACACATAATCCAAATTTAGTTGTTAACACAGATTCTGAACAAGTGATCGTTGCAGATTTTGATAGAGGATTGGCTAAACAGAAAGCCTATATATGTTATATAAGTGGTTCTTTGGAAAATTCCTTTAAGAATAATAACGGTAGTATTGATTTAGAAAAGCAAGGTTTAAGAGAACATGTTTGTGAAATTTTAGAAGGTGGAAAAGAAGCTTTTGAGAAAAGAGAAAAAAAATATGGTTTCAAATAGTACTAACTTTAAATATTCAAGTTCATGGATAAGAATTGAATTTGGAAAAATCCTTTCACTTGAATATGGAAAAGGTCTTACAAAAAAGAAAAGAAAACATGGGACTGTACCGGTTTATGGTTCAAATGGAATTGTTGGATATCATTCTGAAAATCTGGTCGGGAATAAAGGAATTATAATTGGTAGAAAAGGAGCCGTTGGGAAAGTTCATTTATCAAAAACTCCTTTCTGGCCTATTGATACAACTTATTATTTAATTCCACCAACCCAAGTTAATATTTCTTTTTTATATTATATGTTAAAAAATTTTTCATTCAAACAATTTGAGAAATCAACAGCTATTCCAGGATTAAATCGTGATGATGCATATTCATTAAAAATAATAATTGCATCAATTCATGAGCAAAAAAATATTGTTGAAAGGATTGAGAAATTGTTTGAAAAACTGGATGCTGGGGTGGAGGGATTGGAGAGGGTAAAAACGCAACTGAAACGTTATCGGCAGGCGGTGTTGAAGGCTGCATTTGAGGGAAAGCTTACCACTGACTGGCGTCAGCGAATGTTGAGTAATGAGTTAAGAGTTTTGAGTGAAGAAGACCAGTACTATAATGATAAAACATTATGGAATATAGATGAGTTACAAAATATATCTGATATAAATCCAAAACTTTCAACTGAATTACTTGAAGATATTGGAGTTAGCTTTCTCCCTATGAAAGCTGTTGAAGTTGAGACTGGCAAGATTGATTTGTCAATCACAAAAAAGTATTCTGAAGTTAAGAAGGGATACACAAGTTTTGAGAATGGCGATCTAATTTTTGCAAAAATAACACCCTGCATGGAAAACGGAAAAATAGCAATTGTTGAAAATCTTATGAATGGTGTCGGTTTCGGTTCTACTGAATTTCATGTCATTAGAGTAAATATAGATAAAATATATAATAAATTTTTGTTTTATTATTTGATTCAAAAAGCAACAAGAAAAGATGCAAAACATAATATGACGGGTACTGCAGGTCAACTTCGTGTTCCCAAAAAATATGTTGAATTGCTAAAGTTCTCATATCCTTCATTGGAAATGCAAAAAATAATAGTTGAGGAAATTGAGAGAAAGTTTGAGAAAGCTGATGGAGTTGAGAAAGTGGTGGATGAGAGTCTTGGGAAAGCAAAACAATTGAGACAGAGTATTTTAAGAGAAGCGTTTAATGGAAATTTGACCAAGAAATGGCGGGAAGAACATCAGGGATTGATCAGTGGTGAAAATTCTGCGCAAGCCCTTTTGGAAAAGATAAAAAAAGAACGAGAAAAAGGAAAACAAAAAAAGATTAATTTTAACCGAGGTTAATATGGGGAATGAATCGGCTTCAATCGTTCAAAAATTGTGGAATTATTGTAATGTATTACGTGATGATGGTGTGAGTTATGGAGATTATGTTGAACAGTTAACCTATCTTTTATTCTTGAAAATGGCTGACGAACAAACCAAACCACCCTTCAAAAAACCCTCCATCATTCCCGAAGATCTTGACTGGCAAAGTTTACTAAAAAAAGATGGCAGTGAATTAGAAAATCAATATCGAAATATTCTGATTTCATTGGGGAAAAAAAGCGGCATGTTAGGTATGATCTTTCGCAAATCCCAGAACCGCATCCAGGATCCGGCCAAATTGAAACGATTGATCAAGTTGATCAATGATGAAACCTGGATTGGATTGGATATTGATGTGAAAGGTGAAATCTATGAAGGGTTACTCCAAAAAAATGCCGAAGATACCAAGAGCGGTGCCGGCCAATATTTCACTCCACGCCCTTTGATCAAAGCCATGGTGGAAGTGATCCGCCCGGAACCTGGAATGAAGATTTGCGATCCGGCCAGCGGAACCGGTGGTTTTTTTCTCGCTGCCCATGATTTTTTATCTCACAAATATAATCTTGATATCGAACAAAAAAAATTCTTAAAACACAAAACCTTCATGGGTTGGGACATTGTGGATGGTGTGGCCCGGCTGTGTTTGATGAACCTGTATTTACATGGAATCGGAGGAGATGGACTTGGGGAAGAAGAACAGGTCCCCATTCAGGTAGGAGACTCACTGGCTTCAGATCCCGGAGAACGGTTTGAGGTGGTGCTGACCAATCCTCCTTTTGGAAAGAAGAGCAGTATTACCATTTTTAATGGCGAGGGAAAAGCAGACCGTGAATCCATCAGTTATGAGCGCCAGGATTTCTGGGCAACCACTTCCAACAAGCAACTTAACTTTCTTCAGCATGTCAAAACCATTTTGAAAATGCATGGGAAAGCCGGTATCGTGGTTCCGGATAATGTGCTTTTTGAAGGAGGAGCCGGGGAAACAGTCAGAAAAAAAATCCTTCACGAATGCGATGTCCATACCCTACTCCGCTTACCCACCGGACTTTTTTATGCACAGGGGGTCAAGGCCAATGTGTTGTTTTTTGATCGCAAGCCAGCCTCAGAAAAACCCTGGACCGAAAAGTTATGGATCTATGACCTTCGCACCAACAAACACTTTACCCTCAAAACCAGTCCCCTAAAATTCGAGGACCTTAAAGATTTCATCCAGTGTTACAATACCCAAAACCGCCACCAGCGACAAGAATCCGAGCGGTTCAAATCATTCACTTACGAAGAATTGATGAAACGAGATAAAGTCAGCATGGACATCTTCTGGCTCAAAGACGACTCCCTCGAAGACGTCGAAAACCTACCCAATCCGGATGTCTTAGCAAAAGATATCGCAGAAAATTTAAAATCTGCTTTAGATCAATTTAATGCTATCTATAAGGATATTTCTGAGATATGAAAATAAAAGAAACAAGATAATTTTTTGGAGGAAGAATGGAAAATTTAAAAGAATTAGGAACTTACGTCACCATTGATGGGAAGAAATACGATTGTATATTTTTTCCTGAGGATGAAACTGCAGAAGCTATTGGACCATTACCTAAAAGACCAATTGATACTGGGAGTCGCAAAGCGAAATTTAAAGTAATTGCAAAAACAGAGGATGAAGCACGCAAGGCATTCAAAAAGGTAATTGGAGATGGCTATTTTAAGAATAATAAAAAGGAGGAGTAAAAGTGAAAAAGGCGTGAAAAAAAGGGTGCTTGACAATTTGACAATTTTTTCTTGATTGCGGATAATTAATTTTGAAGAAAGGGGAAAGGAAATCAGTTTTTTATGTTGAGTTCTGGATGTTGAGTTAATATAATATGTTTGTGATAAAATTTATATTAATTATTCAATATCAATAAAAAATTGGAAATTTAATGAGTGAAAGGAATTATTGGTTAGATCTTTTTACAGGGAAATCCTGGATCGAATTTAAAAAAGCAGGAGGACATGTTTCTGGTTTTAGAGAATCTAGGTGGAAAATATTACAAAAAGTAAAAATTGGTGATTATTTTCTTTGTTATTTAACCGGAGTTTCTCGATTTATAGGAGTTTTGGAAATTTTTTCAGAGGCCTTCAAAGATGATGCATATATCTGGGAAGATGATATTTTCCCATGCAGAGTTAAAGCAAAAATCATTTTAGAGCTTACACCTGAAACTGCTGTCCCAGTTTATGAATTGAAAGATAAACTAAGTTTCTTTTTAGATCTAGAAAAAAAAAGGGGATGGACTGGGCATTTCCGTGGTTCACCAGCATTATGGAAAAAAGAAGATGGAGAAGCAGTTGTAAATGCTCTTTTTGAAGCAAAAAAAAATCCAATTATTAGACCGGTTGATCAGAAGAAACTGTTAAGGAGACCAAGATCAATTAAAACAAAAATCGGATCTATTACAATTCCAGAAAAAGAATTGGAAAAAGAAGAAGATGAAATAATGGATCAACCCAAACAAATAACAAAAGAGGTAAACGAACATACTGAAATCCAAGCAATTTTATTGAAGCTTGGAAGCGATATGGGATTCGATGTTTGGGTGGCAAGAAATGATCGAAATAAAATTTATAAGGGAAAGAAATTATTAGAAATATCTCGAATAAAAAATGAACTCCCATTACAATTTGATGATGCAACCAATAAAACTATTGAACTAATAGATGTTCTTTGGTTGAAAGGGAATGCTATTGTTGCTGCTTTTGAAATTGAAAGCACTACATCCATCTATTCAGGATTATTACGCATGTCTGATTTAATAACAATGCAGCCAAATTTAAATATGCCATTATATCTTGTTGCCCCAGATGATAGAAGAAATAAGGTAATAACAGAAGTAAATAGACCCACTTTTTCTAGATTAAAAACACCACTTTTAGAAATATGCAGATACATTTCTTTCTCCACACTAAAAGATGAAGTAAAAAAAATATCAACTATTATAAGATACATAAAACCGGAATACCTTGAAGAAATTTCAGAGTCATGTGAAACTGAAGAATTATAGTATTTATTGCTTTGAATTTAATTTTAGTTAATTATTTTATAAATAATAGATTTTATATAGGAGAGAGAGATGATTCTATATGGACAAAGCCTTGTAAATACAGTTAGAGAATTTTGTGAAAAATCCAAGAAAAGAATTTATATTATTTCTCCATTTATCGGATCTTGGACACAAGTTCAAAGAATATTAGGAACGAAATGGATATACAATGTTCAAGTAGAAAAAAAGCTAATAACTGATATTAGAAATAGTTCCCATATCGATCAGGAAACATTTAATAAATTTAGGTTGAGTGGCGAAATTCGAACACTTGATGGAATTCATGCCAAATTATATATTTTTGATGAATCTGCTATTTTGACTTCTGCAAATCTAACAGGAGCGGCATTTGAAAGGCGTCATGAATTGGGATTTCTCTTCAAAAAGATTCCTGAAGGACTTGAAATTTTATTTCAAAATTTATGGAAAATAAGTCCAATAATTGATCCACTTTGGAAACCAATTGAAAAAAAGAAAAAAGATTCACGAGAGGAACCCGGTTCTAACAAAAAATTGAAAAAACTTTGGGAATTACCAGAACTGCCACAAAAAATAAGAGTTTTTAAAGAGTATGAGAAATATTTGAATGCTTATAATAATTTTAAAATTATATATATTAAAAAAACTAATAGGCTCTTAAAAGAACTCTCGGTTTTACATGAAATTGATGCATTTTTCGATTTTCTCTTTCATAAACATGATAAAATTCCTTCCAAAAAGTACTTAGTAAAACCATATCGTCCTCTTTCAGATTTACAACATGAAAGAGAAATTGAAAAATATGTTATTGCTTTTAAAAACTGGTTAAATAGAAATCCGAATACTGAAGATTACAGGTTAGATAGAATAAAAATAATTCAAGGAAGATTAAATGAAAAGAGTATTGACCTACTTGATAAAGCAGACATAGAAGCGGTCGTGAAATCATTACATTGTATGAAAAGTTTTCCATTAAATAAAACAAGATTTCTAAATCCGTTAAATAATTCTGCTGATAGAATAATAAATGAATGGAATAAGTTATTACATAATAAAGAGGTGAATATTATTGAGAGAATGGAAGAATGTAAAAAAAATCTAGCTTATTTTGGTAAATCGTCAATACAAGAGTTGATTTCTTGGTTTTACCCTGATAAATATCCTATGATAAACCGGAATTCGAATAGTGGACTTAGATTTTTCGGATATGATGTCAAAGTATATTAACTAATTATTATGATAAAAATAACCAAACAATTGCCAAAATAAGAAGGTACTATATGTCCGGAGGGATTTTTTTGATTAAGGATGATAAATTGGTAAAGATGGAAGAGGCCAGTTATGATTCGGAGGCATTGCTGCAGGAACTACTGGAAAAATATCCGGACCTTCTGGCCGGGGATCAGATTGATCAGGATGAGCCCAGACAGTGGCTGCTGATTTCCCGGGAGATGGAAATTTCTTCCGAAGATTCGGAAAACCGCTGGAGTGTGGACCACCTGTTTCTGGACCAGGACGGCATCCCTACCCTGGTGGAAGTAAAGCGAAGCAGCGACACCCGGATTCGCCGGGAAGTGGTGGGACAGATGCTGGACTATGCTGCCAATGCCATCATCTACTGGCCCATTGAAAAAATTCAGAGTAAATTCGAAGCCCATTGCCAGGCCAATGAAACCGACCCGGACCAGGAGATCCAGAATTTAATCGGAGAGGAGCACGACCCGGAAGAGTTCTGGCAGCAGGTCAAGACCAACCTCCAGGCCGGAAAAGTCAGGCTGGTTTTTGTGGCTGATATCATCCCCTCCGAATTAAAAAGAATCGTGGAATTTCTCAATGAGCAAATGGATCCAGCCGAGGTCATTGCCATCGAGATCAAGCAGTTTGTGGGCGAAGGCTTCAAATCCATGGTTCCCCGCGTTG
Organism: uncultured Aminicenantes bacterium; assembly: GCA_965195285.1. Lineage (GTDB taxonomy): Bacteria > Acidobacteriota > Aminicenantia > UBA2199 > UBA2199 > CAZOWT01. The sequence continues at coordinate 176,669 of CBDAFS010000031.1, read as the reverse complement.
TGGGCCAAACCCAGCAGGCGCAGGTGAAGAAGGGAATAAGAAAAAAGAAAAAATGGGATGAAGAATCATTTATGAAAGTACTGCGACAAAGAGAAGATAAATATGAGGCAATAGTTGCAAAAAATATTCTTGATTGGGCAAAAAGTAAAAATTTGAGATTATGGTGGGGAGAAGGGATTCATAATGGATCCTTTTACCCGATGTTTGATTGTAAAAACAATACATACTGGACTGTAGGAGTAAGAACCGGATTTAATAATGGATATGTTGAATTACAATTCGGAAATTTCAAATCTTATCCACAATTCCAGGATGAAAAAAATCGATTAGAACTCCTTAATATGATTAATACAATTGAGGGAGTAAATTTATCAGAAGAAGTAATCGAAAAATATCCAAGCTTTCAATTACACTTACTTGATAAAGAATCTGAGTTTAAAAAATTCATTTCAGCCTTGGATTGGATTCTAAAGAAATTTGAAGAATGATTGAAAAAACCGTGCATAGTCGTAACAAAAAACGAGGGACGGTGCCTTACTTTATGACTTTATGGTAATCACCTATTTACAAAAACCCGGGAACGGGATTTACATTTTTTTTTTGCTGAGGAGTGTTCATGAAAAAAACAGTACGGATCATTGAAATCGGGCTTCTGGGTTTTGTGGCCCTGAGCGCCATTGTCAGCGGGATAATAATGATGGTCTTTCCCCGGGGAATTGTAAAGGAGATGCCGGTCTCCATGCTGGAGGGCTCGCCCTTCACTGATTTTTTCTGGCCGGGTCTCATACTCTCCGGAGTTATCGGCCTGGGCCATTTCCTGGCCCTGGTCATGGGTTTGAAACGCCACCGCCTGTTTGAACCGGCTGCGGCGGCCATGGGCCTGGGTCTGATCATCTGGCTCTTCGTACAGGTGAACATGATCGGCGGAGGCCACTGGCTCCAGATCCTCTACTTCGCCCTGGGAACGGCGGAAGTCTCCCTGGCGGTGCTGCTCTTGAAAGAGTAAAATCCCAGGGACACCATACTTAATTCTTAGAATTCAATTCCATCTTAAAAAAATACTCTCTCGAGGTGATCTGCGTTTGTCTACATTTATATTTTGACTACCAGGTTGAATATTAAAGGTATCATGGTAAAAAAGAGGGACGTTGCCTTGAAACTTGGAAATTTGACATTTTTTTCTTAATTGCGGAAAATTGAATTTGAAGAAGGGAAAGAATTCGCAGTTTCCCTCAAACATAACAGGGAGAGGTAATTTTTCAGGAGAGGAGATCATGAAAAAATTATTATGGGTTTCAACATTAGCAGCAATCGTACTGGGGTTAATTAAATGCAATGGTGGAGAATACGCCAACGCCAAAAAAGTTATAAGTCAGTATATCAACTTAACCGAATCATTTTCGTCAAAATTGCAGGACGATGAAAACAAGAACATAAAATCGACACTTGAATGGTACACCAAAAACATGGAAAATCTGGAAACGGATATAACCGAAATAAAAATAAAATTTCCGGAACTTAATTGCCTGGTGAACCAAGTACCAGCATATTTCATAGCCATAGAAGAAATGAAGGCATTGAAAGATGAGATTGAAATTTTAAGTGAGAAAGCAAATTCGAATATATCAGAAGGATTGGGAAAATCTATAGATTCATTTGAAAATGAAATAAACAAAACTGAAAGTGATAGAGACATAAAAACCGCTATTAATGAATTGGATACTTCCCTGAAAAAAACTCAGAACAAAACAGACGAAATGGTAAATCAGAGCAAGGAGCTTACTTTCAAATTCAAGGAGAAACATACTGAACTCAGTAAAATCATTACCTGTAAAGTGCCGGAAGAATTGAAAGAGTTGCAGAGAAGAATGGATCAGGATGTAATGCCAGAATTCTATACTGCCGTGTGGAAAGTAATGCAATATTCAACCAATCCCAAAATAAAAGAAGCAATAGAAAAATTTCGAGAGTTTGCCCGGCGCATTACTCCCTTAAACAGGGACATAACTTCTGAAACCAAAGTAAAAAAGCATGTGATCACCATAAAAGAAAATAGTGAGATTCTACTGGATGGTTCTCCATCTAAAACGGAAAAAATTGAATACTGGTTAAAACAGGAATTGAAACTGAAACCGGATCAAGCTATTTCCATACGAGCCTCTAAATCATTACCCTATTCCGAAGTTTTAATGCTTGTCAAAAAAATTAATGAAATGGGATACTATAAAATTATGGTGGAATCATATAATGATACTTCGCCGAAGGAAAAATAATTAAAAAAGAAAACCAGGGACGTCCATCAGGATCAAGATATATATAATAAAATTAGGTAATGTCTTAGTTAAAGGTAGTAACAATCATCGTTTTAAAAAAATCAACTTTTGACCTTTATTGATTAAATAAGATTAATTCAGAGTACACCTATATAACCATTATTTTCTAAAACAAGATTTAAGGAAATTTTTATCTAGCGGAATGAATTTATCACAAACAGTACGAATATGGTATCCTTTACTATCCTTAAAATTTGCATTCTCAACATGCTTACCCAAATCCTTTACGCCGTTTACAGCAGATACAAAATCTCCATCTCCAGTTACTATAATTGCTGTATCATATACATTATTATAAGCAAGCTTCAACATATCCGTAGCTAGGTCGATGTCTACACCTTTTTCCACATGTGTAACAATACTATCTCCCCATTTGTCAATAATTATCTTAGCTGTATCACTTCCAAAAGTATCAATTAACTTTTTTTTATTAACTTTTATTATTCTCTTCTCAAGCCTACCTAACTTTAATACAAAATATGGTAAAGCTCTGAGGCTATCAAAAAATCTCTGCTGATCTTTATAAATATCAGGCAACTCTTGTTGATCGACAGGAGCATTATAATAATAAGTTCTAATAAGTTCTCTATTTATAGAAAGCAGTTTAGAGAATTTTGAAAAATCAATTTTTGTATTACCTATACAAGCCTTAAGACTATGATAGAAGTTGCTGCCATCAATAAAAATTGCTACTCTTTCTTTTTTTATCTCAGACATGAATTTCTAAATAAAACAGAGGGTTGAACGAGCAACCCTCTGGAGATAATAACCCATTCTTGCAAAACAAAAATGGGGAGTTGATTTCATTTATGTTATCAAAGTCAAAATGCATTGTCAAGTTTTTTTTAAAAGAATTATTATTTAAGAAGAAACATAGTATCGGGTGCAAAAAGAGTTTTTTTAAATGGTAGACGCCGATTAACAGTTCATTACCATCCTCAAAAAACATATCGCCCAAAACAGAGAAACGAGGGACGGAGAAACGAGGGACGGTGCTTGACTTCTTGACTTTATGAAAATGGGGACATTTTTCTTTCCCCTCATCTTCTCATCCTCCCATCATCTCATCTTCAACAAAAACCCGGTGACAGGATTCCAGAGCATTACAATTACTCGAAGAAAAATAGGGACGGTGCATTACTTTATCATTCAAGGTTTTTGTTTTTCCCATTTTTTTCAATAAATTGGCCTTATTGCGGCAATTTTACCGAATACCTCGACAAACTGACCGTCCCCTCTTCATCCTCTTTCACAATAAGAACAAACCCATCGCCGATTTGTATGTTTTCGATCGATTCTCCATTCCCGGCCGCAAAAGCTCCCCGGTAGATGAATTCACCTTTGGGATTGAATATGTCAACACTCTTCCTTGACCTGCTGTCCGGATCGGATTCAAAGAGATAAATATTACCTATTTTATCGACATGGATGGCCGAAAAAAAAGAGGCATGCGAAGGAAGCCCGTCGATGATACTCTTCAGAAAATTAGCAGGTATTTCACCCAGGCTAGCTTTAAGCTCCTTTTTATATTCATCAGATACGGGATTCGCCTTCCGATCAGGGATACTGAAGCTTAAGATTTTTTTTCTGTCCAGATCAGAAATATTAAGCCGGTAGGTATTGTTCATACCGTAATAAATCCGGTCACCTGAGGCATGAACCAGCATGAGAGGCGTTATATCCCCGATCACGATTCCGATCGTAACCTGGCGGCTGCCGTTTTCCTCAGTGCTGGTGGCTTTATCAAACGGCCTGAACGAAGCTATGGTCGTCCGCTTTCCGGTATCGAGATCATAAACCGTTATTTGGGATGGCTCTTTGGACCGCTTATCGTTCGTCGCTGGGGCAGAGATGAAGGTGTGTTCATCGATGAATGCCCTGGGTTTTAAATTCAGGGAAAACTGAACGGTTTTTAAATAGTTTCCATCGGTATCGAAATAATGAATCATGGTCCGTTCGGTGAACAGGACTTTATCGCCCACTATGTGAAGCTGATCTCCTCCAAAATATTCGCGTATCTCGCCCGGGCCTTCTCCCTTTTTTCCGAATCTTTTCAGGTACCTGCCCTTCTGATCAAAAATAAAAATATATGAATGCTTCAAGTCAGCGATAAATACCTTCTGCTTGCTGTCAACGGCCAGGTTCTGAATTTCCCCGAACAGGTCCTGCCCCGCCTCTTCAACTTCCCATGTCAGTTCCGGACTGAAATCCCATTCCCCGTTCAACGGCCTGTCCTTATTGATAACTTCAGGGAATTGGAAACATAAAAAAAAGCCGGAAATTAAAATAAATATCAGTGATTTTTTCATGAGTCACTCCTTCTTCTGTATAAGACGAATAAAAAAGCAAAAAAGTTACGGAAACCGAGGGACGGTGCCTTACTTTATGACTTTATAGAAAATGGGAGACGGTGCTCAGGTAAAGGCAAAGGTAAAGGTTAAGGAAAACAAAAAAAACATTTTTCCCCTCATCTTCTCATCCTCCCATCATCTCATCTTCAACAAAAACCCGGGTACGGGCGTTGCATTTTTAATATTTTCTTTGTAATTTTAACTGTTTTCTGGCAATATTTCTTTGTATTTGATTTATTTTCAAAACAGGCAAAATGCACACAGGAGTATTTAATGGTTAAAATATATAAATTGAACCAGATAAAGAGAGCTTTAAAAAATATTGATGTTGTTAAAGCGGTGGAAGAAGGGTTTGTCAATTATTCGCAGGGGAAAGTTGTTGTTCCCCCGGTAGGAGAAATGACATTTGACAATCCCCCCGGCGAAGTTCACATTAAATATGGCTACATAAAAAATGATGATTATTATGTGATAAAAATCGCTTCCGGTTTTTACGAAAACCATAAGTTCGGTCTCCCTACAGGCAGCGGATTAATGCTTGTTTTTAACCAGAGATCCGGAGAGCTCCTGTCAGTTTTATTAGATGAATGCTACCTGACGGAGATTCGGACAGCAGCGGCAGGAGCAGTGTCTGCAAAATATCTGGCCCCTGATTCTGTTCACCGTATTGGTATTGTCGGCGCGGGTGTGCAGGGACGTTTACAGCTTAAATACTTAAAGCCTGTCGTAGAATGTAAAGATGTTATTGTCTGGGGAATGAATCAAAAAGAATTGGATTTATATAGAACGGATATGGAACCGGAGGGATTTAATATTGAAACAACCTTGAATACCGATGAAGTACTTTCTTCCTGCAATTTAATCGTTACGGCTACGCCCTCAAAGAAACCGTTGTTAAAAGCGGAAACACTTCAAAAAGGAACACACATCACTGCAATGGGTTCTGATACCCTGACAAAAATCGAGTTGGACCCGGAAATTCTTCAAAGAGCTGACATCATTGCTGCCGACAGCATTAGCCAGTGTCTTGTCCGGGGAGAAATATTCAAGGCCATTTCAGCCGGTGTAATCAGTAAAGAGGATGTTGTTGAACTGGGAAATGTGATTGCCAGTAAAAAACTGCAAAGGTTGTCGGATGACCAGATCACAATTGCAGATCTAACCGGAGTAGCCGTTCAGGACATTCAGATCTCGAAAGCTGTTTATGAAGCGTTAAATAAAAAACCGGAAAACCGGGGACGGTCTTTTGAAGCATTGATTCTCTAATTTATATGAAAATAGGGACGTTGCTTGACTTCTTGACTTTAAAAAAATGGGGATTGTACTTTACAATTTGAAAATTTAAAATAGATTAAAGACAACAGAAAAAGGATCAAGATATTTTTACCAAGGAGTAAAACGATGAAAGAGATCAAGGTACTGGATTTTACTACTCAGCCGGTTGATACATGGCTTAAGAAGTGGTTTCTACTGACCGCCGGGGACCGTGAACACTACAATACCATGGCCGTGGCCTGGGGGAGCATGGGGGGGATGTGGAACCGGCCCTTTGTACAGGTGGTGGTACGGCCCTCCCGGTTTACCTATGAATTTATCAACAAGTATGACACCTTCACCCTCTGCACTTTTCCTGAGCAGTACCGTGAGGCGGTGAATTTTCTGGGCACCAGGTCCGGGCGGAATAGCGATAAGATCAAAGAATCCGGCCTCACCGTCATCCCGTCAACAAAGGTGGAGGCCCCGGCCTTTAAGGAGGCGGACCTGATTCTGGAATGTAAAAAGATCTACTGGCAGGACATGGATCCCAAACATTTTCTGGATGATAAGATTCAGAGGAATTATCCTGATCAGGACTATCACCGGATCTTCTTCGGAAGGATTCTTACGATACTTAAGAGTATGGGAGACGGTGTATAAACGGGGTCAGTTCTTTCATTTTAGCATTTGAAAATTTCATAAATTCTTTGTAATATAATCTTTTAAGAAGTAATACAGGAAAAAGTGCTTGGAGGGAGATCATGATCTGGATAATTAAATCTGGCAGAAAGTTTTTTTTACTGATATTTTTGTTATCTTTAATCACTTTGATTCAGGGGAGAACAATTTGTGATAATCCCCTGTCCGAAGAAGAGATAAAGAAACAATGCGACCGCATGATTTCCGGTTTTAAGATTGATAAGGCACCGGAATCGGTAGCCGAGCAGGTGGTTCAAGCAGTACTGAGTAAGGTGAATATCGGGGATAAAGGGACCTTCGGACTAGAAAAGGGCTACCGGGTCAGCCGCATCCAGATCACTCTTTTTTGCGAGTCAGAAAAAAAAGTATTACTGGATAAATTAATCGACCTGGGCGATCATCAAAACCGTGATGTCATTCTAGTCAAGTCCTGTCAGAATAATGACGAAGGGAAAGCAGGAGATTACTATGGCACGGTATCCGTCCACATCTTTCTGGAAGAGATCGATGAAAACAATATAGATATAAATGCTGATAAAACCGTCATCAAACCGGAGGAGAGTGCAACTATTTCTGTAAAACTAAGCCAGGCTAATTGTCCGTTAAAAGGTAAAACCATTACCCTTAAAAAACAGGGCCCGGGGACTTTACCCAACAGCGCTGTAACAGATGAAAACGGAAAAGCAAAAGTGCAATTCAAAGCTGAGGAAGAGGGCAGAACCAAAATAGAGGCCCTTTATCAGAAACAGAGTAAAAAAATTGAAATCATAACCCGGCCCTATTTACTCTGGAATATGGACTGCCATATACATTTTTATCAATACCATCCCAAATATCCGGATTTAAATAGCGGTTATAATGACCGCTGGCGATCCACAGTATACTTCAAGGATATTCCGCTGACCCAACTGACGAAAGCGGATTTTACAGCCGGATATCCTGAATCGTCTGAAAACCCCGAAAATGTCAAGATCTATTTGAAGTGGCTGAAAATCAAGAAGGTTTATGGAAATACCGACACCTTCACCGACACCCGATTCACGGTTTACGATGGAGAAACGCTTCATTACGGAAGACCCGGCGGCAAGCCGGAATGGATACTGGGAATTGGAGTACAGGCTGAGAAACTTGATTTTTCAGAGGAAGAAGAAGGTATCAACATGTTTATCATGGTGAAGATGAAACCGGGCTCGGTCATGGTTTCAATCAATGAAAAGGCCGGGGTAAAAACACCCTGGCCGGTCAGCTTTAAGTTGCGCATTAAATTTCCCAAAGAAAAAATTCTGGCCGGAGAACCATTTACGCTGGATTTAAAAGAACCGCATGGGTCGATTTCTCATAAAAATCTGGAAATCCGCTTTACTCCAAAAAAGTTTTAAACCGGGAAACCAGGGACCGGGGACGGGACTCCTGTACGTTAATCCGGCAGACCGTAATACTCTCTTTGAATTACCGGCTGGACGATCCGGTTGCCGGGACCGTCGCCCCGGCAGACGCTGACCGACACCTCCCCTTTCAGGACCTCGAACAGTTCCGCAGTATCCCGGTGGGTGAAACCGGGGCAGAGCATGACGGCGTGGATACGCTCTTTTTTGTGGGTATCCCGGGCCACCCGCAGGGCCTGGGCCTGGTTGCTGACCACCACGGTGATCAGTTTATAACAACCGGTGTCTATAACGCACCGGTGTTTTTCCGGATCTCCATCCGGGGCATGGGTGAGACAGAGGGCTTTGAAGGCCATTTTTCACTCCTTTATGGATCTTGCTTGATCCAAACCGATTGTACCATATCACGGAATTTAAGTGGAAAAAAATTCGGGCCTGCTTTCCGCTGGAAAAATGGGGGATGGTCTTTTGAAGTATTGATTCTCTATTAAACAGAAGTAAGAAAAAAGAAAATCCGAAGCACGAAATTCTAAATCCGAAACAAGCACAAAATCCAAATGATCAAAATTCAAAACAAAAAAAACAGGGGCGGTGTATGGTAAAGAAATCAGGTAAAGGCAAAGGTTAAGGTAAAGTTTAAAAACTGGGCAGGCGTAGCAACTCAATCTCCGAAGCGGCTTGTGAATTTCACCCAAAGCAAGGGGTGAAATTTGGGTAAACGTAAATGCGTTTTCATTTTTTCTCGAATATCGAAAAATAGTGGAACGCCTGAAGAAAATGATTAATCATTTTCTTCTCGTAGTGAAGGAGATTGCTGCGAAAGCCTGCTTCAGATTTAAAGTGAAAGTAAAACTTTAAAAAGAACTTGAGAAGATAAGTAGTTGAAAAACCATAACCCGAAAATACAGCCCAACTAAAACGAAATATTTCCAGATTATTTGGATACCAGCAGACCGGTTTTTTTCAACTGCTTGGCTGTTTTCTTGGCCATTGATTTGGATATGCTGTTCAGGCTGAGCCAGATGTCGCCCAGTACCTTGGTCGCCTTTTTCCACAGGGATTTTCCACTCTTGAAATCCACCAGGTTTGCCTGATACCAGGTTTTGGCCGCCCGGCCTTTGGGAACGTAAACGCCCCCATGAGGTTCATCCGCCGTACTGGTCAAGCTGAAAGGATCGGGCGACCCGCCCATATTATCCAGGTTGGAGGCAATGCCCTTGATCTGGATAAAGAGAAGCGCTTCGATCTTTTTCTCATTTACCCGCTTTATGAATTCCTCCCGGGTTATTTCTTCACCACGGGTCAGGGTGCCGATATAGGGATATATCGCTTCTGATCCGGTTATCTTGGTCAATGCTTTAACGAATGCGGTTTCTACGATTTGTCGCTTTTCTACCTCGGGAAAAGGACAAATAACCAGAATAGACTGAATCATGGTTTTTGGGTTCTCATTTTCCGGCAGTGCCATTCCCGGCATTTCACTCGACAGAGTAATAAAGATAAAAAAAATACCAAAAATCAAAAGTTTACCTTTTCTCATGGGACCTCCTTTTGACATTCTGGTAAAACCACCCATATGGATATATACTCCGAAAAAGGATAAATAGATTTTATCACCAAAAAATGCACTTGAAAAGAGGGGAAATAAAAAAACCAGGGGTGATGGTGATTGACAATTTGACATTTTGTTTTTGATTGGCGAAAATTGAATTTGGGAAAAGGGGAAGAAGTTTAATGTTGAGTTATGAGTTTTGGGTGGTGAGGTGAAAAAAATGGATAAATTATTGCAAACACTAAAAAAAAGAGGACATGATTTGGTTTCTCAACCTTATAAAAAAATTGAATTCACGAAAAATGAAGAATCTGATAATTTATTGAATGATTTAGAGAGATATCCACATGCATTTGTAATTGGATGTTTAATGGATCGACAAATAAGAGCCAACAGGGCTTGGTTAATCCCATATAAAATAAAAAAAATTTTAAACGGATTCAAAATACAAGATTTATATCAATTGAAACTGAGTGACGTTAGAGAAATATTTAAAACAAATACTTTTCATCGATTAAATGAGGATATGGCAAAAATATTTTATTTGGCAATTGAGAAGATTCAACATAAATACGATGGGAATGCATCTAAAATCTGGGAAAAGAATCCGAGCAGTGCAACTGTAGTAAGAAAATTTCTTGAGTTTTATGGTAGCGGACCAAAAATTTCGACAATGGCAGCAAACATATTATATCGCGAATTTAAAATACCCATGAAAGATTGTTACTCAATTGACATATCTCCCGATAGGCATGTTGATAGAGTATTCAAACGAATTGGCTTTGCTCAAAAAAATGACAAACGTGAAACAATAATATATATAGCAAGAGATCTAAATCCCAAATATCCTGGTATATTTGATTTATCATGTTACGAAATTGGCGCTAATTGGTGTAAACCAAAAAATCCAAGATGTGAAAATTGTTACTTATTTCAATTATGCCCAAGGCATATTTGATTATATTTATTTTTCAAGGATATAAAAAAAAGCTGAATTTTTCATTAGAAAACCGGAGACGGTCTTTTGAGCTGAACCAGGGACGGGATTTTAATTTTTTAATTATTTCAAATTATAAAAAAAGAGGGACGGTTCTCTTTTTAATATATTCTTCTCTTTATTTTGGGAATCCACATATCGTATATCCTGAACTTAAAGGATATTCAGGTTACGAGATAACATAACCTCCATTTTTTCACTCGTCTATTGACAATGAACCGTGGTTCCGCGTATATTTCATGTTTGAGAAAAACAAAATTTCTAATTATGGTGGACACAGGATTAAAATGAAAAAAACAATTGTCGTTTATTATTCGAATACCGGTAGTAATAAGTACCTGGCGGAAAAAATCGCTCAAAGTCTGGAGTGTGATATTGAGGCCATCAAACCGAGGCTGACTATTTTTCCCTTTTTGCTGCTCTTTTCGTTAATGAAAATGAGCATGGGAATCAAATCCCTCAAGCATAATCTGGATGAATACAATCGCATCGTTTTATGCGGTCCCATCTGGATGGGTAAGTTTATCTCACCGCTGCGTGGTTTTATCAATAAATATCATAAACGCATTAAAAATCTGTATTTTATCAGCTGCTGCGGAAGCGGTGATGCAGTAAAAAACGATAAATTCGGACATGGCACCGTCTTTCAACTGGTTAAGGATATGCTCGGAGCCAAGTGTATCCACTGCCAAGCATTCCCCATCGGCCTGGTGCTGCCGGAGGATAAACAGAAGGACAATGATGCGATCATGAAAACCCGTTTATCCGATCATAATTTTACCGGTGACATTCAAAAAAGATTTGACAATTTCATTCAAAGGGTAACCGAATAACTAAAAAACCATGGTCAGTTCTTTCATTTAAAAAAACCGGGGCTTTCTGCAGGTACTGGTCCTGGTGGTGCTGGAGCGAGAGATGTACGGCTACCTGATTCTCCGCTTTCTGGAGGAGTCGGGCTACCGGGTGGAGGAGAGTACCCTCTACCCCCTGCTGCGCCGGCTGGAAAAATACGGCCTGGTCAGGAGCCGCTGGCAGGTGACGGACGACCGGCCCAAAAAATACTACATCGTTTCGGCCGCGGGTCGAACCGTGCGGAAAAAACTACTCGCCAAATGGAAACACCAGGACGCCATACTGGCCGAACTATCAAAACAACAAGAGGAGAGTTAATATGTACGAAGTTTTGGAGCAATATTTACAGGAGATCGACCGCTACCTGGTGGTTCCCTCCGGAGCAAGTGACATTTTATTCGAGATCGAGAGCCACATCCTGGACAAGACCAAAGAAGAATACGGCGAGTTGAGCGGGGAGAACGTTAACAATACCATCGCCGGCTACGGAAGCGCCCGCGAAGTGGCGGAAAAATACCTGGAAGAGACCCACATCATCGCTCCCGCCTTTCGCAAATACCTCTTTCGCTACACCTGGATCGTGTTCGTGTTCCATGCCGGCCTGGCAGCGCTATTGTTTCTTCTCAAGAGCAAGCTCACTTTATTCCCTCCCCTGTTCGCAATTCCCCGCATGGAGACCTTCTTCAACTTCCTCAACCAGCTGCCCATGATCTGGGTGTACGACTTCGGCCTGGTAGCCCTGTTCCTCTTTTTTATCACCCAGTCCAAAAAAAAAGTGAGCCTGCCCTGGCCCGTGTTCGGAGGCAAAAAGAAAAAGAAGGTCCGGAAAGAGACATACGTCCCGCCCAAGCCGCACGTAGTGCCCCTGCTCCTCATGACCGCCCTGTTTACCGGCCTCCTCTATTTCTTTTTACAACACGGCACCATCTTTTTCAAATCCCTCAATTTCGACAAAGTGGAGCCTCTGCTCAGCGAACCCGCATCCGTTGTCTACTCCCTGGTGATCATCATCTGGATCGGTCTGGAAATCGTGTTCCACACCATGCGCTATCTGACCAACACCTTCACCCTGGAGCTGGCCAAAAACCTGGTTTTCCTGCTTACACTCTGGGGATTGATGAACATCAGTATCGGCGGGGAGATCCTGGAAATCTCCTGGCTGAAACTCCCCTTTACCCTGGAAAAAATCAAGATTGGCCTCATTGTTTTGATCACCCTAATCATATTTTTGGAGACACTGGAAATTGTGTATAAGATGGTGCGAAATCGACAAGTTGAGTGAATCTGCGGGATTCGAATGGGGGTGATGGGGACAACCGTCTTACGGAATTTTGAGAACAATCCGCTTCACATCCACGTAAGAATAAATATGCTATTGTACCGATTAACGAATTCCAAGGAGGAGATAGTATGAGAAAACAGATTTTTATCGCCATCTATATTGTCACGGCAGTTCTCCTGGTCGGCCTGTACGCAACCGAGAAGGCCACCACAGAAAAACCACTCACTGTTGAAGAGAAAGTCACCAAACTCTTTGAAAAATGGGACAACCCCGCCTCGCCCGGTGCAGCGGTTGCCGTCATTAAGGACGGAATGGTTGTTTACCGAAACGGTTTTGGCTGTGCTCAGATGGAGTACAATGTGCCGATTACACCGTCAACCATCTTTCATGTGGCTTCGGTATCAAAACAATTTCCGGCCTTTGCAATCACCATGCTCGAGAAGCAGGGAAAGCTTTCTGTCGACGATGACATCCGCAAATACCTGCCATGGATGTCTGATTTCGGCCACACGATTACCATTCGTCATCTATTGAACCACACCTCCGGAATCCGTGACCAGTGGGAGTTGTTGATTTTCTCCGGCTGGAGGATGGAGGATGTTATTACCCAGAAAGATATTCTTTACCTTTTAAAGCGGCAGCGTGAACTCAATTTCAAACCGGGGGAGCAGTATATGTATTCCAACAGCGGTTTTACGCTGCTGACCGAAATCATTTCCCGGATCACCGGACAGCCTTTTGTTGAATGGGTAGATGAAAACATCTTTAAACCGCTGGGCATGAATTTAACCCACTTTCACATCGACCACCAGCAAATTGTCAAAAACCGTGCCTATTCCTACCGACAGGACCGTAAACGAGGACTGGTCAGGAGCATACTTAACTACGCCAATGTCGGCGCAACCAGCCTGTTTACCACGGTTGAGGACATGGCCAACTGGATGAGGAATTATTCGGAAAAACGGGTGGGTGGTGAACAGGCGATCGCCCCTATGTTTGAACGGGGCGTGCTGAACAATGGAGAAAAAATCAATTACGCCCGCGGCCTGGGTGTTGGCGAGTACAAGGGTTTGAAGTATATTGGCCACGGAGGAGCTGATGCCGGGTTCCGCTCCTACATGCGTTATTTCCCCGATGAAAAATTCGGGGTGGTGGTGCTTTCAAACCTGGCTCAATTCAATCCCGGTCTGCTGACACAGCAAATCATTGATATTTACCTGACCGAAAAAATAAAAACCGGACCGGATCAAACCCAACAACCGGTGCGGAAAGCGATAAAACTGTCATTGAAAAAAATTCAAGGATTTACCGGCCCTTACTGGCTGTCCCGGTCACGTTTGCTGCGCACCATGAAACGGGAAGGAAAAAAACTTTTTTATGTGCGGTCACCCGAAAACAAGAGTGAGTTGATTCCTTTCGCTAAAACAGCCTTTTATATGAAAGAGTTCCCCAATGTTACGGTGGAATTTTTTGAAATGGAGAATGGTAAATCCGGAAAAATTAAGGTTACTGTTGGTAATGATGTGATCGACGGCAACCGGGTTGAGCTGTTTAATCCCACTACTGAGGATCTAAAAGAATACACCGGCCGATACGAATCGGATGAACTTGAGGTTATGTTTAAATTAGCAGTCGATGAGAGGGGTTTGTTTGTCGATTTTAAAAAACAGGATGATGATAACCACCTGCAGCCGCTGATAAAAGATATCTTCGGTAGCAGGGGCGGTTACTCCACTCTCAGTTTTCAGAGAGACAAAGAGGGTAAAATTACCGGATTCTATGTAAATACGGGACGCCTCAGAAACCTCAAATTCGAAAAAGTGAAATAAACGGGGGGACGGTTGGTTGTAACGGAGGTCAGTTCTTTCATTTTAACATTTGAAAATTTCCTGAATTATAGATAGAATAATCCTTTAGCAAACCCGGGGGGCAAAATGCCGGGAAGGTAAAAAAATGAAAAAAAATATTACCGCTACCATGCTTTATGATTGGGTACAGTGTCCGCACCGGGTGAGTCTGGATTTATTCGGGGATGAAAGTAAAAGGGATGAAATAAGTGTATTCGTAAAACTCCTCTGGGAAAAGGGTAATTTTTATGAAAAGGAAGTGATGGGAAATCTGGAAATACCGTTTACAGACCTGAGTGTTTTTAAAGGGGAGGAAAAAGAAAAGGCTACGATAGAGGCCATGAACCGGAGTGATGAGCTGATATATAGTGGTCGTATCCGGTATAAAAATCTCCTGGGTGTGCCTGATCTTTTGAAAAAACATAAAAATGGCTATATTCCCGGCGATATTAAAAGTGGAAAAGGATTGGAGGGCGATTCTGATCTTGAAGATGGGAAACCAAAAAAACATTATGCGGTGCAACTGGCATTATATACAGACATCCTGGAACAATCCGGTTATCTATCAGAGCGGATTCCCTTTGTATGGGATATAAACAACCGAGAAATTGAATACAATCTGGATGAATTTCAAGGAATCCGAAATCCGGTATCACTCTGGAGTGTGTATCAGGATTCTTTGGAAGCGGTCGAGCAGATAGTTGAAAAGAAAATAACGACCACACCGGCACTCACAGCCACCTGCAAACTATGTCACTGGCATACATTCTGCAAAAATGAAATAGATCGATTGAATGATTTAACCCTGATTCCGGAACTGGGCCGGTCAACCAGGGATAAACTCATGACCACTATCAGCACGGTTAAAGATATGGCATCACTGGATTTAAATATTTTTAGCCGAGAAATAAAAATAAAAGGTGTGGGTCTGAATTCATTATTGAAGTATCAAACCCGGGCGAAATTATTATCCACTCCCGGTTCAAAGCCAATTGCTACTGAAAAAATCGAATTACCGGAATCAAAAACTGAATTGTTTTTTGATATTGAGACGGATCCGATGAGGGACACCTGTTACCTGCATGGCTTTGTTGTCAGATATAATGGCGACAATTCAACCGAGAAATACCATGCTTTTTTTGCAAATAAACCGAATGAAAACGAAGAAAAAAAATCATTCTCTGAAGCTGTTAATTTCATAAAATCAAACCAGCCCTGCATCCTGTATTTTTATTCAAAATATGAGCGCACCATATGGAGAAAACTGCAGCAAAAGTATCCGGTTATTATCAGTCCGGAGGAAGTCGAGGCTATATTTTCACCCGAATCTTCAGTTGATTTGTATTATGATGTGGTTATGAAAAAAACCGAATGGCCAACCAATAATTTCTCAATAAAAACACTGGCTCAATATCTGGGGTTTACCTGGAGAGATGAAGATCCCTCCGGTGCATCGTCCATCGAATGGTATCATCGCTGGGTTGAAGAAAAGGATGAAAGCATCAAAAAACGCATTTTAGAATACAATGAAGATGATTGCATCGCCACCCGGGTACTCCTTGATGGGTTAAGACAACTTTTTTAAAAGGAGAAATTCAAATGAAGACTGTATCCGATATTTTTCAGTTTATTTTAGAAAATCTCTATCTGAGATTTTTGTTGATTTTAGTCATTACCCTCATACTTGCCTATTTAGCAAAAGTTATACTAAAATCAGTGTTGAAGCCTTTGGCACAAAAGACAAAGACCAAAATCGACGATTTAATCGTAAAGAGTCTTTCTTCGATAATTTTTTATATTTTCCTTATTTTGGGTTTGAAAATCGGTTTTCAGAAAATCAAATTCGAATCCAAGATTTCAAACAACTTAATCGATAGTCTTTTAATCGTTATTGTGACAATCTTTATCATTAGAATTCTCCATGATTTTTCTCAACACTGGTTGAATGAATGGGCATCCAAAACAAAGTCCACTGCGGATGACAGGTTAATTCCTTTAATCGAGAAAATCTTAAAGGTTGTCATTTTAGTTCTGGCTGTAATTTTTATTTTTAATGCCTGGCAGATAAACATTAGCCCTCTTCTTGCTACGGCAGGAATCGCCGGTCTTGCTATTGGCCTGGCTGTAAAAGACAGTTTGTCTAATATCCTGGGTGGGATTCAGCTTGTCTTAGATAGAACTTTTAAAGTTGGAGATAAGGTTCAGTTAGAATCGGGTGAAATGGGAGTCATTCTTGACATTGGGCTAAGAAGTACAAAATTGAAGACTTACGACAATGAGGTTATATATATCCCCAATGGTTATCTAGCCAATGCTAAGGTTAAAAATTTTACGATGCCTGATCTTACTATCCGGGTAAACATTGATTTTGGTGTCGAATACGGATCAGATTCTGACCAGGTTAAGCATGTTGTTTTAGAAGCCATAAAGAAGGTGGAATCAGTCCTTGAAGAACCTCCGCCTGATGTCCTGTTTTTAAAAATGTCTGATTTTTCCCTGGATTTTGTTGCCAGGGCCTGGGTCAAGAACTATACGGAAGCCTTTTCAACCAAGCTCAATATAACCGATGAAATTTATAAGGCCTTAAACAAAGCAAATATCGGGATTCCATTTCCCACCAGAACGGTATACACCAAGAATATAGATTGAAATACAATAAAAGGGATTAGTGAAAAAAGAGTTTATATTTTTGATTATGTTGTTGTTTTCTTGTATAGTTAAGGCAAATGCAAAAGCATTAAACAATGGAATGATAAAATGAGGAAATAAAATGGAAAAGGAAATAAAATTTGCCGTATTGATCGACGGGGACAATATCGCCTCTGATTATGTAAAAGAAATGATGGAGGAAATTGCCAAATATGGAAATCCCACTATCAAAAGGATCTTTGGAGACTGGACCAAACCCACTCTGGCCAAATGGAAAAAAGTCCTTTTAAAAAATGCCATCATCCCGATCCAGCAATATGCATATACTTCCGGTAAAAATGCCACTGACTCTGCCATGATTATTGATGCCATGGATATTTTGTATTCCGGTCAGGTCAACGGATTTTGCCTGGTATCCAGCGATAGCGATTTTACCCGGCTGGCCACCCGGTTGCGGGAAGCCGGGATGAAGGTGTTTGGAATCGGAGAAAAAAAGACTCCCAACCCGTTTATAGTGGCCTGTGATAAATTTATCTACATTGAAATCCTCAAGAACCGATCAAAGAGAAGTGAATCCAGTATCAATAAGAATAAACCTTCCCGGAAAAGTACGGTCGAAGAAATTACCCCTGAAATCATCCAGTTAATTTCATCAACCATATCTGACCTGGCTGATGATGATAGCTGGGCTTTTTTAGGAGATGTGGGAAGCCTTTTGCAGAAGAAACAACCCAATTTTGATTCCAGAAATTATGGTTTTGAAAAGTTAACCCCCCTGATTGCTTCCATCGGTAAATTCGACATCGAAACCCGGGAGAGTCAAAAGGGAAGATTTAAACTTATTTATGTCAAAAACAAAGAATAAAAATCAGGTTTTACTTGTTGGCAGTTATGAAACGGATGAATCCGAAGTTTTGTCCTGCTTTGGTTTTACCAAAACCGGCAAGAACCGTATCACCACTTTCGGCCAGATGAAGATCCCGGATACGAGTTTCATGGCCAAAATCAAACAACTCTAAACCAGAAACCGGCTGAAAAGAGCCATTCTCTTTTCCAAAAGACCTGATAAAACCGGACCATCCAACACTTCCATCTTTTCTTCTATACTCAACTCTTCCGGCGACCCTGAAATGGTTGGGCTGGTTTTTTATTGGCGAGATTGCCCGCAATCTTATTTGATGACCAGAGCTCCAGAAGAAACGATCGGATAAGTTAGCATCATTATCATTGATATTCCAGATTTGAAGGTCCGCCACCCAGATTTTACCGAATTCTTGTCTTCCTCCGGTAACCAATTCATTTTTTCCATCCTGATCAATATCAATTATCAGCAGAGTTCTTAATCGACTGGGAAACCCATCATTGAATATAT
The DNA here is from genome assembly GCA_965195285.1 of uncultured Aminicenantes bacterium. Taxonomy (GTDB): domain Bacteria; phylum Acidobacteriota; class Aminicenantia; order UBA2199; family UBA2199; genus CAZOWT01. The sequence goes on along the minus strand of CBDAFS010000031.1, from coordinate 158,093 downwards.
GATGGTAGGTTTTACCCTGAGAATCCCAGGCAAAGGAAGCATACTCCTTGCCGTTTGGTTTTAAAGTTCTGCCTGCGATAACAATATCATTTTTACTGTCACCATCCAGATCACCAATCACGATGGCATTTACCCGCAGGGGAATTTTGAGAGAAGAAAAAGCAATTTTATCTTCTTTAAGTTTACCCTTTTCGAATCTAAAGACATGAATATCGGCTCGATCTCCTTTTTCAGTTCCCACAAACCCTCCATAAACAATTTCAGGCTTCCGGTCACCGTTCAGGTCTCCAATAGCCAGGGGATAACCATGGGTATATTTTGCCTGGGTATCAACAAATTTATGATACCCGTCCATGGAAATCTGATCTTGTTGAAGTTTACCATACTGGATAAAACCGATTCCGCCTTCATCCTCGCCTGCCCGACCGGAGGTAACAAAAAATAAACTCCCCGTGCTTTTCTCCGGAATGATCTGGATGTTGCGGATTCTTGTAGAAATATTTGCCCCTTTATGAGAGATGCGGAAGGATAACTCGGACACTTTTTTAAATGAACCGTTATCTCTTTTGAAAACAGCAATATAGGCCGAATGGTTTTTTTCATTCCCATGATTCAATTGACCGGCAGCAATAACTTCAACTATACCATCCCGGTTAATATCAACTGTATTGGCTGAATAAAAGCGGGCGTTTTGTACCAATAATTCCTTTTCCGCTGCAGAAATGTTTTGAAACAATAACAAAGACAACATAACCAAAATTTTTAATGACATATGAATTTCTCCTTATAGGGTTAAACGAAAGCCACCAAGGATTATTCTCCCTTCTCTGGGATATCCTTCACTTTCATAATAAATTACATCGAATAGATTACGAATCGTCACAAAAAACTCCATGAAGCGCCCTACTTTTTTAGTCAGGCACAAATCAATAAGGGTAAAAGGATCCAGATGTTCTTCTTCTTCATCACTATAATAGAGCTGTGATGACACATAACCGATATCTGCGCTTATGTAGAACTGAGACGGCAACTTAATCGCTATGGAAGTATCGATCTTATGCCGCGGTCTATGTTCAATATACCCTGAACTTGTTGGTGATTTATCAATAGCCTCAAGATAGGTATAAAAAAGTTTGAGTATAATCCAATTTTGGTTATCCCATTCCATGCCGGCTTCAAATCCCTTGAAAACGGCTTTGTCAATATTATCATAGGGATCGTCTTTGCTGGAGCGACCAATCAGATCATTGATGTTATTGTAAAAACCCAAAAGTGAAACTGACCATTTCGGGTTAATTCTCCATTCAGCCCCCAATTCAAAGATATCTGCAGTCATGGGTTCTAAATCAGGATTTCCCGAATCCAGCGAGAACAGTTCCCTGATTGTTGGAAAACGGGTCTTGTGGGAGGCCGTGGCTTTAAAACTCAAGGTTTTGATGGGAAATACCATGAGGGCAAGTTGAGGATTAAAGCTATTTGTGGTGCGGGATCCTAAATCTTGGCCTTTATCAAAACTCATCAGATCAAAAGACGCACCTCCTGAAATGAGGAGTATATCTGTTCCTCTCCATTCTATTTCCAGAGGGATTGAAAATATATTATATGCATGACTTCCCCAGGGATCGGAGAAATCGGGGCGGGATTTGTTATGGTCATAGCGGAAGCGAAGTGCCGATTTAAAGAGCAGCCGTTGGTTAAAATGATAGCGGTAAAACAGATCACCTCCCATGGCATAATTTTTCATGCTTTCTGTTGTCGATTTCTGATTGTCTTGAGTTGAATAGCTCATATCATCATAGTTATCCAGGGTGTGATTTAAATATTCGTAATAAACTTTTGCCTTTAATGAACTGTTGCCAAAATGGGTATCAAAAATAAAATCGACCATTCCCTGCTGCCAATCAGTATATCGTCGAAATTTTGCCCTGGGGTCACTCTCATGATGCGGCAGGCCCCGAACCTGGTCAATGTGACTGAAATGAAAGGTTGCCCGACTCTTCTTACCCATATCCCAGCCCAGACTAACCGAAGAATTCCAAATTTTCCGGTCACTATTGGCTCTGGCTCCACTTCCCTGATTTTCTTGTTCTTCATAACTCCTTGAAAGCAGATATTCATTCTGATTAAAGTAGCTACCCGCAACCATATAACGAAGGGAACCGATTCCACCTTGAAGATAAGCCCCCACCTTGCCGGTATCTCCGCTCCCGTATTCATTGGTCATACTAAACTCGGTAGCACCACTGCTTTTCTTGGTGATAATGTTAATTACCCCACCCATGGTATTGGGCCCATACATCAGTGAAGATGCGCCTCTTACCAACTCAATACGGTCAATGGTATTGACCGGGATACTGCTCAAATCCAATTGACCATTATAAGGCGAACTAATGAGTATACCATCAATTAACAGGGCAATTTCCCTTTGACGAAAACCGCGGATGCGGATATAAGCCTCTCCGCTTCCACCGACCCGAACAAAACCCCCGGGTATCAATTCCAAAGCTTCAGCAACATTTTTCACACCTTTTTCTTCAATTTCCTTTGCGGTTATAGTAGATACCGTTGCGGTTTTAGATACAATCTCACCTTCAACCACAATCTCTTCGGTAAAAGAGGGGTGTGATACCGGTTGTTTGTCATCATCTTTTGAATCCGGAAAAAGGAATAAGGATGAAAAAAATGAGAAAAAAAATAAAAAAATAACTCTCTTAATCATAAAATCCTCCTTTGCAAACACGGCAGGCGATAAAGGTTTCCCTTTATGCCCTATCGGCCCAGTTGCCTGGCAGGGATGCGTTAGCAAACAAGGCTCGGAGTATGAATTTTAAAATTACACCAAATATAATTTTTTGTCAAGTAATGGGGGGCAGTGTTTGGGTTGATTTTGGTTTGATTTCCTCTTAAAATAGATCTATGAATAAATCGAGTATTTTTTATGCGGTAACATAATAACATTTGAATTTCCTAAAAGAACAGTACAAAAAAGGAAAAGGAGGAAAAAATGTTACAAAAACGTAATCCCGTTCAAACATTTATCCGTAATGTTTTTCGCTGGGGAATTGCTATCCCCTTATGGTACATATTTGCCTGGCCGATTTTCAGGAATATTTTTTCCAGCTTTAAGCAAATTGGAGAAGAACCTTCTCCCGGTCGGATTTTTGCTGGTGTGGTCATAACCCTGGTTATCCTCTGGGTGGCCAATACCATTGCCCGCATGTTTTATATCCTGCCCGAATGGGAGAGGCTGGTTTTGCTTCGCCTGGGAAAATCTGTGGGTGTCAGAGGCCCGGGCTTTTTTATTATACCGCCATTTATCTACTCCATTGCCCGTATTATCGATATTCGAATCACTACCTATGAGGTAAAAGCGACCAAAACACTGACCAAGGATAATGTCCCGATTGATGTGACGGCTGCCGTGGAAATGGAAATTGAAGATTCGGAAAAAGCGGCCATCCGGGTTAAAGATTACTGGAAAACCACCGAATGGGCTTCTATGGAGGCATTAAAAAGTACTATCGGTAAAAATGACCTGAGACCCCTGCTCAGCGAAACCGAAACTATTGCTTCCAGTTTGAAGAGTGAGATCGATGGAGCGGCAAAGGATTATGGTGTGAATGTCAGGGCAGTGCGGATAACCGATATTTTTGCTCCCCCTTCTCTTATTGAGGAATTAGCCGTTATGGCCCGGGCAGAGCGCAGCTCCCAGGCAAAACAAATTCAAGCAGAAGCTGAAAAAAAGGTAGCCACTTCACTTTCAGAAGCCAGTCAAATACTGTCAACCCAGGAGGGAACCATGGAGTTGAGGCAGATTCAGGCACTCCTGGAGATTTCCAAAGAAGAAAGTTCAACCATTATTATTTATCCCATGGACAGTTTCGGGGGCGGAAAGATTGCCGCAGCTACAGCCGGTTCAAAAGCCGCTCAACCACACGAAAAATCAAAAACCATAGAATTTTAATCCACGACATAATATTTCAATGGGATTTGGGGGCCAGTAATTAGTACCAGTGAATCCTAAGTTGAAAACAGGGGACGGTTTCTGCCCCACACGCTTGCTCTTGACAGGCAATGATCTATACTTTATTATGGGAATAATGACCCGATTGAATATTTATCAAATATGAATTTCCATAGAGGAGGTAAAATGAATTTAAAAAACGGAGTCCTATGGCTGATGTTTATTCTGGTTTTCGGATTCGGCTCTCTCAACGCCGGTATCATTCAGACCCAGGAATCAACCGATAATGAAGATATTGTTGCCGAACTCACCGGACTGACGATTAAAAACAACATCATTACTGTCAAGATCAAGATTAGAAACAACGGTAATGAAAGTGTAAAACTGGATTTTCATTTTAAAGATTTTTATATCATCGATGAAGCCAATCAAAAAAAATACTATATCTTGAAAGATTCGGAAGCCAAATGCATTGGCGGCCCCTTCAGTTCCGATGGCTCGGGCGGCCGGTTCGAATCCTGGATCAAGCCACAGAAAATAAAAAATATCTGGGCCAAGTTTCCGTTGCCCGTTGACAACCCCGAATCAATATCCATTTCAATTCCCGGTTTTTTACCCTTTGAGGAAATAAAACTGACTTAAAAATAACAAATAAAATGGAAAACAAACTACGGTTGATCGGATTAATTTTTATTCTCATCATCTGTATCACCATCAACACAAAAGCAGAACAGGATTCTTTGATACCCCCGGATGCCCACCCCAAAGCCATAAAGGCCTTAAAAACACTGGGACCGGACCGGGGGGCATTGACCTTATCATCCAAAGTGGTGGCCATAATCGGAGTTGTTTCCGAATTGAATTTTGATCAAAAGGAAATAAATAAAAATCTGAAAGACCTGAATGCAACCATAACCGATACCGAGATAAAGATCGCCATGTCCGGGGATGTGTTGTTTGACTTTGACCGGTGGAACATCAGAAAAGATGCCGAAGCCGAATTGAAAAAAGTGGTTAAATTAATCAATGCCTATAAAAGCACTGGAATCAACATCAGCGGGCATACCGATTCCAGGGGAAGCGAAGCCTATAACCACAAATTATCGCTGAAAAGAGCACAATCGGTAAAAGACTGGATCATCAAAAATTCGACACTACCCGGGAACTCGTTCGGGATATTCGGATACGGTGAGACCAAACCGATTGCACCCAACCAGAAAGAGGACGGATCGGACAATCCCGCAGGCAGACAAAAAAACAGACGGGTGGAATTCATCATCAAAATCCTTAAAAATAACCCGGAATTCCAGAGACACCATACGCTTCAATCCAGCCAGCCCCACTCATCACGGGACAGGTAATTGTAGGCCAAGGAGCCGGAGGGATTGATCACTTTCCACTCACCGGTTTCCGGATCATAGATGTATACCGATCCCCTATTGGTTTTTGAAATAGGAATCTTTAAAAACAAGAAATCCCAATCGATTTATATTTAAATCAATAATTTGATTATTATATGCCTTTGTAATACATAAGTGAAAGAGGGGAATCCATGGGACATCTCTATGAATGATCTCCTGTGCCTTCATATAAAGTCGCGCTCTCTCAGGTATAGAAAGTGTTTCTCTGGCTTTTTCAAGGATTTCAGTCAGTATAGGGTTCTCATAAAAGGCTCTGTTAAAATTTCCTTTTTTCATGGTGAATTGTGGAAATAGAAACAGATCAGGATCAGGACTTGCTGTCCATCCTAAAATCAGCATATTATGTTCTCCCCTGTTGGCAATTTCTCTTAATTCAGAAAAAGAATGCCTTTTTTTGATTATTTTTACATCAATTAATTTTGTATTTAAAATGAGTCTATTTATGAACTTATCTAAGAAATTTGTCTCACCTGAAAAATGGAGAGTGGTTGCAAATCCTTTTTGATAACCAACTTTTTCAAGTAAGGTTTTTGCTCTCTTTATATCAAAACTGTAGTCTTTGATGTTTTTATTAAACCCGAAGAGATGAGGCGGTAAAGGTGTTGTTGCATTGATTGCCAAGTTTTGAAAAATTGAAGTAATCAGTATTTTTTTATTTATTATATGAGCGATAGCTTTTCTTACTTCAAGCTTATCAAAAGGCTTTTTACTTGTATTAAAGGCTAAATAATGTACAGATAGGGAAGTGATAGATTTAAATTTAATTTCTTTATTTCTTACCAATTCATCATATTCTTTTGCTGATCCAATAGAAATAATATCAGCATTTTTATTTTTTATTTGAAGGATTCTCCACTGAGGATCCTTTACAACCTTGAAAACCACCTTGGAAATTTTTGCACTCTCACTCCAGTAATTATTGTTTTTCTCAATTACTAAAGATTCACCTTTTGTCCACTTTGAAAATTTAAATGGTCCGGTACCTATCGGAATAAAAGCTTTATCCCTGTAAGAATCAGTCGAAATGATAAAATTGGTGGTTTCTGCTAAAATGGTCAGGAAGGGTATAAAGGGCTTAACAAGCGTGATTTCTATTTTATATTCATCTAAAGCTTTTACGCTGGAAATAAAAGAGTATAAAAAATTCCATTTATTATAATCTCTTTCTTTTTTTTTCATTCGAATTAAAAATGAATAGACAACCGAATCGGAATTAAAAGTTTCTCCATTATGGAACTCTATTCCTTTTCTCAAATAAAAAACCCATTTTCTACCATTTTCTTTGATTTCCCACCGGCTTGCCAAACAAGGTTCAATAACAAAGGAATTTGCTTTAAATCTAACAAGTCCTTCAAAAATATTTGAAATCACCTCTGCAGAATAGAAATCGGTGGCTTCCCCTGGATCGAGTGTGATCACATCCGAAGGTTGCAGGTAAATAATGGTATCTCTTGCCTCAATAACAGAAAAGACTCCCAAAAAAAAGAAAAGAAATAATATTGATTTAAATTTAGAATAAATCATTCTTTGTTAACCTTTAAGACTTCATTTATAACTTTACTAAGTTCCTGAATCCTGTATGGTTTTGAGATCATTCCTGAAAAACCATACTTTCTGAAATTTGACAGGACCGGATCATCCGAATAACCGCTGGAAACTATTACTTTTGCTTTGGGATCAATCTTAATCAATTCCTTAATTGTTTCCTCGCCTCCCAGGCTACCAGGAACAGTCAAATCTAAAATTACAATATCAAATGGAATCCCGGAGTTTTTTGCCTCCATGAAGAATTCTGAAGCTTCTCTGCCATTCTTTGCAAGCTCAACAGTACAGCCAATACGTCTTAGCATCTCTCCTGCAACATCTCTAACCGACTCTTCATCATCCATTACCAGGACTTTCCCTTTCCCAACCTGGAGTGACTTTTTCTTTTGCACTTCTTTTGCAAACAACTTTTTTTTCGATGCCGGAAGGAAAATGTGAAATGTTGTTCCAACTCCAATTTGTGACTCAAGAGTTATGTACCCGTCATGCCTTTTTATAATTGAGTAAGTTATGGCCAATCCCAGCCCGCTTCCCTTTTGTTTTGTGGTGAAATAGGGATCAAATATTTTCTGCAGATGATCTTCTGAAATTCCGATTCCATGATCTTCTATGGTTATTTTTACATATTTTCCTTTTTTAATAAGGATAGTTTGTGTGGCATCAATAACAATATTTTCGGCACCAACTTTTATTACCCCTCCTCCGGGCATTGCCTGGTCAGCATTAATAATTAGGTTATTTATGACTTGATTAATCTGTCCTTCATCAACATCTACAGGCCAGAGATGGTCAGAAATCAAAAACTCGCCACTGACATTGGATCCTCTCAAGGCAAATAGTGTTGAATTTTTTATTAAGTTAATCAGTGAAATCACTTTTTTTAACGGTACTCCTCCTCTGGCAAATGTGAGTAATTGCTGAGTTAAATTCTGTGCCTGCTGTGAGGATTTTTCAATTTTTGTCAAAATATTATCGAGTTTATTTTTTGAATCTACTTCCAATTTTGCCAGGGATAAATTCCCGATAATTGAGGTTAGAATGTTATTAAAATCATGAGCTATGCCTCCGGCAAGAATACCAATGGATTCGAGTTTCTGTGCCTTAAACATTTCTTCCTGGAGTTGTTTACGCTCTGTAATATCTCTGGCAATATATAATATTTCAGAGTCTATGAAATTTACCGTGCTTTCCATAAAATGCCAGTTCCCTGATTTGTCTTTCGACCTGAATTCAACCTTTTCAAAGATCTCTGAACCCTTAATACCAAAAAAATCTTTTCCCATTTTTTTAATATATTTTTTTAACAGGGGAAATAGGTTTTTTTTATCATCAGGATGAATAATATCAAAACATGGCGTTCCAATCAGTTCTTCAGGTTCATAACCAAAACTTTTTACTGAATTACTGACATAGGTGAAAACCGGATTTAATGTGAATGTAGATTTTATAATTAAATCACTGGTATTTTCGCTTATCAAGCGATATTTTTCTTCATTTTTACGAAGGTTTTCCACTGCCTGCTTTTGCTCGGTTATGTCTCTTCCAAAGCTGACAGTTCCTATCATTTTTCCTTTTTTAAAAATTGGTGCTGTGTTTACAGATAAGAATAACAGTCTTTTTTTACTGTCATAAATCCTAACATCGTAATGCTGGGGCTTCCCCTGCAGTGTTTTTTTAAAGACTTTCTCAACTTTTGGTAGATCCTCTTCAAAAATTAAAGGTACAAATGACTCACCGATCGCATCTTTAACCTTATGCCCGGTTATATTTTCTGATTTTTTATTTATATAAGCAAAGTGACCTTTATTATCCAGAGTCCAAATCATATCATTGGAATGCTCAATTAATGTTCTGTATTTTTCTTCTGAGTCACTCAACTCTTTTGTTCTCATTTCAATATTTTTATTCAGTTCAGACATATTTAAATTGGCGATCATGGTGAGTTCCCATTTTTTACTGAGGGCATAGGTTAGTTGCCGGACTTCTATGTTGTCAAAAGGCTTCTTTAAAATAAAAAGTTTGTCTGAATAACCTAATTTTTTTATTATCTCTTCCCAAGAATAATCGGAATAAGCTGTACAGATTACAACCTGCAAATCGGGATACACTTTCCAGATCCTGGATATTGTCTCGATGCCATCCCAACCCGGCGGCATCCTCACATCCACAAATACAACGGCATAGGGTTCGTTTTTCTTAAGCGACTCTTTAACCTTCTTTAAACCATCTTCCCCCTGAAATGCACAATCGATGATGAATGTTTCATCTTCTTTCTTTTCTTCTTTTCCCAGTATAGCTTCTTCCAGTCTGACCAGGTCACTTTCCTCCCTTTTGGAAATAAGTAATATTTTTTTGAAATCCAGATGAATTTGTTTATTATCATCGATGATTAATATTCTTTTATTTTTTATACTTTTATTTATAACCATTTTTCCTTATTATTGTTTGTTTTCCGGTAAGATCACAGTAAATGTAACCCCCCGTCCTTCTCCCTCACTGAATGCGACTATTTTACCTCCCATCTCAGCCATTGTCAAAGCACCGGTATGAAGGCCTAAACCCTGACTGCCTTTTTTAGTAGTAAACCCAAAAGAAAATATTTGCTTAACATGGTCTTTTTTTATTCCAGTTCCATTATCAACGATTTCAACTATCTGATGTTTCCTTTCTTCGTCTTCTGAAATGTTTATGGTAATTACCTTCTTTTTATCACCTTTTGAAACCAGAGATTCCTGCGCGTTTTTCAGGAGATTGACAAAAACCTGCATTAATTTTCCTTTCTCAACCAGAACAGGGGGAAGCTCCTTATAGTGCTTGACCACTTCAATCATATGTTTTTTAAAAGTGTCTTGATACATCTTTAAAACATCGTCCATTATATTTGATAAAGTGATTAATTCCACAACACCTGAGACACCTGCATAATTTTGCTGAACAGTTACAATTTCCTCGATGTGATTTAAACCACTGCCTAAAATGGATAGTTCATTCAGGTGGCTATTTTGTTCATCATTCAGTATTTTTCCTACTTTTATTAAATAAGCCGGAAGCATTTTCCCCTTTTCATCTGAAGTCATATAATTACTGAGATCGGTTGTGTGCTGCTTCATCAAGTCAAGCACCTTTTGTAATTCATTAACCTTTGATTTTTCTATTTTTTCTTGAATAAGTTGAGAGGATACCTTAACGCTGTTTAGTACATTTCCTATATTATGGAGCAATCCGCTGGCAATCTCGGCCATTCCCGCTCGATGTGCAGTATCAACTAATATTTTCTGAGTCTCTTGTAATTCGGCTAAAGTTTGAGATAGCTGATTTTTTTGCTTGGTAATTTGAATATTTTTTTCTGAAAGCATTTTATTTGCTTTCTTTTTGGTATGATAACGACTGTAAATCACTAAAACTAAAACCAAAATTAATCCCGAAATAGCAATAAATGAGTTGCGAACATTTTTCTGGCGAATTATCTCGAAATTTTGAATTTCTTTGTCTTTGCGCAATATTTCGATTTCTTTTTCTTTCTTTTCCGTCTCATATTTAGTCTGCATTTCTGCAATTTTATTGTTGCTTTCTTTGGTAAAAATACTGTCTTTTACTTCCGAATAAAGCAAATAATATTTTAAAGCCTTTTTGTAATTGGATTTTCTCGAATACAAATCAGAAAAGACCTTATAGATTTCCTGAATTAAATCTTTTGCTCCAATTTCATTTGCTAATGTCAACCCTTGCTCAAGATATTGTAATGATTTGTCATACTTTTTCTTTTCTAAGTAAAGATTTCCAATACCGATTAAGTTAATGACAATGATGTTCTTATCTCCGATTTCCTTTACTATTTTTAATGATTTCAAATAATATTCCAAAGCCCTATCGTAATCACCTAATTGTTGATAAATTTCTCCGATATTACTCATAGAACTGGCAATACCGAATTTGTTCCCGAGCTCTTTTAAAATCTTCAAGGACTTTAGAAAATAATCCAATGCCTTGTTATACTTCTTTGAGAAATAATAGACATTCCCAATATTAATTGAAGAAAAAGAAATACCTTTTTTATTACCCATTTCTTCATACATTTTTAATGATTTAAGAAAATATTCTAACGCCTTATCAAAATTACTTAATTTTCCATATACAATTCCTATGTTGTTTAAAACATCGGTAACCCCATTTTTATCTTTAATTTGTTCATATTTTTTTAACGATTTTAAATAATACTCTAACGACATATCATAATTGCTTAATTTTCGATAATTAATTCCAATATTTTTTGCCGTGTCGGCAACCCCTTTTATATATCCTGCTTTTTCACTTATTGTTAATGATTTGGTAAGATATTCCAAAGCCTTATTGTAATTGCCCAGATAAGAATGCCCTATTCCAATGTTTTCTAAAGATTTTGCTTGTCCTTTAAGGAAATTTAATTGTTTTGATAATGTCAAGGCTTGTTGTCCGTATTCTATTGATTTTTCAGGTGATGTACTCAGATACTCTTTTGCCAATTTATTTAAAATATTAACTTTTTCCTCATTCGTCCCGGTAAATCGGGATAATCTTTTTTCCAGACTATCGATATTGGTCTGAGAGAACAGATTAATACTTAAAATAAGAAAAGGAATTAAAAAATAGTTATGTTTTTTCATATGGATTTTTTTTGATAAACTTTATTCAATACAGCGCTGAGTTCTTGAATAGTGTATGGCTTTGAGACTACTTCTGAAAAACCATACTTTCTGAAATTTGACAGAACCGGATCATCCGAATAACCGCTGGATACTATTGCTTTTACGTTGGGATCAATCTTTTTTAGTTCCTTAATCGTTTCCTTGCCTCCCATCCCACCGGCTACCGTTAAATCTAAAATCATAACCTCGTATGGAGCTCCGGAGTCTTTAGCCTTCATGAATAGTTTTAAAGCTTCTTTTCCATCTTCTGCAAACTCCACCGTATAGCCAATATGTTTTAGCATTTCCCCGGCAATATCTCTAACCGACTCTTCATCATCCATTACCAGGACTTTCCCTTTTCCAACTTGAAGTGGTATTTTTTTCTTTTTTTCTTTTGATGGTTCTTTTTCTTCAGAAGCCGGAAGATAAACAAAAAATGTTGTTCCAACTCCCGGTTTTGATTTTACAGTAATATACCCGTTATGCTTTTTAATAATTGAGTAAGTAATTGTCAACCCCAGTCCGCTTCCCTCTTGTTTTGTTGTGAAATAGGGATCAAATATTTTTTGTATACAGTCATCCGGTATACCGGCGCCTATGTCTTTGATGGTTATTTTTACATAGTTTCCTTTTTTAATAGGAAGAGATTCTTCTATGTCAATGCTTATATTCTCTGCAGATATATTTAATACTCCTCCTGCTGGCATGGCCTGGTCAGCATTCATAGTTAGGTTATTTATAACTTGACTAATCTGTCCTTCATCAACTTCCACAGGCCATGTATCATCAGAAATCAAAAACTTACATCTGACATTGGAACCTCGCAGGGCAAATGAAGCGGAATCTTTTAGCAAATCATTAACAAAGATTTTTTTCTTAATCGGAGTACCACCTCTGGCAAAAGTTAGTAATTGCTGAGTTAAATCCCTTGCCTGCTGTGAGGATTTTTCGATTTTCATCAACGTATTATTGAGTTTGTCTTTTGAATCTACTTGTAATTTTGCCAGTGATAAATTACCAATAACTGCAGTAAGGGTGTTATTGAAATCGTGAGCTATACCCCCGGCAAGGATCCCGAGTGATTCGAGTTTGCTTGCTTTCAGAAGTTCTTCCTCCATTTTCTTTTGTTTCGTTATGTCTCTTCCAAAACTAATAGTTCCAATAACCTTTCCGTTTTTAAAAATGGGCGCGGTATTTACAGATAAAAATAATATTCTTTTTTTACTGTCATAAATTCTTACTTCATAATGTTGAGGTTTTCCCTGCATTGCTCCAATAAAAACCTTCTGAACCTTTTCTAAATCTTCTTCAAGAATTATGGGAGCAAATGACCCTCCGATCCCTTCTTCAATTTGGTGGCCTGTTATCTCTTCTGACTTTTTGTTAAAGTAGCTGAAATTTCCCTTTTCGTCCAGGGTCCATATCATATCGTTTGAATGTTCAATTAATGTTCTGTATTTTTCTTCTGAGTCCTTTAGCACTTTTGTTCTTTCATCAATTTTTTGCTCTAACTTTTTTGCCCTATTCCTCATTTGAGTGGTCTTCAATATAAAAACAACATATACTATCCCAACCAGCATGAGTGCCACAATAATTACAAACCACCAGGATTTCCAGAAAGGGGGAAGTATTTTAAAAGATATTTCTGCCGGAGTTTTTGACCAAAAACCATCCCCGTTTCGAGCAAATACCATGAAAGTGTAAGTCCCGTTATTTAAATTGGTATATCTAACTTCATCTTTTTCAGTTACTTCCGACCACTCTTTATCGTATCCTTCTAATTTGTATTTGTACCGCACGTCGTCTTCATTTTGAAAGGAAAGACCTATATAAGAAAATTTTACTGTGTTTTTTTTATATTCAAACTCAAGATCTTGTTCATCACCAACCAGTGAATTATTCATAAAAAAATTCTCAATATATACCGGTGGAGGCACTTTATTGGGAATATCATTCTCAGGAATATATTTTGTTACCCCTTTTGGAGAACCGATCCAGATATGATTATTGCTGTCAAGAAACATTGCGTTTGGTGATGATGACTCATTACCAATTAAGCCACTCTTCTGGGTAAATATTTTTATGACATTTTCGCCATCAAATTTATTTAATCCATTACTGGTCCCGAGCCATAAATATTTACCTTTTTGAATAATAGATACTATATGATTGTCACTTAATCCATTTTCAATAGTGTAAACGCTAAATTTCTTTTCTTTGTCTGGTTCATATTTATTCAGCCCATTTGAAGTTCCGAACCATAATATTCCCTTGTTGTCCTTAAAAATCACATTTATACAATTAGAAGACAGCCCATCTTTTTTTGAGAACTTTTTAAATCCCCCCCCCTCTTTTAGGTCAAGACAGAAGGCACCGCCAGGGGAACCAACCCATATTTTATTCCCATCCTGACAGATAGTCTGAAAATAGGTGTTGGTTAGACCGTCTTCTGATCCATAAGTTAAAAATTTATCTTTTAATTTATGAGGTTCGAATTTGTATACTTTATTTACAGTTCCAACCCACAAAGATTTCACGGTAGGTAAGAGGCTTAATACGCCTTCTTCAGCAATTCCATTTTTTCTTCTGTATTTTTTAAACTTATTACCATCATAACTATATAATCCACTCATACCCCCTATCCACAGCTTGTTATCGAACACACCCAGCACCCATATATGGCTGGGGTTAAAGAAACCATTTTGGTTATAAGTAGTAATCTTATCACCTTCTATTCTTATCAAACCGTTTTCAAACGTTCCCAGCCAGATTGCACTCTTAAATTCACAAGCAGATAATACCGACATATTATCTACATATTTTATAAATTTATGAGAAATAATTTTGCTGATTCCTTTGTTGGTGGTAATCCATACGGAATTTTCCTTGTCTATTAATATTGAATAAATGAAATTATTTATTAAACCGTTTGCCGTTGTATACCTGATTGGTCTGTCTTTATAATGAATAAGACCGCTACCACGAGTTCCCAAAAACAGGTTTTCCTTTTTTGCTGCCAAGTAATAAATGTAATCAGTAGGAAAGTAGTTGGCAACTTTTTTTGATTTAGCCATTCTATCAGGCAATCTATTAAGATCCAATTCGAATAAGCCATTCTTTGCCGTTCCTACCAGTAATGTAGAGTCAACTATTAATAAGTTTGTTAATGTTTTATTTTCCAGGTTAAAACTTTTTGTATAATCTAAAAAATTTTTCCCATCATACATGAATAATCCGGTATGGGCATTGGCAATCCACAAATGGTTATCATCCGCAGCCAAGGAAAAAATACTGGAAAGGTATAAGCCTTCTTTTGCAGAATAATTTGAAAAAACATTATCTTCAGCCCCGGCAGGGTCAAATTTAAACAACCCCTGTCTTTTTGTTCCGAACCACAAACAACCCTGAAATTTTGAGATACACCAAACTATTCCAAAATTTAAATCATTATTTGATATATGATTGGTAAAACTTTTACCATTATAACAGCTTATCCCGTTATCAGTTGCAATCCAGATATTACCATTTTCTTCCAATAATGCCAGCACAACACTACTGACAAGTCCGTCCGAGACCTTGTATGTGAAAAATCTCTTCCCGTTATATTTTACCAGGCCATTAGATGTTCCAAACCAGATATAACCTTTACTGTCCTGTAAACTGCACCATACTTGTGATGATGGGAGACCATTATCGGTTGTATAATTTTTTATGTGTAGTTGTTGAGCAGATAAGTTGAGAAATAAAATCAACAAAATGATGACAAAAATTTTTATTGAGTCATTCATTTTTTTGTTATTTATTTTTGATTTTTATCTTAATGTTCTAACTCTCCATATCATTGTGATATTATTCCTAACAAATAAATAATATAATTTTCTCTTTCTTTCAATTTAAATATAAATCTATATTCAGGACAAGAAACCTTACCATTTAGATTTTACTTTTTACGTGTTTTATTTTTTCTCTTTTTTGGTCTGGTATTTTCCGTACAGGTCATCCCAGTAAAGGGTTTCCCCCTTGAGCCATTTGTCAAACCAGGCCATGATGGTCTTCATCCAGTGGAGCCGCTTTTCATATTTCATGATCCAGTGGGCCTGATCGCTGACGGTTACCAGGGCGACCTCCTTGCCCAGCAGCTTCAGGGCGGCAAACATCTGGTAACTCTCACCCGGGGGCACATTGTTATCCTTTTCGCCGTGAAGCAGCAGCAGGGGGGTGGTGATTTTGTCAGCCAGGAACAGCGGACTCTGGTCCACATAGATATCCCGGCGGTTCCAGGGGAAGCTTCCGGCTGTGGCTACCCCGCTGTAGGTATAGCCAAAATCGCCAATTCCCCAGTAACTGGATAGGGAACTGATACCGGCATGGGAGATGAAGGCCGCGAAGATATCGGTCCGGGTGGCCAGATACTGGGTCAGGAAACCACCATAAGAGGCACCCATGGCCCCCAGCCGTTGGGGATCGATATAGGGATGGGCCTTGATCAGCTCTCTGGTAGCCCCGATGATCTCCCGGGAAGTGACCTTGCCCCAATCATTGACATGCAACGCTGAAAAGGCCTGGCCGAAACCCACGGCACCACTGGGCTGCAGCACGTACACCACATAGCCGTTGGCCGCATACCAGTTGAAGGGATAACGGCCGCCGAAACTTTTCTCCACCGGCGAGGTACCGCCGTAATAATAGACAATGCAGGGATATTTTTTACTGGCATCAAAATCCAGGGGATAATGGATACGGCCAATGATGTATTTCCCCTCCGGGGTCCGGTAATCCCAGTCTTTCACCTTTCCGAACCGGATATGGCGAAAATACCGGGCATTGTAGTCCTTCAGCAGTGACACTCGCAGCCGGGACAGGTCCACCCGGTAAAGCTTGTGGGGATTGGCAGCCCCGGAACCCCAGAAGGCTGCAAACCCTCCTCTGGAAGAAACATCAAAACGCCGGATCGCCTCTACCGGCATCCGGATCTCGCTAAAGGTATTCCGTTTGGTCTGGTAGCGGTACAATTTGATAAAGGACCGATCCGTGACCCGCAGATAAATATTCCCGTCCCACTGGCTCCATAACACATCCTCCACCGAGGGAGTGAAATCCCGGGTGATGGTGCTGGCCTTGCGGGTGGCGATATCGTAAATAAACACCTGGGTGTCGTATTCGTTGGGAATCACACCCTCCTTAAGGGTATTACTGATCCCCCCGAATGAGGACGGGCCTCCGGTGAACAAAAGCCGGGAGGAGTCCGGTGCCCAGGCGGCCGGAAAAACCAGGTTGCTTTCAAATAGCTTTTTAATGCTATGGTCTTTCAGATCCAATATATGGAAAACACTTTTGTAATAGGGCCTTTTCCGGGGATCCGGGACCAGGGTGGAGAAGAGCACCTTGCTGCTGTCCGGGCTGATCATCACCGAATAGAGGTTTTCGGTGAAGGAACGAATCTTGTGAGCGGCTCCCCCCCTCAGGTAGCGGAGGCACAGTTCGTAGTCATAGCGCCCGGAAGCGGCCCGGTCGGGTATGGTTTCGATATACTTGTACCCACTCCCCGTGTCTTTTTTCTTATAGGTCCAGTACATGATAAAAGAGTTGTCCGGAGACAGGCGAAAATTGGAAAGGTCCTTGATTCCGGAGATGACCGCTGTTCTTTCCCCGGACTGCAGGTTGTATTGATAGATGGTGGTTTTCTTTTTGCTCTCGACACTGTAGAGAAAGCCCCTGGAGTTTTTCAGCCAGGTCAGATTGGAAAAACTTCCCCGACCTTCGGTAGTCAGGATTTTAGAGCCATCAGCGATTTTGAGGATCTCGATCCAGCGGCCGGTGCTGCCATCCGGTCCGGTCTGCCCCAGCGAAACCGCCACATACCGGCCGTCAGGAGAGACCTTCAGGGAGTATACGCCTTTCACCTTCAAAATCTGGTTGAAATCAACCCGCCTGGTCCGGGAATTTGAAAAAGCAAGCTCTCCGGATTCCACCTGACGGGCATCAGACACCCGGACATCCAGGATAAAGTTTTCTCCTTGAGGGATAAACACCTTGAGCAGGAGTACATGTTTTTTGTTCAGCAGGGTCAGGTCTGCCGTTACCTTCCCGGTTTTCTGGTCACATTGCTTCTTTACCTCCTGGCCGTTCAGGTACAGGTTGACCATGGCCTTATGGATTCCGTTGACCACCAGTCTGGCCTTCAGGAATTTATGGGCATCCACAAAGCTGACAAAATAATAGAGCGAATCGCCTGTCGGGGTAATGCTATACTGGTTAACCGGATTCCATTGGAGTACCCGGCCATGGCTCCAGACCACCTCCTGGCCGGCCCGGGGCCAGAGTGCGGAGATATCAAGAAACCGGTGATTGGCAATATCCCGGTTCGATTTATAAACCGCCTGTTCCAGCCCCGTCACCGGACCGGGACCCAGCATCAGCCAGTTCTCTATGGTTTTTTCCTTTTCCGCTTCTTTGGCGGTATCGACTGCCAATACGGGAACGATCATTAACAGTATCAGTAAAACAGCAAATTTTGATCTCATTTGATTACCTCCAGAAATAAAATGAATTCTCCGGAACGAAACAAACCGGACTTTAAGATTTAATATTCAGCAAAACCCTGGACTGGGCCAACCGGAATGCCAGGTACTACGTGTGCGACACCTGCCGTTACATCCACTGGTTCCTGCCCTGATAGCAGGAGATTATCTGTTTTCTTTTTTTTCTTTCTTTTTTTTCCGTTTTTCCTTTAAAGATAGTTTTGGGGGTTTCTTATCACTGGATTTGGGTTTTTCCCTTCCTTTGGGCATCTTGTTCCTCCTTTTACCCTGTCCTCATATTGATTATATTCCATTTCTAAATTAATGACAAGTCGGGATGAAAAAATCAAATCCCGGTCATTTATATTCAAATTCCGGTTGCTTTCTGGTAAACTTTTTTTAAAAGAAAGGCGTCTTACCAAGAGAAAGTTAATGGTCGTTACTTCGGCCATGAATACACAGAAGCGGGTCCTGGTGGATGTATTTGATCACAACGGGAAATACATTACAATCCCGTGGTCATTAAGTACAAAATGAATTAGAGAAGTCGGATTTACTATTTATCTTTTACTTTTTTTCGGTTTTTTGGCAAAATAGATGGATGAAAAAAGGCAACCCGGACCCGGGTCAAACCAAAGATTTTTTATCGGAAAGAAAGCGGGCCCAAATTTTTTTCAATTTGACAGCCATTCTGTATCCCCTGATCGAATGGCATCTGTTTCCCCGCTATGAAGAAGTCATCAGGAAACTGGGGCTTCACCCCGAACTATCGGTCCTGGATGTGGCCACGGGCAGCGGGATACTGGCGGCAGCTTTTGCCCGTCAGGGCCACCCGGTAACCGGATTCGACTTTTCGCAACGACTGCTGAAAAGGGCAAGAAAAAAATTTCCCCGGATCGATTTTAAAAAATTTGACCTGGTTGACCTTCCTGAAATCCCCTCCACTAGTTTCGGGATTGTTTCATCCGGTTACTTCCTCCACGGACTTTCCCCGGAATTCAGAAAAACCATTTTGAATAACATATCCCGTATTGCCGCCGAATATGTGGTGATTTTTGACTACTGCTGTGAGGGAGGCTGGTTTGTACGCCTGATCGAATGGATCGAGGGCCCAAATTATCCCGAATTTATTTCCACTTCCCGGGAAGCGGAATTTGGTGCTGCCGGCCTGAAAATCAAAAAATCTTTCCCCACCTCGAGCTTCGGCAACGTCTGGTTGTGCCAACCGGAATCAAAAACAAGGAAATTAAGATGAAATTAAAAACAACTCTTTTGATATTCCTGATCGTTTTTGCCGTATTTGATATGATTATTCCCATTCCCTTCATGGCCATCCTGCTGATCTATGTGATCCTGGAAAAGCCTCCCTGGTTCCGGAACTGGGTCAATACAATTTATAAAACCTGAAGTAACCGTCAAAAGCAAAAATTGATGATGGGAAGAACCACTCTTCCTTTGGGATTATCCCGGACAATGTTCACCAGTCCGATCTGCAATCCCTTCAACCGGTAGGCGTAATTGACAATACCGATGGCCACTCCTCTCTGGGTACCCCGGATATAATTGAAAGCACTGATGCTCAAGCCGCTGATGATGCCGTCATCCGTTACCTGCACCGTTCCCAATGCAATTGAGAGTCCGGATATGGACTTTCCGCCAAGTCCAAATCCGGCAATGGTAATTCCTTTAATCATTGGAGCACCGGCCGCCAACCCGCAGATGGTCAGCCCGGTCAATTTCTCTCCGGCACCGGCTCCCAGTCCGGCAATAGTGATCCCGGTCACATTTTCACCGGCTCCCACACCCAGCAGGCCGATATTCAAACCAATCAAATTCTGACCTGCTCCGACACCCAGGCCACCGATATTAATGCCGATGACATTCTCTCCGGCACCGACTCCCACCAGGCCCAGATTGAGACCGACCATACTGCCACCGGCCCCCACCCCGATTCCACCGATGTTAATGCCTTTCATATCACTACCACAACCGGCACCGATCAAACCAATGGTAATCCCGGTGATGTTTTCTTTGGCCCCCGCACCTAGCAACCCGATTTGAATCCCATTCAAATGATTGGCATATGGTATCAATCCCAGAGAAAAACCGTTTACGGTTCCGCTGGCCAGTTTATCCGAAGGCTTCCACAAGGTTAGATTGATGCCGTTGATAGTCTGGATATTGCGGTCGATAAAATTGAAGCGCAATCCGGTAAAGCGGGGAGAATTCCCGAAACAGATCCCCCAGGTTCGGGACGGAACGGTCAGAGCCCGGGCCGGAAAAATCCAGCTCGAAGTCAGAAAGAATGTCAGAAAAAACCAGCTTAAAAATTTGACTTGATAATCAATTATTCTTTTTTCGGGTAAAAGCATTGATATCACTCCTTTAAAAATGAATAAGTGGGGAGACAAATACAAATCTCCTATCATATTTATAATAACGGATTCAGCGGCCAAAAAGTTTCCCGAATTCCGCAACCATTGACTTTTGTTTCGATACTCTATAGGCAAAACGGATCCGGGGGATTCCGGATAGTGGTTCGGTCGGTCATTTCATATTTTGTTATACCAGTTGATTTTTTTTTATTATGATTTAATATAATATATAGACAAGCATTGTGTAACCAGGAGAAAAGAGAGGATTAACCATGAAAAAGATTATTCTGATTTTGGTGGTGATCTACCTGGTATTTTTAGCCATTCAATTGTTTAATCACAGTAACCAGAAAGTCAGCTTAAATTTGAATTTAGGAACCATTTTAAATGATTACAACACCATAGGCGAAAAGGCCTTCAAAGAGAAGATAATGGGGATCTACCGGGATGACAGACTACGTGTAAAATCCGATGACATCATCATCACTGAAAACAAGGAAGCGGGTACTTTTCGTGTCGAAGTTCATTATCACCGAGTTTTTTATTTTCTATTTTTCCCCATAAAACGAAAAATGATCATCATCAAAGAAGGTTCGATTCTGAATATTTAGAATTTGAAAAATAGAGTAATTATAACACCCCGGTAGTAACCTTATCGGATAAAATTCTAATCTTGACCAAAATAGGTATATTTAAATGAATTGAGGTTGACTTTCAATTTCCCATATAGTAAAAACAGAGCGGAGGTTATCATGAAAAAAACATCAATTTGGATTTGTATGCTACTTTTTGCTTTTTTGACATTCAACACGTCATGTAAAACCAGTGAAGAGGAAGACACCTTCAGTATTCTCGGAAACTGGAATATCACCATGACCTATTC
Organism: uncultured Aminicenantes bacterium; assembly: GCA_965195285.1. Classification (GTDB taxonomy): domain Bacteria; phylum Acidobacteriota; class Aminicenantia; order UBA2199; family UBA2199; genus CAZOWT01. Next base: position 136,717 of record CBDAFS010000031.1, on the reverse strand, counting down.
GGGCACCTGGACCTATACTGGTACGATTACTTTTGCCGGATCCGATACTTCCGGAGCGGTAACCTGTACGGTAAGCCCGGACTGGACAACCGGTACCTATACAGGTCCTGGGACTTATACGGTCAGTGGTTCAACGGTTAATTGGACGGTTTACTGGCCCAGTGCTGATGTAACCGACATCTGCACCGGAACCATAACCACAGACAATACCATGAACGGAACCCTGGATGAGGAAGGCACCCCAGGTACTTGGGTCTGCACCCGATAATAAAAAGAAATATAAAATATTTTCCCGATCTGAAATAATGTTATTTTTCCCTGCTTACCAATAGATGTTGACCTTTTCCCAGTTCCTGGAGGATAAAAAAACCCAGCCGGGATATTTTTCCCGAATAAAAAACAATTAATTCAAAATTAAGAGGGAAAGGACAAAGTGTATAATAAATGAAAATAACTATTCTTTCACAGCAACAAGAATATCCTTGGCAATGAAATGGAATGTGGAAATGGATTGTAGCCAGCTGTCTTCAAAGCCGAGATCAGGATTTGTGGTAGTGACCACAACCATCTCAAGTCCCGGGAACACAATAATATTCTGACCGCCATGCCCCTGGGCGAAAAAAATGTTATGACCCTCCATACTTCCGATCCACCAGTGATAACCGTACTGTGGATTTTGGATAACCCCGAAAAACCAGGATACGTCACTATAGGCTGAAGTTGATTTCCGTATCCAGTCTTCCGGCACAATTTGCTGACCCTGGTATTGTCCCTTGCCAAGATAAAGCAATCCAAAACGCGCCATATCTCGCGGGGTAATATGCATATCAAAACCACCGTAATTGTAGCCCTGCGGATCTTCACCCCAATGGACAAGTTCCGTATCCAGCGGTTCAAAAAGATATTGTCTGGCAAAATCTTCACCACTCATTCCGGAGGTCTTTGTTAATATTGCCGATAAAATATGAGAAGAACCGGTTGAGTAATTCCATTGAGTGCCCGGGGAATTTTCCAAAAGCAGATTGATCATATATGCAATCCAATCCGGGCTATTCACCCATGCCAGCCATCGGCTGGTTTCACTGTCATGCCAGTATCCTGCTTGCATTTGTAGCAATTGTCTGAGAGTGATTTCATATTTTGCCGATTCAATATCTATTGAATCATATTCGGGAAAAAAGGACATCATTTTCTGATCCAGACTTTGAATAAAGCCTTTATCCAGGGCAATGCCAATAAGAGCTGAAAGATAACTTTTGGTAACAGAAGCCACATATTTAGCCTGATCAACACCTGCACCGTTATAATACTTCTCTGCCACTAAAAACCCATTCCTGACAATAATTATGCTGTATAAGAAGGACATGTCTGATGCTTTATCAAAAGCCTCTATTAATTCACTCGAACTCATTCCCTGTGCTTCCGGTGTGGATATTTTCCATCCATCATTCAATTGCAGGGGGGTAATGTCAATCTCCATGCTGTTTTCAGTAGAACATGAAATAACCAGGACAGAAATCATTAAAAAAATCAGAGGCCTGCAAAAAAAGTGCCGCCAGATAAACTTTTCTGTTTTTTTCATACAAAAATATTACCATAAAATAATAGAAAAAATATTTTTCACTTGACGTTTTGGATTTCAGCGAATATAATAAAGGCGAACAATCAGCGAACAGGAGGAAAAAATGAAGAAAATTACATTTTTTGTATTTTTGAGTCTGACGATACTGGCCACTTTTTCATTTACCTCGGGCGAAACCCCGATTCAGGTCAAGGAAAAACCGGCTTTTTCCTATGCTTATATGTCTTTCAGCGGTTCCTTTAAAACCATGTCCCAGAACATAATGGCATTTATGGGAGAATTCTTCAAACAGGGACTGCAACCCGCCGGAGCTCTGATTTCCGTTTATCACAATTCACCGGAGATGGTGGAGGAGAGCGAGTTGAAGTGGGATATCGGATTCCCGGTCTCTACTGACATCCAGGTAAAATCACCGTTGCAAATGGCCACTTATGAAAAGAAAACCGTGCTGGAGTTTATCCACAAGGGAAGTTACGATTTACTTCCAACAGTCTATAAAAAACTGGCAGCCTACATCCAGGCCAACCAGTATGAAATGGCCCTGCCCACCTATGAATTTTACCTCAATAGCCCCATGCAGACAAAACCGGAGGAGTTGTTGACCCGCATTGAAATCCCGGTAAAAAAAAAATAATTGAAGCCTGACTTTTAGCAAAAAGATAATATCGGAAAAATTGATGGGAAACCAGAAAACAATCCGGCAAACAAAAATGCTGTTTTAATCCGTTTCCCCGATCGCATTCACCAGGCAAAGAACAGCAAGAATAAAAACAAAAGGAAGTAAATGATAATTTTTTTCATTTTCTTTTTTTATATTCGACATCTGAATTTCAGCCGAATCACATAAATATAAATATTATAAGACAGGGTTTTTTTCAATGTGACTTTGGTCACATTTTTAAAAAAGTAGTGGGCGGGCTCACCAGAAACCAGGCCTTGCTATTTTTATCAGCAGGGGATAAAATAGACCGGATATCACCTAACAATGACATGTCTGAGATGAGTGAACCGGAAAAAATCAGCCAGGCTGCCAGCCTCTTGAAAAGTTGTCGCAGCATCCTTTTCATTACCGGCGCCGGTATTTCAGCGGATTCCGGACTACCCACCTACCGGGGAATCGGGGGACTCTATGACAGCCAGACTACCGAGGATGGAATGTCAATTGAGACAGCTTTGTCTGTCTGCACCCTTCGGACCCGGCCCGAATTGACCTGGAAATACATATCCCAGATTGAAAAAAAATGCCGGGGAGCCCACTTCAACCGCGGGCATGAAATAATTGCCAAAATGGAAACCTGTTTTGAGCGGGTGTGGGTCCTGACCCAGAATGTGGATGGCTTCCACCAGGACGCCGGTTCCCGGAATGTGATCAATATTCACGGTGATATCCATCAACTGATCTGTTCGAATTGTAACTGGAAGCAGCGGGTGAAAGATTTTGACGGCCTGTCCATACCCCCTCTTTGCCCCGAATGCCAGGCCCTGATAAGGCCGGATGTGGTATTCTTCGGTGAGATACTTCCCGCTCCCAGCCTGGCAATGTTATCAAGCCAGCTGGAGATGGGTTTTGACCTGACCTTTTCCATTGGAACCACCAGTGTATTCCCCTATATCATGCAACCGGTTATGCTGGCCCGGCATCAGGGCCGTCCGACCATTGAAATTAATCCCGGCAGGACCGAGATATCCGATCTGGTGGATATCAAAATCAATCAGGGCGCAGCCGCTGCCCTGGATGCCATCTGGAAGCAGTATCAATAAATTTTTAGGATTGAAAAATCAAAATTTTAGGATAAAATATATAATGGAAAAATAAGATGGATTCATCCCACTCGAAAATTCAGATTGATCAGATAATCAGATCCAGAAGAAGAAGCATAGGACTGGAGATTTCCGGTAATGCCCGCCTGATTGTACGCGCACCTTTATTGGTATCAACCCGGCAAATCAACCGAATCGTGATTGAAAAAAAGATCTGGATTTTACGCAAACAACAGGAAGCCAGAAAGAGGCTGGCCCAGGTTCCACAGAAAAAATATATCCCCGGTGAAAAATTTCTATTTCTGGGAAATGAATACCCACTGATCCTGGCCCAAGGCCAGGAGATTCCGTTCCTCTACCGGGAGAACAAATTCCACATTACCCCGAAATCTCTGTCCGAGGCCCGTGAATTATTCAAGGTCTGGTACCGGAAACAGGCCATGGATATATTTACAGATAGGATATCCCTTTATTATCGACTTTCGGGTATCCACTGCCGTCAGCTAAACATTTCCAATGCCCGTAAAAGATGGGGGTCCTGTAGCACCAGGGGCAATCTATTCCTGAACTGGCGCCTGATCATGGCCCCCCTGAAAGTCATTGATTATGTCGTGGTTCATGAATTGGTCCATATTCGTGAAAACAACCATTCCAGAGCTTTCTGGGACCGGGTCGAACAATTAATCCCAAACTACCGGGAACAGAGAAACTGGTTAAAACACCAGGGCCATTTAATGAACCTGTAATCATTGGCTTTCAACCTTTTCTTACCGAACGAAACCAGAATTTTAGCCGGTTCATCTATTACAAAGTATTTTACTTTTTAATGAGAAAATATTTGAAATTTTTATCATATAATGGTATTTAAATATGATTAGGAAATATAATAAACTGAAAATGAGGTAAAAACCATGACACTAAACAAAAAAGATATGGACTTGAAGAATCTCAATTCAAATGATTATACCACTTTTGATTTTGTCAATTTCAAGAGCGATGACATGTTTGAGGCCTCTGAATACTTTTTTGAATATATTCGGGACTGGGACAGAAAAAAATACATGGTTTACGGCCAACCCATTTCCAGCGCTCCCACCCCGGAATTCGACGTGCTCGACCGATATACTAATAAAATCCGGAAATTCTTAAACTTTTGTTCCTATAATTATCTGGGATATTCCTTTCATCCCGAAGTCAAAAAAGCGGTACAGGATGCCGTTGCCAAATACGGCACCGGTGCGGTTTCGGCTCCGTTACTCAGCGGATATTATGATTTGACCTATCAACTGGAAGAAACCATTGCCCAATTCAAGGGTCAGGAAGCGGCAGTGGTTTTCCCGACCGGATACAGCGCCAATCTGGGGGCCTTGTCCGGCATATTGAGACCCGGGGATGTGGCGGTACTGGATATCCTGTCCCATGCCTCGATATATGACGGCGTACTACTGTCCGGCGCTGAGATTAAGGTTTTTTCCCATAACAGTGCCAGACACCTGGAAAAGATCCTGCAGTCATTGAAGGGAAGACGGGTAATCGTCTGCGTAGAAGGTATATACAGCATGGATGGTGACCTGGCTAATTTACCGGAAATTGTCCCGGTCTGCAAGAAATACGGGGCTAAAATTCTCCTGGATGAGGCCCATGCCACCCTTATTTTCGGTGAGAGGGGCGGCGGTGTCGGTGAACACTTCGGAGTTGAGGGTGAGATTGACATCACCATCGGAACCTTCAGCAAGGCTTTCGGAGCCATCGGTGGTTTTGCCGCCGGCAAACTGAAATTGATGTGGTATCTGAAAATGGCTGCCCGGTCTTATGTATTTTCCTGTGCCATGGCCCCTCATACCGCGGCCGGTATTTTGAAGGTAATGGATCTCTACCGACAGGATAAATCCCCTAAGGAAAAACTCTGGGAAAACATCCACTATATGCATAAGAAACTCAATGAGGCGGGCCTGGACATCGGTGATACCAAGTCTCATGTAATTCCGGTCATGACCGGAGAGGACATCCGACTCCGGGAAGTCAGCAAACGAATTATGGAGAAAGGGCTCTATACGGGCGTGGTAACCTTCCCGGCAGTATCCAAGAAACGCACACGCCTGCGTTTATCCATCTCATCCAGCCATACCAAGAAACATATGGACCGTTGCACGAACATAATCAAAGAGGTGTTTGATGAAATGGAAAACTGGACACCGGACAGTTAATTCATCACCAAGCCACCTTTCAGGGAGGGAAAAACATGCCCACATTTGAATGGACCCAGGACCTGGCAGTCAGGATAGCATTGATCGATGAACAACATAAAATGCTGTTTCAGCGGGCCAATGATGTTTCCCTGGCCATTGACAATGGCCAGGCATTAACTCAAATCATCAAAACGCTGGATTTTCTGATCGACTATACCCACTTTCATTTTTCAACCGAAGAAAACCACATGCAATCCAATAACTACCCGGGTTTGGAAGCCCACCAGACCAGCCACCGGGAATTGGTCAACACCTTGAATGATCTGGAGCGGGATTTCAAAGAGGAAGGAGCCACCTTTCAGCTGGCCGATGCCCTCAATAGTTTTCTCAATAACTGGCTGGTCAAACACATCAAGGGCATAGATGTTCAATTCGGAAATTTTTTAAAGGAAAAGGACATCCAGCTGAATTAGCCCGGATTGAAGCGTTTCTTTTGGACAAGAAATAACAATCAAATATTAATTAATAAAAAGGTTTTTTGAGGAAAAGTTGGGATCGCTGGTGAGATTAATTCCCAATTTTTTCAGACCGGCCTCATCTCCGGGTGAGGGCATATGGGTCATGTGAGCCTCACAATTTCTGAGCTCTTTTAATTTTTCCACTGCTACCCGGGCAGCTGGATTACTGGTGGCACTAATTCCCAGTGCAATCAGGGTTTCATCCAGATTCAAACTCACTTTGCTTCCATTTAAAACATCTTTTTTTAAATAACTCAGAGATTCAATAATATTTTGAGGTAATAATGGGATTTCATCCGGAATGGCAGCCAGTTCTTTTGTCGCATTTAAAATAAGGCTGGATGCCGCATGCATCAGAGGAGAATTTTTCCCGGTTACAATGCTCCCATCAGGGAACTGAATCGCAGCCCCACAGAAAATACCGCTACTTCCCTTTCCCTCGGTTTTCTGAGCTTCAGCCGCAGCCTTCCGTGCAGGGGTTACCACCTGGCGATCCACTACAGTGACCCCTAAATTTTCCATCAACAATTCCAATCTCTGAACTGTTTCTTTTTCTGCTAAACCCATGGAATATTCACAAGCATAACGAAAGTAGCGTCTGATAACCTCCTGGGTAGAGGCTTCTCTAATGATTTCATGATTGGTTATCCCGAATCCAACCTGATTTACTCCCATATCAGTAGGGGATTTATAGGGCAAAACATTTCCGGAAATCTTTTCCATGATTCGTTTAAGTAAAGGAAATGCCTCAATGTCCCGATTGTAATTCACTGTTTTCTGATTGTAGGCATCCAGATGAAAATGATCAATTAAATTAAAATCTTTGATATCTGCCGTGGCCGCTTCATAGGCCACATTTACCTCATGCTTGAGGGGAAGATTCCAGATGGGAAAGGTTTCAAACTTTGCATAACCGGCCTGAATTCCTTTCTTGTGGTCATGATACATCTGAGAGAGACAGGTGGCCAGTTTCCCGCTGCCAGGCCCCGGGCCGGCGACCACCACGATGGGTTTGTCGGTTTGAATATACGGGTTATTACCATATCCTTCATCACTAACAACCACATCAATATCAGTGGGATATCCTCTGGTATATTTATGGGTAAAGACCTTGATATCCCGGCGCTCCAGCTTATTTTTAAACACCTGGGCAGCTATTTGATTTTCAAAACGGGTAATAACCACAGCAGATAATGAAATCCCCCATTCCTTTAGATCATCAATTAGTTTTAAAACATCGGAATCATAGGTGATACCGAAATCTGCCCGAATCTTTTTTCTTTCGATATCACCGGCATATATACACAGAATCACATCGGTCTGGTCTTTTATTTCTTGCAGCAATTTAATCTTAACATTTGGATCAAAACCCGGTAAAACCCGGGCCGCATGGTAATCATATAGAAGTTTGCCGCCAAATTCCAGATACAATTTATCACTGAACCTTTCCATTCTCTGAAAAATAGCTTTTGTCTGTTCTTTCAAATATTTTTCATTATCAAAACCAATTTTTTTTTTCATACCCCATCTTACCTTCCAGGAAACAAGGGGTCAAGCCTTTAATAATGTCATAGGGAAAAATATTTTTTATTCCGAATTAAAATCATCAAAAATGAATCTGGTTAGTAAAATAAATCATCTAAAGATCACTGTTGAAAATTAAAAATTATTTTGCTACCATAAAAACAGAAAAATGTTTTTTATCCGAATTTTAAGGAGGTAATGATGAAAAAAATAAGCAGGCGTTCGTTTCTGAAGAGCTCTGCCATGACGTCAATTGCAATGGCATCAGTTCCATTAATCCCCCGGAGTTTAGCCGGCCCTGGCGCTGTAAAAACTACCGGTTATTTTGAAAAGGAATTCGGGATTAATGACCTGCTTTGCCAGAGGGTACTTACCAAAGCCCTTTCCAGAGGGGGTGATTTTGCCGATTTATTTTTCGAGCATTCCATCGGAAACTGGGTTAATCTTGAAGACGGAAAAGTCAATCAAGCCTACAGCGTGGTCCAGCTGGGAGTCGGTATCCGGACGGTAAAAGGGGATCAGGTGGGTTATGGATTTACCCAGATACTCAATGAAAAATCAATGCTGGATGCCGCAGCCACAGCTGCCACTATCGCATCCGGAACCGCAAAAAAACCGGCCGATAAATTAATACGGCAGGAGACCAAAAACTACTATCCCTTGAAAAGACTCCTGACTTCGGTTCCCCTGGAATCCAAGCTTCCACTGGTCCAGGCAGCCAATGACAGGTGTTTTGCCCTCTCACCACATATTATAAAGGTCAGTGCAGGATTTCACGACCGTCAAAAACGCATACTGGTGGTCACCAGTGACGGGGTTAAAACCGAAGACCTGATTCCGAAAAATTATCTTTACGCCTCGGTTGTCGCGGAAAAGAACGGTAAGCGGGAACGTTCGGGCTGGAATCTAGGCGGACGTCATGACTTCTCTTATTACACCATGGACGTGGTGAAAGAAATCTGTAAAACCGCTGTTGACCGGGTCCTGGTTCTTTTTGATGCCGTCCCGGCACCGGCTGGTGAAATGCCGGTGGTACTGGGTCCGGGTATACCGGCCATACTGCTTCACGAAGCCATCGGGCACGGGATGGAAGCCGATTTCAACCGGAAAAAGATTTCCACCTACACCACCATGATCGGGAAAAAAGTGGCCGAACCCTTTGTGACCATTATCGATGATGGGACCATTCCAAAATTACTGGGTGCACTGAATGTAGACGATGAAGGAACACCGGGTCAAAAAACCATTCTGGTAGAAAATGGAATTTTGACCAGCTATATGCATGACAAAATTTCAGCCAGACACTACCAGGTGAAACCCACCGGAAACGGCCGCCGTCAAAGCTATGAACACTATGTAGTCCCTCGAATGAGAAACACTTATATGCTGGCAGGGCCATCCACACCCGAAGAAATTATCAAGAGTGTTAAAAAGGGAATCTATGTAAAAGACGTTAGCAATGGCCAGGTTAAAATTGGCGAGGGAGATTTTGCCTTCTATGTGTCCCAGGGACTCATGATCGAAAACGGAAAATTGACCGCCCCTATAAAAGACATGAATATCATGGGAAATGGCCCCAAGATGCTGAAAAATATGACCATGGTGGCCAACGATCTGGAGATGTCCAAAGGCGGTACCGGATATTGCGGCAAAGACGGTCAGAGAGTTCCGGTTGGTTTTGGGATGCCTACGGTTCTGGTCAAATCAATGACGGTTGGCGGGCGAAAAGCCTAAATCAGGGAGGTAACCATGAAAAAAGAAATGTGTGATTTGTCTGAATTTTCAATAAAAACAGCCAAGGCAGCCGGAGCAGATGAATGCCGGGTTAATATTGACAGTGAACGATTTGTTGAAATCAGCTACCGCAATCAGAAGCCGGAAAATATAAAAGAAGCCTCTAAAATGCAACTCTCGGTCGAAATTTTTGTCAACAAGCGTTATTCCCGCCAATGGACATCCGATTTGAGAATGAATGCGCTGAAAACCTTTATTACCAATGCGGTTAGTGCCACCAAACTTCTGGCCGAGGACCCTTTCAGAATCTTGCCGGACCCCAAATATTATCAGGGCAGAGCCAATGTGGATCTGGAAATCAATGATCCGGATTATAAGAATCTGACTGCCGAAGGACGGCATAAAATGGCTAAGGCCATTGAAAATGCCTGCCTGAAAAAAGGCGGGGAAAAAACAATTTCAGTAACGGCCATGGAATATGACAACCGTTATGAATCGGTCATGATGGCCAGTAACGGCTTCGAAGGATACAGGCAGGCCACCATTTACTGGGCCGGAGCGGAAATAACCATGCAGGATGAGGGAGACCGCCGGCCCAATGGGTACAACTATGTGGCCTCGGTCAATCAAAAGGGACTTCCCCCAGCAGAGGAAATCGGAAAAGTGGCAGCCAAACGCACCTTTGACCTTTTGGGAGGCAAAAAAATCAAAACCGAAACCCTGCCCATCATCATTGAAAACCGTAACGTTCCCCGCATCATGTATGGATTCTTGTCTCCCCTGTTCGGACGAAGCATTCAACAAAAACGTTCATTCCTGGCTGAGAAAAAGGGACAGAAAATAGGCAGCGATTGGTTTACCCTAATCGATGATCCCCTGATGCAAGGGGGCCTGGGCAGCCGTTTGTATGATGGTGACGGATTTGCCGCCAAGAAAAGAACCATGGTTGAAAAGGGCGTTTTAAAGGAATTTTATCTGGATTGGTATTACAGCCGGAAACTGGGCTGGGAACCGACCGCCGGACGGCCTTCCAATATTATCATCCCCCCGGGGAAACGATCGGTGTCAGAGATCATGAAAGACCTGGGCCGGGGAATTTTCATTACCGGATTTATCGGTGGTAATTCCAACTCCATCACCGGGGATGCCTCGGTAGGCATCATCGGAAAACTCTTTGACAAGGGCCTACCGGTTCAAACCGTGGTGGAAATGAATATTGCTTACAATCATCTGGAATTCTGGCAGAAACTGTCTGAAGCGGCCAACGATCCCTGGATCTATTCCAGCTGGCGCACACCCAGCCTGGTATTTACCGACGTGGTGGTTTCCGGAATTTAATCCAAATCTGAAATTTTACAGCTGAAGTGATCCTGCACCGGGTTATAATGGAATGATGCCGGAAATCAGATTCCCTCTATAGGGGGGTCCTGGGATCTTCACGTTTTTCGCCAAGCAGTTTATTCACCGTATCAAGTAAAATATCAGGATCAACCGGTTTGTCGATGAAAACATCCACCGGTAAAAAATCCTTATCCGGGGCAAACCGGTAAGGAACTTTTTTAACATTGTGTACATTGGAGAGTATCAGGATGGGCAATTCCTTTAATCCCAAATTTTCCCGTATATGCTTAGCCACTTCAAAACCCTCGTAATCATTGGGCATCATGACATCCAGGACCACCAGATCAGGGTTTGTCTGTTTTACCTTTTCGATTCCTTCCTGGGGAGATAAAGCTGTTTCTACCCCGAATCCCTCTGAAGTCAGTACAATCTTCAGGGGCTCGATGCAATCCAAATCATCGTCTATCAATAAAATTTTTAACATAATCCACCTCTGGACAGGGTCATTTATTTGGTTTTTTTCATCTGCCCGATGGCCATCTCGGCCGCATTGATCAGGGGATATGCCACCGGTGAAGATGTCAAAGCCGGGTGAGTTCCGACCTGGAACATGGAAATATCATTGGTCGTCATACGGGAGATAATGCAGGCAGAAATGATATTCGATATTTCCCCGGTACTTTCTCCACCCAATACCTGACCCCCTAATAATACTCCCGTGGTTTTTTCAAAAACCAGCTTGAGTTTGTGCAATTTGACTCCGGGCATCATTCCCGGGTGGCGGTTGGGACCCTCGATTTTGGCCACCACGATACCATAACCGAGCATTTTGGCCATTTCTTCGGTTAACCCGGCAGTGGCCAGGGCCAGATCACCCACTGCGGTTGACCACACCCCGATGGTACCTCCGTTCTCCCGGTGCAACCCATACAAATTGGCTCCGGCAATCCGGGCTTCCAGGGAAGCAATAGAAGCCAGCTTCAGAGGCGACGCTTTACCACCAAAAAACGACACCTTTTCCGCACAATCGCCGCAGCAGAAGATATGCTCATCCGAAGTTTTCATGGTACGGTCCACTTCAATCCCACCGGTCAATCCGATCCTTAATTTCGCCTTCCTGGCCAGTTCGTTATGGGCAACCGACCCGATCCCCAGGATGACAATATCCGCTTTTATTTCATCTCCATTGGAAAAGATAACCTTCTCGACCTTTTCCCTGCCGGCAATACGCTCAACTTTAGTTGAAGTCAGTATATTGATCCCGCGATCCCGCAGATGATTTTCCATTTCCTCACAGAATTCTTCATCATAGGCCAGGTTCAAACAATGGGGTGCAATTTCAACCACGGTTACATTCTTGCCCCCGAGCTTGTTTATTTCATCCGCAAATTCGATACCGATAAAACCGCCCCCGATGATGACAATCTCCTTGACGGTTTCCAGCTTTTTCTGCAGGGCGGAAAGATAATCAATGTCTTTGACCACCGCATAGACCCCTTCCAGCTCAAAGCCGGGAATCGGTGGCATGACCGGTTTGGAACCGGTAGCAATAATCAACTTGTCATAGCCGATCTCCCCGTCTTTGGTGAGAATCGTCTTTTTCTCCCGGTTTATGTCGGTTGCTTCGCTTATCATAAGCTCAACATTGTTTTTCTCAAGTGCCGCATCCGGCATTAAATTCTTGTCCGGTGTCCCAACTGTTCCGAAAATGTAAGGGATTCCGCATGGAATTAAAACCTTTTTTTCTTTGCGTATAAGCGTGATCTTCTTATCAGGGTAATGACGTCGTGCCGTAATAGCAGCGGTCAATCCGGCTGCACTGCCCCCGATCACGGCAATGTCGGTTTTTATCATCAGCTTACTCCTTCAAATTTTTTTTTTGCAGTCTTGACGTCTCTGTCAGGAACTTAACAGGCTATGATAATTCTCATCTCTACTTTTGTCAATACAAAAATATATTTATTTGATAATGAAAACCATTTTTATAAACATAGGGGCTATTGATGATTACCTGCCCTATTTTGATTTGAATCCAGTAGCCTCTGAATAGTGAATCAAATGCAATATAGAGGAAATATCAGAGCTTCTGGTAAAGGGCTGAAATACAATAATCAAACCATTATAATATCAAATATCAATGATTTATAGAAATATATTCTATAATCATTTCAGAGGCCCGCAAAATAGCCTGGCGGGTATCCCCGGCAAACACAGAACCTCCGGAGGATTTCCCTTCCACCCGGAAAGACCCGACTGAATTCCCGGATGCGGTATCGATAAGCTCCCCATCAACCAGAATTTTCGCCTTTCCCGGTATGGCTCCGGCAAAAGCCCTGTCCTGCATGCTCACCCGGATGACATCCACAATATTCAGTTTCAAATGCAGATCCAGCGGAGTTGCTGAATCTTCGAGACCTGAAATTTGCTCAAACATGGTTGTCGACTTCAACTTTTTGACCACTTCGTCTACCAGCATTCTCATCTCATCTTCATTGGCAGTCTCAGACGAAACGCTCACCCAAAGGGATTTGTAGGAAGAAAGTTTCACTTCCGAAGGGGTGATGTTGATCATCACACCCTTGGAAGCGCAGGAAGCAAGAAAAACCATAACGAATACAACCCATATAAACCGGTAATATTTCATGTTATCTCCTTACTGCCGGTGATTATAAAACTCACCCCTGAAAATGTCAATTCCACAGAAAGAAAAAACCAAAATCAAATTGGTAATTATTAAGAATAATGATATAATATTCCAAGATATTCTCTCTGAATAAACTTTAACTTAAATGTTGGCGTCATGGTAATATGTTGTCTGTTTGCTCCATGCAAATAAATCACATATCAATTCATATTTTTAATGACTTTTTAGGAGAAAAAGATGAAAAAAAATTTATTTTTCCTGGTTTTCATCATTGCCAGTTGTCTCACTTTTGGCCAGATCATAAATCCAGATAAGCCTGAAAAAGGCTCCTGGAACCTGCAGATGAAAAAAATGTGGGAGATTGAAACCGCCGGAAACGATGTGTTCGGTGCTATACAAGAAATTGACATCACTCCAGATGGGAAGGTCTATATTTTGGATGCTAAAAATTTCAAGATTTTTATTTTTGACAAAAATGGAAAATTTATATCCGCCTTTGGCAGAAAGGGAGAAGGCCCGGGTGAAATAAAAAATCTCCGGATGGGGGCACAGCTTTTCAGTATCGGAAACAATATCATTGTGGTTGACCGGGGAAGGGTCCACTTTTTCACCCGCAAAGGGGAATTTAAAAGAACCGCTCCGTATCCTTTTCAGACAAAACCCCAGACTTTTGTTTCAGAAGATGTTTTCATCTCTGCCCCGGCCACTATTGATAACCCGAGAAAACCCGAAGCCAAAATCAAATTGTATAATTTGAAAGATAATGCAGAAAAAGTCATTGCCACATTTACACCCTTTAAAAAAGCAACCGTTTCTGAGGAAAACCGGGGGAATAAGGTCATGATTGCCATCGTGATCGGTGACATCACTCCTTTGATGATTGTGAGATACCATGATGGGAAAATATACCAGGGTATGACCAGTCAGTATCGGATCCATATCATGGACCTGGAAGGAAAGCCTGTTAACAGCTTCTGTATCGAGAACCGGGAACCTAAAAAAATATCCAATCAATACAAAAAGGAATTGGGGAAACAGTTCAATGATGCGCCCCAGGATATGGTTAAGAAAATCATTGATGGCCTGCCTGAAACCGCCTCGTATTTTTACAATATGTTTATCGATAAAAACGGAATGATCTACATTTTTGTTTCAGAACCGGAAAGCAGGTCCCGTAAATCAATCGATATATTTTCCCCGCAGGGAAAATATCTTTACACCTCAGAGATGAAGGTGGAAGACGGTCTGTCCATCAAAACTTTCACTATATGGGACCAGTGGCTTTTTATTGCTACCGAGGATGAAGAGGGAAACCTGGCTGTTTCCAAGTTTTCGATAAAGGTACCAAGGGCTGATTGATCAAGAAATTTGATAATTTAAAAAAAATGATAAAAAGGTTGCAAATTCACTAAATAAGATTAATAATTATTAGGTAAGGGAGACCAGACCAAACCAGAAACAGTGTTTGTTTTTAAATGAAAAAAGTATACAATTTATTTTTCTTCTTTTTGAGAGCAATACTGAGTACCCTGGTTATTATTCTTTTATTTGCAATAAACCTCGAATCCAACAACCAGGAAAGATCTTCTGATCAGGGTCAAATCCAGCATCAATTCAAATACCTTTCTCTTCCAGATGATCTGCCTTTAAGCAAAATACAGGGAATTTTACAGGATGCCAGCGGATTCATGTGGTTTGCTACCACCGAAAGGCTATATCGTTATGATGGATATGATTTTAATATATTTCCGAGAGATACGAATACCCCTATCAAATGGGCCAATTATAATATCACCACCATACTGGAAAGTCATAACGGTACTATCTGGGTGGGAACCGAAAAAGGATTGTACCGCTTTAGCAAAGAACATGAAAGAATTGAACTTTTCATCCCTTATAACAATCGCAAAAGAAAGGGGAAATTTCAGGAACATATCACCTGTCTTTTTGAAGATAACGACAATCATTTTTGGGTGGGAACCCGACAAGGAATATACTTTCTTGATACTGAACAGAGTAAGATTCAAAAAATTAACAGCCAAGTCATAAAAGATATCGTAGAGGATGGCAAAGGTCATTTTTGGATGGCTTCGAGTAAGGAGCTATTCCATTTAAAGAAAGGTGATCTTAAATCTCAATCCATTCAAATCATCGATTCAGAAGCATATAACAATCAAATAAAAAATCCAAATGATCTCTTTGTCGATAGTGAAAACAATCTATGGATCGGCACAATGGGCTCAGGATTGTATCGTTTGAAGCCAGGTGAATCAACATTTTCTCATTTCACCCACAACCCCAAAAATCCCACCAGCCTTTCGGATAATTTTGTCAATTATATCTGTGAGGACAATATGGGACGAATTTGGATAGGATTTCAGCAAAAAGGAATTGATATTTTTTATAAAAAGAGCAACCTGTTTTTCCATCAATATCGCGATCCCATTAACCCGGATAGTTTAAGTCATGATACCATTACCCACCTGTACCGGGATCGCAGCTTTACTATATGGATTGGCACCCGGAGCAGTGGATTAAATTACTGGAATCCATGCATGCAAAAATTCAGAAAGTATCAGAATATTTCCGAAAGTACAAATAGTCTGAAAATATCGAGTGTTCACTCAATTTGCGAAGATCCTGAAGGAAAAATTTGGATCGGGGGGTATAAGGGGCTTAATCGATTCGATCCCCAAACCGATCAATTTGTCAACATAGTTCCCAGATCCGGTCCAACAGGAAACATACAGGTAATCTATATTAATCCCCACACAAAAAACGATATTATTTGGCTGGGCCTAAAAAATGAAAACCAGGAACTCAATAAATTGAGTCGAAATACCCGACACATAATTAAAGAATATGACTTCGATAGCATATTTAATTTCAAAGGCACATCGGTAACTGCCCTATTGGCTGAAAATGAAAACAACCTGTGGGTGGGAACAGATCAAGGTCTGTTTAAAATGGATATCGAAAACTCGACCATTAACGCAATAACTTCTCAATTTCCGCAATTGAACGATCTCAATGATGACCAAATCAATGTCCTTTACCAGGATCAAAACCAAAATATTTGGGCCGGAACCAGCCGTGGAGGATTAATATGTTTCAATCCGACTCTTCCTCCAATTCGCTACTTATATAGCCCGGGTGACATAAACAGCCTCAGTATAAATGAGGTATTGTCAATAATGGAAGATCAACAAGGGCGTCTTTGGATCGGTACCAGCAAGGGGTTGAACCAATTTGTAAAAAAGAATAAAACCTTTATACATTACACAAAAAATAACGGACTCCCTGACAATATCATAACCGGAATTCTTCCCGGAGCAAAAAACAATCTCTGGCTGAGTACCAAGAAAGGATTATCCCATTTTGATATCGATAACAAAACCATAAGAAACTTTACACTTCAAGATGGTTTGCAATCCAACACCTTCAACACCGGTGCTCATTATAAAACCAGGTCAGGTCGGCTTTTTTTTGGGGGAATTCGAGGATTGAACTGTTTTCATCCCTATGAGGTACGAATCAACCGGTATATACCCCCGGTTATAATCACGGATTTTAAAATATTCAACAAACCGATACAGATCTGGCAATCCAGGACCCAATCAAATTCATCCCGGAAGTCTTCTTCGAAATATTCAGAGGTTAATCTCTCCTATAAAGAAAATATTTTTACCTTAAATTTTTCAGCATTAAACTACATTTTTCCAGAAAAAAATGAGTATGCCATCAAGATGGAGGGGCTGGAGGAAAACTGGAATTACATCAAACATCTGAGACATGCAACGTATTCAGGAATTCCACCGGGAGAATATACCTTCAGGGTGCGAGCATCAAATAACGAAGGAATATGGAATGAAAAAGGTACGGCTGTAAGAATTTCCATCACACCTCCGTTTTTTTCCAACACCTGGATCCGATTATTGGGTCTGTTAATTGCTTCGCTGTTTATTGGTTTACTGTATTTTTACCGGACTTATTCCATAAGAAAAAAAGTTGACGAGCTGAAGAGGAAAAATCTGAAGCTAAATCAGGAGATTGAAGAAAAACTACGCGCTGAGGAAGAGATAAGGGCCAGCGAAAAGAAATACCGGCATCTGGTAGAATCTTCCAATGATCCGATTTTTATTCTGCATAACCGAAAATTCGAATTGATTAACGAAAAATTCAGGCAACTCTTTAGTGTCAGTCAGGAATATGTATGTCGGCCCGAGTTCGATTATCTGGAGTTGATTTCACTCAAGAGCAAAAATTCTGTTGAACGGAAATTCCAGCAGATCATTGATGAAAAAAAGTCGGAATCACAATTCAACTACACCGCTCTCACATCAGATCAAAAAGAATTGGAAGTTGAAGCGTCGGTCACCACTATTTTATATAAAGGCGGAGTTGCTGTTCAGGGCATATTGAGAGATATTACCGAACGCAAAAACATGGAAAAAATGATCCAACAGGCACAGAAACTGGAAGCGTTGGGTACTCTGGCCGGTGGTATCGCCCATGATTTCAACAACCTTCTGACTGGAATCCAGGGAAGGGTTTCGCTCATGCAAATTGGATTTGATAAAAAATCCAGCCCAAAAGATCATTTAAAGGAAATGGAACATTATGTAAAGAATGCTGCGGATCTGACCAAACAATTACTTGGTTTTGCCAGAAAAGGAAAATTCGAGGTCAAACCAATCAACATAAATAACCTGGTCAAAGATAACGTATTGATGTTTGGTCGAACCAAAAAGGAAATTGGTATTCGTGCTCAATATCAAGATAACATCTCTACGGTTGAAGTGGATCCGGGTCAGATGGATCAGGTCTTCATGAACCTGTTTGTAAACGCCTGGCAGGCAATGCCGGAGAGCGGAGATATCCTGATTGAAACCAGAAATGTTTATCTGGATCACAACCAGACAAAACCCCATCTTATAGAACCGGGAAATTTTGTCAAAATATCAGTAACCGATACCGGAAAAGGTATGGATGACGAGACCAAACAAAGGATTTTTGATCCGTTTTTTACCACCAAAGAGAGAGGGCGCGGTACTGGACTGGGACTGGCAACAGTTTATGGTATTTTAAAAAATCATGGCGGATTTATCACCGTACATAGCGAACTGGATATCGGTTCTACTTTCGATATTTTTCTTCCGGCTTCCAGTAAACAACCGATGGTAGAAAAGGTGGTCAAGGAAGATCTGGTTTACGGAACCGAAACCATACTGCTGGTGGATGATGAAGAGATCGTGATTGAGGTTGTTGGACAAATAATGGAAAGTCTTGGCTACAATGTTTTTGTGGCTCGAAGTGGCCAGGAAGCCATTGAAATTTACTGGGGGAGAAAAAAGGAAATTGATCTGGTTGTTTTGGACATGGTCATGCCAAAAATGAGTGGGGGCGTTACTTTCGAAAGGCTTAAGGGAATCAATCCCAATGTAAAAATTCTTCTTTCCAGTGGATATAGTGTTGATGGCCAGGCCAGCGAACTCCTCCAGCGTGGCTGTAACGGATTCATTCAAAAACCCTTTAATATAAAAGAATTATCAAAAAAAATCCGGGATGTCCTGGATGAGAAACCGTCCAACCAGGATTCAACCGCTATCTAAGCGATTGCACCAAAAAATAAGATTCCGGCCGATCTTAAAATTCATCGAGCCATCATGTGACGCCGGGTAAAAATCCAGGCTCCCAGAGAGAAATAAATCACGGTCAGGATGAGGATGGCTACCAGCTCAAATAATACATCACCCAGGCTGGCCCCGAAATTCAGTATCTGGTTCAAGGCCGAGATAGTATGGGTGGTCGGAAGGATATCATTGACATTGATGGCATGACCGAACAGGAAAAAGAGCTTCAGGCGGGGAAGCGGAAACATTCCGCCAGAAAAAAACATCAGAATGAAAAAGGGAAAACAGCCAATGGTCATGAGATCAAAAACAGTCCGTAAAAAGGCTGCCACAATGACCCCGATGGCCATAACCGACAGGCATGACAACAGGCCCACCACCATCATGGCCAATATAGATCCGCCGGTTTCATAACCCACTGCCAGAGCAGACAGAAAAGTCAGGGCCAGGGCCAGAAGCCCGATAATGATCTGAGTGAAACTCACGGCCAGAAGCCATTCAAAAGTGGTCATACGGGACATGCGCAGACGGACCAGGGTTTCCTTATCCTTTTCTTTTATGAGCGAGGCCGCTGCGGTAAACATCAGCATTATCAGCGACAGAACCAGCAAACCCGGCACATATAAGTCAAACTCATTAAGGAATTTCATATTTCCCACGGGCAGTGCCTGCAGGTCGAGCGGACCTTTCCACCCTGTTACCCGGCTGGCATATTGATAGGTAATGACATCACTCCAGACCACTGCCATCAGGTAGTCCAGGTTGGACTGGTCACCGTGAGTTCGCACAATGGCGGGATCGGGTTGACTTCCCTGTTTATAATCCGTAAGTATCCGGGAGAAATCCCGGGGGATTTCCACCACCAGATCCGCGGACCTGTTCTCCACCCGCTTCCGGGCATTTTTCAAGTTCTTTTCCATATGAATTTTCAACATGTTTTTACCTTCGGATGAACGGATCTGCATCATTTCCGAAATCAGTTCTTCTCCGGCCCGGAACCACTCTCCATTGTCACGCTGCAGTCCCTGGTCATGATTTACCACGGTGATCCGGTAAACCTTGGTGGTCTCTCCGAAATAAAAGTACATCAGGAAAACAAAAAAAGGGGCGAAAGTCAAAATGAGGACCATAATTTTCCAGTCCCTGAAGTTTTCAATCAAGGCCTTTTTGATCAGGCTTAGCAATCTCATTCTCTAAGCCTCCTGCCGGTCAGGGATATGAAAACATCCTCCAGTGTCTTTTTCCGGATCTTAACATCTTCGGTTTTGATATTGCCCTTCCTGAGTTTATCAATCAGAACCGACAAGATACCCAGGATATCGGTATCCACCATATGCAGGCTATCATTTTGCAGAGAGAGATGCCGGAGTCTCCGGGGCAGATGCTCAATAAACGGTGAAATTTTTTGATGCTGGCCAGGGGCAAGTTTAATCTCCAGAATATTACCCTGGCCCATGCGGTTTTTCAATTCATCGGGTGTGTCCAGAACCAGCAGCTGTCCGTGATCAATAATGGCAATCCGATCGGAAAGCTGATCAGCCTCAACCATTTCATGGGTAGTCAAAATAATGGTTTTGTGCCTGGCCATTGAACGGATGTACTCCCTTACCAGTATTCGGCTCTG
Organism: uncultured Aminicenantes bacterium; assembly: GCA_965195285.1. Taxonomy (GTDB): domain Bacteria; phylum Acidobacteriota; class Aminicenantia; order UBA2199; family UBA2199; genus CAZOWT01. The sequence continues at coordinate 116,167 of CBDAFS010000031.1, read as the reverse complement.
CGGATCAAGCCCGGCCTGGGGTTCATCCAGTATTAAGATATCCGGGTCATGAACCAATCCCAGGGCCAGATTCAACCGTCTCTTCATGCCACCGGACAGGGTTTTGGCCAGCTTGTGTCGTTTATCATAAAGCCCCAACAACTCCAGGAGTTCACAGACTTTTTTCCTGACATTCTTCTGACTCACATTGTATTGCCTACCTATGAACTCTAATTGTTCCAGGCATGTCAGTGTTTCCCAGACAATCAGGTTCTGGGGGCACAATCCCAGTGAAGATTTGCATTCACGGTAAAATTGATTCAGTGATTTGCCCTGGATGAACACTTCACCGGAATCACTTTTCAGCAAGCCACAGATCATATGGATGGTTGTGGTCTTACCGGCCCCATTGGGTCCCAAAAAACCGAACACTTCCCCCTTAAATATGTCCAGAGTCAAATTTCTCACTGCTTTTATATCCCTGTAAGATTTGGAGAGATTCCTTAACCGCAGTGAAACCGGTGTCTTTTCCTCAGGCATGTGACTCCTTCATTATCGACCCGTTTTCGAAGGTAATACAAAATATACCCGATGTCAACCTCTTTTCACACAATTGTTTAAATTCAGATTTTTCTCAAATCGAGCTGCCAGCACTTCAATCCCCGGGGATTGAAGCAGCGGTTGCAGGAAACACATGAAGCCCGCTTTTGTAACGCTTTCTCAAAGTGGAGAACCAGCTGAGGTTCGCGGATAAAGGGGCGGCACAGGCTGATAAAATCGGCTTCACCAGAACTGATGGTTTGCTCCATGACGGAAAGGGTTCTGAATCCCCCCACCACTGCAGTGGGAATTTTAACTTTCCGGCATATCATCCCGGAATGCTGCCGGAAATATCCTTCCTGATCAATGGATTTTATGTCCCTCCTGACCGTCCCCAGCCTGGATTCTGCCATTCCACCTGAAACTTCGATAAGATCAAGGCCGGCATTTTTCATCAGCCGGGCGGAAGCCACAGCCTGTTCGAGTTTCAGGCCTCCCGGAACAAAATCCTCCCCATTGATTTTGGCAGAAACAATAAATTCATCTCCAACCTGTTTCTTTATACCGTTTATGATATCCACAACCAGCCGTGTTCGTTTTTTCTGATCCCCCCCATAGGCATCATTTCTCCGGTTGGTATAGGGAGAAATAAACTGGCTCAGCAAATAACCATGTGCCACATGCAGCTGGACACCATCGAATCCGGCTTTCTTGGCCCGATCCGCAGCCTGGATAAAAGCCTCACCCACCTCTTCGATCTGGGCAACAGTCATTTCCCGGGGCCGGGTCTTATAGGCATGGTCCGGAACCGCCGAAGGAGCCCATATGGATCCCTGGTGATGCTTGGGACGGACCTGTCTCCCGCCATGAACAATCTGAAGCAGAAACAATGAGGGCGAATCCTGAAATATCCGGGTGACTTTTTTCCAGGCTGGAATCAATTCATCAGAACAAATTGCAGATTGCCCGGGATTGGATTTGCCATTGGGCATCACATAGGCATATCCGGAAATCACAATTCCGATTCCTCCGGATGCCAGTTGACGGTAAAGTTCCACGAATCTATCTTCCGGTACGCCCTTTTCATCCGCCATATATTCACAGGTAGCAGATCGGATGAAACGATTGATCAACTCATGAGATTTCAATGTCAGGGGCTCAAGTACCTTCATGAATTCCTCCGATTTCTTCTCTCTTAATAACAGAAAAGTAAAAAAAAGTGAAGAATGTGATAAAATAAAAATTAAACTTAAAAGACTTTTTCATAGAAACTCCAGTATAAAAGAGTATAAAGGAATAGCATGAAAAAAATCAATTTTCTCTTTATGATGGTGTTGCTCTCAACCACCATGATCCTGGCTGAGAGTTTCATGGAAGTTGCAGAACCGGATCCGGAGACCGCAAAACTAATCCTGGGAACCTGGAAAATTCAGGACAGCAATTATACATTTGAGTATTCCAAGCAATTTGTCAGGAAATTCTATGGTTTCAAGTTCTATCAATATAAAACATCTCAAAAACCATTGAGCCGGGAATACATCTATGCCGTTTTAAAGATAAAAAAATACAACAAGTCCTATTTATGCCGGGGAATCTATAAAAACGGAAGACCGGTTACCTTTTCCACCTCTATGATTAAATTCATTGGCAAAGACTGGTTCAAAGTGTTTTCCCAGCGCAATCCCCGACAACTGTATTTTGAAGCAGTCAGGATTAAAAAAGGAGTGGAGACGGCGCATTAAATATAGATCCACCGTTCCCAATCACAATCACAGGTTTATATTAATCGTTTGATCCAGGATTGAATTCCGGTTGCCGCATGCACCATAATCAATGGTTTTGAGCATTTCCGGGAGATAATTTCCGGGATTGACTCCTTTCCCAGCTGGGCCAGAAGAGGTTTTCGGGTGGTTCCGAGAATGAGCAGATCGTAATTTTCCGCTTCTTTTAATACTGCTTTTTCAATATTATCATTTTTGACTATTTTCACTTCGATTCTCTCTGATGCCAGATGATACTTCTGAGAATATTCTTTTAAAAACAGATAAACATCAAACTTCCTTTTTTCAGTTTCTGCGTTATATACATAGAGCAGTGTGATCTTTCCATCTGTATCAACCAGAAGACTGGCCACTTCCAGAGCAAATGGCCCGTTCGGGCCTCCAGCCAGAGGTAATAAAATTTTCTGATAAGAATCAATTTTCCCGCCCTTTAATACTACCACATTGCAGGGCGACCGCTCCATAATGGGATCAATGGTGCTTCCGAATATGAAATCATGGGTACGTCGACGACCATGCCAGCCTGTTATCAACATGTTTACTTTTTTTTCCCGGGCAGCCGTCACAATGCCACGAGAAATATTTCGACAATAACGAATGGTTGAACTGATTTGGAATAACGGTTCCAGATACATCATGCTCTCGACAATAGCTTCCTTGCCCTCCCACATATAATCTCTGGCTGCAGTCAGGGGAACCTGTTCCGGTACGGGAACCATATGGATGAGCTCGATCCTGGCCTTTTTTGCAGTACTCAGCTTATAAGTTGTCTTCATCATTTCAATGGCATTCTTGGGATGGGCAACAGCAACCATGATCCGGTATTCCTCACCAGCAGGGGCTTCCTCTTCTTCCAGTACCTGAATTTCATCCGCTGTGGCTATGGCATGCTTTTTTGAATACAATCTGAATATCAACACACCAGAAATAATCCACAATGGAGCAATTATCCAAGCAATAATACTCATGTGTATCATCCAGAAAATTAATACAGCCTGGCAAATAATGGCAAGCAATGGAAACAATGGAAACAATGGCATAACAAAACCATAGGTTAATTCATCTCCGATATGCCATCTGACTCTGATCACACATATATTAACCAAAAAAAACAAAATCAAAAACATCATGCTGGCACTGGAGGCAACATCCATAGTCGGTAACACGGTAGCTACAATAATAAGTAGAATTGCTGTACCCAGTAAAGCCGCCCAGGGAGTTTTTCGCTTTTTTGAAATTTTGGCAAAAAATGGAGATACCATGCGATCACGTCCCAGAGCATACAACGCCCTGGTAGCTGAATAGATAGTAGAATTCAGAGCTGAAGTTGAAGCAAAAATAACCGCCAGCGTCAACAGGAAATTTCCCATTGGCAATAATCGGGAAATGGCCTCTCCAAAACCTCTTTCTTTGAAACCACCGATCCATTGCCAGGGAGCAACATTGATTCCCGGGTCACCGGCTTTTACTGCTATAACTGTTGCGAATGCAACTATCATATAGATTATGGTAACAATAAATACGGAATATAACATGGCTTTGGGTAAATTTTTTCTTGGCTCAATGGTTTCATCTCCTGCTTGAGCAATCACCTCAAAACCCTCGAAAGCAACATAAGTAAATCCCATGGTAACCAATAATTTTGCCCACCCTTTGGGGAGAAAAGGTTGAAAATTCTGCAAACGAGAAGGATCTTTAATGGCAACGATTACACCAATCAGTCCTATCAATATCAAAAATATAGTTTGTCCTAATGTGAATAAAGCTCCGATTTTTCCGGTTTTCGATGCACCCCAATAATTAATGTATATGAATAATAGAGCCACCAGTATAGCCATTATCTTTTCTGTGATTATTGTGGGAAAAGGCAACCAGGATAACAGACCCAGAACACTCAGGTATCGAACCGTATAAATAGAAAAAGTGACCGCATATAAACTTCCGGCTACGCTGGATGCGAACCACTCCATCCAACCAGCAACAAAACTTGGACCTTTGCCAAATCCAACTCTGGCATAGTTATATGCACCACCCGCATGGGGTATTGCTGAACTCAATTCAGCATAAGATGCGGCTGTAAATAGAGCAATGACACCATTTAATAAAAAAGTTAAAACCACTCCTCCGGGGCCAGCCACATAAATGGCATTTCCTACACCCAAAAATACACCGGCACCGATCATCATACCCAATCCCATCATGGTAATATGGAATAGATTTAATTCACGAGATAGTTCTGATTGGATAGAATCTCTATCGGCCATTTCGTAATCGATTCAGGATCTCTCGAAGTGAACGGAGGTTGTCTTTCGAAATAATATTAATGGTTTTGCAACTCCATAAAAACAAATAAGTAATAAAAAAAATCCCGCCAAAGATTAAAATCAAACCAAGTATTGTATCAAAATCCACTGATTGACCTCATCATCTATTCAAACTCAGAAGTGACTGTTCTTTTTCCTTATTGATCCGAATGTCACCCATTTTTTATTAAAAAAATTTATTTCAACGGATCAGAATTTAAATTCTCTGAAATAAGTTCAATAACCTCTTCTTCTGTTATGGATTCTACTATACTCTTTCTGATAAAATCTTTTTTCAGCATCTTAACAATTCGCGAAAGTACAATCAAATAGTCTCTATGCTGCTCATCACCGGCAACAATCATAATTATAATTTTGACCGGTAATCCGTCTAAAGAATCATAGTCTTTTATGCCTTTTTTGTTTATCAGAATTGAAATAAGAATATCATCAACTCCTTTAATCCTGACATGAGGGATAGCAATTCCAAGTCCTATTCCGGTGCTCATAAGATCTTCTCGCTCAAAAATAGATTCCCTTAATTTATTTTTGTCTTCAACCAGATTTTTCTTCTCGATCATCTGGAGTAACACTTCCAAATTATCCTGTTTTTTCTCTAATTCTGAAAAACAAATCAAATTCTTGTTCAGTATCTCACTTAGTTTCATGGTATAGCGTCTACTCTTTTTTTTCAATCATCCAAATCATTGGAAGTATTTTCAAAATCAATCATAAAGCCAATAGAACTTAATGACAGAGAGTATACTTTGAATTGGAATAAAATTCAAATAAATTTTAATAAAAAAGAAAATTTGTAATCCAGAAACCCAAACATTCATCCTCGTTTCTCTATTTAAAAAATTGGTTATTCGTTTTGAATGGGTCATGGTTCATTGTGAATTTACATTCTCATGTGTGTAAATATTACTCCAAAAAATCATTCCGGTTTTTAACAAACCCGCTTCATAACCAAGCGATTCAATTGATTGTAGGGTTCTCGATTATCTTATAATCATCATTATGACAATCTGACTTTATTCCAATCCTTTTTAGGTAAAAAATCTTTCAAAAGGCATCAAAATTGCTAAAATAAAGTGTTGATCTGTAAAATAACTTAAAAGTGAAAGAAAAATGATTTCAAATCATAGAGGTGAGCTCAGGCTAAATTATTGCCTGACCATCAATGTAAAATATAATGGCCAGGTATTTTCCGGAATCACCCAGAACATATCAAAAAATGGAATGTATATTGAGGCCATTGATATCAAATCATCCATAGACCAGGAATTATCCATCATTGCAGCAGTTGAGAGGAGCCTTTACCAATTGAGAGGGGAAATCGCCTGGATCAAGAACCTGCCCATAAAGACCACAAAAAAATCCATCCAGGGCATCGGAATAAAGCTTACCGAAGCACCAGCTGAATACCTGAACTATATCGAGTACCTGAAATACTCAGCTCAGATGATTCAGTGAATCGAATCTCCGACTTTTGCCCCGAATTTCCAGAACCTGAAACAACATAATGCAAGCATATTCACACCTGAAATTTGAGCTCCGGATCGAGGAGTTGCTCAATCATACCCTCAATAAATACCGATACCACGGCGAAAATGGAAAAGAATATGAAGTTATACAGAGTATTTTTTCCCACCTGAATAACGTGGCTGAAAATGGAAACATACATATCCGATGGTATGCGGTTGTCATTCACCTTTGGCGCGGATTTCATGACCGACGCTTGAATTGGCAGTGTTCGGATTTTTTCAGGCCCATGGAACTCTCCAATGTATCCCCGGCTCAAGCCTATTTCAAAGAAGAGGAGAGAGGAAAATTTCAGGTTCCCTTATGTATTGAGGAACTGGAATCATTTATCGATCGGATAGCCAGACTGGGAATACTGGTGTCGGCAGGGGAAAAAGTTGAAAGTGATTTTTTCAATTTGAAACTGGAAAGCATAAACAATACATTGCTGGAACTGCTCAATTGCCTGAAGACAAGACCTGACCTTCATCCGGACAATGATGTGTTCTGGTTGGCCATCAACCATGCCGCTGTAAAAATCATAAAACTGGCCGATTACAACGGTAAAGATGGTCAAACCCGTTTAAGCCAAACGATCAAATCAGAGAATTTTCAGAAATTTGTTCGACACCCCGTAGAAAAAATATCCGCCGAACGAAAACAAAGCCTGCACAACCTCAATGATTTTTGGAACGGACTTATTCCCTGAGCATATTCTCTGCGTGCAGTTCCCAGGTTTCATCGACCTCATTTTCATTGATATAGAAAAGATTCTGGTTGTGGATGGCATACAGTTTCACCCCCATTATCTGGGGCATGAGCGACACCTTCACTTTGCAGGGGATATAGACCGTCTTTTAAATTTTCCCTGATAAATCCATGATAATATATTCCTCCTTACCCTGTTTTTTTCTGAAAGTCTGGACCCTCCCCCTTTCTGCTGAATTTTTTCTTCAGGTGAATATTCTCAATCGAGTAAATATAAAAAGTGAAACCTTCGGCCACAAACAGGTCTTGCTGAAAAATACTGATATTATCCGGTTTCAAAACCTCGGTCAGATCACCGATTTTCCGCGGGAAAATCAAGAATATGAATAACATCAACATAAGAAAGAGTATTATTTTTTTCATGTTTCCTCCAAAATGATATTGATAGAACCCAGGATCTCATATCCCATAACGGCTCAACACCCGTAAAAGTTAACAACAAAATCATCCCCGTATCACTTTTAATAAAAATGTCAGTATGATATAAAATAAATAAAATCGGTGATCGGAGGTAAAAATGATTGAAAAAAAGGGTATAAATCGCAGACAATTCATGAAAAATTCTGCCCTGGGAGTTATGGGAGTCAGTCTTGCCGGGAAAAACATCAAACTCGATGCTGCTGAAGATCCCACTCCTTCCCTGGGCAAAATAAAATCATTTCGCCCCCTGGGTCAGACCGGATTCAAAATATCAGATGTCTCCCTGGGAGGGGTTTCAAATGTGGAAGTCATTAAAGCCATGCTGGAGGCCGGTGTCAATTATATTGACACCGCCGAGAGTTACGGCCGGGGTAAATCGGAAATCAGCATGGGGCAGGCCATCAAAAGTTTTAAAAGGGAGTCGCTTTTTATCAATACCAAATTGCATATCAAGGAAAACGAGAGCCGGGAATCCATACTCAAAAGAGCGGAGCAATGTCTGAAACGGCTGGACACCCCCTATGTCGACTGCCTGATGACCCATAATCCCTCCTCTACTGAGCTGGTGGCCTATGAACCCTTTTTTCAGGCCTGCCAGCAATTGAAAGAACAGGGCAAGCTAAAATTCATCGGCATATCCAGCCACGGGGCAAGACATGGGCGGGAAGGTGAGCCCATGGACAAGATTCTATTGGCAGCTTCCCGGGACGGCCGCTTTTCCGTAATGTTGCTGGTTTATAATTTCATCCAGCAGGAAATGGCTGAACGGGTGATTGCGGTTTGTGGGGAGAAAAAAATCGGGGTGACCCTGATGAAAACCAATCCGGTGGGACGCTATCTCTCTATGAAAGAGCGGATCGAGGAAATGAAATCAAAACAGGATCAGGATCCGGAACGCTTGAAAAGAATGGAAGATTACTTTGAAAACCTTAAGAAAACAGCCGAGCAGGGCGAATGGTTTATTAACAAATTCAAATTGACCAATCCGACCGAAATCCGTATTGCTTCCACCCGCTATGTACTGTCAAATCCGGACGTTTCCACCGTTTTGGCCCGCACAGCCTCATTTGAGGATGCGGAACAATTTCTGGAAGCTTCCGGTACCCCCTTATCGGCCGAAGAAGCCAGAAAACTGGCCGCTTTCACCCGGGGCCCTGGAAAATTCTACTGCCGGCACGCCTGTGGCATATGCGAATCCAGCTGTCCCCACCAAGTTCCGGTAAATACCATCATGCGATACAACCACTATTTCGAAGCCCAGGGACAGGAAAAGGTTGCGCTTTCAAAATATTTTCACTTAAGCGGAAAAAAGGCTGATGTCTGCAGTGACTGTTCCGGTTTCTGTGAAAAAGCCTGCCCCTATGAAGTCCCCATCCAGGGATTGTTGTGCCTGACCCATGAAAGACTTTCTTTCGCCTGAGTGCGATTGCCGAGAGTGACATCATACAAGTCAAGTTACAATGCAGGAGATAAACATGACCAGTTTTTTTGCTTTTTTTGGTCCAATCTTATTAATGCTGGGTTTCATTCCAGCCCAGGGAACCGAGACAACCGGTCCAACGGTTACCATATTGTATGACAATTATGTTTATACCGAGGGGACCCGAGCGGACTGGGGATTTTCCTGCCTGATCAAGGGTATTGAAAAAACCATCTTATTTGATACCGGCACCAAACCGGAGATACTGTTTCATAATATCAAGCAATTGAAGGTCAATCCCCAAGAAGTGAAACTGATAGTGTTATCCCACCAGCATGGCGATCATACCGGCGGCTTGTTTGAACTCCTCAAGCGAAACCACCAGGTAACGGTCTATATGCCCCATGCTTTCCCGGATGACTTTTACCAGAGGGTAAAAAATCACGGAGCCAAAGCCATAGCCGTTTCCAATCCCGTTAAAATCGGCAGAAACATTTACCTGACCGGTCAGCTGGGAGACCGCATCCCGGAACTCTCATTGATCATGGATACTGACAGTGGTGGTATTTTAATTACCGGCTGTTCCCACCCGGGGATTTTAAGCATCATCAGAAAAGCCAAACATATCCTGGGAAAAGATATACACACGGTTTTCGGAGGCTTCCACCTGATGCAAAAAACCGAACAACAAATGCAAAAAATCATCGAACAATTCAAACTTATGGGAGTCAAAAAAGTGGGTCCCACTCACTGTACCGGTAAAAAACAAATCGAGATGTTCAAAAAGGCCTACGGCCGGAATTTTATCAAAATGGGGACCGGAAAAATTCTGGAATTTTAATGTAGCCTAAAAACCCGCAACCACCACCGCAACAATTGCCGGGTAGTGGCCAGGACACCGGGATCAGTCAATATTTAAAGGGATACGACCACCTTTTCGGATTTTTTAGCATAAACCCTCTCGATTTCAATCTTTCCGATAACCACTTTTTTAAGCGCCTCTTCACCCAATTGCTCGGACATCACCCGGTCGGGATTTTTTTCCAGCTGTTTGATCATGATCCCCAAGGCCTGCTTTTTTTCCGGAATGCTTTCCAGGAAAATCACCCGGCCCTCAAAATGCACCGAAACAAAAAGATGATCACATTGATCATCTGCATAACCCATATCCATAATGGCCTGCCCCCATACCTGGGAATTGGATTTTAGGATATCCATTTTCTTCCCTGCTGAAGCGCAGTGGAAATACAAACAGTTCTTCTCTGCATCAAAACCATGACTTAAAGTGACCAGATAAGGGCGGTTTTTCTCACACATGGCCACGGTGATATATTGGGTAGAACCCAGGATCTTTTTAATTTCATTAATGTTTTTTATTTCCTTTTCCTTTCTTCGCATTTCGTCCTTCATTATAACACAGGCACCGAAAATGGATGCAAACTATCGTATTTATCCTTAATCCGAACCAAACATCCGGTTCATATCAACCCGGTGAAAGGATAGACCTGGAAGACCTGTTGGCACCGGGGAAAATCACTATATTTGATTTCTACAGCAAGTATTGCGGGCCATGCCTGAAAATTTCTCCCCGGTTGGAGCGCCTGGATGAATTGAATGACGATATTGAGGTGATTAAAATCGATATCAACCGGAAAAACATCCAGGGTATTGACTGGAACTCACCGGCTGCCCGGCAATATAATCTCAGAAGTATACCCTATTTCATTATTTACGATCCCTCCGGCCAGCGCAGTTATGAAGGCGGTTCAGCCTTGCGTCGGGTTTATGAATATCTTAAGGAAAAGAGAATTTGAAAAATAGTTCAAAAATCATTTCTATCTGGTTTCAGGTAGAACAGGGTTCCGCTCGAAAACCGCCACGATCCTGGGATGATAAATATCTGAATCCCCCAGACCCATTCCAAAACTGCCGATTTTAAGAATATCCTTGTCCCCCATATAACTCCAGCCTTCTTTTTCCTTTAAATCGATCAAGACTATCAGTTTCTCCCGGGTAAAAAAACCATTGAAAAAAACATGATCCTTATGAACTCTATAATATTCTTTTTCAATAATTTCCTTTCTTCTCATTTTTCAATAATTTTTCTCTTTCAACGACTTCATGCCTCAAACTCCTGAATGCTGTCATTACCAAAATAAATAATATAGCAATATGTTTTCCAGTTAAGCATATAAGCCCAATTACGCTACAGAAAAGGGGTTCGAGATGTTTGAAAAAATAATTTTTTTTTATTTTGTCCAAGAATGAAACACCATTTTTTCATTTCTTTCAAAATCACCCATATATATAGCTTTTTTGATATACTCGGAATGTATCGTTTCGATACGCTTTTTCCGCGAATATCCAGAATTGGCCGCAACACCAAGCCTTCTGACCCTCTATAAAATTGTTGCGTTTTGAAACATATTTTCAGTCATAAATCTAAAATCCGATTTTGTCCGTCTAATCAATTGAATTTTAATTTTAATCTTATATAATTTTGTTATGAGCGTTCGGGTATTGATTATTGAAGATGAGCTGTCACTTAGAAATTCTCTGAAAAAATTACTGGAATTGAGAGATTATATGATTGATGAGGCGGAAGACTACCAAACTGCCAAAAGGAAAGTATCAAACGGAGAATATGCTATATTCATACTGGATTTAAGACTTCCGGATAACAACGGCATCAATCTCCTGAAAGAATTTCCGGAAAAAATGGAGGGGAAAACCATCATCATTACCGCTCATGCTACAGTTTCCAGCGCTGTCGAAGCCATAAAAAATGGGGCTTTTTATTATCTTGAAAAACCGCTTGATGAAGATTTGCTGTTTATTCAAATGAAAAAAATTATTGAATATTCCCACTTGAAGGAAAAGAACATATCCCTGAAAAAAGAACTGCTGTATAACCAGTCATCGGAAGCCATCATCTACAAAAGCCAGGCCATGTCTGATATCATTACGCAGGCAACAAAACTATCCAAAACGGAAGATATCATCGTTATCCAGGGAGAAACCGGGGTGGGAAAAGAAATCATCGCCAGTTTCGTCCATCGAAACTCAAAACGAAAAAACAAGACTTTTCTGCCCATAAATTGTTCGACTATTCCCGAACAACTGTTTGAATCGGAATTGTTCGGCTTCAAAAGGGGAGCATTTACCGGCGCATCAAAAGACTACAGCGGGAGATTCTTACAGGCCAACCAGGGAACCCTCTTCCTGGACGAAATCAGCGACATGCCCCTGAACCTTCAGGCCAAATTACTCCGAATTCTGGATGATAAAATCATCTACCAGCTGGGAAATAAAAATCCCCAGAAATTAGATGTCCGGCTGATCACGGCTACCAACAAGGACCTCTGGAAGGAGGTCGGAGCGGATCGTTTCCGCAAGGATTTATACTTCAGACTCAGAGAAACCATGATTACCATTCCCCCCTTGCGGGAGCGCAAAGAGGATATCTTACCGCTCTTCCATCATTTTATTTCTTTTTACAACAATATATATGATAAAAATATCAAAGGCATATCCAAAAAAACTGAAAAACACCTGCTGGAATACTCATGGGAGGGAAATGTCAGGGAGTTAAAAAATGCGGTAAAGGGAATTTTTGCCTATAAAGACGATGATCTCATCACCCCCAATGACCTCATTCTTTCTCTGAACATCCATGAAGAAATGACTGAAAATTATCAGCTGTCACTCAGGGATTATGAGTACCAATACATTAAAAAGGTTCTCGAATTGCACAATTTCAATGTCACCAAAACAGCTAAAATTCTCGGAATATCCAGAACCCGGTTGTATCGAAAAATGGACCAAATTGATATGAACCGAAAACAACAGTGACAAACCCCCAAGGGAGATATAATTGAGCCCGGGATCAGGTTAGAATGAACAGAGATTATTTAAAAAAACTGCAAGAAGTGATCGGGATGTTGAATACCCTTCATTATGCAGAGCAAAGCCTCGATCTACTCCCGGATTTCCTGTCCAAACAGCTTCCACTTGAGAGTATTACCCTGTTTTATATCAACCAGGAAAAAAGCAAATTCAAACCCTATTATTCCGATCGCTTTCCCCGGATAAAACTGAATCCCATAAACGAAAAATCCAATCTCTTGATTCAGCTAAAAAATACCAAAACTACCATTATCATGTCCAGAGAAAAACCGGCCAAAATCAATATATTTAAGAAATCCAACCCTGAGCTGTTCGAAATACTGGCCGTGGATGTGGTGGTGCCCCTCCTGTCATTGGGAACCCTCAATGGTTTTGCGGTCATCGGGGCCAGTAAAAAAACCCTGAAGGAAATAAATCTGATTTCCCGGTTTTTCAACATATTATCCCATATATTAATTCCCCAGATCACTTACGAGAGAACCCGCATTGATGACAGTCGCAATTACTACCGGATCTACAGAATGGATCGCCTGGCTCTGGTGGGTGAACTGGCTGCCTCGGCTGCCCATGAAATCAAAAATCCCCTGGCCGGGATATCCACCTATATCAAATATTTTACCGAAAAAAGGAACCTAGGCCCCGAAGCTTTCATGGACGAACTGGCCATCATGAAACAGTCGATCCAGCGCATCGATCATATTATTAAATCATTGCTGAGTTTTTCAAAACATGAAAAGAAAAAGATCAACAAAATCGAACTTCCTGATTTGATTGACAACACCATCCAATCCATTGCTCTGAAAATCCCCAGGAATATAAAATTAATCAAAAGCCTGGACCCTCCCCTATTGGTGAAAACCGATGCCCAGAGATTGCAGCAGGTATTGATCAATATCCTGTTTAACGCAGTGGATGCCATCGGAAAAAAAGATGGCCAGATCCATATTTCCACCTATATTAGCGGAAGGGATCAGCTTCCCGAGAATGAATTGTTTAACATATCTATCCGGGATACAGGTCCCGGTATCCCAAAATCCTTTAAGGAAAAACTGTTTCAACCCTTTCAAACCACCAAGGAGGAAGGGACCGGTCTGGGATTATATACCTGTTACGGATTAATGAAATCCCTGGGAGGAGAAATCACCATAAACAGTTCCGCCAAGGGTACCGAAGTCATTCTTTCCCTGGCTTATTCCTTTGAGGAAGAAGATGAAATCTGACTTATTCTTCGGCCAGAAACCTGAAATACAGTTCCTTCAGGTCCATCCGTTTTACTTTTCTTCCTTTTAGCTCCAGTAACAGCTTGCCTTTTTTCAAAAATCCAATGCGATCCCCGATCTCAGGAGCAAAAAAAACATCATCGCTGATATAGAGTATTGAACAGCCGTTTTGTTTCAACTGGCGAATATTTTCCTTGAATTCCAGGATAAAATCAATGGGCATACCCTTGGCCAGGTCATGGATTACAAAATTGTTGCTTTTGCCCAGCTGAACAATTGAAAACAACAATCGACGTTTTTCCACCTCTTCCAGGTCATTGATCCGGTAGCGGTTCAATTGATCAAGATTCATTTTTATTTTGAATTCCTCGTACTCTTCCTCTGAAATGCGGGTAATCCTCCTCAGAAAGCCCATGATATCTTTGATTCTGATCACCGGAGGCCAGTCGCTTTCCTTACCTATATAAACCAGGTTTTTTCTGAGTTCTTTCAGATCATTTAATATATTTTGTTGATCAACCTTCACAGTCCCGGAAAAATCTCGTTCCCTTCCGGTAAAAATATTAATCAGATGGTTGCTGACCCTTTCACCGGAGGACAACAATACAAACGTTTCCCCGGCTTTCACCTGTAGACTGAGATCACTGATTTCGGGAATTTTCTTTTTTAAAAACAGATTGTCAATCCTGATCATATCACCAGAGACCCTTTAAACCGATAATAAGCAAAAATAAATAATGACATGATGTAAAGCAGGGTTAAACACACGCCCCATATAAAAAAATCCGGCAGGAGATTTCTGGAATAATAAATATTTTCTTCGCCTTTGATATACAACTCAACCTTTGAAAAATTGGAATAGAAGCGCTTATCAATGTAAAACCGAATAAATCCCTCCTTCAGCTTCTGCAAATAACTGAAAAAATTAACAAAATTCTTGTAGCCCCGACTGCTGATTTCATTGCTTACCGATATATAAAAACTGGAGGGAACAATCAGGGACATTCTTTGAAAATTCCTGATATTCTTTCTCATATCGTTTTCCATGTTTTTTTCCAGGCTTTGAATTTTTTTCAATTCATTTTTCCAATAGCTCTCCATTATATCCCTTTCAGACTGGGTGTTTTTTCGGGAATCCTGCAAAACCCCTTCCTGCTCCATGGCTCTTTTTTCAAAACCCATATGGGCCTGAAGTTTTTTCAATTCCAGATCATAACCGGAGGTGATATTTTCTGCACTGGTGGCAATAAGGGACTGAATGACCCCGGGGATCAAAAAAACAAAAATAAACCATACCGAAATCACCATGATAAATCCGGCAAATCGAGATTTTATGGTTCCGGAAACCAAACCCAATATGAAAAAGAAAACCAGCATTATGGCCATGACCAGCAAATAATAATAGAGATGACTGAATTCATTTTTCAAAAGCTGAATCCCGTTTATCCCGAGTAAAATAATCGAGCTGATGGTCATGAAAAAAAAGTACAGTACAAGCAACAACAATCGGGACCCGACAATGGAATAAAACAACTTTTTGGGTTGAATAAAACTGGATATAAAACGAATATAGTCTTTATTCAGGAAGGTTTCAAACCCCAGATAGAGCACTATCATGGTGCCAAACAGGAGAATGATTCCGGAAAAATCTTTAAATCCCCCGGACTTTTCAGCAAACAGGACCCTGCCCTTGTAAGATTTGTATATATTCAACAGACTGGCCACATCCACATTGGATGAGAGTTCTGATATTACCGTTGAATTAACAAACAAAACACTCAGAGGAGAGGGGACAAACTGAAGCCTAAAACCATAAGCGGCATACATGGAATAAGTGATATAAAGATCGGTTTTTAAGCGTTCGGTCTCCAGGAATTTCTCCTTGTTATCAATGATGGTCCGGTAGTGCTGAATACCTACCTGAACAAAATACAGGCATAGCATCAGGAATAAGATTAAAATGACAATATTTCGCTTACTGAATACCCTCCTGAGTTCCAATAAAAAAACGGTGTATAAAGTTTTCACCGTTTAATAGTAAACCAATTTTACATTATTTTCCAGTGACCCGATAAAAGATTCTGGCTGAATATTGCCCGAACATCATGAATTCGGAGCACAGCCGGTTCAATTCCCAAATATCTGACATCTCAGGCAATGAAAGGGAATAAATGGCAATTTTTACCCGGTCCAGCCTTTCCAGGATATTTTCCACATCGGCCAGCGCTTTATCAAATATCCCCCGGACATCGCCATTCATCAGGAAACTTTTGACCTGATCAAACTGTAACCCCTTTAACTGTTGATTATCTCTGAATTCCCGATAATTGAAAATGAGCAAATTGTTGATCACTCCCGGGTTATAAGGAGTGTTGGCTGCAATTTGAGTCAGAATCAGATATTTCTCCCTGGCATTCTCCAGGTTGAAAATCGCCTGGTCAACCAATAACCGGGATTCAAAGTAATCAATACCGCTCAAATCCGACATTTCGATACGATCCGATAAGGCCAGAATCTCCGAATAGGCTTTCAGAAAATAGCCTGCCGCTTCAATAATGTGAGTTCGAATGGCCTGCCGGCCCGTATCATCGAAGCAGCCATCAACCTGATTATAAACCAGTCTGGCATACGCCTGACCTGACCAGGCGGATAAAATAAAGACCGCCAGCAAAACAACCAAAATCGGTTTTAAAACCTTTTTTTTCATCTGATTTCTCCTTTTTGATATTTTTATTGGATTTAACATTGCTTTCTGCATAATTTTACCCTCCGGTTATCAAATTAATTTATATCCAATTCCTACCAAGCAGATTTACAATATTTCAGGCAATCGTATAATAAATAGCAAGCAATTTATTTTCCAAAAAAAGCAATAGGAAGGGAATTTCTTATCCGGAAAGGCTTTTCAGAAACAGATTATATTTTCAATTATCATGTAAGTGTAGCAAATCGCTACAGCCAAATCCGTAAATCAGGTCAACGTTACTTTTATTACTGCTCTATCGATAACTGATCAAATTGTTCCATTTTGATACACTCGAGGACAATAAATTGGCAAAAGGCAACAACTCAGAAGCTTAAAGTTGTATCTTGAGTGTTTCGATTCGCTACACTCAAGTGGTGATTCGGGACTTCCGAACCCCCAGCCGGTCAGGGATCACTGCCCAGCCGGAATGGATCTCTCCTCTTTCAAAATGGTTCCGTTCTTTAAAAAAATCGTATAGACCGGCCGTTTTTCATTGTCTCGAAAGAGTTCCACCTTTATTTTTTCACCCTTCAATTCCAAAGAAAGCTTGATACCGGCATAGGTGGTGATTTTAAAAAAATCTTTACGGTCCAGACCGTCATATCGGATTTGGACATTGTTCTTTTCAGGTAATATCACCAAATCGATTATACCCTGGGTTTTGGTTAAGTACCTCAAAACCCCAGAAAGCAATTCCTTTTTATTTTCCGGATCGGTTCCTCTGCTAATTAAAATGAAGAAAACCGTAAAAATGATCACCAGTCCGATACCCACTGCATAAATCATCTTGTTGGACTTTTCCGGATTGATCTTCTGAAGTATTCGTTTCTTTTTTTTCCCCATTGGTATCCGGCTTGGTTCAGGGCACAACAATATTATTGAAAATTTCGGTTATAATGTCATCGGTGGTCATTTCTTCGGCCTCAGCTTCATAAGAAAGAATAATGCGATGCCTCAACACATCCATTCCAATGGTTTTGACATCTTCCGGGGTCACGTATCCCCGCCGCTTGATAAATGCCAGCGCCCTGGATGTTTCAGTTAAATAAATGGATGCCCTGGGCGAAGCCCCGAATTGAATCAGGTTTTTCAATTTTTCCAGCCCGGCCTCCTCCGGAAACCGGGTAGCAAAAACCAGATTAATGATGTAATCCTTGATGCGCTCATCCATATAAACCATTTTATAGGATTGATTCATTCTGAAGACTTCATCCTTGGAACAAATGGTCTGGACCGGCTGGGGTTCTGATCCGGCCATTTTCGTGACGATATCCTTTTCCTCTTCTTTGGACGGATATGTCACCTTTATCTTCAATAAAAAACGGTCTATCTGAGCTTCCGGCAACGGATAGGTCCCCTCTTGTTCGATCGGGTTCTGGGTAGCCATCACCAGAAAGGGTTTCTCAATTTCATGACTCTTCTCTCCGATGGTCACCTGCAACTCTTGCATGGCCTCAAGCAGCGCACTCTGCACCTTTGCCGGGGCTCGGTTGATTTCATCAGCCAGGAGGAGATTGGTGAATAACGGCCCCTTTCGGGTATAGAAATCAGATGTCTTGGGGTTAAAAACCAGGGTTCCGGTCAAATCGGCAGGCAATAAATCTGGAGTAAACTGAATCCGGCTGAAATTCAAATCCAGTACCTGGGAAAGGGTTTTAATGGACAGGGTTTTGGCCAGGCCCGGAACACCTTCCAGAAGAATGTGTCCGGAAGTGACCAGGGCAATCATCATCCTTTCCAGCAAGATTCTCTGGCCAACAATTGTCTTTCCCATTTCTGACAATATCCTTTCAACAATTTCACTTTCCTCTTTCACTTTTTCATTGATGAAGGTGATATCCGGATCCATATTAATCTCCTCTTAGTAATTTAGTCTGTAATCAATTCCATTGATTTCAATAACCCGGGCCATTTCATACAACCGGCTTCTGATTCGATCACCGATTCGCTGGGTCAGTGATTCTTTTCCATCGGACGGATCATCATAAAAATTGGTTGCACACACCGTCGTTTTTTTCAGGTTGTAACGCTTGTTGAACACATAGTAAATATTGTCATTTACCCAGGGGCTGACTTTGGAAGCCCCCAGCTCATCGAATAAAAGCAATTCAACCGCAATCAAACGGTTCATTAATTGATTAATAGCCTGAAAATCCCTGCTGGCATGATCTTCCCCGGTTTTCATCTCCCTGACCAGGTCATTCCAGTCAATATAGTACACATCAACATCCATTTTTTTTATCAGCTCAAAGCCTATAGAACAGAGAAGCCTGGTTTTGCCCAGGCCAATGGAACCCTGCAACAACAAACCCTTTTCCACAGCCGGATAATCCTGAATAAATTTTCCAACGGTATTTTTGGCCCGTTTCTGAGAAGGTTTTTGAGGATCCAGTTGATAACCCTTCAATTCCGCTCCCAGAAATCTCTGGGGAATATTGGCCGACTGGCACTTATTCAGCACCAAATCCTCGACCTGGCATTCACACCGGATGGCAAATTCCTGGCCCTTCCTGTTCTTTATGATCCAACCGGTTCCATTACATTTTGTACACAATTTCTGGCTCAATTCAAAACTCCATAAATTCCTTTCTTGATCAGTTTTCTTTTCAATTTGGACAGGGCCTTCATTTCAATTCTTCGCACTCCCTCCGGGCTCATTTTCATGATTTTGGCAATTTCCCTCAATTTCATGGGTTCTTCCGTGTTAAAACCAAATCTCATCTTGATTACCCGGGCTTCCTTTTCGGTTAATTCCTCAACATCATCGCGGATGACATTCTTCATTGAAATTCCCAGCATGATTTTCTGGGGATCATCAGCCGAATCATCCGGGAGAAAGGATGCCAGGTTGGGAAACCGGCCATCGGCGATCCCTACATCAAGAGAAACGATTTCATTCGGGACCGAAAGCATGACCTTCACTTTTTTTTCAGGGATATCCAGATGTTCTGCCAATTCACTCTCGCTGGGCTTCCGGTTTAAAATTTTGCTCAATTTGAAATAAGCTTTTTTAAAATTGAGATAATCATTATAAAAAATATCCGGGAAAGAAATAATATTCTGATTCTTGGACAGATATCGTCTAATCTCACTCCTGACCCACCACAGGGCATAGGTATAAAAACGATTATCCCTGGTAACATCAAACCGCTTCAAGGCCTCGATTAATCCTTTATTGCCCTCATTGATCAGGTCCAGCAGATTATCCTCTTTGAAGTAATATTTTAAAGCTTCCTTCACCACCAATTTTTGATTGGCAATGATGATTTTTTGAAAAGCCTCCTCATCCCCCTGCTTGGCTTTTTTAATCAATTCCTTTTCCTCAACCGGATTTAAAATCGATATACCCTTGATCTTTTGGAAATATAGGTTCAGGGAATTCAGGGATTCCCTAGGATTGTTTTTTGTCATTTCTGAAAATCGTAACCTTTGAGGGTGAAAACTTTACGATGGAATTTTTCTTTTCTTCAAACAGGGCTTCTTTATCTTCGAATTCCCTCTTGAGTTCCTCGAGGAACTTTGAAAACTCCTCTTGCATGGACTCCATTTTTTCCTTCATATTGAGAATGATTTCGATTCCGGCCAGATTCACACCCATATCCCTGGACAGATTCAATATAAATTCCAGTTTTTTTAAATCCTCCTCTTTGTATACCCGGGTATTTCCTTTGGTCCGGCTGGGAATCAACAATCCCTCCCGCTCATACAGACGCAGGGTTTGGGGATGGATATTATATTTAGAAGCCACTGCCGATATCAAATAGGTTTTTTCCTTCATTTACCCAGCCCCTCTCTCGGGTTATAAGGCGCAATTTTTTCGATCTTCTTGAGCAAATCCCTGACCTCCAAATCTTTAATAGAGGGTGGAATAATTTTAATCCTGACAATCATATCTCCCATGCTTTTGGTTTTTGGATTCAGGATACCCTTGGCTTTTAATCTCAATTTAACACCCGATTGAATGGAGGGTGGGACTTTCAATACCGAATAACCGTCCAGGGTGGGGACTTCGATTTTCGCTCCCAATGCAGCTTCCGCATAGGTTACAGGTAATTCAATTTCCAAATGACGGCCATCCCGTTTGAAAAACGGATGCGGTGTCACCTGAATGGTAATGATCAAATCACCACCCGGACCTCCGAATTTTCCGGTATTGCCCTTTCCGTTGATTCTCACCCTTGAGTGATTATCAACTCCGGGAGGAATTTTCACCTTGATCCGGGCGACTTTTTCAATCCTGCCTTCACCCCGACAGGAAGTACAGGTATCACCTGGTAAAATCCCGCTCCCCCCACAATGGGTACAGAGCGAGGCAAACTTCATAAAACCGGTCTGCTTCTGGATTCGACCACTTCCCTTGCATACCGAACAAGTTTTTTTAGACGAATCCGATTGAATTCCTTTGCCTTTGCAGGCGGCACAGGTCTCTTTTCTGACTATCTGAATGGGGGTCTCAATACCCCTGGCCGCATCTAAAAAACTTAAATTCATCGAATAATTAAGGTCTTCGCC
Source organism: uncultured Aminicenantes bacterium (assembly GCA_965195285.1). Lineage (GTDB taxonomy): Bacteria > Acidobacteriota > Aminicenantia > UBA2199 > UBA2199 > CAZOWT01. The sequence goes on along the minus strand of CBDAFS010000031.1, from coordinate 95,048 downwards.
TCTCTGTGGCCGGTTTTTTCTGGCCTTTTGCTGAGCTTGGAAACCTCCAGCCCCGCCAAAAATGGTTTCAAATATATCTCCAAAAGAAGCGCCCCCCGGTGAAGTGAAATCAAAACCTTCAAAATTCGAAAACCCCCGGTCATTTCTGAAATCTCCCTTTACTGAACCGAAGATATCGTATTGTTTCCGCTTTTTGGGGTCCTTCAATACTTCATAAGCCTCGGTGATTTCTTTAAAATTCTTTTCGGCATTTTCATCTCCCGGATTCAGATCAGGATGATATTTACGGGCCAGTTTTCTATAGGATTTCTTTATCTCGGAAAGGGGTGCCTTCTGGTTGATACCCAGGATCCGGTAGTAATCTTTCATATAGAAATTTTACTTTACTGGGTTTTAAAAAGCAAGAGCATTGATTTAATCGGGAATCGATCAGTATTCGGTTTTACCGAGATTTATCCCTTCCTATTTCCTCGGGTACAAACAAGCCATTGTGATCAGCCAGATCAATCCCGGCCTTATAAGCTTTGATTTTCTCGGTAATATCCCGGGAATGATTTTTTACTTCCAGTTTTTCTCCGTTGGCAAGGGTGATAACCGTTGGCTCCGTTCCCTGTATGGATTTAATGACATCCACATTTAATAATATCTCAACCCCGTCTTGGCGAATTAATCTAATCATTTTTTAAAAAGAATACCTCCGATAGTTTTTCATAATTTATAAATTCCTCAATCTTTTCCAGGGCATTAAATGCAGCGTTCTGTTCGGCCTGTCGTTTGCTTTTCCCCTCTCCCTTGCCGATCTCCTGGTTGGATAAATAAACAGCAGCAGTAAAAGTCATATGGGGTGGTTTGCCTGATTCTTCAAGAATTTCATATAAAGGCAGAATATTCTTGTGTCTTTGAAGAATTTCCTGAAGCTCTGACTTGTAATCATTTATCTTAACATCTTTTTCAACTAGACTCTCCAGAAATTTTTTAAAAAAAGGACCAATGATGGCCGATACCAGCTTGAAATTGGAATCAATATATATGCCCCCCACCATTGCCTCAAAAAGGGAAGAAATAATTTTTTTATTCCTCCTGCCTCCGCCTTTTTCCTCGCTTTTTCCCATAAGTATATAATCCTTTAAATTGATGGACTCGGCAATCTCAAACAGGAAATTTGTCGATACCAGATGGGCCTTTAGCTTTGACAGATCACCCTCACTTGATTTTTTAAACCGCTTGAACAAAAGATCCGTCACAATAAGATTGATTACCGAATCACCTAAAAACTCAAGTTTCTCATTGTTGATGGTCCCCTTTTTTACCCCCTCGTTATAGGACTTATGCACCAGGGCATTCCTAAGAATCTCCTTGTTCCTGAAATGGTAGTTTATTTTTTGTTCCAGTTCTTCAATCACTTTACTTTCAATACGATAAAGGTTAAATCATCGGAATTGAAGCTGGAATCTGAAAAATCAAAACTGAAATCCAGAATCTTTTGTTTGATATCATTGGCTGACAAATGGTGATTCTGCTCAATGATTTTTTTCAGGTTTTCAATCCCCAGCATTTCATCCGCTTCATTCATGATTTCTGATAATCCGTCCGAAAAAAGAAACAATATATCGCCTGACTGGTAATGAATCACAACTTCTTTTATCCTTTCCTTGGAAAAACTTCTCAATCCAATTGCATGCCCAGCCGGAGTTAACTGAATGCATTGCTTCTTTTTATGATTGTAATATAGCGCGGGTGTATGTCCGGCCCGGGACAGAATGAATTTCTTTTCCGGAATTTTAAATTCTGCAATATTAATGGTAATGAAAGTTACCTTGTCAAATGAGTGGCTCAAACTGGAATGGCATTCGGAAATCAATTCAGCGGGAGATATCTTTTTTTTCTGAAGATAATTCATTATCCCTTTCAATTCTGCCATATAGAAAGCGGCCGATGTTCCCTTGCCGGAAACGTCAGCCACCAGTATATACATATATTTTGAATCTTCATAAAAGTAATCAAAATAATCTCCGGCGATCTCTTCGGCCGGGATATTGACAGCAGCGATCTCAAATTCCGGAGTATCCAGTTCTTCTTTCGGTAGCAGCTTTAATTGGATACTCCGGGCTATCCTCAACTCTTCTTCAAGTCTCTGTTTTTCCTTCTCCTCAATCAGCAGGCGGTTAATTCCCGAAGCCATTTCATTAAAGGATTCAGCCAGATATTGAAGTTGATCACCGGACTTAATTTTAATGCGAAAACTGAAATCGCCCTTCCTGATTTTCTGGGTTCCCCGGGTGATCAGATTAATGGATTTGGTGAGCACCCGGATGATCCGAAAACCAACGAAAAATGAAATGATAATGAAAGTGGCAAAAAGACCAATTAAAAAATATATGAATTTCAGGATATTGACCTGTACAGAATGGGAATTTATCCCGCGGATTTTCTGAAAAATTTTATCATAGTCAATAAGCAGCCAGTGAAGATGCTCTTTTTCAATGATCCTGCCGGAGTGATCCTGATCAAAATCAATAAACTTGAATTTGTATGGCCAGGGCAGGAAAAGCTTTTCCTCTTCATTGGAGGCCATATCGGCAATTTCATCCGTCTTCTGACCCATACTGGAAAGGGAATCATATTTGACAAATTTTATTTTAAAATCGCTAATGGTTGAGAGTTGATCTAAAAAATCCTGATCCACCACCGAGGAAATCAGCACGGCAAAATCACCCCGTTTTTTTAGCACCCCAAGGTAAAATGTGTTATTTATTTTAAAATAACCGGTATATTGATTGATTTTTAATTTGTTGAAACCAAATCCGTCCGGATATACAAAAAAATGCTGGTAGCCTCCTCCTGTTTTTCTATACAGGGCAATAATCAGGTTTTCCGGCTTGAACCGGGTGAGTTGGGTTGATCGCCTGATCATCTCATTTTCATCCAGATTCACCAGGTATCGTTCCACATTGGCCTCATACTGAACCACCTGTCGACTAATCAAATTATCAATGATAATCACCCCGTACTGGGCGATGATAATATAGACAATAAACAAAAAGAATATCAAAATCAAAACAATAGGGGTAATCACGAAAAACAAACCAGAAAAAATAAGCCGATTTCTGGTTTTCCACAACAACTTCCTTTTTAAAAAAAGTGAAACCCGTAAGGCCAGTACCACAATGAGAACCCAGAAAAAAATCTGATACAGATCTCTAAAAGCAAGAAAAGACAATCCGGTCAGAATGAACAAAAGGACAATAAACAGATCTACTTTTTTCCAGCGCCTTAACATGTACTATATTATAGTATTAAAGCCTGCAAAAGACAATACCAGGCCCGGCTGGTTGATCAGTGGATAGAATGGAATAGTGTTATCGGGCGGAGAGTACCGTCACATATTTGTCTAAAACTGTTCAGTCATGTATAATCTCCTGTTTTGGCAGGAGGATTCATGAGTCAAATTGAAGAAAGCATCTTCAGAGAATACGATATCAGAGGAATAGTCGACAGCGAGCTTCAGGATGAGGTGGTGGATAAAATCACATCTGCTTTTGCCACCGTATATATCCGGGAAGGTAAAAAAAAGATTGCAGTGGGCATGGATGGAAGGCCCAGCTCCATCCACATAAAGGACATGGTCATTTCCGGCCTGTCAAAATACGGACTGGATGTGTTGGATATCGGACTTGTGCCTACACCGGTCATGTATTATGCGGTTTTCAAAATGAATCTCGATGGTGGAATTATTGTCACCGCTTCCCACAATCCCCCGGAATACAATGGCTTCAAAGCACTGGTAGGAAAAGAAGCCCAATCAGGCGATCAGATCAAAGAAATTTACCATCTAGCCTCCAAGGGAAAATTTCCGGCCGAACGCCCGGGAACCATTACCGAAATGGATATTATAGATGACTATATCGCCACCATACTGAATGATATTCAACTATCCAAAAAAATAAAAATGGTGGTTGATTGTGGAAACGGAACCGGTGGTTTGACCGCTATACCGCTATATAAAAAAATGGGGGTAGAAGTGATTGATATTTTTTCTGAAGTGGATGGCCGGTTTCCCAATCATCATCCCGATCCCACCAAACCGGAAAACCTCAGGGACCTGATATCCAAGGTCAAGGAGGTGAAAGCGGATGTGGGGATTGCATTTGATGGTGATGCCGACCGGATTGGTGTGGTGGATCAAGAAGGGACCATTCTCTGGGGAGACCAGTTGATGATCATTTTTTCAAAGGATATTTTGGCCAAAAATCCCGGCCGTAAAATTATATCCGAGGTCAAGGCATCGGAAGTGCTTTACCAGCAAATCCAGAAATATGGGGGTATTCCGATCATGTGGAAAACCGGACATTCACTGATCAAGAAAAAAATAGTGGAAGAAAATGCCATTTTTGCCGGCGAAATGAGTGGCCACATATTCTTTAATGATCGCTGGTATGGTTTCGATGACGCTGTTTATTCAGGAGCCAGGCTTCTGGAAATCCTCAGCCATTCGGAAAAATCATTCACCGATATTATTCGGGAAATCCCCAAAGCAGTCAATACTCCGGAAATTCGAATTGATACAACCGAGACAGCCAAATTCAAAATTGTTGCCCGGATCGTATCCCATTTCAAAAAGAATCATGAAGTCATAGACATTGACGGGGCCAGGATTAAGTTCCCTAACGGATGGGCCCTGGTCAGGGCATCCAATACCCAGCCAGCACTGGTGGTTCGATACGAAGCCGACAGTCGGGACCATTTGGCTGAAATTCAAAATACGGTTGATCCGGTGTTGCGTTCCATCAAAGCCCATATTGAAAGTATTCAAGACTGAACTGATATTCTTTCGGATATTGATTTCAATTCCGGATCCGGCAGTCTCAACTCAAAATACAGGACTCCGAGAACAGCCATAATTGAAAAAATGAATATCCTCCAGGTTCCGGCCGTAATCCATTCACCCGGGAAAATTCCGATAGCCTGGCCAAAAAAAACAGAAATCAGAGTGTAAAACAAACCCAAAAAAATTCCGCATATCGCCGCGGACACAACCCTTTTTGACAGCTTGGCACCACCACTGCCCCTGGTCAGGATCATCCCGGAAATAAAAGGTAAAATAAACATGAACCACCAGAGATCTTTAAATCCGGGCATGGTCCCGGCCAGCACCAGGTAAAAATGATCAGCCAATCCGAAAATGCCCGCCCCAATTATGGCTATCAAACCGGTATGCCAGTATCTGGATTTTTGTTTCTGCCTGATCTCGGCTATTTTCCTCATTCGACGGCGGATAGTCAGGGGCCAGTTGTAGAATAAATTAAAAACCCAGTGTTCCAGCAGAGCTCCTCTTTCACCAAAAACCGGAATATGATGGACCGCTTCGGTTGCCCAATGGCCAGCCATAAACCTGGCCAATTCAGGATAGTAGTAGGTCATCTGAATCGGAAAAGCCAGATAACCGATATATTTAAAAAAACTTAAGAAAATGGCAATGTTATAGTCTTTGAAATTTCGTTCCTTTATGACCAGAAACAACACATAGAGTCCCCTAACCAGGGATCCGGGTGAAATGGGGGTGATCTGGAACAGAACCAGAATTGTGGCCACCGCGGCCATGGCTTCTGCTCCGGATAGGCCGGGATGGGTTTTAACATATATCCAGCTGACCAGAACCGAAACAATCTGGGTAACGGGCAAGGTAAAAACATGGACAGCCAGGCTTTTCAAATATTTTTGAATGTAGGGTTCCTTGAGCTGGGAATGGATAACCCGGACATCATTCTCACTGAGTATCTGCTTTTTTTTCCCCTCAATGATCATGGTTTTCAGCCATTGTTCCCGAACCTTTCCATTGAAATAAAGTTTAACCGGTCTGATAAAAAAATAAGCCAGACGTTCCCGTGCAAAACCTCTGTCCGACAGAAACCGATGTAATCCGACAGGCAACAACGACAAAACCAGATGAAAACTGAATCTCCCCAGTGATTCCGAAATCCGCATGGTCCGGAATTCATTTATTCGGCCTTTCCGATGCCAGTTGATGGTTTTCTCGATACATTTCCCCCGGAGGGCCTTTTTGAAATAATTCCAGCTTGAAATCAGTTTTTTAGAGTGCTGTTTCCAATCGCCATTTCCCATCCATTTTCTGATGAGACCTCCCAGAAAGGGAATCAATCCCAGCATGAAAAACCCAATGGTTCTGTATCTGCTGTCGCGGAGCTTCGGTTCATATTCCCCATCAATCAAATTCCGGATACGCCAGCCGGTAATGGCACTGGAAAAAATCGTTGACCACAGCTTGCGGCTGTATAGCAACCTAAAACGATGGTGGGTGATATCGGGAACAGAGTTCCGGTAAATTGCTTCTGAACGTTTCAGTTCACACAGCATGGACTGACAATCAGCAAACGAATCCTGATGGCTTTTGATGAAGCCTTCCAATTTACTGATATCCCCCCGGTCAAACTGAACCAGACTTCTCCTCCACAGTCCTTGTAAAATCAATTTGATATCGACCGGGCTCATGGGAAAAAAAGGCAAGAGCACCAAACCAGCTCTGAAATCAACCGCGACCAGACCGGTTGAAGGATCATAGGGAGTGGTATTGCGCTTCAAACAATTGGGCTGACTCTTACCGGTCCACCATTCATATTGCCGGGCAAATTCATACCCTCCCATATCATGAAGCAACCGGACAAAATCAGTCATAAATTTTTTTTTGGCACGGTACTCCGGCGATCCCAGTTTTTCCCGGTCCACGGGGAGGCGGCGATAAAACCTTTTCAATACATCCAAACATTCATCAACCTCCAGCTTCCAGGTCCGGCCATCAACCCAATTACTGATCTCCCCGCAACTGCCCAGATTTATGTCCACCAGGGTGGCCTGAACATCATTGATCATACTTTCATCACCCAGGCGCAGTTTGGCCCCCCTTCGAAAAAATTTCTGCCAGAGGGCACCGGCCCGGACAGCCTCGGGATTGACCTGATGCTGAAAAAAACCTTGAAACCCGATCCAGTACAAAAAATTGCGGAAAAACCGGGCAAAACCGGAGGCAGGGATGAGGATTTTCAACGCATATCTTCCCTTCAGCTTCAGGGAACCGATGGGACCCTCAGGGGTATCCAGACCAATTACCCGGACCCGGTATACCTGGCCGGCAAATCCCCCGCCTACAAATGATTCCACTAAAAAGCGAACCCGACCTTTATTCCGCTTCTCCACACCAACAATATCAAAATCCACTTCTGTACCCGCATCGTAACGGGATATCCGCATGGGACGGACCAAGCGGAGATGTCGAAACCTCTCCATCAATTGATTACAGACTTCAACTGAATATTCCCTGAGCATGATTCCGGTCCTAAAACCCTGTCTCCTTCTGATCAGACTGGTATTGTATATAAATCATGCCCTTATTTCAATAGCAAAAGCCTTAGTCATCGGTTCCGACCTCTAATACAGTAAAAAATTTGCCGCCCGGTCCCGGTAATCCCGAATACCGGTATCAATGTCCGCTTTGATGGCTTCAAAAGGCATATTCGCTTCCAGCGATTTCCTGATGAAGTCAGTCCCACAGATCATATCGATGGGTAAACGCTGGTATTCGAATTCGTAGGGCGGTGGATTCCAACTGAATTGACGGGGATACCTGTCAACGATCAACCTGAGGATTTCATAATACACCTGAAAGCCTTTGAATTCAATCCGGTTTTGGGGGATTACCTGGATTCCCTGACACACTTGGCCTGAATATTTGGAAAACTCGGGCTTGAAAAAAACCGGAACAAAAACAACCCCGGTTAATTTCAACGCTTTCAGGGCATCAATCAGTTTGGGGCTGTCCAGAAACGGACTGCCGACAAATTCAAAAGGCCTGGTAGTACCCCTCCCCTCTGAAAGATTGGTGGCTTCGAAGATTACCGCTCCGGGGTAAACCAGTGCCGTATTCAATGAGGGCATGTTGGGAGAGGGATAGGACCATATTCCCTTAAAATATTCCTGTCGCTCCCATTTCTGAACTTTTACGATTTCCAAATTCATATCGATATCATAATAGGTTAAAGCCATGCTTAAAAATTCTCCGGCCGTTAAGCCATGCCGCATGGGAACCGGAAGCATGCCCACCAGGCTGAAATGATCTTCATCCAGAATATTCCCCTCATGATCGATTCCATTCAGGGGATTGGGGCGGTCCAGAACAATCAGATCTATTGCCCTTCCGGACAGATGTTTCATGATCATGACCACATGATTCAAAAAAGTATAGACCCGGGTTCCCACATCAAAAACATCCACGAGCAGGGCATCGATATCTTTCAGGGAATCCTGGGCGGGAAGGCACTCATCCCCGTATAAGCTCAACACCTTACACCCCATTTCTTCCCAGAAAAAAGACCGGGAGAGGATCATGTTATCCTGCTGATCAACGAAAAAGCCATGCTGAAGTGACCAGATCGCCTTCAGTCGTTGGCCTGCCATTTTCATGACCTGCAAATAGACCGGTCTCCCTGAGGTGTCCACATTGGAGCTGCCGGTGACCAGGGCAATTTTTCGGTTTTTTAAAACCGTGGCCGCCTGATCACTGAAAATATCAATTCCCGGAACCGGTCCCGGGCTATTCATTCTTAACCGCCTCCACCACATTCACAGAAGCAGCTTTTTTGGATGGGATCAGGGTCGCCACAAAACTGATCAACAGAGAAGCCAGAACAACCGCCGACAGATCAAACAAAGAAGTGTTAAAGGGTATATAACTCAATTGATAAATTTCTTCCATTCCGGCCGGGACACCGATTAATTCAAATTTATTGGCCAAAAAACAAAAAACCACTCCGATGACCACCCCAAGGGTGGTACCCAGTACCCCGATGATACTGCCCTGAATAAAAAATATTCGCTTGATTATTTTAGGAGTGGCTCCATAGGAAAGTAAAATTCCGATATCCTTTATTTTTTGCATCACCAGCAGGATCAATCCGGCAATAATATTCAGAGCGGCCACTACAATGATCAGGGTCAGGGTAAAAAACAACACGGTTTTCTCCATTTCCAGGGCAGAATAAAGCGAGGCATTCAGTTCTTTCCAGGTAATCACCGATAAACGAACCGGAAGTATTTCCCTCAATTTCTTCGCCACTTTTTCCGCATCAAATAAATCCTTCAAATAAATTTGAATATAGCTGATTTTACCCTTCAGGTTAAATAATTTCTGGGCGTTTTCAAGATTGGTAATAATGGTGCCTCTGTCAACCTCATACAATCCGGAATTGAAAATTCCCGAAATGACAAACTTTTTCACCTTGGGAATAATACCGCTGGGAGACAGCACTGGCTGGGGTGATATGATCAAACAGGAATCACCGCTGTACAGGCTCATGTACTTGGAGAGTCCCTTTCCAATTAAAATTTCATTCTTTTCCAGAGGGAGCTTGCCGGTCATTAGCTTTTGCTGCCAGCCCTCATCCCGGATCAAATCCAGATCAACCCCGCGCAAAACCGCACCCGATGTATTCCTATTAGATCCCTTAAGCAATATGGTCCCGAAGACCACCGGACCTGCGGTTTCTATTTTATCAAAGCGTTTTTTCAAATCAAGGATAATTTCCTCATACCCATCCAGTCCATCGCCCAGAATATTATTTACCATGATATGGGCCGTCGAACTCAGAATTTTGTTTCTGATGTCATTTTGAAAACCATTGATCAATGACAGGGCAATGATGAGGGCGGCCACCCCGATGGTTACACCGATGATGGAAACCAGGGAGATAATGGAAATGAACGAACTTTTCCTGCCTTTAACCAGGTATCTCCGGGCTATAAAAAATTCAAATTTCATTTTTTGGGTCGTAATAAGGGAAATAAAATAACCTCTTTGATAGAGTTGGCTCCGGTATACAGCATGACCAGACGATCAATACCGATACCTTCTCCCGCAGCGGGCGGCATACCATACTCCAGTGCTTTCAGAAAATCACTGTCCAGGACCTGGGCTTCTTCATCCCCCTTTTCCCGGTCCCTGAGCTGATCTTCAAACCGCTGCTTCTGATCAACCGGATCATTCAATTCTGAAAAACCATTGGCGATTTCCATCCCCCCCACGTACAATTCAAACCGTTCGGTTTCCCGATTATCCAATCTGGAGACTTTGGAGAGGGGTGAAATAACCTTTGGATAATAGGTGACAAAAGTCGGCTCCATCAGGGTCGGTTCCACATAGTGATCAAAAACCAGTTCCAGCATCTTACCGTAAGTGGGGGGAAGGGTTTCATCCGGAACCTGCTGTCCGATGAATGTCCTTATTTTTTTCTCATCCCACAGATCTTCAAGTGGTACACCGGTGGCTGTGGATATTAAATCCATGAATTTGACCCTTTTAAAGGGTGCTTTCATAGATATTTCAGTGTCGAGGAATTGAATCTGGCTGCCCTCTGAAAAATGCCTGTTCAGCATTTCAAAGAGCTCCTCGGTCAAGGCCATATAGAAATTGAAATCCCGGTACAGTTGATAAAATTCCAGCATGGTAAATTCAGGATTGTGCATCAATGAGATCCCCTCATTTCTGAAATTCCGATTGATTTCAAACACCTTTTCCAGACCACCGATAAGCAATCGTTTCAAGTACAATTCAGGTGCCACCCTGAGATACAAATCAATATTCAAGGCATTGTGATGAGTAACAAAGGGACGAGCAGATGCCCCCCCGGGTATGGGCTGCATCATTGGGGTTTCGACTTCACGGTAGCCCCGGTCATAAAAAAACATTCGAAGGCGCTGGATAATTTCTGACCGTACCTGAAAATTCTTTCTGGAATTTTCATTCACAATCAGGTCAAGATAGCGTTGCCTGAACCTCAGTTCCTTATCCTGCAAGCCATGCCATTTTTCAGGCAGGGGATGTAATGATTTCGACAAGAATACCAGTCGGGAAACCAGAATGGTCAGTTCATTGCTGTGGGTTTTGAAAACAGTTCCGTGAACACCGATGATATCACCGATATCCAGATATCCGAATACCGCATATTCCGCCTTGGGAAGAAAATCCTTCCGAATATAGACCTGTAGTTTTTCCTGGCCATCAAATAAATGCAAAAAAGAACTCTTTCCCATTTTTCGTATGGACGTAATACGGCCGGCAATTTTAAATGTACGGTCAACCTTTTCCAGGTCTTCCCGGGACATTTCAGCATATTCTGATTTGATGCCGGAAAAATCATCCGTTTTCTCAAATTCATATGGATATATCTCGATTCCCATTTCTTCGAGTTTTTTGAGTTTTTCCAATCTGATTTTGAATTGTTCTTCCATGCACGCCTCACCGGTTAATAATTTCTTTGGATTTTTTAATCAAATACGCCTTAAATTTCTTAATACTGAAAAAATCGATCCCATCCTTAATGACCACATAATTGGCAGAAAAATCTTGGTATTGCGGATCATAAAAATACTTAAAACCATTGGAAAGTGAAATTTCAATCCAGCGGTGGGGAACCGGAACCCATTTATTCTGTTTCCCTTTTTTTAAATAAAAACCTTTTACAAATTTATTCTTAACCCCTACAGAGTTTAAAAGCGTGCTGAAAAGGTCGGAATAACCAATACAATTGGCCCGCCCGTTCACCAGCACCGATACCGGATCCTGTGGAAAGTCATTGTCCTGATATTGAATGTTTTTTTTTAAAAAATCTCCCACATGACTTAGAAATCTTCTCAAGGTCATGGATTGAACCGGCAGGCCAACCAGAATTTTCCGCACTTCAGGATCCAGCCTGGATACATATCCATGGTTCAAGAAAATCCGAAAATTCAGATTGATATCGAAAAAATTCAGACCCTTGGTTTCCGGATAAGTTTTTCCATTCCGGTAGTATATCTTCTGTGAAAAATTACCATTGCTGTAATCAGGAAAAATATCGAGTTGCTGGCTCAGAAAACAAAACTGAAAATTCTCGACCTGACGCAACGGAGAAATAAAAAAAAGAAGGATTAAAAATATCTTCATACAATCACTTTATCCAGAATGGCATTGATAATTTTATAGGAATCTTCACCACTGTATTTTTTGGAAATCCGAATGATATCATCTATGATAATGGCCTTTTCCGTATTGAAACTGGATTCTGCAATGCCCATTCTCAGTAAATTCCGGTCCACCGGGGTCAGCCGTTTTAATGACCAATCGATCAGGCGCTTAGAGATTTGATCATCAATGGTCCGAATGTTGGATAAAACCTGCGACACCATTTTTTGAATAAAATCCTTTTCTTTCTGGTTGAGGCCCTTGAAAAAATTTAAATTGTTCTCAAGGATATCACGGCCAGCCTCCTCTCCGAGGTCAAGGACATCGATTTGATACAATAGTTTTAATGTAACTTCCCGGCTGTACTTAATCCGAAACATTAAATCTTGGCATCTTTAAAAAGATTCAACAATTCCACTGCTGACTGGGCAGCCTGGAAGCCTTTGTTTCCCATTTTGTTTCCGGCTCTTTCAATGGCTTGATCGGTATTATCGGCAGTTATGATGCCAAAGGAAATGGGAATGGTATACTCCAGATTCAGCATGGCAATACCTTTGGAAACTTCACTGGCAATATAATCAAAATGGGGGGTTTCACCCCGGATAATTGAACCCAGACAAATAATGGCATCGAATTTTTTTTTCTGGGCCAGACGCTTCACCACCAGGGGTATTTCAAACGAACCGGGAACTTTGAATACTTCTATTTCATTATCGGTGGCTCCGGTGCGGCTCAGGGCATCTATGGCACCATCCAGCAGTTTTTCGGTTATGAAATAATTGAAACGGGAAACCACCACCGCATATTTGAATCCTTTTGATATCAGTTGGCCTTCATATTCTTTCATTTTTTTCTCCAAAAGTTAAAAATACCCCAAAAATACCGATATGTCAAGCCTCTTTAGCCTTAAAGACCCCGAGGGTCATGGGGGGTTGGATTCCGGGATCCCGGCTTTCTGAATCAGGATGTAGGGTAAAACACAAAATGGGTTTCCTGGCCGGTAATGATTTCAATAGAATAGGTAAAAACGGTGGTTTCCCCCGTATAGGTGCTTGTCGAGGTGACGGTCAGGGTATGGGTTCCCGGGGGCAAGTCCACATAGGCGAAGTTAACCGGCGGTTTGCCCCAGCTATTGTTATTGGTTCCCGGCACATTTTTGACAATATTACAAACCTCAATGCTAACGTCCCAGTGGATTGAGTTCTCAAATTTCAATGTCCCCAGATTTCCCTTATCCTCTTCTTCCTTTGTATTGGAGGTGATGAACAGTACTGCAGCCACCACCGCACCGACCAGCACTGCTCCGAGAATCAGCTTGGGCAGCAATCTCTTTTTTTTCGGCTTTTTCCGGTACTGCTGGATGACCAGGCGGTCGAATTTTTCCTCATCGATTTTTTCCTTTTTTAAAGCAAACCAGTATTCCGGGCGTACTTTCTCAAACAGAAACCGGAGTTTTTCTTCCAGACTGTCCATTTGAATACGGTCGGACAGGCCCTGTTTGAAAATTTCCCGGACCGTATTTTCACCATTTTCCGTATCTTCCCGGCCCAGGTGGCTCCTGGCTTTCAACAGATATAGCTGCACCTGCTGCTCGGGAGTAGAAATTTCTTCTTCCAGTTTATCCAGCATCTTCAGTGCTTCATCATAAAGCCCGGCGATGAACAGTGCGTCGGCCTGCTCCATGCTGTATATAACGGGTTCCGGGGGAGAATCCTGGGAAAAACAGGGAACGAAAACGGAAAACAAGAACATGAATACCAATAAAAGAGACAGAAAACGGTTGCCGGAAGGATTCATCTTCCGGCTAATTTTTAATTTGAATTCGGATCCCATGAACATTTGTATTCCTCATAATAACTTAATTTGTTGGATAAATAAATAGTAAATCGGATGCATACTGCCAAATCAATTAATACGGTTTCCAAAACTGCAAACGGATGAATAAGAAAACATGGGGTCAGGTCTTGCATTATAACATTGCCGCAATGCAAGACCTGACCCCACTTGTCCACTTGTCATTTATTCATATATTTCGTAGAGACTGTCCTTTAAGATAAAGCGGACGTTCTGGCCCAGGGCTAAGAATTGAGCTGATTCCGGATGGGTCCTGAACAATTCAAAATATTCCCTGCTGGCAAATTGAATCCTTATAGTTTTTTTGAACTTTTGAGTTTGAATTCTGGAATCCACCCAGGAGTCTCCATTATTGTATATGGCTCTACCCTGAATATTTTTAACCTGCTGGGTTATATTCTGTATATTTCCTTTATTATCAACATAACCAAGCCGGGACTTTCCCTGTATCATCTGAGAATAATTGGAAGCCACATTAAGCTCCTGGAATTCTTTACTCACCTGAACACTCTTTTCACCTGATTTTTTCTTAATACTATGAAATTCTTCCCGGTTTCTTTTTTCGAACTCCCGGTCACTTCTGGCAGCAGGAGCCAGGGTTTGATCAGCTAATCGAATATCTCTTCGTTCCACACGGGATTTTTCATCTTCCACAATCAGATAACTGGTATAGGGTGTAATAATCCCATAAGTTCTGGCAAGCTCTGTAATTTCATCTATCAATTCTTTGCTCTTCCCATGAAGTCTGATCTGATCCAGTAAATACCCAATTCGTCTAGCAGCCCATAAGGGAGCGATAAAGTCATTTTTTTCTCTATCAGGTGAAGAAATGGATTTAAAACCCGTAGTCACATCATATTCAAATCTTTCTACCCTATTTCTTACTTTCCCCTCAAGGATAATTTTGGTTCTTCCACTTCCTTTATAACGCCCAAAAATTGACAAGGTAGATCCTTTAAAAAGATCAGGTAATTCAAGAGGATAAATTTTAGAAACTTTTATATTCTCACCAAATTTTATCTTTATATCAGTTAGAACGGGAGACTGGATTTTGGTGTAAAAATTGGACACTTTGACTTCGATATCCTCCTGAGGTGAAATATAGGTACGGTAAGCTTTAGTCATTTCGGTTATTTTATCCAACAAATGGGTGTTTATTTCATTTCCTATGCCAAAGGTAAATATTCTGGTGTTCGATATATTGTTTTGTTTTATTTTTTTTACCAGGGTTGTTTCATTGGTTTCGCCAATGGTTGGCTTCCCGTCAGTTAAAAATATTATTATATAAGGTCGTCCTCTTTTTGTTTTTTGCTTTAATGCCATACTCAGGGCTTCATCAATATTTGTTCCACCGATGGCTCTCAATTCTTCTAAAAAATCTCTGGCTTTATCCCGATTGTTCTCATTTACAATGGATAGATTCCCGAACAGAGCCTCTGCTTCAGTTGAGAACCGAATAATTTCAAATCGATCTCCCCGGTTTAGATTTTCAATACAGAACAACAATGCTTTCTTAGCCTGTTTTAGCTTCTCCCCTACCATACTTCCAGAAACATCAAGAACAAAGGTGATATTTTTCTCAACAACTTCATTTTTCCTGAATTTAAAAGTGGGACTTAAACTCAAAAAGAAATAACCATTCTCCACCTTCTTTTTATAAGATAGAAGGGAAAATCCAACTTTAGTATTGTCTGTGGTGTAATAAAGTTTAAAATCAATATCAGGTCTGATATTTCTTTCTTCATAGCCAATAATTGCTCTGTTCTTGCCTTTACGGATGATCTCTGCATTATGGGTCGGACAATAGATATTTTTTAATTCCCCTTTTGAATTAAGATCAACTTTTATACTGACATTCTTCAATGGTTTAGCTGAAAACTTTTCCGTATTAAGTGGATAAAGATACTCAATGGTATTATTATCTTTTTTTAAGAACTCATGATAAGAAATTTTTACCCTTTTTTTTGAATGGGGCTCTATGGGAAATATCCGGACTTTAAAAACACCGGTCCCGCTGTATTCCAGCAAAGCGGGATCCCGCTGCTTTCTGACAATATCCTCATAAATTCGCCTGGCTTTCCCGGCATCCAGGAGTTCGGCTTCCACTTCTTTGCCATTCACAAACATGCTGAATTTTTTAATCACTGCCTGTTTGGGAATCGGGAACAGGTAATACCCCTCCAGCCTTCTGCGGGTGGGATTGTAAAACACCTGATCGATGGAGGTGGTGGCAATTTGATCTTTGATGATTACATCCACGTGATGATACTGAACCTCCAGGGGAAACGGGGTAAACGGATGGGGAGGATGAGGAACCACAATGAAACCATCTGCAAAAACTCCGGCTGTTAAGCCAATGATCATCACCAAAAACAAGGCCGTCTTTATAATCTTTTCCTGAAACATTGTACCCTCCTATATTAAAAACTTATTTCTTTTCGAATTTATAATTTTTTTTCGAGGCCTGCTCCTTGATGGTCTTGACCAGCACTTCATCAAGCGTCAATTCATCGGAAATTTCTTTGCGTTTCTGGGTCACATACTTTTCTCTCTCCCGGTTCAACTGATTGATTTTCGTCTGAATATCCTCCCGCTTTTTTTTCAGTTTATTCACATATTTCACTCGCTCTCGCTTGTTCATTTTTTTCAGCTCTTCAGGCAAATCCTCTTCTTTTATATCTTCGATCTTAACCTTACCCTCTTTTACCGCATCCACCATATCCCAGGTGGCATTGGAATACTGGGGAGAAGATTTGGCCACGGACCGCTGTACCATCACTTCCTCATTCACAGACAGGGCATTTTTATCCTGCCGTTTCTGCCGTTCCTTTTTCCCCTTCCCGGCTTTTCCATAGGCTATATAGGTCTGATTGAGTTCCTGGCCCAGCTCGACAATCGCTTTGTCCTGGGGTGCCGAAATATGAACGATCTTTTGATTGTGATCAATATTCATATATTTCCCATCCGCCAGATCGGCTCCGTCTTTCCAGGATGTTCTGATTCCCTGTTCATAATTACCACAAAAAATGGTATTCACCACAATGCCTTTTTTTATGGCTGACCGGCAGGCTGTTTTGTAATCCACATCACCCTGGGTAAAGGGTTCGTTCCCGGCAATAAAAACCACTTTGTAATCACTGTTGTTCTGACTCCACTGCAATCCCCGGGTCGCTGCCCGAATCACTTTTCCGCAGTACTCCTGGCCGCCATTGGTCTTAAGTTTGAAAAGTTCTTCGGATATCCGATCCAGATCTTCACTCAAGGGAACAAGCATCCGAAGATATCCTTCGCTGGCCGGGATAGTGCTTTTGCCATATTCATAAAGGCCAACCAGGAGCCTGGGAACTTTCCCATTCTTTTTGGCCAGGGCCATTTCATTGACAATCTTCCACAACTGGGTCTTGGCCTGTTCAATCAACCCCTCCATACTTCCGCTGGTATCCAGCAGAATCACCATCTGAATAACAGATTGACGACTTTTCTCTCTGGCCGGTAGCAAGCCCAAAAATATCACCAGCACCACAATTAAAATAAAAAATGTTTTTCCCTTTTTCATGGTTGCCTCCTTAAAAACCGTTTGTCGGACAAATAAAATAATTTCCCCCTTTTCTCCATATTGTTGACTATTATGATATCAATATGGTTTCAATTTTCAAACTATTTTTTGAAAAACCCAGAATAAATTATATTTTTTAATGCTATAATATTCAATAATAAATATGAAAAAAGAACCCCGTACGGAATCAAGGATCCGTATATGCGGCCTGTATATTTGTCTTCTGCTTAGCCTCAGTCAATGCTCACAAAATCAGTCCTCCCGCTCCCCTGCCCAGGAATACCATTCAATCAATAAATCATACTATTCCCGATTAAACCAGGTCCGATCCGATCGGGAACATGAACAGTTAAATCAAACCCGTGAAACAAAACTGAGAAATTTATTAAAAAGATTGAAAGAGGTTACCCCCAGTAATCAAAATGAATTAATCCGGGGCAAAATATGGTTCGATTTGGGCCAACACGATCAATCACTGGTCATCTATGACACCTTGATCCAGAAAAAGTCGCCCCTATCACCAGAGGTCAAGTTGGAAAAGGTCAGGGTTCAATTGGCAAAGAAAAATGTCAGTGAGGCATTATCTGTTTTTCAATCGATCGAGAATAAGACCATCCCGAATAAGGCCTATTATCAAATTATCTATCAATTGTCCCTTCATTCAAAAAAAAGGGAAGACAGATGGCTGTATTCGAACAAATTTTTGAAAGCAGCCAGGAAAGAAATTTCACTTGGACCCCAGGCCGGTCGAATCTATACCAATCTTGCCGAAATTGAAAAAGATAGATCCGGTCCCGGAAAGGCCATTGCATTCCTGGGAAAAGCCCTGAAACAACCATTAAACCGTGTAGCTGAACGAACCATACGCTGTTATCTGGAAGCCCTGAAACAGATCAATATCCCTCTATCGGAAATGAAATTCACAACCTGGTTGAACTCAGAACCGTTAAGCAAACAGAAAATGCAGGGCAAGGTGACACTCATCTATTTCTGGTCTCCCGGATGTTTTCCCTGCCGGGAGCTGTTTCCGAAACTGCAAAAATTATTTCAGCAACATCAACACCCTGAATTCTTGCTTATCGGCATCACCCGCTTAACCGGCCGTTACAGTGATGACATTCACCATAAAATTTCCGTTTCCCGGTCAGATGAAATCGAGCTGATCAAAAAACTTTTGAACCGACATAAGGCCACCTTTCCCATCGCCCTGGTAGAGGACTCAAAAACACTGAATGATTTCGGAGTCCTGGGTTTCCCGACCTTATTTGTAATCAATCCCAAAGGTACCATCGTGGATTTTAAACTCGGTGCAGACAATTTCAATAAATTTGAACAAAAAATAATAGAATTAATTGAAAACTAAACTTATAGTATTTTTTATAACATGAGGGATTTAAGATATAAGATGGTGGATATTTTTTAGAAGTCTGATAGATTACCAAATTTAAATTTTTAATTATCTTTATGAATAGAGGTTATAGAAGCCACTATTATGTTGGAAAGGAAGATCTTTTACAATTTTTTTAAAAGGGCTGAATTCTGGCTTTTATTAACAACAACAATATTTTCTTTATACCCTTTCTTCTTCTTTACATTCACAAAAATTTCTTTTTTTGCAGGAATTAAACACACAACCTCTATTTTTGCATCTTTCTTATCTCTATTTATCCACACTTTATATAAATCAATCTCATTTTTTAAATAATTATCAGGTAATCTAAATTTATAAGCAATTTGGTTTTTATTTGATTTTTTCTCAACTAAATATAATTTGCCTAACTTTAGTTTTGATTTTGCCAAATATCCTTTTTCTACAACATTTAAAATCAATATTTCTCTTTCAATTTCATCCATATCCTTATAATCTTTTCCTCTTGATAAAGCCCTCACTGAGTAAATTTCAATCCCTTTTCTATTTGCTTTAATTGAAATTTTATGGACATCCCCTTTAAAATCAGGTGAATCTGAAAAAGCAATCTCATAATATGCTCTATTTATGCTGTTTATTCTTTGGGTAACAATCTCCTTCTTGCCTTCAATATATTTCCCACCACTTATTTCAGCCAAATATCTCATTGAAAACTCACCAGAACTTGATTTCGCCATAGACTCAAATGCACCTGAAGGATTTATTATAAAAAGAACTGCCCCACTCTGATTTATTAGTTTTGCTACATTTTTTAATAAAAACATATAGTGTGAGATTGTTCCACGCCCGAATGCTTTAATATTTCTTAAACCTTCAGCAAACATATAAACAAACTTATTATCATCAATAGTTTTTAATGCATAGTGCAGTGTTCTTAAAGAATTAAAAAATCCTGATTCTCTAACATTATCTATTACCTGGTTGGCTTTCCATTCTCTCAAACTCGAATCAGTAACGGTTTTAGGATTCAAATTTCTAGATATTGAAAACTCATTATATTTACTGCTTATCTTCTTTTTAATCGATTTTAAGATCAAATCTTTGTTATTTGTAGGACCTTCAAAATAAGTTAATCCTCTAAAAGGTTCTAGACTCATTAGGATAAAGTAATTATTTTCATCTGATTCATTCACAATTCTTTTTGCAATCACTTTCGAGCGGTTTACTGTTGAAATTGTTGATAAAGCGGTATCAAAAAGTAAAAAAACATATCTCCTCTGTGGCTTTATTTGTGTTTTTTCAATTGTTGTTTCAGTAAAATAAAATTGTTTTTTATAAACAATAAATTTTTTAATCTTATGTTTATCAAAAGTTAAATCTATATCATCTTTATCCAAATCCATAATAGGCTTTCCAGTCTTATCCACTGCAAAAAAAGGTATTACCCACCATTTTACTAAAACCTTTTCTGTTATAATTGGTTCTTCCTGAGATAGTACGTATGAAACAATTAGAATTACTAAACAGAACATTAACACAAATGCTTTAAATATTCTTATCATATCTCCTCTCTAAAAAGTTCCCATTCTTCATTTTCTTCTAAGATGCGTTCCAGGTCAGCTCAAATTTTCTTTTATTTTTTGTGCAGTCCCTTAAATAAAGATTTATGAGATTCTGATAGGGTATTCCGGTCTCAGCCGCCATTTTTTTAAAATATTCGATTGTTTCTGTTTCTATTTTTATTGTTATCTGTTTTTTCAGGTTCTTTGAATAAGGGTTTCTTCTGGATTTTGAAAAATCGTATTCTTTTTTCATTTTAAATACTCCCCGTATTGTTTACTTTCATTTTTGGTCGCCCTTCTTGCTGATATGATCCTTATAATCTCATCATCCCTTTTATAGCAATGAACAACAACCAGTATATTTAATTTAAAGCTTATACCTAACAAAATAAATCTGTCCTCATCATCAGAATGATCCGGATCATGGATAAGCCTCGCATTCTCATCATAGAACACCGTTTCTGCCTCTTCAAAAGAAATTCCGTGCTTCTTCTTATTTGAGGCATTTTTCCTCTTGTCCCATAAGAACCGGATAGACTTTTTCATAATTATATAATAATTATAATATCATTATTTATAAAATTCAATCTAATAATCTAAAAGGGGTCATCACGCACTTCGAGCTCGGTTCTGAAAATTTGAATTACTTTAATAAGGAACGGTTGGCTGAACCGTATTATTTTCTGTGGGTCCCAGCAAAACCTCCTGAAGCCGGGCCGGAATATCCAGGATCCGGCTCCCGGATAAGAGAAACACCATGGCGGCGGCGTATTGCTCGAAACTCTGCCTGAATGTTTCTTTGACCGGATTCTTACTGGGGGATTTCAAATTGAGCGGGTTTATAAACCGGCCATTCTTACGAATCCCGTAATGGAGGTGCCAGCCGGTTACCCGTCCGGTTCTTCCCACATAGCCAATGATTTGACCCTGGATTACTGAAACTCCGTGTCTGATCCCGGTTTTGATGCGGTTCAAATGATAATAATGAGTCGCATAGCGGTTGGGATGGCGAATGATAACATAACGACCCTTTATTCGGTCATACCCGGTTTTTAAAACAACTCCGCTGGAAGTGGACCGTATCAAGGTGCCCGGCGGTGCAGCCAGGTCAACCCCGTTGTGTCGGGCGGAAAATCCTAATACCGGATGTCGCCTGATCCCATATCTTGAAGTCACCCGCATAAAGGGAAGGGGACATCTCAAAAACATTTTTTGTACTGCCCGTCCATCCGGATGGTAATAGGCGGTTTTCCCCTGCGGATCGGTGTAACGCAGAACATGAATTATTCTATCTCGGTTGGAAAACCGGGCGGCCAGGATGGGACCATAATGGTTAAACTCGCTTCCCTGGTACCGCTTCTCAACCAGAACGGTGAACGTATCTCCCTGACGGATATCCCGGTTAAAATCAATGTCATATTCAAACAGGGAAGCCAGTAAATCTGCCAGGTCGGCCCTCTCTCCCTGTTTTAAAATGCTCAGATAAAGCGAATTTTCGATAATACCCCGGATTATTTTTCTTTCTATCCGGTAGGAAATCCGTTCGATACAGCCGATGAACTTCCGGTTCTTATCACTGATCACCTTTACATATCGATGGGAATCAATTTCATATAAAAAAGTTTTCAGTTGCCCTTCCTGGAAGACCAGTGAATACTTTTGGCCTTGGCGGATTTTTTTCAGGTCATATATATCTTTGACATCCAAAAAAAATCTGAAGGCCTCACCATACTCGATCCCCTCCCGTTCCAATATTTTGATAATGGTATCGCCCTTTTGAACCGCTTTTTCGACTTTAACAATTGATCTTTTCACCTGCAAATGAACCTCAACCATAGACAACATCTCGGTGAGAATAAATGGCTTATCCCCGAATGATTTGGATTTCATAATTGAAGGAGAATTTCCTGAAAAGTCGGAAACCAAAATAACCGTAAAAAAAAATATAAAAATAAGTTTTAAAAGAAATGATAAAAATAAATCATCTCCCCTCAAAACTTTCCTAATAACTCTCATCTTTGGAAATTTTAAAATAAAAAGAGAAACAATGCAAATAAGAACCCAAAAACCCATCACCTTATTTGAAAATTTGGGTAAGGGCAAGCCTTACCCCTACAAAATATAATCAAAATTCTGTAGGGGCAATCCCTTTCGGTTGCCCACTAATTAGAGATTCTCAATTTTATGTATTGGATTTTGGGAATGTTTGATATGTAGAATTACATTGTGCGCCTACTATTTTGAATGGTTATCCATTTCTGATATAATAAATCCAATATGATCAAATATCTGGCTAATAAAATTTTCGGAACCCGGAACGAACGGGAGTTGAAAAAGATAATTCCAACCATCGAAGCCATCAATGATCTGGAAGCCAAGATGAAATCCCATACCGATGAGGAGTTAAAGGCATACACCGACACCTTCAGAGAGCGGATATCAAACGGTGAGTCTCTGGATGACCTCCTGATCGAGGCCTTTGCCGTGGTCAGAGAAGTCGGGAAAAGGGTGCTGAACATGAGGCATTTCGATGTTCAACTCATGGGAGGCATTGTTCTGCACCAGGGTAAAATTTCCGAAATGAAAACCGGAGAGGGTAAAACCCTGGTGGCCACCCTGTCCTCCTACCTGAATGCCCTGGAAGGAAAAGGCGTACACATTGTAACCGTCAATGATTACCTGGCCAAGCGGGATACCGAATGGATGGGCGGGATATATAAATTTTTAGGCTTAACCGTGGGCACCCTCCAGCACGACATGGATGAAACGCTGAGAAAACAGGCCTATGGTTGTGATATCACCTACGGGACCAATAATGAATTCGGCTTCGATTTCCTGAGGGATAATATGAAATTCGAGGTCGATTCCCTGGTACAGAGGGAATTCAACTTCGCCATTGTTGATGAGGTTGACTCCATTCTCATTGACGAAGCCAGAACCCCGTTGATCATCTCCGGGGCTACAGAGGAATCCACTTCCTTTTACTATACGGTTAATGACTTTGTAAAGCGGGCTAAAAGTGACCCTACCAATTATGAACTGGATGAAAAATCCAGGACTGTGGTGCTCACCGAAAAAGGAATCGAGGAAGCGGAAAGATTTTTTAAAATAGAAAATCTCTATGACCTGTCCAATATGGACACCCTCCATCAGATCTTCCAGGCCCTCAAGGCCCATCTGCTCTTCCGAGGCGATGTGGACTATCTCCTGAAAGAGGGGCAGGTGCTGATCGTCGATGAGTTTACCGGAAGGGTGATGCCGGGAAGAAGGTATTCCGATGGTCTTCACCAGGCCCTGGAAGCCAAGGAAAATGTAAAAATAGAAAAGGAATATCAAACCCTGGCCTCCATTACCTTTCAAAACTACTTCCGGATGTATGAAAAAATGGCGGGTATGACCGGCACGGCCATGACAGAAGCAGCCGAATTCGCCTCCATATACAATCTCGATAGTATTGAAATTCCCACCAATCAAACCCTGATCAGAACGGGATACCCTGATGTCATTTACGGCAGCAAAGAGGAAAAGTGGGAAGCGGTTGTCAATGAGATCAGAGAGCTCAACCAAAAGGGGCAGCCTGTACTGGTGGGAACTATTTCCATCGAAAACTCCGAATTATTGAGCAGAAAATTGAGGCGGCAAAAGATCCCCCATGTGGTCCTGAATGCCAAATACCATGAAAGCGAAGCGGAAATCGTTGCCCAGGCCGGAAGAATCGGTTCGGTTACCCTGGCCACCAATATGGCGGGGCGGGGAACCGATATACTGCTGGGAGGTAATCCAGAAGCCCTTTTTCGTGAAGCGTTAAAGAAAAAGAACTATTCCGTTGACACCGCTCCCGAAGTGATCAAAGAACAGTTGGAGAAGGAAATCCAGGATCAGGTCAAAAAAGAACATGAAGCAGTTATCCAATTGGGAGGTGTACATATCCTGGGAACCGAGAGACATGAGGCCAGACGAATCGACAATCAATTGCGAGGGAGATCCGGCCGACAGGGAGATCCGGGTTCATCGAGATTTTATATTTCCCTGGAAGACGACCTGATGAAAATCCTGGGAACCGACCGAATCAAGGGTCTGCTGGTCAGGGCGGGAATGAGCAACGGTGTCCCCATTGAAAACAGCCTGGTTTCGAGAGCCATTGAGAATGCCCAGAAGCAAATTGAAAGTCAAAACTTTTCTATCCGAAAGCACCTTCTGGAATATGATGATGTGATGAACAAGCAGCGTCAGGCCATTTACTCCCTGCGCAAGGACATTCTGATAGGCAAAGATTTCAAGGAGCATATCGAAACCTTAACCGAAGAGATATTCGATGATATCCTGAAGTACAACCTGGATGAAAATAAGGATCCGGAGGACTGGGATTATGAATCATTTCAAAAAGAAATCATGTCTCAGTTTGGTCTCAATGTAAATGAAGTCATTAAAGAAGACTACCAAAACCTACCCCAGATCGAAATCCGGGATACCGTACTCAAACACCTGAAAAACATGTACCGGGAAAAAGAAGATCTCATCAGCTCGGAACAGATGCGGGAACTGGAAAGAATGATCATGCTTCAAATCATTGATTCGCAGTGGAAAGACCACCTGCTGAACATCGATCATCTCAAGGAAGGGATCGGATTGAGGGGTTATGCCCAAAAGGATCCGTTGATTGAATACAAAAAAGAGAGTTTTCGCTTATTCGAGGAATTGCAGACCCGCATTGATGATGAAGCGATAAAATTCTTATTTCTGTTTCACCCGGTTGAGGAAGAAGAAATAGAGGAATGGAAGCAGAGGAAAAAGGCCAAACTATCCCGGCCATCATCCAAGATGCCCAGCAAAAGGCGCAAAAAAAAGAAGAAAAGAAGGAGATAAATGGAAAACAAATTCTCTGAATATGAAGGACTGACCTTTGATGATGTGCTGCTGGTACCGGATTACTCGGAGGCCCTGCCCAAGAAAGTCGATACATCAGCCCGGTTTACTTCAAATCTAAACTTGAAAATCCCCGTGGTTTCGGCGGCAATGGATACAGTATCGGAATCCAGTATGGCGATTGCCATGGCCCAACTGGGGGGGATATCCATCATTCATAAGAATTATTCCATCCAGCAGCAGGCCGAAGAAGTTAAAAAAGTAAAACGATCCGAGTCGGGAATCATTGTAAATCCCATTACCCTCAAGCCTCATAATAAAATATATGAAGCCATCCAGCTGATTAAAGAAAAGGGATTTTCCGGCCTTCCCATTGTCGATGATCAGGGGATACTGGTCGGAATTCTGACCAACCGCGATATCCGCTTCATCACGGATAAAAACCAGCAAATAAAAAACTTCATGACTGCCAAAAATCTCATTACGGTTCAGGAAGATATCAACATCGATGAGGCCAAAAAATTGCTTCACATGAATAAGATCGAAAAACTGCCGGTTGTAAATGAGCGAAACAAACTCAAAGGATTGATTACCCTGAAAGATATCATGAAATCAGAATTATTTCCCACCGCTTCCAAAGATAAATACGGAAGGCTTTTAGTGGGAGCAGCCGTGGGAACAGCGGATGACACCCTGGAGCGGGTTCAGGCCCTGGTCAATGAAAAGGTTGATGTCATTGCGGTTGACACCTCTCACGGACACTCAAAAAAAGTGCTCAAAACCATTGAAATGATCAGAGGAAAATCCCCGACCATTGATATCATTGCCGGAAATATCGCCACATCCGGGGCTGCAGCCGATCTGCTTGACCGGGGTGTGAATGCCATCAAGGTTGGCGTAGGGCCCGGATCGATCTGTACCACCCGAATCATTTCCGGAGCCGGGATGCCTCAAATTACCGCCATCATGGAA
The DNA here is from genome assembly GCA_965195285.1 of uncultured Aminicenantes bacterium. Taxonomy (GTDB): domain Bacteria; phylum Acidobacteriota; class Aminicenantia; order UBA2199; family UBA2199; genus CAZOWT01. The sequence continues at coordinate 68,859 of CBDAFS010000031.1, read as the reverse complement.
GTGGCCAAAACCGTTAAGGATAAAGTTCCCATCATTGCCGATGGCGGGATCAAATTCTCGGGGGATATCACCAAGGCCATTGCCGCCGGAGCCAATTGCGTGATGATCGGTTCCCTGCTGGCCGGAACCGATGAAAGCCCCGGAGAACTGATTATTTATCAGGGCCGATCCTATAAAAAATACCGGGGGATGGGTTCAATTGCGGCCATGAAGGCCGGAAGCAAGGATCGGTACTTTCAGGATGATGAGATCTTGGAATCCAAACTGGTCCCCGAAGGAATCGAGGGTCGGGTCCCCCATCGCGGAAGCGTGATGCAGCTGGTTCCGCTTCTGATGGGCGGGGTAAAATCCGGAATGGGTTTGACCGGGTGTAAAAATATCGAGGAATTGAGAAAGAAAGCCAAATTTATAAAGGTGACCGGTGCATCTTTAAAGGAAAGCCATGTTCACGATGTGATCATCACCGAAGAATCCCCCAATTACCGATTGGATTGATTTTGATCTACATTTCCATCAGTTGGTAATCGGGGTTGCCCAGGCCGATTTCGGCAGCGTATTCGATCTGAACCCGGTTGGGAATATCAAAAGTCAGCTGGGACCATTTTTTCCCCACGGTTCTCTCAATCAGGTCAACAGAAGCGGCATCTACAGCCACCGGATCATGGGAGAGCAAAACCCCTATGTCCGGCGCAATCCGGTTATACCCCCTCATGCAGTCACAATCCTTGGTGATACGGGTCAGGAAATTGATACAGATGATCTTTCCCCTTTTGGACTTCATGACTCCCAGGGCATGCTCGACCATTTTTTTTTGAAGATTTTCATGGGTTTCCAACCAGTTATATCCCACCGCATCAAACCGGCATATGGCCAGACACTCCCCGCAGCCGATACAAGCATTCCGGTCAATCCGGGCAATTCCGTCCACCACTGTAATGGCATCGGCCGGACACCACTTCATACATTCTCCGCATCCCGTGCACTTTGATGTTTTGATGGAGGGTTTGGCTGTAGAGTGCTGGATCAACTTGCCTTTTCGGCTGGCACAACCCATACCCAGATTTTTCAGCGCTGCCCCGAAACCGGATAACATATGGCCGGTAAAGTGAGATACCAGAACCATAGATTGTGATTTCTCCAGTAATTTGGCAATCCCCACTTTCTGATATATTCTGGCATTTATATTAATTTCTACCTCGTCATCACCCAATAACCCGTCGGACATGATAATGGGCAGTCCGGTTTCCCGGACTGAAAAACCATGCTCAAAGGCCAGTTGAATATGCTCAATGGCATTGGAGCGTCTTCCCCGGTACAGGGTTGACGTTTCGGTTAAAAAGGGAAAAGCCCCGATATCTTTAAGTAATTTGCCCAGCATCTTGAAATGCAATGGACGCACATAACCCTGAGTACCCTCCTCGCCAAAATGGGTTTTTATAGCCACAAAATCCCTGGGTTCTATAAATGAAAGTAGATTTTGCTTTAGAATCAATTCTTGAATCTTTTTTGAGATAATCAAATCTTCTTCGGAATGAACAACTTTGATAAAATAAACAGGCTCACTCATACGCTATCCCCACTGATCCAGGCGGGGCCAAATTTATATCAACCGTATTAAAATACGGTGATAAATCCGGCACAACTTTCCTGGTTGTTATCAGAAATAGCTGTGACTGCATATTCCTGCTGCATATACTGGTCAATGTTCCGGTGAAAGTATTCAAATTCACTGGCATCCACTTCGCCCAACTGGATCCAGTGACCATATTGCTGTTCATAAATCCTGTACTTGGTGACATTGATCCCGGTGTTCATGGGATTGGGTTCCCAAATAATCAAATTTCCATATTCACTAAGAAGCAGTGATTTATTTTCAACCTTGCTACCGGCTACATTGGCCGGAGGATAAAATGAAGGGGGGATAACTCCCCAGGCTGCAACCATCCAGGTTCCTGATTGGCATTGACCCATCTTGATTTTAAAATATCCGTTTTCTCCCCAGTTCTCACCCCAGGAATTCTTGCAAATCCAGTAGTTACCACCCTTATCATATCCCACCAGCAGTATGGCATGACCGCCTTCAACTTCACCGAATGTATGTTCGTATATTCCGGATTGATAGCTGTAAAAATCAGTGTAGATAACCATATAAAGAGAAATCGGCCCATTTTGAAGGGCATTGTAGATGGCTTCCCGATCTTCGATTCCCTGGGTGACAAATCCCCAGTCTTCAATTGAGTATATCTGATTGATCCAGTCCGGGGCAGGATTACAGGGAGCATCGGCAGCCGCATAGGGTAAAAACTCTTCCTTGGCAATACCATTTCTCTTAATATAATCGGCAGCCTCATCGGGATACCCCCCCTGACAATCACCGGCATCGGAACAGGAAACCAGGAACTGCTCGGAAAGATCCAGTTCAAAATTCTGGGAGACAAAATTGCCCTGCCCGTAGGGAGTGGAATTTTCAATGTTGTACATGGCTTCCATGACCGCTACGATGGCAAATGCCCAGCAGCTGCCACAGCTGGCCTGGTTTTTTACCGAACTGATGAAATTTTCTCCCAGCTGGTTCCGCCAATCCATCTTTACCGGGGTTGAAACCAGAGGACCAGAATAAATCATTTTTTTGGGGTTTTCAATTTCCGGGATTAAGGCCCCCAGCCGCTTCTGCCTTTCCTCTTTCGAGAGCGCGGTCATAGAAGTTTCCCCGGCCTGCCAGTCAGCACCCCGGGCAACAATGGCGGCCCTGACTCTCTGTATTATATCTTTCTCATCTTGAGCAGGAACTGCATTGATAGCTACATAAAAAACCAGCAAAAAAGCTGAGAAAAAAGCGACAAAAAATGCCCGTTTTTTAAATTTTTTCATTTTGGTTCTCCTGTTTTTTTTTATTCACATTAAAAAAAATCAGTTTGACATACGGAAAAACAAGCCATTTAAATGATTCCTTTTTTTCGAAGATGGTCAATCACCATTTCGGTTTCTTCTTCAATACTCAGGGAATCTGTATCCAGTACGATTTCCGGATGCAACGGTTCTTCATAGGGAGCGGAAATCCCGGTAAATTCTTTGATTTCCCCTTTGATGGCTCTCTTATACATTCCCTTGGGATCTCGCTTCTCACAGGTTTTCAGATCCGCTTTCACCAGAATTTCAAAAAAACGATCCCCCCCCAATAATTGGCGGCAGAAATCACGGTCTTTGCGGTAAGGTGAGACAAAAGCGGTAATGGCAATGGCTCCGGAATCCGCAAACAGGTGAGCCACCTCGGAAATACGGCGGATATTTTCTTCTCTGTCTTCCGGTGAAAAACCAAGATCTTTATTCAAACCATGCCGGATATTATCACCATCCAGGACATAGGAAAATTTCCCCAGCTTATGGAGCTGGAAGGCAACTTCATTGGCAATGGTGGATTTCCCACTGGAAGGCAACCCGGTAAACCACAACACCACACCCTTTTGATCCAGTAAGGTTTCCCGATCCTGAGGTTTAACCTTATGCTCATGCCAGACCACATTGGTCGCTTTCTTGGTAACCATTCAAATCCTCCTCGGAACACTGTTGAAAAAAAGAAATCTCAGTCTTCTGATCTGTGTCAGGATACTAAGATACCAAATTCTAATATGGAAAGCAATATAAAATAAATATAAATTCAATATTGAAAACCGGGAAGCATCAATTTATAATGATACAATAAGGAGGAAATTCGTGAATTCAACCCTAATCCTGATTGCCGGACTGCTCTGGTTTTTCCTGATTTATCGGTTTTATGTAAAGCGAATCGATAAAAAAGTCATCAAACCGGATGACACCCGCAGAACGCCGGCCCATGTCCTGAACGACGGTATAGACTACGTACCATCTCCGAAACCCCTCTTGTTCGGACATCATTTTTCTTCCATTGCCGGAGCCGGGCCCATTGTCGGCCCCATACTGGCCTACGCCCTTTTTGGATGGGGGGCAGCACTGTTGTGGATACTTCTGGGTACCGCCTTCATCGGTATCATTCACGACTATTTTTCATTGATGGTTTCGACCCGGAATCGGGGAATCAGTATAACCGAGATTTCAGGTCAAGTGATATCTCCAACAGCAAAATGGATGTTTTCCATCTTTGTCTGGCTGAGCCTCGTCCTGATTGTAGCCGTTTTCTCGGTGATCACAGCTAAAACACTGGCCGAGAAACCTGAAATTGTGATTCCCACCCTGGGATTGGTTGCCCTGGCCTCCTTATTTGGACTGGCAGTTTACAGGCTCAGGATTAATTTAATTCCGGCCACCCTGGTCGCCTGGGTGATCATTGTCTTTCTGGTCCAGCTGGGCTACCGCTATCCAATTGTGGCCTCTTTTGACCTTTGGTTTTTTGTTTTTTTGTTTTATGCCTATATTGCTTCCTCAATACCGGTATGGGTACTGCTGCAACCCCGGGATTATCTGTCAATGACCATTCTTTTTGTGGGCTTAATCCTGGGTTATGCCGGGCTTATAATCCTTCATCCGAATATCAACGGGCCATTCCATACCGTATTCATTTCCAGCAACACACCCCTGATTCCCATGCTGTTTGTGATTGTGGCCTGCGGTGCCATCTCCGGGTTTCATTCACTGGTAGCATCCGGAACCACAGCCAAACAATTAAACCGGGAAAGCAGCGGCAAATTTATCGGTGCCGGTGGAATGATTTTTGAAGGTGTTCTGGCCCTGCTGGTATTGATACTGATGGCCTCGGCCCTGTTCTGGAATGAAGCACCCCAGGCATTATCTGATTTCATATTTCAGGATCTAATGAAAAAAGGCCCCATCATTGCTTTTGGCCACGGTTTCGGCCGGGCGGTATCAGCCATCGGCATCCCCTTCGACCTGGCCGTATCCTTTGGGATATTGATGCTCAATGCCTTTGTCCTGACCAGCCTGGATACCGCGGTTCGGTTGAGTCGTTTTGTGTTTCAGGAATCCCTGTTTAAAAAAAAGTCTGCCCTGTCCAATCGCTGGGTAGCGGGGTTGATTGGAGTCCTTTTCGCCTATGTGCTTGCCAAATCCAATAGCTGGAATATCATCTGGCCCATATTTGGAAGCGCCAATCAATTAATCGCTGCACTGGCACTTTTTACGGTTACAGCCTATTTTGCCGGCATTAAAAGGCCAGTCCTCTACAGCTTGATCCCCTCTATTTTCATGTGGCTGGTCACCGAGGCCTCCCTGCTCTATCTGTTAATTTTTCAATATATCGGAGGATTCTTAAAAAACACCGGAGATACGGTACTGGCCATTACCGCCTTTATTCTGGTTATTCTGGGAGCCTTTATCGGTATCGAATCCCTTAAATCAATCAGGGAGAAAATGAAGGCGTGACTTTCAGTTTCCCCGGCTCTTCTTACCCGCTACCAGTAAAATCAGGCTGATGATTCCAACAGATATCAAAACAGACAGGATATAGGGAAAGCCATAGGAAACCGGGATAATCCCGCAGAAAAGCGCAACCGATGCCGCCAGTAGTGCATAGGGGATCTGGGTCTTGACATGATCAATATGATCACAGGATGAGGCCATTGAGCTCATAATGGTGGTGTCCGATATGGGGGAGCAATGATCTCCAAACACGGCGCCTGCCAGTACCGATGAAATGGTGAGAATGATAAAGTATTTTAAATCCGGTAAACCTCTGCCCAATCCGATGGTGATGGGGATAACCAGGGGATACATGATCCCGATGGTCCCCCAGGACGTTCCGGTTGAAAAGGCAATAAGGGCTGAAAAAACAAAGACCAGGGCCGGAAACAATTGATAGTCGAGTGATGAAGACAACAAAGAGACCAGAAAATCTGCCGTGTGTAATTCCACTAATACCACTCCCAGCGACCAGGCCAGAACCAGAATAACAACGGCCATCATCATGGATTTCATTCCCTGAACCAGGGATGAAATGCCTTCCCTCAGGGACAGTATCTTCTGAAAAAAAGCCAGACCGAGTGCGGTAATGACTCCCATCAGTGAAGCCCAGAGAAGCACTTCAAAAGAATTTGCCGTGGAAATAATGGTTCCCAGATCCTTAAAACCACTGCTGGAAAAAACCACCTGAAAAAATGATTTTTCTGCCAGCGGATTCCCATTGGAAAGCAACCGGTTCACACCTGAAATGTAAAGCCCTCCGAAGGTAAAAACAATGACCACCACAATGGGAATCAAACCGTTGAACCAGCGGTGCGGAGTGGATTCCGAAGGATTCAGGCCGGAACTCTCAAAATCAGCCAGGGGAACAGCCTCATCACTGAGTAATTGGCCTCTGCTGGCTCTTTTTTCCGCTTTCAGCATGGGTCCGAAATCCCTTCTGAGGGTAAAAACCAACATGACTAATAATAAGGCCAGAATGGGATAAAATCGATAAGGCAGTGAAGCCAAAAAAATCTGATAGGCATCATATTGAAATCCATACGCTTTCAGCGATTGGTCAATCAAAGAGATTTCAAATCCGATCCAGGTGGAGATCAGGGCAATGGAAGCCATGGGAGCAGCTGTGGAATCGACAATATAGGAGAGTTTTTCCCGGGATACTTTCCATTTATCCGTAAGTGGCCGCATGGTGTTCCCTACGATCAGGGTATTGGTATAATCATCAAAAAATATCAAAATCCCCATCAACCAGGTATAAAACTGGGTGCCTCTCTCCGACTTAACCCGTCGTGAGAGACCCTCAACGATTCCTTTCACGCCTCCGGATTTGGTAATGATTCCCACCATCCCGCCCAACAACAAGGTGAAAACCAGAATGGAAGCCCGGTCTTTATCGGCAATGGCATTGATAATATATTTGTCAATCACATTAAAAAAGGCATTGATAAAATCAAAGCGGCTCAACAGCAGGGCACCGGTAAAAATGCCCACAAACAATGAAACCACTACTTCCTTGAAAATCAGGGCCAGAATAATGGCGATCAGGGGCGGAAGCAGGGTAAGAATTCCTTCCAGGGAATATACACTGAAGATCAATTCACGGTCTCCCTGAACCACAGTAATTGTGTGGGTACCGGTTTGTGAAAAAACAATTTGATCGGATTTTATTTCTGTTCCGTTCACATAGATCCGGTCAAACAACCCGATATCTTTCAACTTCAATATTTTCCCTTTAAAAACCATCGAGGGGAACTTCACTTCCGCTGGCTGGGCTGCCTTGACCAACAAACAGCCTATTGAGAATAGCAAAATCAGTAAAATAAATTTTTTCATGTTGATATTAAGCATAATCATAGTATTTTAAAAAATATATTTCAACTGGCAAAACGAATAACCAGGGTGTCTTGAAAAATAAACCATTTTTTCTTACAATTTAACTTCAGGGAAATCAAATTCCCCAATATTATGGTTTTTAAACTAACCTGCAATGAGGTAAACAATGACAACAATGAAAGCACTGGTTAAGAAACAACCGGGCAAGGGTATCTGGATGGACAACGTGGATATCCCCGAAATCGGCATCAACGATGTATTGATCAAGATAAAAAAAACCGCCATTTGCGGAACCGATCTGCATATCTACCTGTGGAATGACTGGGCACGAAAAACCATCAAAACCCCCATGGTTATCGGCCATGAATATGTGGGAACCATTGCCCGCAAAGGATCCGGAGTGGAGGATCTGGAAATCGGCGAACGCGTGACCGGAGAAGGACACATCGCCTGCGGTCATTGCCGAAACTGCCGGAGAGGCAAGAAACACGTTTGCGAAAACACCGTCGGCGTGGGGGTAAATCGAGATGGGGCATTTGCCGAATATGTGGCCATTCCCTCCCAGAATGTCATCAAGATCAATCCCAAGATCAGTGATGATATCGTGGCCATTTTTGATCCCTTCGGAAATGCCACCCATACCGCGCTCTCATTTCCGGTTATCGGCGAGGATGTATTGATCACCGGGGCCGGATTGATCGGAAACATGGCCGTAGCCATCAGTCGATTTGCCGGAGCCCGCTATATTGTGGTCACCGACCTGGTAGAATACCGCCTTGAGATTGCCCGGAAAATGGGAGCCACCAGAGCCATTGATCCCCGAAATGAAAAAATATCGGATGTGGTCAGGGAATTGGGAATGGTCGGTTTTGATGTGGGTCTTGAAATGTCCGGATCTCCCCAGGCCTTTAACGACATGATCAGCAATATGTACAATGGTTCCAAAATTGCACTCCTGGGCATATTGCCATCAACCACCCGGATCCAGTGGGATGAATTCATATTCAAAGCCCTGCATTTAAAAGGCATTTACGGCAGGGAAATGTTTGAGACCTGGTACAAGATGGAACAAATGGTTCTGTCCGGACTGGATATTTCTCCGATCATTACCCACCGGTTCCACATAAACCAGTATCAAAAAGCCTTTGATATCATGGAATCCGGCCAATCCGGCAAAGTCCTCTTAAACTGGGAATAATTTCTATTCCGACCCTCTAACCCGGACCATTTGCCACAACTTGACAAAATACAGGGGTAAACATATACTTTTTAAAAATGAGAAAAGTAAAGAGAGAAAAGGTTCCTGGCAACGAATTGTCCCTGAGAAACGAGATATTCGGAATCATCGCCCTTTTTATTTCCATTTTTCTATTGTTCAGTCTGGTCAGCTATTCGCCTTCGGACCCGAGTTTCTTTCATTCATCGATCAAGGAATCGGTAACCAACTACGGGGGACAAATCGGGTCCGAAATCGCAGCGGTTTTGTTTAACCTGTTCGGCTACGCTTCATATATTTTTATTTTATACCTGCTTTTCCTGACCAGTTTTTTTCTGTTTAATCGCAATATAAAAAATTTTATTAGCAAAAATCTGGGTTATTTACTATTACTCCTTTCCTTTGCCTCTTTTCTCGATAATATTAACCCGTTGTCAATCATAGAAAATGTCGAATCCAAAACCGGTGGATTGATCGGTTACTTTTTCAACCATTTTTTAAATACGGAGATAAAACCTTTTTTTTCACTGTTATTGTCTCTCATTCTTGTTCTCATTTCACTGGCCCTGATTGCCAAATTTTCCCTTCATCGAATCTTCAAATTCCTGTCCCAATTGATAGCCAAATTATTTAAAAAAATCGGATCAGTTTTAAATAAAAACATTGAAAAATATCGGGAAAATCAGCAACGGGAGCGGATCAAAAAAAAATATCAGGCAGGTCCCGGCCGGATTTTAAAGGAAAAATCCGAATTTCTAACCAGGAAAGAAAAAAGAAAAATTGTCAAAAAACCCAGTAAAATTCCCGAAGAAACCTATTTGTTTTCCGACCTGGAAGAGGAATACCCAAGTCTGGAAAAATTCCAGCCCCCGCCCCTTTCCTACCTGGATGCCCCCACCAAAAAGAGCAAGATAGACTACAAAGAACTGGACGAAAAGAAGATTGAATTGTCCAGCCGGTTGAATGAATTCAGAATAAAGGGCGAAATCATGGAATACACACCCGGACCGGTCATTACCACCTATGAATTTGTACCGGACACGGGGGTTAAGGTAAAGGATGTGACCAACCTGTCCGAGGACCTGGCCCTGGTGGTCAAAGCCCAGTATGTCCGAATCGAAAGAATACTGGGCAAAAAGGCTATCGGCATCGAAATCCCCAACAATAAAAGGGAGCTCATTCACCTGAGGGAGATCCTTGAATCCCCCGAATACCAGCAATCCAGTTCACCTCTTACCATTGCCCTGGGTAAAAGCAAGAGCGGTGAAATTTTTATTACCGATTTGCGCGAGATGCCTCATTTAATCATTGCCGGAGCCACTGGAAGCGGAAAAAGTGTGGCCATCCACACTATCATTTTAAGTATTTTATACAAATCCCCGCCCGAAGAGGTCAAATTCGTATTGATTGATCCCAAGCGGGTGGAGCTGGCTATCTATAACTCGCTCCCCCACCTGCTGACCCCGGTGGTGGTCAACACCAAACTGGCCAAAAATGCCCTGGATTGGACCATATTTGAAATCGAGCGAAGGTACAAACAACTGGCCCTGCTCCAGGTCAGGAATATCGAGCAATACAATAAAAAAATTGAATTGCTGACCCAGGTGGAAGATGAGTTACTGGAAAAATTGGAAAACCAGGAGAAAATGCCCTATATCGTAGTCATCATTGATGAATTTGCCGATTTAATGATGACGGCATCAAGAGAGATTGAAGAGTCTATCCAGAAGATGGCCCAGAAATCCCGGGCCGTGGGGATTCACCTGATACTGGCCACCCAACGACCTTCCATCGATGTGATTACCGGAACCATCAAAAACAATTTCCCCTCCAGAATTGCCATGGCCGTTCCCTCCAAATTTGATTCGCGGACCATCATCGATGTCATGGGAGCTGAAAAATTACTGGGGAGCGGAGACATGCTGTTTCTGCCACCCAAGACCGCCACCCTGGTCCGCTGCCACTGTGCTTTTGTATCAGAGGAGGAGACCTTGAGGGTCATTGGATATCTGTCCAAACTCAGAAAACCCAAATACAACACCCAGGTGATAAAAACCCATGTCAAAGCCGATAGCGAGCTCGAGGACGGGGATCTGGATGAGCTCTTTTTCGACGCCGCCGAAATTATCATCAACACCGGTCAGGCTTCGGCCTCTTACCTTCAACGAAAAATGAGAGTCGGTTATGCCAGGGCCGGTCGATTGATCGATCAACTTCAGGCCAGGGAAGTCGTTTCCGCTCCCAACAGTAAGAATCAGAGGGATATATTGCTGAATATGGAGGAGCTGGAAAAGATGAAGACCGAACTTTGAGCGGTCATTCGGCCAGTACAGAATGGGTAAATTTATATTTGCACTTTTGAAAGATACTTGATAAAATTCTGAAATGAGCACTTACTGGGAAATCGAAGGTCTGGAATTGAGCAATGACAGACTGTTTTTTATTCTGGGCCCCTGTGTCATTGAAAACCAGGACATTACCCTCCGAATCGCCGAGCAGGTAAAAAAGATCGCCGATGAGATCGAAGTCCCGCTAATATTCAAGGCTTCATTCGATAAGGCCAATCGGTCTTCCCTGGGTTCCTTCCGGGGTCCGGGAATTGAGAAGGGATTGCAGATTTTGGCCCGGGTCAAGGAACAATTCCGGATCCCGGTTCTATCCGATATCCATGAGGTCTGGCAGGTTCAACCGGCTTCAGAAGTATTATCCATTATTCAAATTCCGGCTTTCCTGAGCCGGCAAACCGACCTGTTACTGGCCGCAGGAAGCACCGGACTTCCGATAAACGTAAAAAAAGGTCAGTTCATGTCCGCAGAAGACATGACCCTGGTAATCGAAAAAATTCAATCTACCGGAAACAGCCGCATCATGCTTACTGAGCGGGGAAACTTTTTCGGTTACCGGAATCTGGTGGTGGATTTCAGAAACATTCCCATCATGAAACAAACCGGCTGCCCGGTTGTCATCGATGCCACCCATTCGCTCCAGAAACCGAGCGCGGAAAAAGGTGTCTCCGGAGGAGATCCCGAATTTATTCCGATCATGGCCAAAGCGGGAGTGGTTGCCGGCGCCAACGGTGTTTTCATGGAGATTCATCCCGATCCTGATAAGGCCCTCTCTGACGGTAAAAACCTGCTGGCCATAAAAAACTTGAAAGATCTGTTAATTCAGTTGAAAAAAATATATAATGTAATTTAATGAACATCGTTGAAACCGGCCGAAAAGTTCTGGAAATTGAAGCCAAGGCCATTGAATCAGCCATACAAAAACTGGATGAAGAATTTGAAAAAGCTGTCAATATCCTGTTCAAAGTCAAGGGAAGAATCGTTATTACCGGTATGGGAAAATCCGGAATTATCGGAAGAAAATTTTCCGCCACCCTCACCTCAACCGGTACCCCATCTGTCTTCTTACACCCCTCCGAAGCCCTGCACGGTGATATTGGAATCATTCATCATGACGATGCAGTCGTGGCCCTCTCCACCAGCGGAGAGACCTTTGAAGTCATACGGTTGATCAATTATATCAAACGGATCGGAGTCAAATTGATTACCCTGGTGGGTTCTCCTACCTCCACCCTGGCTCTTCAGAGTGATGTGTTTATCGATTGCAGCATCGAAAAGGAAGCCTGTCCCATCGGCTTTGTACCCACCACCTCAACCACCCTGACCCTGGCGATCGGTGATGCGATTTCGATCGCTCTGATGGAAAAAAAAGGATTCAACGAAGAGGATTTTCGGAATTTCCATCCCGGTGGTTTCATCGGGAAAAAATTACTGAAAGTAAAACATTTGATGCATTCGGACCATGAACTTCCCATCGTTAAAGCAGACCTCAATATAAAAGCGGTGATCAAAACCATAGATGAAAAACATTTTGGGGTTGCCCTGGTGGTTGATAATTCAAACCGGTTAATCGGAATTATCACCGATGGCGATTTGCGCCGACTCATGTTGAAGGGAGTGGATTTCTCCACAACCACTGCCCGGGATAACATGTCCGAAAACCCACTGACTATCGGAGAAAATCAACTGGCTGTTGAAGCATTGAAAACATTGGAAGATCACTTGATCACTTCACTGGTGGTAATGGATGAGCAGAATAATCTCAAGGGACTTTTGCACTTGCATGACTTATGGAGAACGGAGATGATATAATGGATCAAAAGGAACTTGCCAAACAGGTGAAATTGATTATCATGGATGTTGACGGAACCTTATCGGATGGACGGTTTTTTATGCTTCCCAACGGAGATGTTATCAAATCTTTCGATGTCAAGGATGGAACCGGTATCATATTTGCCGGCCTGGCCGGAATTAAGACCGCCATCATATCAGGGAAGTCCTCAGAAGCAGTGAAAAGGCGCGCCGAGGAACTTCAAATTGATGATTACTTTGAGGGGTCTACCAACAAGTGCATTCCCTTCAATCAATTGTTGGAAAAGTATCAGTTAAAAAAAGAGGAAGTGGCCTACATCGGTGATGATATCGGAGATGCAGAAGTCATGGGCATGGTGGGTTTTTCCGCAGCAGTCGGGGATGCTCATCCTCTAATCAAGCGTATTTCCCATTATATTGCCAAGCGCTACGGCGGAAGAGGAGCAGTCAGGGAAGTGATTGACTTTATTCTGGATGTTCAGGAAAAATGGCCTTCCATTTTCACTGAATTGAAAAACTCCAAGAATGCCGATGATATTCTAAAAAAGATAAATTCTTGAAAACAACGATCTTGCTCCTAGCCGACACACAATCCCCATGAACAACATTTACTTTATTTCAGATATTCATCTGGGTTTTGAAAACAGTGAAAATGAACAACTGAAAAGGATAAACCTTCATGCCTTTTTGGAGCATATTGAAAAAGATGCCCGAGAACTGTATATCCTGGGGGATCTTTTTGATTTCTGGTTCGAGTGGTACCACGTGATTCCCAAGTACTGGTTCCCATTTTTGCACCGCTTCAGGAAAATGACCGAAGCCGGAATCACAATCAATTTAATCAAGGGCAACCATGATTTCTATCTGGGAGAATACCTGCAAAAGGAAATTGGGCTGGTCTGTCATTCGGAGTCCAGTGAATTCACCCTGAACCACAAACGTTTTTTTGTTGCCCACGGCGACGGCTTGGCCAGGAATGACCGGGGATACCGGTTTTTAAAAAAAATCATTCGCAACCCGGCATCCATTTTTTTGTACAAAACGTTCGTCCCGGCAGACTTTGGCATACAAATGGCCAAATGGATCTCCGTTTCCAGTCGGAGCTTCCCATCCAAAAAAAAATCCTCCTGGAGTGAAGAATATTTCCAGTTTGCCCGGGATAAGTTTGAAGAAGGATTTGATTACGTGATTCTGGGACACCTCCATATTCCCATGATCCGGGAAACCGGTGAAAAAATTTATATAAACTGCGGAGACTGGATTCGATCATTCAGCTATGCCTGTTATGATCAAAAAAACCTGACCCTTAACTTCTGGACTCAATAGCAGACATTTTTGGAGTCGGAGTGCACATACACTTCCCCCGAAACCGGATCCGATGATCACATAATCATATTCCAGGCTGACAGGGTTTGGAGATTTCTCGGTTTTCATGGTCCTATCACCGGAACCGCCCGGTCACTATCCATCAACACGGTCATACTGGACCGGCTGCCCTGGCTCTGAACAGCCTGACCCACAGCCTCCTGCAGGGAATGAAACGAACGGATGAATATAGATTCCAGTTGGGATTCCGGCAGTTCGGTGACCCCCCAGATTTCAGCCCGTGCCAAGGTCTGAGCAATCTTGACCGCTTTGTGGTATCCGAGTTTATACCCGCTCTCAACCGTCTTCAGAACATCCTGAGGGGTGTTGGATCCGGACAATAAATCAAAAAATGCCGAAGGACCTATTCCCTCCCGGCAGGATGAGACCAGAATAAGAATCCCTCCGTCTTTTAATATTAATTTTGCATTTTCAAGAGAATTCTGAGCCTGATACAGATTGATATCTTTGGGGGGAAGCACCACGGCAATCACAATATCCGACTGGTTCCGGACTTTTACGGAAAAAATCGATTCCGCCTCTCTAACGGCTGCCATAAAAGAATCATGGATATGACCCGCAGTGACGGCAAAGATATTGTTTTTGAGATCCAGCACGGTCTGAATCGAAAATATATCTTTATCCCCCAGACAACGCAGGGAATCAACCATATCTTCATGAACCGGATTTCCCCTCAGTTTCAGGGAACAGGAATCCTGGCTCATGGCGAATCTATGGTTCTGTTCAATGGTATGATATCCGGCAATACCCGGGAAAAAGGACTTTCTCCCTCCGGTGTATCCGGCAAAATAATGGGGCTCTACAGAATTGATGACCACCAGTTTCCGGGCCTGATGAACATGACGGTTTATCCATATCTCATGCCCGGCCCGGGAATGACCCGCCTTTACCAATTCATCTTCGTTCCGGGCATCATGGATGAGAATACAGTCTTTGAATTCCAAATAAAAACGCCCCATAATATCCTGCAATTCCTTCAGGGTGGGAGAACGATGGGTTCCGGTGGCAATCATGAATTTGATATCCTTATCCCTTATGATGTCATAAACTGATTCCAGCACAACTGCAGTCGGAGTGGGCCGGGTGGCATCATTGATGATAAATAAACATTCCTTCCCGGAATTCATGAACGCTTCGACCGAAACCGAATTGAGCGGATTGGCCAGTGCCTGACGGAAAAGGTCAGATTGGACCCGGGAGGCATGTTCTCTGGCAGTTACGATCTCGGTTTGAATACCATCGGGTATTTCAATCGAAATACGATGGCGGTGATACGGTAATTCAATCTTCATTCTTATCTATACCTGAAATCAAGTATCCAGAACTTCTCTGATTTTTATGGTTAAATCAGTTGCATTAAACGGTTTTTGAATAAAAGCAATATCTTCCCCTTCCATATCATACTGAGAAATGGCACGACGTGCATAACCGGACATGTAAAGCACTTTCAGCTGGGGTTTTTTTTGAGATAAGCGTTTGGCCAGCTCGCTTCCGCTCATGCCCGGCATGACCATATCGGTAATCAGCAAATCAATCTCATTGGCCTTTCTCTCCCAGATGGAAAGGGTTTCATTTCCGCTGCTGGCCACCAGAACCTGATAACCGCTCTGGGTCAGGATATCCACTATCATTTCACGAACCGTCATGTCATCTTCCACCACCAGGATGCTCTCAGTTCCGGTTGGAAACACCGCCAGCTCCGGGGAGCTGGCAACATAATCAGCCGGTTCATCCACCAGGGGAAGATAAATCTTGAAGATGGTTCCTTGATCAACCTCACTGTAACAGGTAATATGACCGCCGCTTTGCCTGGTAATTCCATACACCATAGAGAGCCCAAGCCCGGTTCCTTCCCCATTGGTCTTGGTGGTAAAGAAAGGTTCAAAAATCTTGGAAAGGGTTTCCTCATTCATGCCAGAACCGGTATCACTGAACATCAACAAAACATAGGGGCCCGCTTTTACATAAGGATACTTGTGGACATATTTCTCATCCAGCAGGCAATTTTGGGTCTCAATACTGAGTTTTCCACCCTGGGGCATGGCATCCCGGGAATTAACAGCCAGGTTCATGATAATCTGTTCGATTTGAACCGGATCCGCCTTGATGTTGTCGATATCCGGTCCGGAAATAAACTCAAACTCAATATCCTCTCCCAGTATTCGCTGCAACATTTTGGAAAAGTTCTTGATGACCGTATTGAGATTGATTACCCGGGGCTTGGTAATGGCTTTCCGGCTAAAGGCTAAAAGTTGCTGGACCAGGGTGGTGGCCCGATCCGAAGCCTTTAGAATTTGCTTGACGTAATCCCGGCAGGGATCATCAACCGGAATTTTTATATTGATCAGGCCCACATAGCCGATTATCGAAGTGAGTATATTGTTAAAGTCATGAGCAATTCCCCCGGCCAGCCTGCCGATACCTTCAAGTTTCTGGGCCTGAAGCAATTGTTTTTCCAGCTGCTTTCGTTCTGAAATGTCCCGAACAATGCCCAGAACCCCGATACCGTCTTTGTACTTGATATAGGAAACCGAGGCTTCCACTTCGATTTCTTTATTATCCCTGGAAAGGGCGGTAAATTCATATTTCGGTTCCAGCTTGATTCCCTGAGCTAATTTTTTGACCCGGTCTTCAACCAAAAAACGGCTCTTGGGGGAAACCAGGTCAATGAAATCGAAATCCGGGTCATTCACATCCTCCAGGGTCAGCTTAAACATATCACTGAACTTCTTATTGATGATTTCAAATTTACGGTTGAACAACAGATAAATGCCATCATTCTGGGATTCAATCAACTGCCGATACCGCTCTTCACTGTCTTTGAATGATCGTTCGAGAGACTTTCGTTTACTAACATCCCGGGTCGTGGCAATATAGGCTTTGACATTTCCTTCCGGATCCCTAACCGGGGCCACATTCGATTCTCCATGAAACCGGCTCCCGTCTTTTCGTACCAGCTTGTATTCCAAGCTTCTCACCAAACCCTTCTCAAGCCCCTTCATCATTTTTTCTGTAACCATCTCATGATCATCGGGATCAATGAAATCCAGCACATATTTATCAATCATATCATCAATGCTATCGAATCCATGCAGTTCCAGGGTCTTTTGCGAAACCTGGGTAATTTTCCCTTCCAGATCACTCATGGTTACGGCATCCGGAAAGGTCTCCAGGAGCACCTGGTACAGATCTGTGATTTCCTGCAGGGCCTCTTGGAGCCTCTTGTTCTCCGCCTGAAGCTCCAGTATGCTAACCTCTGACTTTTTGGATTTTTGTGTGCTCTTTTTTGAGCTATTATTCATTTATGATTCTCTTGAAACCCGGTAATGAAATTCTGATTGGGAACAACTTTCTGATCCGAACTTGCCTCTACTATACCTATACCTGAATATCATAGGCAATTCGAACCGGTTTGTCAATTTCAGGCTGAACGATGAATTCTCAGAAGATCGGTTAAAATCGAATATCCGGTTTCAATTTTACCGGCTCCGGCCCCGACCACAGTGATATCGCCCATTAAATCGGTGGAAAAGGTAATGGCATTGGTGGCCCCCATAATACCGGCAAGGGGATGGGTCATGGGTACCATTTCCGGTGATACAGAAGCGGTAATCGTCCCGTTCTTCTTTTCCACAGAACCGATTAACTTCCAGCGTGATTTCTTTTCCCGGGCCTTTTCGATGTCATCGGCTGAAATACGGGTGATTCCCTGACATTGGACATCGGAGATGCGCAATGAGGCATCCATGACCGCATTGGCCAGGATGGTCACCTTGCCCCTGGCATCGTATCCTTCCACATCGCCGGCGGGATCAGCCTCGGCATAACCGAGTTCCTGGGCCTTTTTCAGTGCCTCATCATAGCTCATACCAATTTCCATCTGGGTAAGGATGTAGTTGGTGGTTCCATTCAGAATACCCCGGGCTTTGGACACCTCACATCCGGCCAATGGACCATCGGCAAGATTCAACACCGGGGTTCCGCTCATGACCGTACCTTCAATGAAAAAATCTACCCCTTTTTCAGCTGCCAGGGATTTCATCTCCCGGTAGGCCAGGGCAGCCGGACCTTTATTGCTGGTTACCACATGTTTCCCGTTTTGAAAAGCGGTTTTACAATGCGAGATGGCCGGCTCTCCGGATTCAAGATTGGTAAAAGTCAACTCACAAAGAACAGTTGCGTTGGATTCCTTGATCAGGGTCATACCATCCCAGTCTTTCACATCCTGCGAAAATTTTGTTTCTGACTGAACCGAGGCCAGCAGGTTCTCCAGATTCAATCCGTCCGGATTGTAAACCGTGCCCCACATCAGGTCACTGATGCCTACCACTTCAAATTCAAATCCGTATTTCTTCTTCAAGAAATCTCTTTTTGACATTAATATTTCAGCCAAACCCTGCCCGACCGTACCAAAACCCAATATGATAATTCTATGTATCATGGTTATCCTCCTTTTCAAAGGTCATTCAACGATGAGAAATGGTGGCAAAACTTGCCGGATGTCCCATTCTCATTATTTCTTTAACATCATTGGAACACCGCACACATTTATGATAAATGACATCTCCGATCTGTTCCTGATTTTTGAGTCGATCCTCTTTTGATAAAAAGTAGGTTCCCATGGTATCCATGGGTCTGGAGGTTCCGTCACTTTCATATTTGATGGTAATATCGGTGCCCGATTCCAGTACCCGGTGGGCATTCTCAGTCCAGTCAAAATCAGCAATGCCCAGGTCCGGATTGATTCTCAAATGGGCAGCCAGGGAAACTCCAGGAATTCCGGATTCCTTTAAGTCCCGGGCACATTGAATAAACATTTCCGGCGATTGACCATTACCCAGATTGATTTCATATATCGGAGTCGTCCCATTATCCCGGAGGTACTCTTTCATGATATTCAACAGCATACGAAGTTGAATGACATTCTGGGTTGACAGCAACATGGAAATCTTAAAATTGAGATTCAGAATATCCCGGGCATAATAGCAGGCAGCCACAATTGTCGACCAGCTGGGATTCAGGTAAAAATCCCCCCCGGTGTTCAATGTACACCGGGTGACTCCATCCAGGTACACCAGATGATTGTTATTGGCCACTTCCACCCCGCCTAGATTACCAAAGGGGGTTCCCATATTTTTCAACACCAGGGCTCGCATTCCCGAAGCAGGTTCCCAGGTGTCAAATTTTTCACCGGTCACCTTTTCCAGCCTACTGTAGATCTCATTGTTGAGCGGTGTCCCCACCATATTGGTATTGCAAAACTTGGATGCACCCATGATATTTTCGGCCATGGCCAGGGTGGTCACCAGCTCGCCATTCAACACATAATCTTCGCTCAGGGCCATAACCGATATGAACTCCGTGGGCACCAGGGTCTCACCGTCCTCGGCAATTCTCTTCATGGCTCCCAGGGTAATGGGAGCACCCTGAAACCCGGACACCTGTGTGGTTGCCTTCCCGGGCTTGATCAATTGAAGGCTTTCCCTCTCAATAAAATCCTCAACTTTGGGAAAGGATTTGGCATAGTTCTCAGCCTGTTCCAGCATTTCTCCAAATCCCTTTTCTTCGGCAATTTGTTTTCGCTTCGGATATTCCCTCAGATTTTCTATGGTTTTCATAATCTCGGATGCACCCCCATACGATTCCTTCAGGGCATCCATCTGTTGCCTGTCTTTTTCACTTAAAAAAGAATAATGTAAAGCCATTCATTCCTCCTTGTTTTTATCATTTAAATTTAGCGGTTTTCTGTCTCAAAGTTTTTTCACTGCCTGTTCGATCAGAGCCAGGGCCTTTTCGATGTTCTCAATCGAATTGGCATAACACAGCCGCAGATAACCCTCAGCCAGGTCTCCAAAAGACGTTCCGGGCAGCACGGCCACTCCGGCCTCATTTAACAGAAAATCAGCCAATTCTTTTGAAGACCGGTCAAAACTTTTAATATTGGGAAACACATAAAAAGCCCCCTGGGGATTCTGGCACTCTATTCCGGGAATATTATTCAATCCGCTCACAATCACATCCCGCCGCTTCTGAAACAGCTGGCGTACTTCTTCTACCTGTTGCTGGGGTCCAATTAAAGCTTCAATACCGGCTATCTGGGTAAAGGAAGCGGTACAGCCCACAGAATGGGTTAACAGCAATCCCACCTTCCGGGCCAAATCTTCAGGCATCAGCCCGTAACCCAGTCGCCAGCCGGTCATGGCATAGGTTTTGGAAAATCCATCCATGATAATCGTACGCTCATTCATGCCCGGCATTGAGGCAATACTCAGAATGGGCTCCGAGGAATAAACCAGCCGGGTATAAATTTCATCGGATAAAACCCAGAAATCATATTCAATGGCCATATCGGCGATACGCTTCAGGTCATGCTCGGGAATAATGCCTCCGGTGGGATTTGAAGGGGAATTGATAATCACCAGCCGGGTATTCTCATTGACCTGCTTCAAAAACACATCCATATCAAAAGAAAAACCGGATTCCTCTTTCAAGGAAATCGGTATTGGTGTAGCTCCCATGGTTTCGATGATGGCCCGGTAGCTGGGAAATCCCGGATCCGGATATATGGCTTCATCGCCCGGTTCCAGAATGGCCATCATGGGAAAGAAAAGTAGTGGTTTGGCACCGGGTCCCACCACCACCTGATCTGCTGTTAACGGAATACCTATCCGGGAAGCGGTATACCGGGCAATTTCCTTTTTTAATTCGGGAATTCCGGCCGAAGGGGTATAGCGGGTCTGCCCGTTGGCAATGGCACGGATCCCTGAAATCCCGATATTGGTAAAAGTCTGGAAATCCGGTTGACCGATTTCAAGATGAATGATTTTCCGCCCTTCTGATTCCAGTTGCTGGGCCCGGGCCAGCATCTCATAGGCACCTTCCGGCTCCAGGTGCTGGATGCGGTTGGCCAGCCGATTATGGGCCTTTTTCATTCGATTCCTCCTTTTCTAAGCGATTCATTATCAACACAGGCGATGACACATATCATTAAAAATGATCTAAATCCAGTTCTTTCAACTTGGCATCTGTGGGAATCCCTTTTGGGTCCCATCCCCTGGCCTGGTAATACATATCCAGCCATTGATCGAAAATTTCCATAGACATATATTTCCCCTTGAAGATTCCTGCCAGGTGCTCCTCTTTGAAAAACCGCTGGGGCAGCGTATCATCTTTCCGGGTTCTTCCGTTCCGGATATTGATCATCCGGGTGATATTGGAAATCTTTTCCCCGATCTCCATCAAACGGGACTCATCCACCTTGATCCCGGTCAGACTCTCGTAAATCGGAACCAGGCGATCAAATCCGAAAGGCAGAAAATCACATATGATCAAAGAGTTTCGGGCATTAACCTCATCCTGGCCTTTCATGACATATTCCGGTGTGTTTTCAAAGGTCAAATTACCGGCCATCTCATCCGAGGCAGACCAGAACCGGGTATGACTGGCGAAATCCGAAGTGGCCAGGGTCAATCCCATTGAGGCACATCCCTTGATGTTCACCCCTGACAGCTCCATCCCCGCAGTCTGGATAGCAAAATACTCACTTCCCTTTCCGATATGCCGGGAAGCGATCCGAGTTCCCTCGGCCAGAATATCCCCGATACCATCCCTGCTGGCTATTTTTTTCAACAATGAAACCTGGGCCTGGGCATTCCCGAATTTCAGTTCAAGTCCATCACAATCCTGGGGGGAGAGAATACCCTTTTCAAAGGCCTCCATGACAAAAGAAGTAACCACCCCGGCGGAAATGGTATCCAACCCCAGATCATCGCAAAGATAATTGGCCTGGGCCACTGCTTCGGCATCACCAATACCACAGCCGGATCCCAGATAAGCGGTGGTTTCGTATTCAGGACCCTCCAGTTCAAAACCCTTCCAAGTAGCCATTTTGGAACATTGAATAACACAATTAAAACAGCCCACACTCTTCCAGTTCAGTTTTTTCTTCATTGCTTCAGAGGTAATATTTTCATAATCCTCAAAGTGAACATCCTGAAAATTCCGGGTAGGCAGAAAATGACCATCTTCCTGGGCCATGCGTATCCACATGTTGGTGCCCAGATCAAATCTTTTGGCCCGGTTGGGATGCTGCATGACATCATTGGTCAGACGGGTGTTGAGTTCCGTAAATTTGTCGCGGTCGAAAAAATCAACTTTTTCATTGCCCTCAAACACCACGGCTTTGAGGTTTTTTGATCCCATTACCGCTCCGGCCCCTCCCCTGCCGAACTGCCGGTAGTAATCGGTACCGATACAGGCAAAGCGTACTTTGTTTTCTCCGGCCGGCCCTATAGAAGCGATCCGGCTCTTTGGGTATCTGGATTTTAACTGCTTTTCGGTTTCAAATATACCCCGGCCCCAGAGGGATGCGGCATCCTCAAATACCACCCCATCCGGAGTGAAATAGAGATAAACCGGGTGTTCACTCTTTCCGGTTATGACCACATAGTCATATCCCGCTCTCTTGATCATGGGGCCGAAATGGCCACCCACATGGCTGTCCAGAAAGGTTCCGGTCAACGGTGACATGGTGACCAGGGCAGAGCGGGCCGATGTCTGAACCGGTGTCCCGGTAAAAGGGCCGGTCACAAATATGAGGGGATTACCTGCCCCGAATGGATCTTCTGAGGTCAGCCCCAGATCCATCATGACTTTCAATCCCGCGCCTTTTCCTCCTAAAAATTGGGGAAAAAGATCCCCGGGTGGAGTTCCGGACCGGAAGGTTCGGTTGTCGAGATCAATCTGTAGATATTTATTCTGAATGCCTTTGACCATGTTTACCTCCTATCTTTGGGGCCGTACCGAACGGTTTATACAGCCTCAATGGTTAAGGGTGGCTTTCTGGTGATATTGTATAACACACTGACCACTCCCGGCACTTCGGCTATTATTTTATCCGACATCTCCAGCAGGAGTGTCTGGTTCAATCTGAAGGGAACCCCTGACAGTGCATCCTTGCTATCCCAGCACCTGATTTCAATTTGCCAGCCGGGATAACGCTTTCCCTTTTTTACTCCGGTTACCCAGTCATTGTGTAGGATGGCCATATATTGAAACGCTCCGGTTGCGGATAAAAATGTTTCCACAATTCTATTGGCTTCCCGGACCAGGTCAACTTTGTCCGGAGTGATTTCACCCAAAATCCTGGCTGCCAGTCCCGGTGCCGGAAAAGAGGGGCGGGAATGGATGGCTGCGGGCATGCCCAGAGTACGGCAGACTTTACGAACCAATGGTTTTCGGATCTGAATCAGGGGTTCGATCACCTTGTATTCGTAGACCTCTTCGGTATCAATCCCCAGCTGTTCCAGTACTTCTTGCTGGTGTTTCAAACCGGCAACAGTTTCCTCCACATCGGTATAATTGGTGCCCCGGAGTAAAAATTTGGCTCCGCTTTCCCTGATCAATTTTCCGAAAATTTCTTTGTAAAAAATATGAGTGATGGTAGCCCGTTTCTCTTCCGGATCCTTCAAACCCTTCAGAGCGGAAAAGATTTGATCCTGGGCCTGAACAACCTGAACGTGAATCCCTAATTTTTTAAAGGTTGAAACCACCTGTTGGGGCTCATCCTTTCGCATCAATCCGGTATCGATAAAAAAGGTTTTCAACCGCTCTCCCAGGGCCCGATAACCCAGCATGGTGACCACTGCCGAATCCACACCTCCGGAAAGGGTATTGATGGCCAGGGCATCTCCCACAAAAGAATGTGTTTCTCTGATCTTCTGATCAATGAATTGCCCGGGATTGATATCTTTTATTTCTTTGATTTTCATTCTTTGTTTACCCAGGGATGAATCAGATCATATAACTCCATATTTATTACTTAAAGATATAACATATGAAAAATCTGATGTCAAAAAATAGGCAATAATTGGTTTTTTTCAAAACCTATTTTATTTTTCTTGCTCTTTTTTATATCTCAATATTTCATTTTTCAATTCTTCATTCACCTGAAAACCCAGTTTCTCGTATTTTTCCAGGTATTGGCCTGCCATATTATAGTCTTTTTTTAATAAATAAAGCATCATTAGATTTTTATGCATATCGGCATGTTTCGGATTTAAGCGAAGCACATCTTTGAACTCCTGTTCGGCCTGAGGCAACATTCCCTTCAGGAAATAGGCGATACCCAGATTCTGGTGTACTTTTTCATGCCCGGGGAAATCGGTCCTGGCCAGGTTCCCGTAATGAATGGCCCCATCATAATCCTTCTTTTTTATTTTTATGAAACTGAGATTCAAATAGACCTGGGCTGTTTTATACCCCAGGTTGACGGCTCTTTTGAATTTTCTTTCCGCCTGATCCAGATGTCCTTCTTTAAGAAAACAATCCCCCAGGCCAGCATACGCTTGACCGAATCGGGGAGAAATATCAATAGACTTCTGAAAATATTTACGGGCTTGAGATAGCTGGCTTTTTTTAAAACAGATATTGCCCAAATTGAAGTAGGCTTTATAATAACTGGGCTTTAGTGATATGGCTATTTTATATTCTTTTTCAGCTTTATGGAATTCTTTTTTTGCAGAATAGATCTTTCCCAAAATATTATGAGGACCGGGTAATCGAGAATCCAGTGTCAATGCTTTTTTTACTTTCTCTAATGCAATATCAACCTGTCCTTTTCTTAATAATCCTTCGGCAAGATTGGAATAGGCCAGAGGGAAAAAAGGATTCAGGTCAATGGCCTTCTTAAATTTCTCAAGGGCTTGATCCAGCCTTCCTTTCTCAAGATCAATATAACCAAGATTGTTCCAGGGATCGGCAAAATTGGGATTTAAACCAATAGCCTTTTTATATGCTGAGACGGCTAAGTCTACATCCCCTCTTTTCATATAAGCGATTCCAAGGTTATAATGTACTTTCGGATAATCAGGCCTGCTTTTCAGAACCTTCTTATAATACTGAATAGCTCTATTTATTTTGCCACTTCTTCGAGAGGCAATTCCCATC
Organism: uncultured Aminicenantes bacterium; assembly: GCA_965195285.1. Taxonomy (GTDB): domain Bacteria; phylum Acidobacteriota; class Aminicenantia; order UBA2199; family UBA2199; genus CAZOWT01. The sequence goes on along the minus strand of CBDAFS010000031.1, from coordinate 43,923 downwards.
AGATTATAAACTTCATTCAGATCGGGATTGATTCTCAAGGCTTTCTCACAGGTATTTAATGCCTCATCGTATCTTTCCATTTCAATAAATATAAAAACCAGATAAATATAAACATCCTCCAGACCTGAATAAACTTTTTGAACCTCTTGTAATGTTGATTTTATTGACGGTAAAAAATTCAGCTTCTTTCGCAGCTGTCTCCTCTTGGTTGAAGGCAGTTTACTGTTTTTTAGCAATTCATTCGAAATGGCAATTTTATTATACAGTTCAATCAATTTTGTAAATTCTTCCCTGGGCAGAGGAAACCCAATATTCTTAAAATTTCTCTCTCTATGCAGATCAATGATTTTTTTATTTTCCTGCCCCAGTTCTGTTCCTCTCAGAAACCTATCCATCAAGTCTTTTTCGTCATCCACATGAGTAGCACCAAAAAGATGACACATTTCGTGCATTAATACTTTTTTTAAAAATGTTCTGTCTTCTAAAAACCGGACAAGGATATAGGCCTCTTGATAAAGGGATATCCCGTAACTTCCCTGAATACCTTCCTGATTTGTAAATCCTAAAACAATATTAAAATTTTTTTTAGTGACTTTTCTAATAAAAGATTGAAAAAGTAAGTCCAGGGAATGAAATTTATTATTACTTTTCCAGGGCTGATATTTTTCAGGAGATAATACGATGGCAAAATCTTTTTCAAAATCTTTTGACACCTCATTAATCATGTCTCTCAAAAAATCCCATTTGCTTAATTCCTGACATTCCTCATCCAGACAAATCCCTACCGAAACGACTCTTTTTTCATTAGGTTTTTCAGATGAATATAAAATGAAATTCAGTAAAATCAGGAGAATAATGAGCCAGGAAATTTTTTTCATTTTGCTTTAAATAAAATGACTTACTACGCTCTTGATAATTCATCCAGGTGAGCCTGGATGCCCAGTGACAGGCCCTCCAGGCTATAGCCGCCCTCCAGAATGGAAACCAGCCTGCCCTTCCCGCTGATGTTAGCAATCTCCAGCATGATCCGGGTTAATTCCCTGAACCCCTGATCATCCAGCAATAGATTCCCCAGTGGATCTCCGGCCCGTGAATCAAAACCGGCCGAGATGAGGGTTAGCTGGGGCTTGAATTCCCTGGCAGCGCTTATCAAATCATTCTGATAGACATTGATGATCTCTTTATTACCGGACCCGGCCGGAAAGGGCCGGTTCATGGTAAATCCCTTTCCCGGGCCCGAACCGGTTTCACTGAAGTGACCGGTTCCCGGGTACCAGGGATACTGGTGACTGCTCATGTAAAAAACCGTTGGATCCTCATAAAAAATATCCTGGGTACCATTGCCGTGATGCACATCCCAGTCAGCGATCAATACCCGCTCCAGGCCATATTTTTTCTGGGCATAACGGGCGGCAATGGCAATGTTGTTGAACACGCAGAATCCCATCCCCTGTTTCTGGCCGGCATGATGTCCGGGCGGGCGAACCGCACAGAAGGCATTTTTGGCTTTCCCATCCATCACCGCATCCACCGTATTCAGCACCCCGCCAACTGCCTTCAGGGCCACCGAATAACTTTCCCGGCAAATGGTGGTATCGCCGGTGGACAATCCGCCATAGCCGGCTTCACACTCCCGCTTGACTCTGTCAATATATTCCTGTTCGTGGACACGGGCAATGGTGTCCGGGTCGGCCACCCGGGCCTGTAATTTCAGCAAATCTTTATTCCACCCGGAATTTTCAACCATTTTGTTGATGGCCATGAGGCGCTCGGGCCGCTCCGGGTGAAATCCGCCGGTTTCATGCTCCAGATAAACCTCATCATAGAGGTAAGCGGTTTTCCCCTGCTTATCTTTTTTAAGCTCTGAGAATCCGGCCCAGGGCATTAAAAATATCGCTGCCGAACCCAGTATTCCGGTCAAAAACTCAAATCGTGTCATCTCCAATCCAATCATCTTATTTTTTACCACCAATTCACTTTTTTTTCAATACTCAGGTAAAGGTTAAGGTAAAGGTAAAAAAAAATAACCTTGAACTGGTTTTGTCTGGGGGCAGGGAGCTGGAGGCTGAAATGTGGGTGACAGGTGTTATTGGTCTATCAGGGTGAACAAAAAAGGGGTCGAACAAAAAAGGGGTCAAATCTGTGATTGACTTTTCAGGTAGAGTTTGATACAGTTTTTTCATGAGTCGACCATTAAGAATTGAATACGCTAGAGCCTGGTATCATGTCATGAACAGGGGGAGAAGATCTGAAGAGATCTTTTTTAAAAAAAAGGACTACCATATCTTTGTTGAATTATTACTCGAAGCCTCAGATTTATGGACAGTCAATATTGCAGCCTTTTGTTTAATGTCCAATCATTACCATTTACTGATCAATACACCAAAAGGAAACCTGAGTCGATTTATGCGGCATGTCAATGGCGTGTATACCCAGAGGTTTAATAAAATTAATAGTTGTGAAGGACAGTTATTCAAGGGTCGTTATAAATCGATCCTGGTTGAGGGAGATAGCTATCTAATGCAGCTGTTGCGGTATATCCACAGAAATCCCCTTCGGGCAAAACTGGTCAAACATATTGATGATTTTGAGTGGAGTAGTCACCTAGGGTATATCTCAAAATCCAAGGATTGGAATTGGTTGTATAAGGATTTTATGTTATCAATTTTTTCAAATAATAAAAAGAACCAGCTGGTTACTTATAAAAAATTTATGGGCCAGGAGGACAAAAAAGAGATTATAAAACTCCTTGAAGGTAAAAGATGGCCATCATTTTTTGGTTCTGACGAATTTGTCCTTTCCATGAAAGAGAAATATTATCAGGAGAAAAGGGATAAGGAGATTCCTGAATCCTCAATTTTATCTCCAGATCTTGATCATATAATGGATGTAGTTTGTAAACATTATAACATCCCCAGGAAAAGCCTTTGCATTGACAAGAGAAGATCCTTTAATGAACCGAGGGATGTGGCAATTTATTTATCGAGATCTTTGCGGAATAACACCTTGGAGCAATTGGGAAAAGATTATTTTTTAAATGCCCACAGTTCGGTCAGTACCGTCCTCAGAGGTATAAAAAAAGGGATGGAGAAGGATACTGTCTTCAGACAGAAGGTTGAAGAACTTAAAAGCTTGTGTCTGAAACGTCAAACACAGATTTGACCCCTTAAGGAAAAAGAGGCAGATGAATAAACTCAAAAATTCAAGCACCGTCCCCCCTTAACTTAATATTGGATTTATGGCCCACAACCGTGATACTAAAAATGTCGACCCGACTGTTTTTATAAAGCTCTATTTCCTTTTCAGTGATAAAATCCTTAAACATTTCATCGGTCAGGCAAATGGATTTGGAGGCTTTGATCTCAATCCCGGAAAATCCGGCTTCTTTAATCACATCCAGATATTCATCCATTTGCATTGCACCGGCCACACATCCCACATACACCTCGACAGATCTCTTCAATTCTTCAGGGAGCTTTCCTTTCAAAACAATATCAGAAATGCAAAAATGACCACCGGGTTTCAGGATGCGATGGATTTCCGAAAATGCCTTATTCTTATCAGGGACAAGATTTAGTACACAATTACTGACCACCACATCAACCGAATTCTGCTCAAGGGGGAGGTCTTCGATCTCACTGTGATGAAACTCAACATTTTCAAATCCCATTTTTTGATTGTTGATATTGGCCTGTTCGATCATCTCCGGGGTCATATCAATCCCGATAACCCTTCCGGTTTCTCCAACTATTGAGCGGGCCACAAACACATCGTTTCCGGCACCCGACCCCAGATCAACCACCGTATCACCGGGTTTGATGTCCGCATATTCGGTGGGCAGACCGCAGCCCAGACCCAGATCCGCTTCAGCCACATATCCGTTTATGTCCTCATATTTTTCACCAATGGCTGTATAATCCGGTTCTTTTGAGGAACAACAACCGGAAGACCCGCAACAATTTTCCCCCCTGGTTTTTCTGGCAATTTCCCCGTACTTCTTCTTCACAATTTCCTTGATTTCTTTTGCATCCTGCATCTTATATTCTCCCTAAATTCAACATTGACAAATTTTTGAAAATAATTCTGAAAAAACCCTCTTTGCTTTTTTCAACCTGCTAATATCTAAACAATAACAGGTTCTGGGCCCCTCTATCTCTCCTTTGATCAGACCCACCCGTTTCAGCTCCTTCAGGTGTTGGGAGACCGTGGACTGGGCCAGGGGCAGCAATTCAACAATATCACCACAGATACAGGTTTTTTTTTCCATAAGGATTTTCAGAATTTCAACCCTGACCGGATGGGATAAGGCCTTGGAATAATCAGCCAGTAACAGATATTCCGGATTGATTCTTTTGGTTTTTGATTTCACCATCACAACCTCTCTTATCGTTCATCGTAAATATACGATAATTAATCTCATTTGTCAACTTTTATTTGAATTTTTTTTATTTTCTTTTTTGAAGTGATAAAGGAAACCCGGTTCTTTTCACATCTGCTGTACGATCCGGTTGATTTGATTGATCCGGACCTCTCTCTCGTCCCAGATGGAGGTTCCGGGCCAGCGGATCCGGGCCCAAAGTTCTTCATTTGTTTCTCCCAAACCGAAATGAAGTTTATGGGTGCTCTGAGAACGGTTAAAACCGGCTCCCAGCTGGCGATAACCCAGGAATTCACCGGAAGCTGTATTTAATTCAACCTGGGCGCCAATGGCATCCCGGTTGCAGGTCAGGCCTTCCAGCTCAATGATCACAAAATTGCCGGGATTCTGGGTTTGGTTCAGGTACATCTTATAGGGCCCCAGCTGACCCGGATTCAAGCCGAAACCGTTGGTAAAAAAGATATCCGGCAACCCGTCATTATTGAAGAATCCCCAGACCAGCTGATCGGCCTGAAAAATGTCATCCTGGTCATTCTGCATGATCCGGTTGAATTCGAAACTCAGATCCCCCTGATTGGTAAACAGGAAGGGATCCCCATTGTACTGGCCATCTTCCCCGCCGCGAAGCCCGACAATATCCAGCCAGCCGTCATTATTCAAATCACACATGGTCACGGTCCGGGTCACCTTCTGGTGGATCAATTCCGGAAGCACCAATTCCACAAAAGTCATACCACTCTGATTGATGAAAATCAGGTCATTGATGTCGTCGACCGGAATGATTTCCAGGTTTTCCTCTGTCAGGTTGTTGATGGATTCGGCCAATAAACGGCCCTTGTCTGTTCTCTCCTCTTCATCATACACCCACTCCAGGTGCCACAGGTTGATCCCTGAATCTTTCCAGATATATATTCCGGGCTTTTCCCTCAGCGATTCGCCGACAGCCAATTCGGCCATGATGGTCGCTCTCCGGGCCTCCGGATTCTGATTTTCCGCTCCGATAAAAATATTAGAGGGATCCACAATAGTCTCACCGGTGGTAAGATGCTGAACAAAGTCAATGTAAATCGAATTGCCGTTAATATTAAAGTTGATCCGGTCAAACCGGTCATCATCATGCTTTCTGAAGACAAAATGAATCTCGTTATTATTGGTGGACAAATTGTCGGATTTGGTTTTCCTGGCTTCCCGGCCAAAATAGACATCCAGATAACCATCATTATTCAAATCTCCGCAGGCCAGACAGAACACACTGGCCAGGGAAGGGAATATCCCGTCTTTCCGTTGATATTGATTGTTTACCCGTTCATAAAACTGAGGTTTGCTCTTGGAAATGATCAACAAATCCTGATCCCCGTCCCGGTCATAATCAAAAAAAATATCCCTTCCCTCGGAGCTGAAGCCCTGGTTGAGCCCCGGTGATTCATTCACCTGGAGCCGGATGGAGCCAACGCTCTGATTGGAAAAATATAGATCCGGGCAACTTTCCCGGACCAGGCAAACCATGTACAGGTCAACCAGAGAACCGCCGGGACCGGGCAGAGGCAAAAAATGCCGGGTTCTCCAGGGCTGGTAGGCGATGCCCACCTCCTCGGAAATATCCTGGAAGGCCAGGTTGTTTGTCTCGCTTTTCAAATTCTTGTAGAGCCGGTTCTTGCATCCGTTGCCAACGCCATCGGCCCCGCCCCCGGCAAAAACCAGGTCTTTATCCCCGTCATTCTCCAGGTCAACAACAGTGACCCCGTGCCGGTCCATCTCAATCCGCTCGGGAAGGATGTCTGAAAAATCCTTGAATTGCGGGCCCTGACGCAGAAACAGGGAGGGCAGATCTCCATGATTGCCCACCACCAGGTCATCATGTCCGTCATTGTTGATATCGCTTACCGCCACCCCGAAAGTCATCTTATAGACCTCCAGCCCGGCTTCCCGGGTATGATCCTCGAGGCGGATTTCAATTATCTCAGGGACAATGATTTCCTCTTCCTGACAGAAACTACAACCAAATACCACGGCTGCCATCAAAATGACCAGCCGACCCAGGGAAAAATATTTTTTCATGGTTTATTGTAACATAATTTATTCGGGCTCTATCTCCACCAGGACCACTTCACTCTCAACCGTCTGTCCCGGCTTGACATTCAGCTTTTTGACCACTCCCGAATGACGACACTGGATCTCGTTTTCCATCTTCATGGCTTCAATGATAATAATCCCGGCCCCGACCTCCACCTTTTCACCGGGTTCAACCAGGATTTTGACCACCCGGCCGGGCATGGAGGTTTTGATGATCTCCGGTCCGGAAAGATCCAGGCTGGAACGCACCCGGCGCATGCGAATTTTCCGTTCATCCAGCACTTCAATATTAAAATACTGGTTTCTGAAATTCAAATAAACCATATCACCATCAAAGGAATATGAGATATCATAAGACCGGTTATCGATGAGCAAAGAAATCAAATCGTTTCCGCAGTGGCAGGCCTCAATCTCATGACATTCCCCGTCAATTTTTATTTCAAAAAGATGTGTTTTCAGGGGGGTAATTTCAAGTTCCCGTTCCTGTTCATTCAGTACGGTGGTATACTTCATCGGGGGACCTTCCAGGTTCTGTTTGAATATTTCCAGGACGACACTTTTTTATTCTCATCCCAAGAGACCGAACCGGTTTTTTTTCCACTGATCAGGCTTAAAACCGCAGCAGCGTAAAGGGCAATGGTTTCATCTCCCTTTCCGGTGGATTGGAGCAACTCCTGCTGAAATTTTTCAATAAACAGGGTATCGTAGTCCCCGGATTGAAAACCGGGGTGTTGCAATATTTTCCGAAGGTAGGATATATTGGTTCGTATTCCCAACAGACGAAATTCTTCCAGGGCCCGCAACATCCGGTTCAGAGCCTGGTTACGGTCTGTTCCCCAGGTCACCAGCTTGGATATCATGGGATCGTATTCTACGGGAATGGTATAACCGCTGTAAACCCCCGAATCATTTCGAACACCCGGACCTCCCGGATCGGTGAGCCCCTTGATCAATCCCGGGGAGGGTAAAAAATCGCGCGTCGGGTCCTCGGCATAGATCCGGCACTCCAGGGCGGCTCCATGCCGGAAAACCGGACCCGGAGAGATGTTCCCTCCCTGGGCAATATGAATCTGCTGCTTGACAATATCGATACCGGTGATCATCTCGGTAATGGGATGCTCCACCTGGAGCCGGGTGTTCATTTCCAGAAAATAGAAGTTGCGCCTCTCATCCACCAGAAATTCAACCGTCCCGGCATTGGTATACTGACAGGCTCGGGCGGCTTCAATGGCCACGGCACCCATCCGGGAGCGCATCTCCTCATCCAGGATCGGAGAGGGGGTCTCTTCTATGATTTTCTGATGGCGCCTCTGTACCGAACACTCCCGCTCATAAAGGTGAACAACATTTCCGTTCTGATCAGCCAGGATTTGAAATTCGATGTGACGCGGCTTGCTCAGGTATTTCTCAATGTAAACCCGTTGATCCCCGAAAGCGGATTTGGCCTCCCGGCCCGCAGACCCGTAGGCGCGTTCCAGGGCTTCCGGAGTTGCAACCATGCGCATGCCCTTGCCCCCGCCCCCGGCTACCGCCTTAATCAAAACCGGATAACCGATTCTCTCGGCTTCCTGCCGGCAGATCTCCAGGTTATCCAGGGGTTCGGTTCCGGGAATCACCGGTACACCCGCCTGGCCCATATGATGCCTGGCCTCGGTTTTTAGCCCCATTAATTCAATGGCTTCAGGGGAAGGACCGATGAAAATGATATCATTTTCCAAGCATCGCCGGGCAAACTCGGCATTTTCACTCAGGAATCCATACCCGGGATGAATGGCATCGGCACCACACGCCCTGGCAATCTCAAAAATCCGATCCTGATTCAAATAGGTTTCAACGGGGATATTTCCGGAAAGGGGATACGCTTCATCCGCATAGCGGACATGGAGGGCGTTTCGATCCGGCTCCGAAAATACGGCAACCGACGGAATATTGAGCTCCCGGCAGGTTCGCTGAATGCGGACTGCAATCTCCCCTCGATTGGGAATCAAAATTTTCCTGATTTTCCGACCTTCAGCCATACCCCTATCACTACAACGGTATGTTCCCGTGTTTTTTGGGCGGATTGCTCTGGCGTTTGTTTTTCAGCATTTCCAGTGAATCGGCAATGTGCCGGCGGGTATCTTCCGGGAAAATGACCGCATCAACATATCCCAGTTCCGCTGCCTTATAGGGATTGGAAAAAGTATCACGGTAATACTTGATGAGCTCCTTCCGCTTTTTCTCCGGATCCTTGGCCTCGGCAATTTCGTTTCTGAATATGATATTAACGGCTCCTTCAGGCCCCATGACTGCAATTTCGGCCGTGGGATAGGCCAGGTTGATATCACCCCGGATATGCTTGGAAGCCATCACATCAAAAGCGCCGCCGTAAGCCTTGCGGGTAATAATGGTGACCTTGGGTACGGTGGATTCGGCAAAAGCATATAATAATTTAGCTCCGTGTTTGATAATTCCGCCATGCTCCTGATCAATACCGGGTAAAAAACCGGGTACATCCTCAAAGGTAATCAACGGAATGTTAAAGGCATCGCAAAAACGAACAAAACGGGCCCCTTTGATCGAGGAATGAATGTCCAGACAGCCGGCCAGATGAGCAGGCTGATTGGCCACAATCCCCACCGAAACGCCATTGATTCGGGCAAATCCGACCACAATATTCCGGGCATAGTGTTCATGTATCTCAAAAAAATGATAATCATCCACCACCAGTCGAATGACATCCTTTATATCATAAGGTTTATTGGGATTGGAGGGTATAATGGTTTTCAGTTTTTCCTCTTTCCGGTCAACCGGATCCTCGCAGTTTATCCGGGGAGGCTCTTCCATATTGTTCGAGGGCAGGTAACTTAAAAGTTCGCGAATTATTAAAAAACCCTGGTCTTCATTCCCGGCTGTCAAATGGGCCACCCCGCTTTTGGAAGCATGGCTCATGGCCCCGCCCAGATCTTCTTTGCTGACCTCCTCACGGGTAACTGTCCGGATGACATCCGGGCCGGTAATGAACATATAGGAAGTATTTTCAATCATCAAGATAAAATCGGTGATGGCCGGGGAATATACCGCACCACCGGCACAGGGCCCCATGACGGCTGATATCTGGGGAATAACACCGGAAGCCAGGGTATTGCGCAGGAATATATCCGCATATCCGGCCAGGCTGACCACTCCCTCCTGGATCCGGGCTCCCCCCGAATCGTTCAGACCAATGACCGGCGCCCCGCTTCTCATGGCCAGATCCATGATCTTGCACACCTTTTCGGCAAAAGCGCCGCTCAGGGATCCACCAAAAACCGTAAAATCCTGGGCAAAAATATACACCAGCCGGTCTTCAATCCGCCCGTATCCGGTCACCACCCCATCACCGTATATCTTTTTTTCCTCCATGCTGAAATCTGTACAGCGATGGGTTTTCAATTTGTCCAGTTCTACAAAACTGCCCGGATCCAGCAGCATTTCAATCCGTTCCCGGGCCGTATATTTCCCGGCCTGATGCTGCTTGTCAATCCGGGATTGTCCACCGGACAATTCGGCCTGATTTTCCAGATCGGTCAACCGCTTGCGGGCTTTTTCATGATCACGATGATTGTCATCGCTCATTTTAAACTCCTGTCACCCTGGTCATTTTGGATACCGGTCTTTCCTTGTCTGAACACCATATCCGGGATACTTATATAATAAAAAATATTTTTTGGCAACCGGAAGGACCCTAATCGATAATTTCCCGCGAAATCACATATTTCTGGATCTGGGATGTGCCCTCATAGATCTCGGTAATCCGCTGGTCCCGGTACAGCCTCTCGACTTTGTAGTCTTTCATGTATCCGTACCCCCCGTGAATCTGAAGGGCCTGGTGGCAGACCCGGTGAGCCATTTCCGAAGCGTAGAGTTTCAGCATGGCGGCTTCCTTGGTCAATTTCTTCTGGCCCGATTCCTTCATCCAGGCCACCCGGTAGAGCATGGTCCTGGCCACCTCGATTTCGGTGGCCATATCCGCCAGCATAAAGCGAATGACCTGGAATCCCGAGATCGGTTTTTTAAACTGGATCCGGTTTTTTGAATAACGCAGGGCTTCCTCATAAGCAGCTTCGGCAATACCGATGGCCTGGGCCGCGATTCCCATGCGCCCCCCGTCCAGAACCGTCAGGGCAATCTTCAATCCTTTATTTTCTTGTCCGAGCAGCGCCTCTGCCGGCAGATGACAATCATTGAACACCAGTTCGGTACAGCTGGCAGAACGAATTCCCATTTTATTTTCATGTTTCCCGATGGAAAAACCGGAAGTGTCATTTTTCAGGATAAAAGCTGAAATCCCCCTGGATGCCTTTTTTTTATCGGTCTGTGCAAAAACAATGATCACCTCGGCAAATCCGCCGCTGGTAGTAAAGTTTTTGGTCCCATTCAATACAAATCCGTCGCCGTCCGGTTCGGCCGAAAGTCTCAGGGAGCCGGGATCACTGCCGGCATCCGCTTCGGAAAGGGAGAAACAGCCTATCCATTCCCCTGTGGCCAGTTTGTGTAAATATTTCTTTTTCTGACTCTCGGTTCCGAATTTTAAAACCGATTCATTCGCCAGGGAGTTGTGGACAGAAACGGCAACCGAGGTACCGGCATCCTCCTTGCTGAGCTCCAGCATGGAGCCGGCATAGGCCACGGCACCGACATCGGAACCCCCGTATTCAACTGGAATCGTCATGCCCATATAGCCCAGGTTACCCAGATCCCGCAGTGCCTTTACATTGGATTCACCCTTTTGATCCAGTTCTTCCACCACCGGCGCCAGCTCTTTCTCGGCGAACCGCCTGGCTCCACCAATGATCATCTCTTGTTCTTCACTGAAGGAAAAATCCATTCTGTCACCTCCATATACCGAATATCCAACCGTCTCCCCTGGCCGGACAACTCAACTAACCGATCTTTTTAAATATCATGGACACCACGGTGATATCATTACCACCCATGGAGACCATCATTCCATAGGGGCGGTCAGATTCAATTGGAACCTGGTAATCCCCTGATTTTCCGGTCAGTTGGTGAACCAGGTCAACCGCCTGCCTCACTCCGGAAGCTCCCACCGGATGACCGTAACCGATCAGTCCGCCGCTGGTATTGGTGGGTATACTACCCTGCCGGCCGGTTTTTCCGGAGCTGACAAAATCCGCTCCCTCTCCGTAACCGGCAAAACCCAGGGCTTCGATCATCAGGACCCCGGCAATAGAAAAACAATCATGCACGTCCAGTACCCCGATGTTGTGGGGAGAGAGGCCGGCTCTCTGGTAGGCCAGTTCCGCAGCCTTCTGGCTGGTTACCATCCGGGTCATATCCGGCTGGGGATTGGTAATATCGTCTTCGGTTTGTCCGAATCCCACCACCTCGACCGCATCTTTCATTTCCACGCCCAATTTCTTCAACCCTTGTTCAGAGGCAAAAATGATAGCCGTCCCGGCATCAGACACCTTGGAACAATCAAATACATTGATGTTGTCACAGAACACCCTGGGATTAGGCGGGGTATTCCCCTGGGTAAAAAGATCCTTTACGGTATTATGGTATTCCTGGGCCTTGGGATTCAGGCGGGCATTTTTTATGGCCTGAACATACCAGCTGGTCATTCCCTTCCGAACGGTTTCATGATCGAATTTTTCAAAACAGACACCGGCCCGGTTGGAAAACTGTCCGGGAAAGAAATGGGCATGGCCCTTTTTCCGGTCCTTGTAATAGCCGGCTCCGGCCAGGTAGTCAGCGCCATAAACCGCCTTGACCGTGGTCTGAACTTCCACCCCCACCACCATTACCGCATCAGCCAGATCAGCCAGAATGGTTTTCAGTGCAACCGATAGTCCCAGCCCACCGGAATCGCAGGCGCCCTCAACCCCGGTAGCGGGTTTGTATCGGAAAGACGGATGAATCATGGGGAAAAACCCGGGGCGGTTACCCTGGTGGTTATAGCGACCCATCATAAAATTGGTAATGACTCCTTCATCGATGGCTTCGGGATTGGCAACCTGAGCCAGGCAACCCTCACCCGCTTCTTTTATATAATGCTCCAGACCCGGCCGCTTATCCTTGGGGCGGAATTCCTTCCTGCCCTGACCCATGGAAGTCGTATAATATCCAGCCGTTGCATAAATTGGTTTTCTGAAAAAACTCATCATTCCTCCTTAATACATGAACTCTCGTTCTATCGGTCTCCTTGACCGGAAAATGGGGAGCCCACACTCATCACACATAATCATTGATGGGGCCGTACAGCCAGTAAAATCCGTTTATCAGCACTTCATTGACATCCTTTTGATTCTCGGCCACTCCATCCTCAACCAATTGTTCACCGATTTTTTTGGTCTGTCTTAAAAAATGGACAGCCAGTTCCGCACCCAACCCCTCAATTTCCTGGAGCCTCTTAAAATATGCACTCAACAGAGTTTCCCTTTCCGGGTTGGAGACCAGTTTTTTCCAGGGGAGATGTTCTGCGGGCAATACGCCGAGCTTTTCATCCAGTTTGGCCTTCAGGGTCTCAACCTCAACATACTTTTCCTCATCAAGGTCATAGATAGCAGTCAGGCGGTTTTTTTCATATTTAAAAAATCCGTCTTTCTGAGAACCGTCTCCCCGCTGACCCCCCCGGATGTTTTTCTCCATCAGGACATCAATCAGGTCACTGTGAAGCTCCGGGTCATTCAGATGCTTGCCCATGACCCTCAGTATGCTCTGAAACACATCAATGCCCACATAATCGATCAGCTGGAAGATGCCCATGGGCCTCACCAGAAAATCCTGGGTAATCCGGTTGATGATATACACGGCACTGGCAAAAGAATGTTCAGCTTTTATCTTCATCAGTTCGGAAATTCCCAGCAGACCATCCCGGGAAAAATGCCCGTTGCCGACAAAACCGGCAATATCATTGGAGGGAATCAATTTTTTTCTCAGTCGTTTTCCCAGTTCATCGGCCAGGTCCTTCAGTTCGGGGCGGGTATTCCCGGCGGAAATGACTTCCACCAACTTCTGTACAATGGGGGGATTGTAAAAATGATAACCAATGATCCTTCCCTTCAGACCGGCCTGTTCATCCAGGAATCCGATGGGAATCGATGAGGTATTGGTCATAAAGAGGGTATGATCACCGCATATCTGTTCCAGCTGCTTGAGTATCTTGATTTTCAGTTCTTCATTTTCAATGATGGCCTCAAATACCAGCCCGGAGTTGCGGGCCAGATTCATATCCGTATCAAATCGCAGAATCCCGAGTGCTTCATCCACAAAGGTATCAATAATCTCCTGGTTTTCTACCAGATCCTCTCTGGATTCATAGGCCTGCCTCAGGCTAACAATGGTTTTCTCTGCAACTTTGATGAGCTGGGTTTTGATATATTTTTGCAAACCGTCAACTCCCGCTTCATTGACATCAATGAGATTCAGCCGATAAATTTTATCCGGATTCTTAATTTTCAAACCGGCAACTTCCTGGGCAATCAGGGTGGAAATCCCGCTCCCCATTTTACCGGCTGCTCCGATTACGGAAACATTTTCCAGTAAATCATCAAGATTCATGCTCACCTCCTAAAATGTTACTTTTTCTAGCAACCAAATATTTTCATATCTATTTTTCAAAATGATCATCAAAGAAATATCTATTTGAACAACAATGACTGAATTTTACTTAAAAATCATTCAACTCCCAACTCAATTCCATTCGGACCGGCTTCAGCAGCAAATAAATTCTATAGCATACAAAGTCAGGATTGTCAATAACCGTTTTAAGTCCGGAAACGAGGGAACATCACCGGTCCGACTCCAATCAGAACCGGGCCTGACCCGTGTTGCATTTCTTCTAAAAATTGGGTACACTTTATATTAAGATCGTTTTTTAACCGTAGTTTTTTTTGACACAAAATTAGGATTAAGGAGCATGAATCATGGATTATTTACTTACCGATGAACAAAAAATGATCAGGGATATGGTTGAAAAATTCTCCAGAGAAGAGATCGGTCCCCAGGCCAGAGAAAACCAGGAAAAGGGAATATTCCCCGAGGATATCGTCAAAAAAGCCGGAGAGCTGGGCTTGATGGGAGTGGCTTACCCTCCAGAGTATGGGGGAGCTGGCATGGACTTTGTGAGTTACATGCTGGCCATCGAGCAAATCTCAAGATACTGCGCCTCCACCGGGGTGATCGTCTCCGCTCATTCATCCCTGTGTGTGGATCCGATATTCAGATTCGGAACCGAGGAGCAGAAAAAAAAATACATGCCTGACCTCTGTCAGGGAAAAAAGATCGGATGCCTGGCCCTGACCGAATCCGGCGCCGGATCGGATGCCGGTGCCACCAAGACCACGGCCAAACTGGAAGGAGACCAGTGGGTATTGAACGGCACCAAGCAGTTTACCACCAACGGCAATGAAGCTGAAGTATCAGTGGTCATCGCCTCCACCGATCCGGCTCAGAAAACCAGGGGAATTTCGGCCTTTATCATTGAGAAGGGAACGCCCGGATTCACGGTGGGAAAACTGGAACATAAACTGGGCATCAAATCCACCTCCACCGCTGAATTCATCCTGGAGGATTGCAAACTCGGCAAAGAAAACCTGCTGGGAGAGGTCAATAAGGGATTCAAGATATCCATGGTTACCCTGGACGGCGGCCGGCTGGGTATTGCCAGCCAGGCCCTGGGAATTGCCCGGGCATCGATTGACGACTCCATCAAGTTTGCCAAGGAGAGGGAACAATTCGACCAGCCCATTGCCAATTTTCAGGCCATCCAGTGGATGATTGCCGACATGTGCACCGAATACGAGGCTGCCTGGCTACTGACCTACCGGGCCTCTCTGATGAAGGACAAGGGCCTGTCCTATTCCAAGGAAGCGGCCATGGCCAAATTAAAAGCCTCGGAAGTAGCATCGTTCTGTGCGGCCAAAGCCATCCAGATTCACGGGGGGTACGGTTACACCACCGAATTTGATGTGGAGCGATATCTGAGGGATGCCAAGATCACCGAAATATACGAAGGCACCAGTGAAATTATGAGACTGGTTATATCTGCCAATGTGCTGAAATAAGCAACCCTTTTGGGAGGAATAGTGTCAACTCAAGAAACCAACCGGTCAGACGGAAATCTGAACCACCGCGATAATGCTCGTTTAACCATGGACTTTATTCACCGCCTCATGATGCACCATGCCATGTGGTATGGAGAAGTTCAGCAGCATCTGGGCCGGGAAAAAGCCCAGGAAATATTAAAAATGGTTTATGAGCGCAGCTCTGAAATCCAGATGCGTAAACTGTCCAAGACCCTGGGATTTGATCTGGAGAAAAATATCCCCGCTCCGCTCCTGAATCTATCTCCGGAAAAACTCGATGAACTCAAAAAAACCATAGCAGTGAACTGGCTGGCCAATGACGGTGTCTGGTTTCAGGCCGTAGAATTCTCCATGGATATGACAGAGGCCAAAAAATGCAATGACTCCTGTTGGTCGCATTTTTCTCCCTTTGAAGCCTGGTCCATCAAACAATATCTAAAGCTGCCGGACAACCCCGGACTGGACGGGCTGAAAAAAGCACTGGAATTCCGCCTGTATGCGGCCATCAACCAGCAATCCGTTTCCGAAGAAACCGGAAATGATTTTGTTTTTCAAATGAATGACTGTCGGGTGCAGTCTGCCCGCAAGCGAAAGGGCCTCTCCGATTATCCCTGCAAGTCTGCCGGCATTATCGAATATACTACTTTTGCCGAATCCATCGATTCCCGGATTCGGACCAGCTGCATCAGTTGCCCTCCGGATCCCCATCCGGAAGAATGGTACTGCGCCTGGCGTTTTTCAATCAAGAAATAATGGACTGAATATGAAAAAAGCCCAAGACATTTATAAATTGAAAAACAAGGTCCGGGTGGTTACCGCTGCTTCGCTCTTTGATGGACACGATGCCGCCATCAATATCATGCGCCGCGTCATCCAGTCTTCGGGTTGTGAAGTGATTCACCTGGGACACAACCGTTCGGTAAAGGAAATCGTGGATTGTGCCATCCAGGAGGATGCCCAGGCCATTGGCATCACTTCCTATCAGGGGGGGCACATCGAATTCCTTAAATATATGGTTGATATGCTCAAGCAAGCGAATTCGGAACAAATACGGATTTTTGCCGGCGGGGGTGGAGTCATTCTGCCCGATGAGATCAAAGAGCTCCAGCAATACGGAATCGAACGCATTTATTCCCCGGATGACGGCCGGGAAATGGGCCTCCAGGGCATGATCAATGACATGCTCTCCCGCTGTGATTTCCCCACCGGGACCGGTATCAGACCTTATCTGGAAAATCTGAAGAAAAAAAATCCCCGGACCATTGCCCGCCTCATCTCAGCCGCGGAAAATTTTCCGGAGAAAAACAAAACCATTTTCGATGAAATAAAAAAAATATCATCCAAAACATCGGTTCCGGTTCTGGGTATAACCGGCACCGGCGGTTCGGGAAAATCATCCCTGATCGATGAACTGGTTAACCGGTTTTTAAATGATTTTCGGGAGAAAACCGTGGCCATTGTTTCGGTGGATCCCACCAAACGCAAGACCGGCGGCGCCCTGCTGGCCGACCGCATCCGCATGAACAGCATCGAATCCGACCGGGTTTACATGCGCTCTTTGGCCACCCGTCAGTCCAATATTGCCATGTCCAGACATATTCGGGAAGCAATAAATATATTAAAGGCCGCTGCCTTTGATTTAATCATCCTGGAAACATCGGGCATCGGCCAATCCGATTCGGAAATCACTGATTATGCCGACCTCTGCCTGTATGTCATGACCCCTGAGTATGGGGCCAGCACCCAGCTGGAAAAAATCGACATGCTGGATTTTGCCAACATCATTGCCATCAATAAATTCGACAAGCGGGGTGCCCTGGACGCGCTGCGGGATGTGCGGAAGCAATACCGGAGAAATCACAGCAACTGGGATACCGGGGATGAACAACTCCCGGTTTTTGGCACCATTGCCTCGCATTTTTACGATCCGGGAATCAACACCCTTTACCGGACCACTCTGGACAAACTGGTGGAAAAAACCGGGACCGGTTTAAAAACCGGCTATGACCCGAAAGCAGAGATATCCGACCGGATATCCATCATTCCCTCCAATCGCTCCCGCTACCTGTCCGAAATTGTGGATTCAATTCAAAAATACAACGACTGGGCAACCGAACAGAGCGACATTGCTCAAAAACTCTACGGGATTCATCAATCCCGGGAAGCCCTGAAGGAATCCGGCTCACAGGACGAGAATTCCCTTGAAAAACACCTGTCAGCTCTTTACAAAAAATTCGAATCCGGCCTCAGTTCCGAGAACCGGGAAGTCCTGAAAAACTGGCAGAAGAAGATCCGGGCCTACCAGGGTGAATATTTCCACTTTCAGGTCCGGGATCAAAAATTAAAAATCGCCACCCATACCGAAACCCTTTCCCACACCCGGATCCCCAAGATCAGCCTGCCCCGCTACCGGGCCTGGGGAGACATCCTGAAATGGAATTTGCAGGAAAACGTGCCCGGGGAATTCCCCTACACGGCCGGCGTGTTTCCCTTTAAACGGGAGGGAGAAGACCCGACCCGAATGTTTGCCGGCGAGGGTGGACCGGAGCGTACAAACAAGCGTTTTCACTATGTGTCAGCCGGCCAGCCGGCTGTTCGCCTGTCTACTGCCTTTGATTCGGTAACCCTCTACGGAGAGGACCCGGCCCAACGGCCGGATATTTACGGCAAAATCGGTAATTCGGGTGTTTCAATCTGCTGCCTGGATGATGCCAAGAAACTCTATTCCGGTTTCCGGCTGACCGATTCCAGCAGCTCGGTTTCCATGACCATCAACGGGCCGGCAGCCATTATGGCCGGTTTTTTCATGAATGCGGTCATTGACCAGGAGTGTGAAGTCCATATCAAAAAGAACGGCCTGGAAAAACAAGTCCAGAAGAAAATAAATTCCATTTATCAGAAAAAAGGCCTGCCCCGTCCCGAATACCAGGGCAAGCTGCCCCGGGGACACAACGGACTGGGATTGATGCTGCTCGGGGTTACCGGTGACCAGGTGCTTCCCCGTGATATCTATGAAAACATTAAGAAAGAGGCCATCTCCAGAGTCCGGGGTACGGTTCAGGCCGATATCCTTAAGGAAGACCAGGCCCAGAACACCTGTATCTTTTCCACTGAATTTGCCCTGAAACTGATGGGTGATGTCCAGGAATATTTTATCGATCATAATGTCCGGAATTTTTACTCGGTTTCAATCTCCGGTTACCATATCGATGAGGCCGGGGCCAATCCTATTACCCAGCTTGCCCTGACCCTGTCCAACGGATTCACCTATGTGGAATACTACCTGTCCCGGGGAATGGATATCAACCGGTTCGGTCCCAACCTCTCCTTCTTTTTCTCCAACGGCATCGATGCCGAATATGCGGTGATCGGACGGGTGGCCAGGCGCATCTGGGCCAAGGCCATGAAATTGAAATACCATGCCGACAAGCGCTCCCAGCTGCTCAAGTACCATATCCAGACCTCGGGCCGATCCCTGCATGCCCAGGAAATCAATTTCAATGATATCCGCACCACCCTGCAAGCCCTGTATGCCGTCTATGACAACTGCAATTCGCTTCATACCAATGCCTACGATGAGGCCATTACCACCCCCACCGAGGAATCGGTTCGCCGGGCCATTGCCATCCAGCTGATCATAAACCGGGAATACGGTCTGACCAAAAACCAGAATCCTTTGCAGGGCTCCTTCATCATCGAAGCACTGACCGACCTGGTTGAAGAGGCAGTCCTTTCGGAATTTGAACGCATTTCTGATCGGGGCGGAGTGCTGGGGGCCATGGAGACCAATTACCAGCGGTCCAGAATCCAGGAAGAATCCCTGTATTACGAAGACCGGAAACAGACCGGTGAATATCCCATCATCGGGGTGAACACCTTTCTGTCATCCGAGGGTTCGCCCACCATCATGCCCAAGGAAGTGATCCGGGCCACGGAAACCGAAAAAAAATACCAGATCCGCATGCTGGATCACCTGCAAAAAAAACACGCCGACAACACCCCGAAACTGCTGGCCGAATTGCAGGGAGTGGTAAAAAAGAATCAGAATATATTTGAAAAGCTGATGGAAGCGAGCAAGTGCTGCTCCCTGGGCCAGATCACCAATGCCCTCTACCGGGTGGGCGGCCAGTACCGCCGCAACATGTAAATTCCAATTCCCACCGTATGCCCAATCTTTACACATTTCTATTTGTTGCCTGATAATCTTTCCCAAGCCTTTTTCAATAACAAAGATTTGATCCTTATCTTTTTAAATATTCTTAATAGACATGGTAAAGATATGACACATGATAAACTATTTGTTTAAAAGGCTTAGATAAGGTTTCTTATATAAAAAATAAATATTTATTTCAAGAAAAAACTTGGCTATTCTATAGTTCAGACATTATTACTATTAAGTATTGAAATATTTAATCATTTTTTTTAGAATGTAGTTAAGGAGAGGAGAAATGAATAAGTCATTCTTAAAAAAATCAAATAAATTATATCTAATTTTAATATTTTTTTATTTTTTTATAATTCAAGGTGCCGAAATTCATGCGAAAAACCCAATTGCCTTACTTCTGGGTGGTTTTGATAAAGACTGTGTTGTTCAGAGATCCAATAATTTAAAATTTAAGGCTGAACCTATGACTGAACTTTTTGAAGGCGATAAGATTTATCAAAAAAGTGGGATCCAAAACTTAAAGATAAAACTTTCTCCTTTTACATCAATAAAAAAAGTAAATGCTAAAACCATAATTATTTTAAATAATCCTCCTAAAGATAAAAAAGGATTCCTAAAAAAACTTGCTTCTTTTATTGGCTTTGAAAAAGAAAGATATAAAAAAAGAAACCTTGCCACAAGGAGCGAAAACGATATTATTAATGCGGAGGATGAACCTTTTTTCCCTCAACCTGGGTATTGGGCAACATTACTGCCAGATAGTACCATTACATTTGCCTGGGATAATAATGATACAGAAGAAATAGTAATTAAAGATAATTCAGATACAATTAAATTTAGTACTCCAACAAAAGGTCATAAATCAATAAAAACTAATGTAGTTGAATTAAAATTGAAAACTTCAGGGATCTACTCCTGGGAAGTTACCAAAAAAGATTCTATTGAAAAAACTGATAAATACTATTTAAAAATTTTAGACAAATCTCAATCAGATTTGATAAAAAAGGATCTTTTGTCTATTGGAAATAAAGAATCGAACGATACTATAAAGAAGCTTAAAAGAGCATCATATTTACAATTTATAAGTGATACTTACCCCACTGAATTTGATTTATATTGGAAGAGTTATTTAATTCTAAACGAAATGGATAGAAAATCACTTCAAGATGACAATAAAAAGCTTTTTATCATCTTGATTATGCATTATTACAATCATTTGGAACAACAGATGATAAATCATCAATTAAAATAAATTTTTAAATTATGAATCAAAAAAATAAAGTTCCCTCATCAAGAGGAATAATAAGACAAGGTATTAAAACTATTTCCTCCCTACTAAGAAAAATTATTCAAACTATTGTATTTATTTCCAAAGGATTTAATAATGCATTTAACTTTTTCAAGTTCAATAAAAAGAAAAGAATCCATTTTTTTATAAATATCATAATAGGTATCGTTATTGCTTTATCCATGCACTATTTGGAACATACAAGTCTAGGGGAAAGCATTATTGATAAATTATTTGATCATTTTATTAGAGCTGAAGCCAAAGAAGCAGTTCAAGAAAAACAAAAAATAAAGACATCTCCAATATTGTTTGTTGATATTGATCATGAAACCTATCAAGACTGGGGAGAACCATTAATTACTCCAAGGGATAAACTTGCTTCGATTCTGGAAACTGCCTATCAAGGTATGGCAAAAGTGATTATATTAGATATATTATTAGAAGATAAATCCAGTGATAAAGACGCTGATCAGAAATTGCGAAGTGTCCTTGAAAATATCCTTCATGATAATAAAAATAACATAACAAAAATCATATTCCCCCAAAGAATTGGCGTCCAGTGTGATCTCAAAAAGAATCAATATAGCGATCTATTTGAGGAAGGAATAAACTATAACAATAATATCAGGAAATTTTACAGAGTTGTTCCCAGGGTATCTGCAACTCACAGAGATGACATTGTCCGTTACTGGAATCTATACAGCACCTATGTGGATAACAATGGATCAAAGAAAATACTATGGGGCATTCCCATCTTAACTGTATTACTTGCTATCGATGGAAATATTAATGTTTTATTCGATTTGGAAAAAGAGATATTATCATCAAATCAGAATAGATTTAAAAGTTTTAAATCAACAATAACTCTTCGAAATGGAAAAACAATAAAAGTTACTGATGACAAACACTTTATATATTTGCAAAGAATTCGCTATTCATTAATTCCTTCCCAATTTAGAAACCAAGATCAAACAATAACTGATTTAAGTAAAGGAAATCTTTTTCAGATTAACATCAAGTTTGATCAATTACCATATTATAAGGATTTCATCAAAAAGAAAATCATAATTATCGGAAATTCAAGCCCGGATGTTGGAGATATCCATCAAACCCCTGTTGGAGAAATGGCTGGAATTTACATTCTTGGAAATGCCATAAACACAATCTTAACCAAAAAACAACCAACCCCACCTCCACGATGGATAAATCTTTTATTTGAAATAATTGTTATTATTTTGGCTGCCTATGCATTTTTATACCTATCATCACTATTGGCTCAGGTTCTTGTATCTCTCATTATTTTGGTTGGCTTGGGATATATTGGCTATTTATACTTTCTTAACACCGGTGTTTTTCTGAATTTTGGATTTGCTATTGTAGGAATGAGTATACACAGAATTGCAGCCAATATTGAAACAATGATAGAGAAAAAAGGAACAAAAGAATAAGATTAGATATACATCAAAAGATTAAAGTTTTATTATTCAGTCCCCAATATAAACAAATGCAGACCAAAAATATGGATGGGCATAACATATATTAAAATATTTAAGCTTTCCAATTACACTCTTAAATTTTTCTCTCGCCTTAAAAAAAGCCTGCCGTCTATCATTTTTTGATAACATTTCACCCAAAATTGAAATCAAATTTTTTGTAGCCATACTCTCAATCTTCCAATGGCTAGCAATAACCCCTTGGGTCCCTGCAAAAATAAAACTTCTGGCCAATCCAGCAAATCCCTCACCACCCTTTCCACTTTCACCTGCGCTATTACATGCTGCCAGAATAACAAGCTCAGAATTCAAACGAAGGCCTGCCGCTTCACTCATTTCCAAAAGACCGTTATACTCTTCCGTATTTCCAACCAATGATAATACCAATGCCGGTTCGATCATTTCACTTCTTTGAATTTCAGTTCCCAATATACCGTGAGTGGAGAATAAAATATATTTCGCATCAGACAGTTCCTTGTCCCATACTCTCTTTTCATTTGCTTCAATTCCAACATATACATCACCCTTGCCTATTTCTTTTACAAAAATCTTTGCTTCTTCTGATGTTTCTGGTAACCTATGGGGCGGCCAGCTCCGTACAGTATTGCTATTTACATATAATTGACCCTCAACCAATTGCGTTGCTTTTTTTTCTGTACCTTTGACCCTCGGGTCCTCATCATTAAATATTGGATCAGCAAAGGCAATTACTTTATTTTCAACATTGACATTCGTCTTGGTTTCGGTTCTTAAAATTTTTAAAGTTGAGAGTGAGGGTATATAAAATATATTATACTTATCGCCTAAAAAAGTCATACTGTTATATTCAGAAAATAGAGGTGCTTCTCCTCTAAATTGCATATCCTTACACTTCTCGATAGAATGTAGTTCACCACCAAATGATACTTTCTCTTTTTGTTCTATAACCAGGGCTTCTAAAGGGAATCCGTATAGAATTCCATCCGCAGAAACAATTAATTTCTTTGTCCTAATATGTTTTTCTACTGGTTGAAATATGTTTTTATAGAATTCCTTACTGAGTCCCGGATAATAATCCTTTTTCTTTATTGCAGATTTTACTCCACCCATAAACAAAGTAAGTTTATTCAAACAAGTTTTTATTTGTTTTTTTAATTCAGGTATTTTGGTTTGGAAATACTCTTTTCCAAAATTGATCATCTGTACTTTAAAATCATTTTTTGTGAGAATAAAAACTACAGAATAATCACTAAGTATATAAAAACTTAAATATGTTTCATCATCCTTCAAAAATGATTTTGCTTCCTCAACAGTTATTTCCTTTGGATAAGAAAGTTCTGAATAACTTGGATATTTTTTTGACATTAAATCTTGCAGGTTAGAAAGCTGGGATTGTGCGTTAATTAACATTCGTTTTGTTAAATCAGATTTCTCTGTCTGTGTTTTCAATAAATTTTTTAATTTATTTATTTTATTCAAGATCTCATATTCTTCCTTGAGTAAATCTTGGAATCTAGAATCTTTTTTTGCGAAATTATCCCTTGCACCTTTTTTGGCCATCATATCTGCAAAAACAACACTCTTTGATTGTTCTGCTTTTATAAAAGCCCTATTGTATTTCTTTTTTTTCATTAGCATTCTTATTAGTAAACGATAATTATCTAAATAATCTTCATAAAATGATTCTTTATGAGTAGGATCTTGAATTTCAAATCTTATTCTGTCTTTAATATTAATTGATTCCTCTAATTCTCGAATAGCATTTTCATGGTTTTCTGAAAAAGCATAAGCACCTGCCAAATAGAATTTAGCTCTTGATAAACTCATTTTATTCTCAATTGATTCAAACATCTCAATACATCTCTCTAAGTATGAAATTGCCTTTTTATGATTGCCTATTAATTCATAACTAAATCCAATAGCTAAATAGATCCCTCCAATGGAATATTTTTTACTTGAAGAATTTTTTTCATAAATATCCAGTGCTTTAAAATAAGCATTGAGAGCATTTTCATATTTTTTGGAATGTCTGTATATCGTTCCAAATGCGCCATATATTTCTGCAATTTTTATATGATTCACCCCAAAAATCTTTGTATAAATTTTCTGTGCCTTTGTTATATATTCGAGGGCTTCTTTAAAATTTTGCTTCACCATTAAAGCCCTGCCAAGCCATTCATAACAATATGCAACATCAATATTGTCTTCATCATGATTTTTAAGTAAAAGATTTAATGCCTTTAAGTGGTGTTCTTTTGCAGATTTGATATCACCCAATGTACCATAAAAACTTCCCATTTGAACATTCTCATGTGCAAGCTTTTCAGCATCATTTTTATAAATCTTTTGCCTTATTTTATATGCATTCTTATAGATTTGAAGTGCCAATTTTTTCTGATTTAAGCTACGATAAATGAAAGCAAGTAGCTCATAACATTGAGCAATTTGTATTTCATTTTTATTACTCTTATTCAATCCATTAAAAATCAACAATGCCCTCTTGACATTCTTCATCGCATCATCATATTTATCAATATTGAACTCTTTAAATCCAATCCAGAAATATAAATCTCCAGTATCCCAATTTGACTCTGGATTTATTTTTTCATGAACATATAATGATTTATTTAAATACTTTAATGCATTGCTATTATCCTCTATTTGAGAATAATAAACTGCAATGCCATAATATATCCAAAAAACAGGAAGACTGTTCTCCCCAAAATATTTCATGCAAAACTGTCCTTCTTTTTTCAGATAAAATAAATCCTTATTCTTATGGTCTAAGCGTGCATATACATCTTTTATTATACGGTAAGTCAATGATAATTCAGATGGTTTATTAATACTATGCATTTTTTGAATAACTAGTGCATCATTTAAATAATTAAGTGCAAGATCAAATTTCTTTAACTTGTTATAAACACCACCTATACTCCGGTATATTCCAGCAACAAGAGTTTTATCTTCTCTAGAAATATTATTATGTATATTTAATGCCTCAAGAAAATGTTCTATCGCCTCTTCATGATTTCCAATAGAATTGGCTAAATGGCCCAGAGAATTTAATGTATATATGACTTGAATATGATTTTTCCCATACAATTTTATTTTCATATCTAATGTTCTTTTCAAAAAATCAGAAGCTTCATTTGGTTTGCCTAAATATTGGTAGATTCTTCCAATATTTTCAAAGGATTCAGCAATCAGTTTGTCATCCTCTCCCAATATTCTTTTCTTTACTTCTAAACTTTTATTGAAATAATCTAATGCAGTACTATATTTTTTCATAAATTCATTCAAATATCCAAGATGTTCACAAACGATAGCTATTTTTGGATGCCATTTCCCCAAAAGCTCTTCATAAATAGTATGAGCTTTCATTAGATTAATATTCGCTTCTTTAAAATTGTTTTTGTTTTTATTTACAAGCCCAATTTCAAGTAAAATATCTGCAACACTTTCATTATTTTCTCCATATAACATTATATGGGATATATAAGCTTTAGAATAAAAATTTAATGCCTTTTCGCCATTATTTATCATTTTATAAATATCACCAATAGCCCTATATAGCATATTCAATAGATTATTGCTTTCATCAATTTTTTCCAGAATTACAATTGCATTATTAAAATTTAAAATCGCCTCTTGAAATTGATTTAAATTCCTATATGTAAATCCAATATTTCCATAACTAATTGCAGTACTTTTATGCATTCCTCCAAATAATTCCAAATTAATTTTTACTTCTTTATGGTGATAGCTTAAAGCTGAGTTATAGTCTTTCAGTTTTGAATATATAGTTGCACATTTAAAAAGTAGTAATGCAATTTCTTCATGATTGTTATTAAATATTTTCTCATAGATTTTCAAGGCCTTTATATAACCATTTAAAGAATTTTCAATTTTGGAATCTCGCTCCAATAATGCAGCTTCTTTTATATACTTTTCGGCTTCAAAAACTTTTTCCAACTTTGACTTATTAGATATAATCCCGCCATGCTTTTTCAAGTATGAAATTATGTCGGTTTTATTTTTCCATACAGCATAAAATAAGGGAGTCAACTTCCATTCATCTTTGGTATTCACATCAGCTCCCTTTTCTATTAGAGACTGTACAACTTCAAGACTCCCTGATTTTACTGCAACAAATAATTCTTCATCCAAATTATTCCTGGCTTCAGAAAAAAGAAATACATTCAAAATTAAAATAAATGGAATTATCTTTTGCCAACTCAATATTTTTCTCTCCTTGTAAACATTCACTACGTTCAAATCAATTATAATTAAGAAATCCTTTTGTTTCAATATCATGAATGGTAAAAAAAAAGGGATCAAATCTTCTTATGACGTTTAATAAAATAGACTGGAGTCAGACTTTGCACTGCTGCACCTTTCAAATTGTGCCAGATATATGCCAGTTTTTTCGAATATTCAATGCGCAGTCCCATATGTTGAAATATTTAGTTATATTCTATAAAATAAAATTTTAAAACAGGAGAGAAGGAGGAAAAATGAGTCGTGATGAAACAATAGGATTGGATTCAATCCTGGTTAAAAGGCTAAGCGGAACTATTGAGGAGAAAGTTCGGAAAGCTGTTGAAATTTATGAAGCTCATGGATGTAAGCTTAAAGAACCCAAAAGGTCGAAATTAGGGACACCTGTTGAGACTAGGACATCATGGGGAGAACTTCCAGAACATCCGAACGAAAGCTGGTATGCTCGTTTGGAATGCCCCGATGATTTATATCTTGATGAATCCAAAGTTGATATTAAATTGTAAAAGAGATACTAAATTCTTTTATTTGATTTCTAACTCAAAAGGGATAAAAAACTGATCGGTCATGTTTACTGGAATAATATCCCAATAATCATTGGTTTTCATAACTCCTTTCAGTTTTACCTTAATTGTATCTGTATTTAAATCTTGAATATAAATCTTTTTTCCTGTTCCTTGCAACTGATTAAAAATTTGTTTATCGACCTCACGATTAAACTGAGGGAAGGAATATCCAATGATAACCATTGCAACAGTATGATTTAAAATGAATTGAACTTTTTGGTGGCTTGGTAATTGATTTTTTTCCCAAGCAAAAGTGACAAGGGAATGAGAATCAGGCGTATTGTAATGAGATTCAAATATTTTCTTAAATTCGATCTCATCCTTTCTTTTCTTTAAATCCTTGATGAGATTTAGTATTTCACCTTCCATAGTCTTAAACGAAGTTGTACCATTCAATTTCACAAGGCATAATTTATCTAAAAACCCTTGAGTTGAATCTGGATTGGTTTTATTTGGAGAGGGAGCAACGTTTAACTTCTCTTGAATGATATCCAAATCTGAATACCCCTGATACTCAGAATAAGCTTTTTCGAATTGATAATCATAATTCCAATTTAAAATCCGAACATCATTCGAAGGTTTTTTTGTTGAATCAATGATAGACGCAATGAAATTGTCGTACCTCATATCCAATTTATCCACCTGTTCAAAAATAAAAAAATACGACAATAGCTTTTTCAATTTCATTAATTCTTCACGATTCCCTCGTGTCCAGAGTTTCTTGGCAAATGTATCAATACTCATATGTTTTTTTGTTTGTTCTAAAAGCCAATCTATATCTGTTATTATTTGATGAGGCTTCTTATCGATATCACGTTGAGTAATAATTTCTTTTTTTGGATTCAAATATTTTTTGACATCATCCCTAAACTGACTTAATCTTTCAGGAATTATTTTAACAACCGGAAGAGCATTAGCACTTGCACCTGCACCGAGTAGATAAGTAATGAATCGCTTTTTTGGTTCACTGTTTCCCATATATCTCTCCTTTAAGAAATAATAATATTAATCAATTAATTTATATTCAGTTAAAGAAGCTATTGCAATAATTGATGAAGGAGAATTAATAATTCCCTACTGGTATTTTAATTAAGGGCGTGCACATTGTCAATAATATATATTAACTGTGCCAGATTTGTGCCAAATAATTTTCACAAATTTTCAATTTGAAAACCCTTAAAACCTTGTATAGCCTTACTATGGAGGGTGAGGTTTTACGTTGCAACATTTTTATCTTGACAAATAACCAGTAAGTTAGCAATATGTTAACATACTGGAGACAATAAAGGGGGGCGCATACCATTTTTGCATTTTCACTCCCCCAATTTCATAACTATATCCAGGAAGTTTTTTATGATTCGGGGATTGCGGGTTTCGGGGTGGAACTGGGTGGAGTAGAGAGGACGGGTTTCATGCTTCATGGCCTGGACCGGACACCTTTCGGAACCGGCCAACAGAACAAAATTGTCCGCAAGGGTGATGGCATCATGATGAGCCTGAGCAACCAGCGTTTCCTGTTCCAGTCCATTGAAAATGGGGTCTGGCTTGATAATCGTAATAGTTGAATCACCCAATTCGCTTTCAACATCCCGAATTAACCGGGAACCGAACAGGGCCCCGATGATGTGGTGACCGGCACAGATTCCCAGTACAGGCTTGTCTATCTCCCTGATCCATTTGAAATAGGGCAGGTGATGCTCCACGATGTCATTTCCGCAGGGCGAGCCGGTCAGGATGAATCCGTGGTAAATCGACAGATCGGCACTCAGTGTTTCCGAATATTCTATCCGTTTGAAGGTAACGAATTGATGCCGGATTATATGCTCAATGGGAATACAGTAATCAGCGATACCCTTCTCGGCATTGTTGACCAGCAGGATCTTCATGGAAAAGCGATTTAACGTTTGCCTACCCGTTCGGTAGAGCGTTGAAAAATCCGGCTGAGGATATTCTTCAGGGCTCCCTGGTGTTTTTTGACCATGATCACCGTATGCCGGCCCTTTCGGCCGATCTTATTCGGAATACTGCCAAACAGCATCTGCTGCATCAGGCCTTCCCTGGCCGCTCCCATGATACAGGCATCATAACGTTCGGTCAGTTTTAAAATTCCGGAACTGATGGACCGGGCCTTAACCAGCTGTCCCTCCACCTTTTTAACCTTATCCTTCAAGTAAGCCACGTTGTCATCCACCCGCTGCTGGTATACAGCCTGGACTTCCGGCCTGGTATCGGGCGGAACAATCATACTCACCATAATGGAACTTCCGTAGGTTTGGGCAATGGCCGGGGCAATTTCCAGGGCAAAACCGGCATGGGGGCCTCCCGAGGTGGGCAGCAGAATGCGTTTCATCTTTTCCAGGTGAACCATTTTGATCATCATCACATCACACTCGGCATTCATGACCACATCATCCAGGGTCCCTCCGAATACTGATCCCCGGGTATTACTGAAACCCTTCCAGCCCATGACCATCATATCGACATCTCGCTCTTTGACCGTATCGGTGATGGCCCGGGTCACCTTGTGGCCGATGCGCAGCAGAGTGTTGACCACCACACCGTAACGCTTGCCTGATTTTACCGCCTTTTCCATCATCACTTTGGATTCATCGATAAAACGTCGGCCTTCGGCCACGGGTAGTTGTTCCGGAACCTGGACAATTCCCAGGGCCAGGATTTCGCCGTTCCGGTATTTGGCAATGGAGGCCGCCATCTGGATCAAATCATCCACATGATCCGGGTGAGCCAATGGAACCAGGATACGGTAACCGGTTTTGACCGGAAGCTTTTCCTCGTAAACAACCTGGGCTTCGGCCCGCTCCTTTTCCCGGCCGCTGGAATACAGGTAATAGATCAACACGCCCATCACCAGCCAGACAATGGCCGTAATCCAGGCCACCGGGCTCAGGTGAAACAGGAAATACCCCAAAATCAACTGCAGCACAATGGCAATGATGGGAACCAGGGGTACCAGCGGTACCCGGAAATATCGCTTCATTTTGGACTTCTTTTTCCGCAGAACGATCAGTGTCCAGTTCACCTGGACAAACAGTAAAATAAACATGATATCCGCTGCTGCGGCCACATCTTCGATGGGCAGGATCAGGGCCATCAGCACAATCAAAATAACCGACAGGAAAACCGCCATATGGGGGGTTCTCTTCAACCGGTGGATTTTACCGAAGATATCGGGAAGGTTTTTGTCGCGGCCCATGGCAAAGGAAACCCGGGAGGATGAATAGATGGTGGCATTCAGGGCGGACATGGTGGCAAACAATCCACCCAGTATCATCATCAGGTATCCCAGGGGCATGAACTGCTTGGCTGCCTCAACCATGGCCCCTTCTTTGGCAAAGGCCAGGTAATCCCAGATTTTAATGATTTCAGGATGGGCCTGCCGGACCGCCTCAGGTATCTCCACCGCCCCCAGGGCAATGAAGCCCACAAAAATATAGACGGGTACCACGATCAGCAGGGAAATAAAAATGGCCCTGGGTATGTTTTTACTGGGATTCTTGATCTCCTCCCCGCTCTGGACAATGATTTCATATCCCTCAAAAGCAATGTAGGTCAACCCCATGGCCCCCAATACTCCCACAACTCCCTTGCCCATAAAGGGTTCGAACTTGGCCATCCAGTCCGGATTCCTTAAAATAACCAGCAGACCGGACAGGGCAAAACCGGCCAGTATCACCACCTTGAGAATGGTTACCAGGCTTCCCCATTTTCCGGTTTCCGAGGCTCCCCTGAAATTTATATAGCCAAAGAACAACGCCACCAGAACCGCCAGAATTTTCTGTACGATCAGAAAATGGTTTTCCATTCCCGGTAAAACCGCAGCCAGCACAGGGGTTATCAGGGTATCCACCTGAAGAAATCGCAGCGCCTCCCAGAAATAGTAACCGAATCCCAGGATATAGAGACTGCAGGCCATGGCATGGGCAAACCAGCTCATCCAGCCGGCCTGAAAACCGTTCAATCCGCCCAGCCCCTCTTTCACCCACAGGTACCCCCCCCCGGCCTCGGGAAAGGAAGAACCCAGCTCGGCATAGGATAAGGCAGTCAAAAGAGTAACCAATCCATTCAGGGCAAAGACCAGAATCAGTGCCGGTCCGGCATATCCGGCAGCAATCCCGGTCAGCACAAAAATACCTGCTCCAATCATGGCACCGACTCCAATCATGGTGACCTGAAACAGACTGAGGTCGCGGCTCAGCTGGGTCGGAATTTCAGCAATGGATTTTTTTTGATGGTTATTGGATTTCATGATGTCCCGTGTTCATCTGAATGGATTTGATGCGAGACAGAATGATATATAGATTTCTGTCACAGATCATTTCAGATTTTAAAAAAAAAACAGTCATTTGTAAAGTGTTATTTGACTTTGACCACACTCTATGTTAGTTAATAACCAACACCCGAGGAAAAAAAATGGAGAAAAAAAATTCGAAGAAAGATCCCGTACTGTCCCAGTTGGAAGAACTCATCAATGAATTAAATTCTCAAGGAAAAATCATGGCAGCCATCAAGGCATGCCACAAATACATGGATATGAATCAATCCAATCCCCATATATACCGGATCACCGGTAAACTGATGTTCAAGATCGGCAATATAAAAGGGTCCATCGAGAATCTGGCCCGGGCCATAGAGCTGAAACCCGACTTTCCCGATGCCTATTACAATCTGGGTGTATGCTACTACCATCAAATTCAGTTTAAGAAAGCCAGTGACTGTCTGAAAAAATGCATAGAACTGGACCCGGATTTCAACATGGCCCATTACTGGCTGGGACTGGCCAGTTACCACAAAGGGGACAGTCACCAGTCCATTGCTTCATTTAAAAAACTGTTGAAAAAACACCACACCTCGATTGTGGCCAACTACCATCTGGGAACCATATACAATTCCATCGAAAAATATGACAAAGCCATTCCCCACTTTGAAAAAGTCCTTGAAATGAATGCCGAAGATGAGGCCGTTCTCTATCACCTGGGAGTTGCTTATTTTAAGACGGGTCGATTTTCAAAATCCATCAAAATGTTTCGAAAGGCCCTGGATCTTAATCCTGAAGACAAACGATCCAGTAAAATGTTAGAGTCCGCATTCAATGTCCCTGGTTTTGGCTGATTTAGCCTATCCCATTGACTCCGAATAAAAATAGAAAAACAATTCCTGTTTTTATAGAAGGATCTGATACTCAAAATCCGCCTGCCGGTTGGCAATCAGATCCGTGACTGTTATTTTGAGATTCAAATTACCCTCATATTCATCCGGTAAATTAAGGGAAAGAGAGATCTTTTCTTTTAAGGCTCGCAACGTCTTTGTGTTTTCATAAACCTTTATTCCACTTTGATGCTGAAGATCAATACCAACCTTAATTATACCCACCTTGGTCTTTGCTTCCCTTTCAAAATTTTTTATACAAAACCTGATTTTCCTGCCCTTTATTGAAAAACCTTCAATTTTAATTTTTTCATGTTGGTGATACTGAATCAATTGTTCGATTTCTTCAATATCAAAATGGGTTTTATAGACCAAGTTTTTTTTGTTTTCCCAGTGAATCTTAATTGTTTTGGGTTCGACCAGACCGTTGAAGTTATATGTCAATTCATAGTAGGTATTCGGGTGGTTCTCAATTACCTTCAGCCCATCATCTGGATTTATATTAATTATGGACCTGCCTCCGCAGCTTCTGGAGATATCTCCCAATAATGTTATCAAACCCGATGATCCCCGGGAGAGGGTTTCAGGCTGCATGTTCTTCAGACCTCCAAAATAAACCGTGTTATAACAGACATTGTTGTCAACCATATCCTTCAGAAGGGGGTCTGTTGGAAATGCTTCCGATATATTCAGGAGATCTTCGAGATGTGAAATCAAACGGCTGAAGGTGGACACATATTCCCTGAAATAGTTATTGATCTGATTGACCATATTTTTGGTGATGGGAATCAGGTTGCCGGTCTGCCGCTGATGAAAATGAATCCACCATATCTCACCATCCTGGTTTTTCAAGGTTTTTAATATCTGGTTATACTTCCCGACACGAGGGAGCAAATACAAATTACGATATATTTGGAATTCATGGGGATATTCATAAAGAAACATGTTGATCGCCTTGTACCGCTGTACCTCGAAATCCGAACTCCTGGATCGATCAGCCATGGCTGTTTTGAGTCTGTTGATCGAATTTATCAATTTTTTCTCAGCGGCAAACTCATTCTTTTTGAAAAATGCATAATCCGTTTTTAGACGATTTTCAATATCCATAACCAATTTGACTTTATTGGGAATGACCTTTATACGGTAGCTCTTCAGTGGGGAAAGAATGATCAACCTGTCTCTGGGGCTTAATAAATGGTGGACAAAATATGAAATCAGATCAAATATCTTGTTGTCATATTCGCTGATATAAAAAGAAAGCACAAAATTTCGACCCAGATTTGATCCACCTTTAATTTTATGAACCTTTTTTATCACATCGATAATCTCTCTTGAAGAGCCGTTTATAAAGAGTTTGAAATCTTGAGGATTCACCTTTTCAGTTTCAAGGATCTTATCAATAACCCTGATGGGTAACACCAATTTCATCTCTTCCCCGGCCAATCCAAAACGAATGAACAGGAAAACAATCAATAAGCATATTCTTGGGCCGGTTGTGTTCATCTTTTCTCCTGAATATTTTTTGCCTTGCTCACAATTAATCCATTAATATACGACCAGCAAAGACTCTCGGGAATTCATCTAATTATAGCCAAAAGTATCATGTTTTCCAAACCGAAATCCCAACAAAATCTATAAAAAAAAAGAATAAAAGTAAAATGGATAAAAACCAATAAAAAAAAATTTTCCATTAACTTTCCTTTGACAAAACCTGTAATATGTATTATCATAACTCCTTTCAATTGCCAAATTGACAGGGTATTTGATGGATTTTTTTAAATATAAAAAACGAAAATCAATCATCAGGCTCATTTTTTTACAAAGCTTTCAAATAAATATTAGGATAAATTATCATAAAAAATGAATTCTAATGATAGTCAATATCTCCAAAAAAAAAGTCAAAAGCGATTTTGTCGCTAAAGTCGAGGAGTTAAGCGGCCAGAATCTTCTGGCCTGTTACCAGTGCGGTAAATGTTCGGCTGGTTGCCCGGCTGTTTCCCAGATGGATATTCTCCCCAATCAAATCATCCGTCTGGCCCAGCTGGGATTAAAAAACGAATTGTTTAAATCAAAATCCATCTGGGTATGCGCCTCCTGTATGACCTGCAATACACGTTGCCCCAAAGGGATCAATGTGGCTGAAGTTATCGAAGCAGTGAGACAGATTCTGTTGCGAAAGAGAAAAGACCATGTTGAGCTAAAGGATTTATCCGAAGAGAAAAAAAGGGAAGTACCGCCGATTGCCTTAATCGCTTGTTTTAGAAAATTCACCTCATAGAAAGCGAATCATGAACTCAAAACCATCCATTTTTAATTCAAGAAATGTAAGGAATCTGAAATGAAACTAACTTACTATCCGGGATGTACATTAAAGAATAAAGCAGAAAACTTTGAAAGTTCAGCTATTTTCGCCCTGAATCATCTGGGAGTCGAAGTCCAGGAATTGCCCCGGTGGAACTGCTGTGGAACTGTATTTTCTCTGACAACCGATGATTTAATGCACCATCTCGCACCCATAAGAAATCTGATACGGGTAAAGGAAGCCAACTCCGACAAGGTCATGACCCTCTGCGCCATGTGTTTCAACACCTTAAAACGGGCCAATGAATTCATGAAAAATGATTCGGAAAGCCTGGACAAGTTAAATCAGTTTATGTACCGGGAGAAAATCAAATATGAGGGTGATGTCGAGGTGCTTCACCTGCTGGAATTACTGAAAGATGAAGTGAAGTTTGAAAATATCAAGAGTAAAGTGGTCAAACCGCTGACCGACCTGAAGGTTGCCAGTTATTACGGTTGTTACCTGGTTCGGCCTCAGGAAATCGGAATCGATGATGTTGAAAACCCCACCATCATCGAAGAACTCATCGGTTTACTCGGCGGGATTCCTGTTGACTTTCCCTATAAAACCGAGTGTTGCGGGTCCTATCAAACCGTTGACAAACCAGAGATGGTTGCAGAAAGAACTTTCCAGATTCTTCAGTCAGTTCAAAAAAACCAAGCCGATGTGGTGGTGGTCAGCTGTCCCCTGTGTGCCTTTAATCTGGATCACCGTCAGAAAGAAACGGTTCAACAGTTTCCGGAATTCAAACACATCCCGGTTCTATACTTCACCCAGCTGATGGCAATTGCCTTCGGCAGCCCGGAAGATGTATTACGGTTTGACTTACATTACATAGATCCAAAACCAATTTTAAAGGAAAAAGGATTAATTTGAGGTGCAGATGATTTATTTCGGTAAACTCAACCCAACAAAAGGTAAAATCCATATTAATAAGGACCGATGTAAAGGTTGTGGCTTCTGTGTGGAATACTGCCCCAGAGATGTGCTGGAACTTTCTGAAGAATTTAATTCAAAGGGATACCACCCTCCCTATATAAAAAATGAAGAGGAGTGCTGCTATTGCCAGCTCTGCGAAACCATTTGCCCGGAATTTGCCATATTCGTTACAATCAAGAAAAAGGAGGAAAAAGGTGAAAAAGTTGAAAGCAGACCCTAAGGGAGTTTTAACCGGCGCTCACTATCTGGATGGAGATTTTGCCCTTGCCGAAGGTGCCCTGGCTGCCGGCTGCCGTTTTTTTGCCGGATATCCCATCACTCCCTCCACTGAAACCGCGGAACGGTTTTCCGAAAGAATCCCCAAAGTCGGCGGCGTATTCATTCAGATGGAAGATGAACTGGCCTCAATTGCGGCATTAATCGGAGCTGTCTGGGGAGGTCAAAAGGTCATGACCGTAACATCTGGTCCCGGGTTTTCCCTGATGATGGAAAACATCGGACTGGCCTGCATGCAGGAAATACCGCTGGTCATTGCCAATGTTCAGAGGGGCGGACCGTCCACCGGCCTTCCCACCCTAACCGGACAGCAGGACATGATGCAGGCGAGATGGGGATCCCACGGTGATTACGAAATTATTGCCCTGTCTCCCGATTCACCTCAGGAATGCTTCGATCTGACCATCGAGGCCTTTAACCTGTCCGAAACCTACCGGGTTCCGGTCTTTATCATGACCGATGAATGTGTCGGCCACATGCATGAAAAAGTGGTAATTCCACCGGCCGATAAAATCGAACTGGTGGAGCGAAAGTGGTATAAGGGCCCCAAGGATGAATACAAGCCCTATAAACTGGACAAGGATGGTATCCCCTTTTTGGTTAAAGCCGGAGACGGGTATCGCTTTCATACCACCGGATTGACCCGGGATGAACTCGGTTATCCGGTCCTCAATGCCGAATGCCAGGATGTGGTGGTTCGCCACCTGGTTGAAAAGATCAGAGGAAATGCAGACAAGATTATCAAAATAGAGGAAAATCAGATTGAAGATGCCGATATCGTGGTCATCTCTTATGGCATCACCTCACGAGTCGCCATCCGGGCAGTACAGATGGCCCGAAAGGCCGGTTTAAAAGTGGGCACCCTGAGATTGATAACGGTGTGGCCCTTTCCTGAAAAGCGCATAAGAGAACTGGCAAAAAAAATCAAGGCATTTGTAGTTCCGGAAATCAATTATGGCCAAATAGTACTCGAAGTTGAGCGTTGCGCCCAGGGCCAAACCCGGGTAATCGGGATACCCCACTGCGGCGGATGGGTTCACGATCCGGATGATATCTTTAAGACCATACAGGAGGCTGCAAAATGAAAAATGAAGACCGCCCGGAAGAAAAAAATCCGATTGAAGATTTGCTCAGAATGGACCGGATCCCCCACATCTGGTGTCCGGGATGCGGGATCGGAACCGTGGTTACTTCATTCACCGAAGCATTGAAAAAAAGCAAAATCGATCTTGACAAGGTTGCCGTCGTATCGGGTATCGGCTGTACGGGCCGGGTGGCCGGTTATATCAAACTGGACTCTTTTCATACCACCCACGGCCGGGCCATTCCCTATGCCACCGGATTAAAACTGGCCAATCCGGATATGAAAGTAGTGGTATTCAGCGGGGACGGTGACCTGGTCGGAATCGGAGGCAATCATTTCATCCATGCGGCCAGACGAAACATGGATCTGGTGGTGATTTGCGTGAATAATTTCAATTATGCCATGACCGGAGGTCAGGTGGCAGCCACCACTCCGGAAACCGCCAATGCCTCAACCGCCCCTTACGGAAATTTTGAGGGCTCTTTTAGCCTCCCTTACCTGGCCGAAGCCAGTGGTGCCACCTATGTGGCCCGCTGGACCGCGCTTCACATGAGACGGGTCACCCAGTCCATGCAGGAAGCCCTGGGAAGAAAGGGCTTTTCATTCATTGAGGTCATCACCCCCTGCGTGACCCTGTACGCCCGGAGAAACCGGCTGGGAGACGGTCTGAATCTAATGAAATATTACTATGATAAATCCGAGATCAAACACAATGCGGACACCAAAAACCTGAATATTACTTATCAGGGAGAACTGATAGTGGGAAAGTTTGTGGAAAAGGAAAAACTCACTTTTCTGGATGCCATGAATGCCCATCTGGGAAAGGTTCTGGGCGATGATTACCAACTCTACGGGAGGTTGTGCAATGACTGATATCCGATTTTCCGGTTTGGGCGGACAGGGAGTAATCCGCTGCGGTTTGATTACAGGAAAAGCCCTGTCGCTGTTCGATAATAAACACGCCACCATGACCCAGAGTTTCGGACCCGAAGCGCGAGGCAGCGCCTGCAGCTCCCAGCTGGTGGTATCCGAAGACCGGGTCCTGTATCCCTACCTGATTTCCCCCCAGATCCTGGTGGCCATATCCCAGGAAGCCTATGAAAAATATTGCCCGGACCTGGGCAAAAACGGGATTCTTATTGTCGACAAGGATCTGGTCAAGTTAAAAAACCAGCATCCGGGTATCAAAATCTATTCAATCCCCTCCACCCGGTTTGCCGAGCAGCTCGGTAACCGGATCATTGCCAACCTGGTGATGCTGGGATTCTTCACCGCCACAACCAAAATCGTATCGGCCGAGGCCATGAAAAAAGCCCTGCCCGGACTAGTACCGGAACGGTTTCTGGATCTCAACATCAAAGCCTTCAACAAGGGCTATGAATACGGAGAAGAGATACAAAAGGAAGAAAAGAAAGGAAAAAAATGAAAAAAACCGGAGTCTTTATTTGCCACTGTGGAATCAATATTGCCGGAACAGTGGATGTTAAAAAAGTTGCCGAGGAATTAGCCAAATATCCAGGAGTCGAACACTCCGAAGACTATATCTATATGTGCTCGGACCCGGGTCAGAATAGAATAATCGATGCGGTAAAGGAAAAACAGCTGGACCGGGTAGTCATTTCCTGCTGTTCTCCCACCCTGCACGAGACCACCTTTAGAAACGCCTGCAAGTCAGCCGGTATCAATCCCTTCATGTGCGAAATCGGCAATATCCGGGAACAGTGCTCCTGGGTTCATTCCGATACCGAGAAAGCCACCGAAAAAGCCATCAAGATCACTAAAAGCACGGTCGAGCGGATTCTGAGAAACGAACCCCTGGAACCGGTCAGTATTCCGGTTACCAGGCGGGCATTAGTCATCGGGGGGGGCATTGCCGGGATTCAGTCTGCCCTGGATCTGGCCAACAGCGGCTTTGAAGTGATTCTGGTGGAAAGATCTCCCTCCATCGGAGGTCATATGATTCAGTTGTCGGAAACATTCCCCACCCTGGATTGCTCCCAGTGTATCCTGACACCCAAAATGGTGGAAGTCTCCAAACATAAGAACATAAAGCTTCTGACTTACAGCGAAGTTCAGGAGGTAAACGGTTATGTGGGCAATTTTAAAGTCAAAATCCTAAAAAAGCCCACCTATGTAGACCCTGAAAAATGCACCCTGTGTGATGAATGCACCACGGTTTGCCCGATTGTGGTTCCCAATGAGTTTGATCTGGGATTAACCGGGAGACGGGCTATTTACATTCCCTTTCCCCAGGCCATTCCAGCCACATATACCCTGGATATTCAGAACTGCCCGGGTTTGGTGCCAATTGCCTGCGGAAAATGCGCCGATGTTTGTGAACCCAATGCCATCAATTACGATATGCAGCCGGAGATCATCGAGGCGGAAGTTGGAACCATCATCACCGCCACCGGATATGATCTGTATGACAAAGAACAGATGGCCGAATACGGTTATGGAAAATACCCGGATGTCGTGGATGGGCTTCAATTCGAACGCCTGCTGTCGGCTTCCGGTCCCACCGGTGGTAAAATTCTCAGACCCTCGGACCATAAAGTTCCCAAGGAAGTGGTTTTCATTCAGTGTGTGGGATCGCGGGATCCGGAACTGCACTGCGCCTATTGTTCCAAGATATGCTGTATGTATACCGCCAAACATGCCATGCTCTATAAACACAATGTTCCGGATGGACAGGCCTATGTCTTTTATATAGATATCCGCTCGGGGGGAAAGGATTACGAGGAATTTGTTCAGCGGGCCATAGAGGAAGATGAAGTACTCTATCTTCGGGGAAAAGTCTCGAAAATATTTGAAGAAAACAACAAAATAAAGGTCTGGGGAGTTGATACATTGATCAACAAGCAGGTTGAAATCGATGCCGACATGGTGGTTCTGGCCATGGCTACCAAACCCTCAAAAGGTATCGAAGAACTGGCCAAAAAATTGAAGGTGGCGTTAAACCAGGATGGTTTTCTCTCAGAGGCCCACCCGAAATTAAGGCCGCTCGAGAGTGTGACTTCAGGAATGTTTTTCGCCGGTGCGGCTCAGGCACCCAAGGATATTCCCGAAGCGGTTGCCCAGGCCAGCGGTGCTTCGGCCAAGGCCATCACCATCTTATCCCAGGAGAGGCTCTACCATTCACCCACTGTGGCCACCATAAACAAAAGCCTATGTACCGGCTGCGGAATGTGTGTGGATGTATGTCCCTACGATGCCCTGTCATTGGAAGACTTTAAAGCGCAGGTAAACGAAGTGCTATGTGAAGGATGCGGAACCTGTGTGGCCACCTGTTTGCGAGCCGCTGTCGAGATCAAAAACCTGACTCCTTTGCAAATTCACGAAATGATAAAAGCATCCATCGGAGGCTGAATATGGCAGAAGAATTCGAACCTAAAATTGTCGCCTTTCTGTGCAAATGGTGTTCATCAGCCGGCAGTGATCTGGCCGGTGTATCCCGCATGAAGTACCCGCCCAATGTGGTACCCATTACCGTGATGTGTTCAGGGAGTGTTTCTCCCCTCTATATTTTCTCAGCTTTCAACCAGGGAGCTGACGGTGTATTGATTTCAGGATGTCACCCGGGAGACTGTCACTATATTAAGGGCAATTATTATGCCCGCCGGAAGATCGCCCTGGCCAGGAAGCTGTTAGCCTATATGGGCCTGGAACCCAAGCGGTTTCAAATGTCATGGGTTTCAGCTGCCGAGGGCAAAAAATATACCCAGGTCATCGAGGATTTTGTGGAACAACTCAAAACTCTGGGCCCGCAAAACAAGTTGAGGAGAAATTGAATATGGTAAACCTCGAAGACCTCAAAATGGAAGCCCGGCGACTCCTGAATGACGGAACCGTAAAAACCATTATCGGTTATGGCCGGAATCCCAATGGCATGATGTCTGTTCCCGTATTCATCACCAAAACCGAAGAGATTGACCGATTGGTATGGGATCCCACCTGTGTTTACAATCTGGCCCGGTTCCTGGTTGATGAAAAGAGAAAAAACCAGAATACCTCTGTCCCGGACAAGAAAAAAACGGGTATCATCCTGAAAGGATGTGACAGCCGGGCCCTGGTGGTACTGCTTCAGGAGGAATATTTGAAACGGGAGGACGTATATGTACTGGGAGTCTCCTGTGAGAACAGCGGGGTCATCGACCAGAAAAAACTGTTAAAAAAAGTATCCGGAAAAAAAATCAAGAACCTGGCTTTCGGAACTGACGGAAAAATCATTGTGGATACTGACAGAGGAAAAGTAAAAATCCCGGATCAGGACATACTGGCTGACAGATGCCTGGAATGCCAGGCCAATTTTCCGGTTATCAAAGATACTTCTTTTGGCGAGGAAATCAAGAAAAATATCCAGGCCCCCTTTGCTTCTCTGGACAAAATGGAATCATTGTCCGAGGATGAAAAATGGACTTTCTGGAAAACTCAACTTGACAAATGTATCCGCTGTTATGCATGCCGATCGGTCTGTCCCATGTGTTATTGCGAGGAATGTGTGGTGGATACCATTCATTTTGCCGTTAATGCCGACACCCCGGCCCAAGAAAAAGCCCAGAAAATCAAGTGGATTGAAAAATCACCCGTTACCTCGGAAAATTTTGTCTACCACTTGGTTCGGGCCATGCATCTGGCCGGACGCTGTATTGATTGCGGTGAGTGCGAGCGGGTTTGTCCGGTCGAAATCCCCCTCAGACTGATCAATAAAAAACTGGAAAAAGAGGCCAAAGAACTTTTCGACTACGAGGCGGGTTTTGATCCGGAACAACCCTCTCTGGTTTCCAGTTACCGGGATGAAGATCCAGAAGATTTTATTAGGTGATAAAATGGAAAAGATACTGCAAAAAAAGACCCTCCCGGATTGGGTAACCAAGCTGAAGAATTATCAGATCATTGCCCCGGTACAAAATGAAAATCACTGGGATTTTCAAATCCTCAGCAATCCTTCCCGTATAAAACTCGACTATAAAAATACCATTCTTTCCCCCAAGAAATTCATCTTTCCCCAGAGGGAAGTGTTTTTCCGGTTCCGATCCGGTGAGCAATCAGGCTATGACCTTCAGGAGAATCTTCCCGAGGAAAAACCAGCGGTCATTTTCGGGGTCAGACCCTGCGATGCCAGAGCCCTCACCTTGATGGACAAGGTTTTTGGCGGGGATATGAAGGATCCCTACTACTGGAAACGCCGAAACGCCACCATTCTGGTCGGCTTGAGCTGCAACCATCCCCCATCGGAAAACTGTTTTTGTACATCCGTGAACGGTTCGCCGTTTTCCCGGGAGGGGCTGGATATCATGCTTACCGAAATGGATGACACTTATTTTGTGGAATCAATCTCTAAAAAAGGAGAACAACTGATCCGTCAGGCAGAGGACCTGTTTAAAAACCCAAAGGAAGCGGATAAAATTGAAAAAAAGCAATTAAAATCCAGGGCTGAAAAAGAAATATCCCGGAAAATTCCCAATATAAAAAATATCCCCTCAAAACTGGAAACCATGTTTGATTCCGATTTCTGGAATGAAGAATCTTTGAGCTGTATCCGCTGTGGTATTTGCACTTATCTGTGCCCCACTTGTCACTGTTTTGATATCAATGATGAGATTAAATCAAACTTTCCCATCGAAGGAGAACGGGTTAGGACCTGGGATAACTGCCAGTTTCCTGATTTTACCATGCATTCCTCGGGACACAATCCCAGACCGGATCGGGCATCCCGACTACGGCAGAGAATCCTGCACAAATTTCAATATTTTGTGAAACTCTATCAGACCTATCAATGCACCGGATGCGGAAGATGCGTTTCCCAGTGCCCGGTAGGGATCGATATCATTGAAATTCTCAATAAGGTGGAGACAAGATGAAATCCAATGACTATATTCCGGAACTGGCCAGAATAATCGATATCAAAGAGGAAGTGAAAGGTTCACGATCGATCAAGACCTTCAGGACCAATTTTGTCAACCCCAATGGTTTTTCTCACCGATGCGGCCAATGCGCCATGCTCTCTGTTTTTGGAAAAGGTGAGGCCATGATCTCCATCTCCTCAACCCCCCTGATCAAAGATTACCTTCAATTCAGTATTTTGAAAACCGGACGGGTTACCACCGCCCTGCATGAAATGAATCCCGGAGACATCATTGGAATCAGGGGTCCCTACGGAAATGGATTCCCCATCGATGATTGGAAAGGCAAAAACCTGATATTCATCGGAGGCGGAATCGGCCTGGCTCCTATTTGGTCGGTTCTGCAGACGGCCCTGGAGAAAAAGGAGGAATTTGGAAACCTGACCCTTTATTACGGTTCCAGAACCTCGGCAGACCTGGTTTTTAAAGAGGAACTGGAAAAACTGAAATCAAAGATGACGGTCCGCCTTTCCATAGATGTTGAAGAACCAGATTGGAAAGAATATGTCGGGTTTGTACCGGCCAATGTCATTGAAAAATCACCGTCCCCGGAAAATGCCATTTCTATCACCTGCGGTCCCCCGATCATGATCAAATTTGTGATCAAGGCCCTTCAGGACCTGGGATTTGATGACCGGCAGATTTATACCACGGTGGAGAACAAGATGAAATGTGGAATCGGTAAATGCGGAAGATGCAATATTGGCCATCACTATGTTTGTAAAGACGGCCCGGTTTATTCCTGGGCAGAGCTGAAAGACTTACCTCAAGAATATTAAAAGGAGACATGAACCATGCCAACAAATAAAGGGGCAAAGAAAAAAAGTGAAAAACCAAAAAAGGACAAATCAGCTCCCAAAGAAATGCTAACGGTATTAATCATGGGAAAGGCCTACAAGGTACCGGCTGATGCC